>JBBRMA010000004.1:0-193251 GCA_038231075.1 Myxococcales bacterium | reverse complement strand
CCGGCAGGCAGAGGCCCGTCGCGAGGATCAAGGGCTCCCGCGGCAAGAAATCCGATCGCTGCGAGCGCAGCGAGCCACCTCACGCGGGTGGGCGCCCGTTCCGAGCGGCGGGCCTCTGCCTGCCGGCGGCCGGTACCCTACGGGTGCCAATTTGCCTGCATTGCTCCTAGCCGTTGGCCGACAAGGACCAGCTGATCTTCTCGCCGACCGTCTTGGCGTCGGCGCGCACGGCGGCCAGGAGCTTGTCCTGGAAGCCGAGCGCGGAGATGGCCAGCGTGATGATCTGCGGCTGGTCCTGCTCGGCGTTCGAGGGCTCCTGGCACGAGGGCGGAGGGGCGAGCCGCGCTCCCACGTCGTCGGCGAAGGACTGCGCGAGGCAGATGGCGGCGGCCATGGGGTGTACTTTTCCACCCTCGGAGAGCTGGTGGTGCATCCCCACCACCACCGCCAGCTCGTCGGGCAGCTTCCAGAGGCGGGCGAGGAGCTGGGTGGTGCTCTCGTGCAGGCCGACCACGGCGGGCCAGGCGAGCGCGAGGTCCACGGTGGGCTTGCCCTTGTCGTCGGTCAGCGCGAGCAAGCCGCCGGCCACGCCCATGTCGTGGAGCAGGCCGCAGAGGAAACCGAACTCGCCGTCGAGGCCGGCCCAGCGCGCCACCAGGCGGGTGAGATGGGCGACGGCGGTGCTGTGGCGGCGCAGCGACTCGAGCGCGGGCGAGTAGCCGGGCGCGCGGAAGACCTTGGCCGTGAGCGCGATCTCGAGCATGGCGTTGCGCACGGCGGACAGTCCGAGCCGCACCAGCGCCTGCTTGAGCGAGCGGATGGGCGATTGGCCCACGTAGAGCGGCGAGTTGACCAGCTTGAGGACGCGGGAGGCGAGCATCGGGTCGCGCTCGAGGACGACCGCGATCTTGTCGAGGTCGGCGTCGCCGCGCTGGGAGAGCGAGATGACCTCCATCGCCACCGCGGGGAGCATCGGCGCCTGGTAGGTCGGCGAGTTGAACCTGGCCTGCAGGCGCGCGGCCACCTCCTCGCTGGTGAGCGGCGGCGGGCCCAGCTCCGACTCGTCCACGGTGTGCTCACCTTTTCCGTAGTTGGGATTCAGGACTGCGGCTCTGATCATGGTGGTGGCTCCTGCACTGCGATCGGCACGGAGCGGCGGCGCTTGAGGGCCAGCCCAGGATCAGGGAGAGGGCAGCCGAGCAGCCGGCTTCACCTACCGGCAGACGGAGGCGAGCAAGGCTTCGATCTCGAGCTGCGGATCGCCGCCGCTCTTCAGCGCCGCGTCCACCTCGGCGCAGCGGATCAAGGCGTCGCGCCAGTGGCTGCGGGGGCGGCGGCGGGAGCGCTTGTAGCCGAGATAGGAGCCATAGGGACTGGGGGCCTTGGCGCCCTTGGCGGACATCTCGGCTTCCACTTCGGGGAAGGCGCTGCGCTGGTAGTCCTGGTAGGTGATCTCGCGCGGGCCCTTGGTCGAGGCGATGGCTGCGTAGCGGGCGCTGTCGGCGAGGGCGCGGCGGACGGCGCCGGCGATGCCGCCGAGGAACGGCAGCGCCACCGATTGGGCCGAGGTCTTGCGCCGCAGCTCCTCGCCGAAGAGGAAGAGCGCGCGCGGCAGGTCGCCCTCGCCCACGGCCTCGCCGAGCGCGAAGAACTCCTCCTCGCGCACGCTGACGACGAGCAGCTCCACGTCCTGCCGCTCGATGATATTTTTATCACCCGCGTAGGTGGCGAGCTTCTGCAATTCGGTGGCGAGCAGCCGCAGGTCATCGCCCAGCCGCTGCTTGAGCAGCAGCTCGGCGTCGCGGGCCAGCTTCTTCTTCAGCGGCCGCAGCTCCTGCTCGACCACCTCGGAGATGTCGAGCGTCTCGATGCCCCGCCCTTTGCGCTCGGCGCGCCGCTTGACGGTGACGCCCTTCTCGGCGGCGAGGCGGGCGAGCGCGTGCTTGGTCGGCAGCCCGTCGGCCACCAGCACGAGGTGCGTTCGCGGCGGCAGCCCGCGGGTGAGCGCGGTGATCAGCACCTCGAGCTCCTCGGGCGGCGCCTTGAGCTCGTTGTCCAGCGCGAAGGCGCTCAGCTCCTGCAGCCAGCCCTTGTCGGCCTCGTCGGGCGCGGCGCCGACGTCCTTGCGCCACTTCGCCGCGCTCGCCGCCCCCTTCTGCCCGAAGGCCACCTCGGCGGCGCCAAAGCCCGCGGGGCGCACCAGCTTCAAGAGGCGCCGGGCGGCGTCGCGCTGCCGCCTCGCCTGCCAGAGGTCGCGGGCGCGGCCCAGCTCCTTCTCGGCGTCCACCTCATCGGCGAAGGCCTCGGCGCCCTCGACGATCACGGCCTTGGGCGCGGCGAACATGGCCACGGTCACGAGGTGCGCGGCGATCTCGCGCGGGCCCGCCGCGGCGTCGAGGACGACGAGGTTGAGCGCGCGGTCCTTCTGCGGCACCAGCGCCTCCGCCAGCTCACGCGCGGCGCTGCGGGCGAGGAACTCGTCGCCCTCCACTAAATAGATTTGCTTGCCCTTCCCCGCGGCCGCCTCTTCCAGGATCTGCGCGAAGGCGTCGTGCTCAACCACGGGAGCCTCCGAGGGCGCGCATCCCGAGCAGGAGCCGCTCTAGCTGCAGCCGCCCATTGCCGTTCTGCTCGAGGACGTCGATGACCTTGGCGCAGAGCGCCTCTTCTTGGAGCAGGCGCGCCGGCTGGTTGGCCTTGGGCGCGGCCGAGGCCGCCACCAGCTGATCGTGCAGGAACTCGTGGATCGCCTGCGCCAGGGCGGCCGCGCTCTGCCGCTCCGAGTGCGCCTCGGCCAGATCGAGCGCGGGCCGCTCGTCTTGCGCCGCGAGCGCTTCCCGCAAGAGCCGTGCGGCCGACTTGCGCCGCTCCAGCTCCTTGCTGTCGAGCTCCAGCGCGGCGCCGAGGCTGCCTTGGGCGGAGAGCGACCGCTCGCGCGCCTCGGCCGGGGGCACCTTTTCGCGCAGGAGCCGCGCCTCGATGACCTCGGACGGCAGGGGCCCGAGCGCGACCCGCTGGCAGCGCGAGCGCACCGTGGGCAAGAGCACGTCCGGGTGCGCGGTGACCAGGATGAAGGTCGTGGCGCTCGGCGGCTCCTCGAGTGTCTTCAAGAGGGCATTCTGCGCCCGCTCATTGAGCGCATCGGCGGGGGTCAAGATGGCGACCTTGCGCCGGCCCGACGCCGCCGCGAGCGAGAGCCGGCGCGAGAGCTGCCGCACCTCGTCCACGCGAATCTCGCGCGACGGGGCCGCGTCGAGATCGGCCTTGGCCACCTGCCCGCGCGCCAACAGATCGGCCAGCGGACGCACGAAGAGGACGTCGCTGTGGTTCCCCCGCGCGATGCTCATGCAGCTCGAGCAGGCGCCGCACGGCCTCGAGAGCTCTGCGGCCTCGCAGTTGGCGGCCTGCGCGAAGAGGCGCGCGAGCAACTCCTTGCCGACTCCCTCGGGGCCCGCGAACAAGTAGGCGTGGTGCGGCTGCCCGCGCGCGAGGCCGGCCCGCAGCTGGCGCACCGCGCGCTCCTGGCCGGCGATTTCTTCCCAGGGCATGAGCGCTACCTACAGGTCGCTGGGGCCGCCTGCAACAACCCCCTTGCGGGCGGGGGCCGGGCGGCGATTGACAGCGCCCCGAGTGAAGATGAGAACGTCCTTGCCGTCCCACTGTTGGAGGTGCGCGTGCATCGTCGGTTCCTGGTCGCCATCGCCCTGGCCTTGCCCGCCCTCGCCGGCTGCGGAAACAGCGACAACCAGGTCTACGGCGGCATCGTCGGCACGGGGACCGCCTCGAACGCCTTCCTGCCCGACATCCTGAGCGCCATCCACGCGGTCTACCAGACCACCGACAAGACCGGCCACGCGCGCAGCGTGTCGATGATGGTCCTCACCGATCACGGAAACCTCTGCGCCGCGCTCGCGGCCCATCCCGACTACTTCAAGAAGCCGGTCGAGCCCTTCGTCGCGCTCTTGATGACGACCACGGCGGACCGGCTCGGGACCTTCCACCTCGAGTTGTCGAACGACGGCGGCGGCCAGATCCTGGCCACCTCGGGGCCCGGGCAGCCCATCTTCGGCTACGTCGGCTACCAGGGCATCATCAGCCTCAAGCAGTTCAGCGCTGTCCCTGGCGACCAGGCTGTCGGCACTTTCGACTTTCTCGCCAGCGACTCGGCCTCCGTCTCGCACGAGATCTTCGGCAAGTTCAAGACCTCCGAGTGCGCCGCGCTCTCCAGCGCCGTCTTCTAGAGCAGCGGGAGCGCGGACCCGCAGCGCGCTTGTTGACAGGGGCGGCTCGCTCGCTCTATCGAAGGCGCGCCTCCAAGGAGACCGCATGCAGACGATGGCCGAAGCGCAGGCGCACGACCAGGCCGCCCCGCCCAGCGCCCGCGCGACTGCGGGCAAGTTCCTCGCCGCGCGCCTGGGCTCGCTCTTTGCCATCCTGCCGCTCGGCGTCTGGACGGTGAACCACCTCTGGAACAACCTCGCCGCCTACGATTCGCCGCGCGCCTGGCAGGAGTCGGTCACCGGCCACTCGAGCGAAGCGTCGCGCTTCATCACCGCGCTGGTCGTGCTGGCGCCGCTCGCCTGGCACACCATCTGGGGCATCGGCCGCATGTTCCGCTCGCGGCCAAAAGTCGCCTCCACCTACTTCTCCAACGTGCGCTACATCGTCCAGCGGCTCTCGGCCGTGGGCCTGCTCTTCTTCCTCGGCGCGCACCTCTGGCTCGCCTGGGCCGAGCCGCGCTTCGTGCTGGGTCGCGCCGAGCCCTTCCGCGAGATCGCCGGCGAGATGCACCACCACCTGCCGACGCTCGTCGTCTACCTGCTCGGCACCCTCGCGGTCGCCTATCACCTCGCCAACGGGCTCTGGTCCTTCGCCATGGGCTGGGGCATCACGGTCGGCAAGAGCGCGCTCGACTGGATGGAGCGGGTCTCGATGGCCGCGTTCGTCCTCTTCCTGGCGCTCGGCTGGGGCGCGGTGTACGCGCTCTATCGCGCGGTTGACTAAAGATCAGCCCGCGCCTTGCCGCCTGGTGTGCGAGCGGGGCGCCCGCCACTAGCTTGCCGCTCGATGACTCCGCGGCCTCGCTCCCTTGCTCGCGTCCTGTCGCCTCGCTTCGCGGCCGCCCTCGGCTGCGCGCTCCTGGCCGCCTGCGGGCGCCACTCGTCGGGAGTCGCCGATGCGGGCCCTGCCACCTTCGACGGCGGCTTGACCGGCGTGCAGCTCAACGACGTGTCGATGCTCTTTCCCCTGCCGGCGACGCAGGACGAGCTCGACTCGGCGACGCTGAAGGCCTCGGACGAGGGCAGCGCGGGGGTCCTGTTGCCTCCATCGTTCTACGACGCCGTGGGGCACATCACAGGCTCTGCGGCCAAGGCGCCAACGCCCGGCGGCTCGAGCGAGGCGAGCTACGCCGACCTGCGGGCCACCTCGCTCAGGCTCGATCCGTGCTTCGCCGCGCTCGCCCCCGACCCGCACGGCCAGGGATGCGCGCCGCAACTTCGACTCGTCTTCCAGGAGGTGAAGTTCAACGCCAGCCGCGGCCGGTCCGAGGCCTTCGACTCCGCGCTGCACGTCTTCTACGCGCTCTCCCGCGACGAGCTCTTGAACCTCTCGCTCGAGCTCTATCGGCTGCGGCTGTCGCGCGCGCAGCCCGGCGAGCGGCTCGGCAGGTTGCAGCCGCATCCATTGATGGTCCGGGAAGGGCTCGCCGGCCCCTTCGCCGCCGCGGTCCGCGATCTGGTGCGCGGCCTCGCCGGCCAGGAGCGCATCGCGCGCATCACCCAGCTGAGCAGCACGAGCACCTTCAACTGGACGTTCAAGGGCGCGGATTTCAGCTCGCCCTCGCCCTCCGCCCTGGTGGCGATGGCCATCCCCTCGCTGCCGGGCTCAGCCACGGCGCAGTCCTTCTTCAGCGGGTTCTCCTTCGACGACCTCGAGGGCAAGTTCACCCCCGCCACGAGCAGCGCGGACGATCTCACCGCGCTCACCAACGTGGTCACGGCCGCAGGGCTCGATGCCGGGACGCGCCAGCAGAGCTTCGACGCCCTGGCGCGCATCGACAATCCTTCGCGCCACTCGGCCAACACCATCGACTGCGCGAGCTGCCACCTGGCGACGCCAGCCGCGCTCCTGGTGGCGGCGCCGCAATACTCGATGGTCGAGTCGGCCAACCCGAACGCCTTCGCCCCGGACGGCGGAGCGGTCTTGCCGGGCGAGCTCGCGCCGACCTTCGAGACCCTTGGTCAACTCAACCTGCACGCCTTTAGTTACTTAGGTATCTACCCGGGCATCAGCCAGCGCACGGTCAATGAGACCGCGGCCATCGTTGAGTACCTGAACCAGAATTATCCCTGAGGTCAGGGGCGCGAATGCCAGGCAAATCAGCACCGGCCGCCGGCAGGCAGAGGCCCGCCGGCGGCCTATCTGCTTATCTGCCTGACATTGGGAGTGGGTTGAAAGAAGACGTCAGGTGGTCGCGATTGAGGACTCAAGCTGACTTACTAGATGTCTATTCCCCCCCCCATACTCAAAGTCTGGCAGATAGGCAGCGGGCAGGCGGGAACCCGTCGGGAGGATCAAGGGCTCCGGCAACCTTGCTTTGCAATTGCCGCATCGGTGCCGGTGGGCGCCCGTTCCGAGCGGCGGGTTCCCGCCTGCCCGCGGCCGGTACCCCACCGGCGCTATCTGCCTGACTTTGCAGCTAGTGCCGACTCCAGCGCGTCCACCAGCCCCTCGAGCCCGCCCTCGCCGACCGCGTCCACGCGCAGGCCCGCGGCCAGGGCGGCGTCGGCGCACGACCGGCCGATGCAGGCCACGGCGCAGGCGGCGGCGAGCTTGCCCGCGTCGTCCGCGAAGAGCGAGGCGAAGCCGCGCGCCGCGCTCCCGCTGGCGAAGGCGATGGCCGCGATGGCCCCGCGGCGGAGGAGCGCCTCGGCGCCCGCGTCCAGCTCTCCGGCCGGCACGGTGCGGTACAGCGTCACCTCCTCGACGCTGGCGCCGAGCGCGCGCAGACCGCTCGGCAGCTCGCTGCCGCCCTCTTCGGCGCGCGGGAGCAAGACGCGCAAACCCGCGGCCCGCGCGGACAGGAGCCGCAAAAGCGCCTCGGCCCCGGCGCCGCCTTCGGGAGCGACGACGTCGGTCGCGCCGAGCGTTTGCAAGAGGCGCGCGGTGCCATCTCCGGCCGCGGCAAAGGCGAGCCCCTCGGGAGGCAGCCCTTGCGCGGTCAGCTCGGCAAAGAGGCGCTGGGCGGCCTGAGGCGACGAGAGGACGATGAGGTCTGGCCGCTCGCCTGCCATCAGGCGCGCGAGCGCGGCGTCGAGCGGCGCACGCTCTCTCGGCTCCTCGAACTCGATGCAAGGCAGGGCGACGGGCTTGGCGCCGCGCGAGCGCAAGAGCGCGCCCAGCGCTGCCTGGTCCTCGCGCGCGCGGGTCACGAGCACGCGCGCTCCGGCGAGCACGCTCACTGCCGCCGCTCAGGGGCTGCGAGGCCGAGGGCGGCTGCGCGCGCGGCCTCGAGCAAGGGACCAGCGCCGGCCGAGAGCAGGTCTTCCGCGATCTTCACGCCTAGTGCCTCCGGGTGTTCACCGTCGCCGCGGCGCTCGGCCCGCACCAGCGCGGTGCCGCCGCTTCCGTCGGGCCCGCCGATGCAGGCGCGCAGCCAGAGCCGGTTTCCTTCCGCGACGGCGTAGGCCGCGAGCGGCACCGTGCAGCTGCCCGAAAGGCGCGCGAGCACGGCCCGCTCGGCGCGCACGCAGCGCGAGGTGACCAGATCGTCGAGGGGCAGGCTGGCCACCTCGCCGCGCGAGCCGAGCCGCGCCTCGATGGCCAGCGCGCCCTGGCCGGCCGCCGGGAGCGACAGCTCGATGGGCAGCGCCTCGGTCACGTGCTGCTCGAGCGCGAGCCTGCGCAGCCCCGCGAGCGCCAGCACCACCGCGTCGAGCGGGCCGCCGTCGAGCGCCGATCCGCTCGGCAGCGCGCGCGAGAGCCTGGTCTGCACATTGCCGCGCACCGGCACGATCACCAGATCGGGCCGGGCCGCGAGGAGCTGCACCGCGCGTCGCAACGAGCTGGTTCCGACGCGCGCGCCTTTCGGTAATTTTGCAAATGAGCCGGCCCGGGGCGCCACCAGCGCGTCGCGCGGGTCCTCGCGCTGCGGGAAGGCGGCCAGGACGAACCCCGGCGGAAGCGCGTAGGGCACGTCCTTGGCGCTGTGCACGGCCAGGTCGGCGCGGCCCTCGCTCATCGCCTCCTCGAGCTCCTTGACGAAGAGCCCCTTGCCGCCGACTTCGGCCAGGGGCCGATCGACGATGCGATCGCCGAGCGTGCTCAGCCTGACCAGCTCGCTCTCTTGCCCGCGCGCGGCGAGCAGCGCCTGGACGCGCTCGGCCTGCCAGAGCGCGAGCGGGCTCTTGCGCGTGCCGATCAGCAGGGGCGCTCTCGCTGCGCTCACCGCGCCTCCTCCTGGCCAGGCAGCTCGCTCGCGGGCTCGCCTTCAGGCGCGGCCTCGCCCTCCACCTCGGCGTCGCGGAGGCCGAAGAGCTCGCCCGCGGCGTCGGCCAGGGGTCCCTGCCCCGCCTCGAGCCGCAGCTTCTGCGTCGGCCCGTGGAGCAGCTTGTTGACGATGGCGAGCGCCATCGCGCGCACGCTCTTCTGCTGCCGGTCGGTCAGCGGACCGAGCTGGGCCAGCGTCTTGTCCGCCTCGGCGTCCGCGACGGCCTTGGCGTGGGCCCGCAGGCGCGCCAGGACGGGCAGGCCCTGCCGCTCCCGCCGTGCCGCGAGGAAGCCCTGCAGCTCCTCCTCGACCAAGGCCTCGGCGCGGCCCACCTCGGCCTCGCGCAGGTCGCGGTTCTGCGCGGCCACCTTCTCGAGATCGTCGAGGTCGTAGCTGTAAACGTTCTCGAGCTCGTTGCAGCGCGGGTCCACGTTGCGCGGAAGCGCCAGGTCGATGAGGAACATGGGCCGGTAGCGGCGCACCTTGACGGCGCGGGCCATCAGCTCGCGGGTGATGAGCAAGGACCGCGCGGCCGTCGAGCAGACCGCGACGTCGGCCCGCTCGAGCAGCGCGGGCAGCTCCGACAAGCTCACCGCCGCGCCGCCGATCTGCTGGGCCAGCTCCTCGGCGCGAGCCGCGCTGCGATTGGCGACCAGCAGCTCCTTGGCGCCGGCGGCGCGCAGCTCGCGGGCGGCGAGCGTGATCATCTCGCCGGCGCCGACCAGCAGCACCACGCGCCCGGCCAGCTCGCCCAGCACCTTGTGGGCCAGCTCGACCGCCACGCTCGAGAGCGAGACGGCGCCGCGAGCGATGGCGGTGTCGGTGCGCACGCGACGCGCCGCCGTGACCGCGCGCGCGACGGCCGCATTGAGGGCCGCGCCGGTGCAGCCGGCTTGCTGGGCGGCGGCCGCGGCTTCCCGGAGCTGGCCCAGGATCTGCGCCTCGCCGACCACCATCGAGTCGAGGCTCGAGGCCACGCGAAAGAGATGGCGTAGCGCTTCGGCGTCCGCGCGCAGCACCGCGTGGGGCGCGGCCGCGGGGCCAAGCTCGGCGAGCAGCTCGCCGCCGGCGCCGGCGCTGTCGGCCACCGCGAAGACCTCGAGGCGGTTGCAGGTGGAGAGCAGCATCGCCTCGCGCACTCCGGGCACCGCGCGCAGCCGGGCGAGGCGAGAGAGCAGCTCCTCGGCGGGCACGGCGACCTGCTCGCGCACCGCGATGGCGGCCTGCTTGTGCGAGAGGCCGACATTGAGGAAGACCTCGCTCACTCGCGGAGCTCCAGGTCCGCGCGCGCCGGCCGCTCGCTCGAGGGGCGCGCCGCGGGCGACGAGAGCAGCGCCGCGTAGCTCCCTGCGAGCAAGAGGAAGCCGGCCACCACCAGGAGCGCGACGCGACGCCCGCGCCAGCCCGCGACCAGCCGCGCCTGCACCAGCGTCGCCAAGAGGCCCCAGGCGACCAGCGCGAACCCTTGCTTGGGCCCGAGCGGCAAGACGGCGCCGGTGGCCTCGCGGCTGACCAGCGAGCCCGTCGCGATCGAGATGGAGAGGAAGACGAACCCCCAGACGACCAGGCGCCACCCCACGCGATCGATCAGCTCGAGCGACGGAAGGCGCGCAAAGAGGCGCCCGAGGTGCTTCTGCTTGAGCTGCTTCTCGCTGACCAGGTAGACGAGCGAGAGGCCGAACGCCAGCGCGAGCAGCGCGGTGCCGAGCGTGGACGAGCCGACGTGCAGCGCCAGCGCCACCGAGTGGGTCAGCTCGGGATTGAAGTGGCGGAGGCCTCCGGACACGAGGTGCGCTGGGACCATGACGGCGACGGTGATGGGCGCGACGAACGCGCCGGCCACCGGTAGCCGATACCTGAAGTCGAGGGCCAGATAGCCTGCGACCGTGAGCGCGGCGAGGAGGCTGAAGAGCTGTCCGCTGGTCCACGCCGAGGCGCCCATGCCGGCCGAGGCGAGGCTCGGCGAGCCCTTGAGCGCGAAGCCAAACGAGACGACGTGGGTGACGAGGCCCGCCATCAGCAGCCAGCGTCCGGCCGGGACCAGGCGATCGCGCGGCTTGACCAGCCAGGCCAGGAACATCGCGGCCGAGGCAGTGTAGGCGACGATGGCGAGGTGCACGAACGCGGTGGCCAAGCGGCACCAGGCTTTCTGCTACTGCATGTTCTCGAGGAGGAACTGCGCCAGGAGGTCGTTCTCTTCGTCGTCATTCGACCTGGCGACCGCGGCGACCGCAGCGGCGGGGAGCGGCTTCTGCGGAGGCGGCGTCTGCTCGAAGGCGTCCGGCGGCGGAGGAGGCGGCTCTGCGGCCTTGAGACCCGCGGCGGCCGCGGCCAGCCGGATGGCGTTGGCGTCGGCGAGAAAGCCCTGCTGCACCTGGTAGGCGCACTCGCCCAGGATCACCGAGTCCATGTAGTGCTCGGCGCCCATCGCTTTGAGCGCATCGGTGGTCTTCACCTTGGCGAGCAGGCGCGCGGTGTCGTCGCCGGCCTCCATCTTGAGGAAGCGCACCGCGCTCGTCAGCTGGAACGAGCGGTTCTCGGACAAGAGCGTGAGGACGTGGCCATCGACCGCGACCTTGCCCTGCTCGGACCACTTGTCGAGGACGGTCTGCGGAACGAAGAGATAATCAGCCATCTAGAGCACCGAACAGGTTAACTCCCGTCGCATGACGCGCGATGCCCGGCGCACCGCCGCGTCGTTCCTCGTCGCCGTACAGAAGGCACGGCTCCCTCTGCGCTGCTTCTGACTGACTCCTCATGCTCGATCCGTCAAAGCTGCTCGGTTGCGCTACTTGTGCACCCGCCCGCGCTGGCCGGCATCCATTTGGCCGTGGGCGACAGGCGCTCCGCACCTCAGATACCAGCGGGGGCGGAGCCGCGCAATCGGACACGCATGGGCAGGTGCCAGGCGAACGTTCGGTTGCACCGCCGCCGAACGACGTGCACATTCGCCTGCCAGCGCAGGCAACGGAGGCTCAAGTGGCGAGCAAGGACGTGAGCGAGTTCACCGATGCGAACTTCCAGGCCGAGGTGCTCGGCTCCAGCGAGCCGGTGCTCGTCGATTTCTGGGCCACCTGGTGCGGCCCCTGCCGCGCCATCGCGCCCGTCGTCGAAGAGCTCGCCGCCCAGTACAAGGGCAAGGTGAAGTTCGGCAAGCTCGACATCGACGCCCACCAGGACGTGCCGCAGAAGTACGGCATCATGAGCATCCCGACGCTGATCCTCTTCAAGGACGGCAAGCCCGTGCAGCAGATCGTCGGCGCGGTCCCGAAGAGCAAGCTCGAGGCGGCGATCAAGAGCAGCATCTAGGCTCGCGCGTCCGCAAACTCCGGACCTCTGGCGAGGGAGGAGTTTGCGGACACGCCCTAGAACATGAAGCGGCGCAGGCTGACGTTCAGCAAGATGCCGACGCCGACCATGTCCACGACCACGCTCGTGCCGCCCGAGGAGAAGAGCGGCAGCGGGACGCCCACCACGGGGAGGATGCCGGTCACCATCCCGATGTTGATGAAGGCGTGCCAGAAGAAGAGCGAGGCCACGCCGATCGACAAGAAGGCGCCGAACTTGTCGCGCGCGTTCGCGGCCACGTCCAGCGCGGTCAAGATGAGAAAGCCGTAGAGCGCGATCAAGGCCGCGCAGCCGAGAAAGCCGTGCTCCTCGGCCCAGACGGAAAAGATGAAGTCGGTGTGCTGCTCGGGCAAGAAGGCGAGCGCGTTCTGCGTGCCTTCGCCCCAGCCCTTGCCGCTCACCTGCCCTGAGCCCACCGCGATCACCGACTGCATGGCGTGGTAGCCCGCGCCGCGCGCGTCGCCTTCGGGGTTCAAGAAGGTGTAGACGCGCTGCTTCTGGTACGGCTTCAAGAGCCGCATCCAGGCAAAGGTCACGGTGGCCGCGCCGGTGACCAAGAGGACGGCGAGCGAGCGCAGCCGCACCTTGGCGAAGAAGATCATCGTCATGGCGATCGCAAAGGTGACGAGCGCGGTGCCGAGGTCTGGCTGCTTCATCACCAGCGCCACCGGCACGAGGATGATGGCGAACGGCCGGAGCAGCTGCTTGAGGCCGTAGTCACCCTTGCTCGCGCCCTCCTCGTCCCGGGCGAAGAAGCGGGCCAGTAGGACAATCAGCGCGATCTTCACCAGCTCCGAGGGCTGCGCTTGGAAGCGGCCGATCTGCAGCCAGCGGCGCGCGCCCAGCACCTTCTTGCCGGTGAAGGCGACGGCGGTGATGAGCCCGAGCGCGAGGAAATAGCCGGGCCAGGCCAGCGTCGAGAGCCAGCGATAGTCGATGAGCAGGAAGATGCCCACGGCGACGACGCCGACCAGCATCCACATCATCTGCAGCTGCCACACTGCGTGCAGCGCGCCCCGCGAGGCCGAGGCCAGGTTCCACACGCCGAGGCCGCAGATCAGCCCGGTGGTGAAGACCAGCGGCCAGTGGAGGTGCGCTGTGCGCTTGTCGGAGGCGAGGGAGGCCATTGTCGATTTCGATAATTTCGGTAATCAGTTGCCGGCGCTGATCGCCTTGGCGGGGATGGTCTGGGCGCTGGTCGAAGGCTGGTTTGCGAAGCCCTTCATCTCGGCCGCGAGCGCATCTTGCGCCTTGAGGTCGGCCCAGGCGCGGATGATCTTCGAGGCGGGCGGCGCCGCCGACTCGGCACCCCAGCCGCCGTGCTCGTTGAGGACGACGACGGCGATCTCGGGCTTGTCGGCCGGCGCGAAGGCCGCGAACCAGGCGTGGTCGCGCGACCAGTACTTGACGGTGTCGGTCTTGTTGTTCTGCTTGGCGCCGAGCTTGACCACCTGCGCGGTGCCCGTCTTGCCGGCGAACTCCAAGTCGGGGAGGCGCGATCGATAGCCGGTGCCGCCGGGCTTGTTGACGACCAGGGTCAGCGCTTCGCGCAGGACCTTCAAGCTTTCGGGCTTGGCCGGAACGCGGCCCTCGCGCGCCAGGATGGGGCCAAACTCGCGCACGACCCGGCCATCGGCGGACTCGATGCGGCGCACCACTTGCGGGCGATAGACGTAGCCGCCATTGGCGATGGCGGCGTAGGCGACGGCCTGCTGCAGCGGGGTGACGTCGACGCCGCCCTGGCCGATGGAGGCGTTGATGGCGTGGCCCTTGCCGTTGAAGCCGTAGACCTTGGTCACCCAGTCGCTGTCGGGGATGTTGCCTGCGTTCTCGCGGGTGCCGAGATCGAAGCCCGTCACCTGCCCGTAGCCGAAGGAACGCGCCATGGCGGCGATGGGGTCGAGGCCCAGCATGTCGCCGAGCCGGTAATAAAAGACGTCGCAGGAGACCTGCAGCGCGCGGCGCACTTCCAGAGGGCCGTGGCCGGCGGGCTTGTCGCAGCGCCAGGTGTGGCCGCCCAGGGAGAAGTGGCCGCCGCAGCTGATGGTGCTGTGGTCGCCGATGACGCCGCGCTCGAGGCCCGCGAGCGAGGTCATCACCTTGAAGGTGGACCCCGGGTGGTAGTTCTCGTTCATCGCCCGGTTGAGCATGGGCTTGAGCGGATCCTCGAACATCTCCTTCAGCTCACTGCGCGAGATGCGCCCGCTCATCTTGTTCGGGTCGAACGCGGGCCGCGACACCATCGCCAGGATGAAGCCGGTGTTTGCCTCCATCACCACCACGGCGCCGGCGCGGCCCGGGAACGCCTTGTCGGCCGCTTCCTGAAGCCGCGCGTCGATGGAGAGGATCAGGTTCTTGCCCGGCGACGCCGGCACGAAGCGCTCCTCCTGCGGGATGAGCATCTCGTTGGTGGCCTCGTCCAGCCTTCGGCCCTTGGCGTCCACCACCACGTTCTCTTTTCCGTCCTCGCCGCGCAGGTCGTCCTCGAAGCGCCGCTCCAAGCCGCGCCGGCCGAGCGTCTGCCCCGTGCGATACGCCTGCGGATGGTCGTCGAGCTCCTGCTGCGAGACCTCGCTCATGTAGCCGAGCACGTGGGCCAGCCCGCTCGCCAGCTCGGGCCGGTAGTTGCGGTGCGGCGTTGGGATCAGGTCGACGCAGCTCAGGTCCTGCCGGTGCGCCTCGATGACATCGACGTAGTCGCGCGGGATATCGAGCATCACGAGGTGCGGCTTGAAGCGCTCGAGCTTGTCCTTGGAGAAGACGGCCTTGTCGTAGTCGCGCTGCATGCGCTCGATGTCTTCCGGCGACAGGTGCAGGTACTGCGCGAGGCGGCCCATCACCTCGGTCTTCTCCTTGCCCTTGCAGAACGCGGGCGTCAGGAAGACGTCGAACGAGGGCCGGTTGTCGACCAGCACCGCGCCGCGGCGGTCCTTGATGACGCCGCGATCGGCCGGCACGAAGAGCGATTTCTTGTAATTGTTGATCGATTGATAGGCGTATTCGTCGCCTCTGGAGATCTGTAACAGATAGAGGCGAACGAGCAATATCACCAAGGCGCAGACCACCACCGCGGCGCCGCGATAGACGCGCGGCCTGATCTCGCGCATGTCGTCGGCGTCGCGGCGAACGAGCATCAGCGGACCCCGCGCGGGAGCGGGTCATTGCCGCCGCTGGGCAAGAAGAGCGCGTCGATGCGCCGGAGCAGCCCGAAGACGATGGGCGCCGCCGCCGCGGTCATCAGCGCGGACGGGAGCGCGGCGGAGAAGCGCCAGCCGAGGTCAGCGGGCGCGGGCGCCACCAGGAAGAAGAGGCCGGCCGCCGCGAGCGAGTGGATGAGGCTGGCGCCAAAGGCGATGAGCGCCGAGAGCGCGCCGCCTTCGGAGCGCAGCCCGCGCGCCGAGAGGCGCACGATGGCCCAGGTGAGCACGGCCAGGAAGGTGTAGAGGCCGGCGGGCGTCGCCGAGCTGATCTCGCCGAGGTAGCCGGCCAGCGCCGAGAGGCCAGCGCCGGCGATGATCTCGTCGTTGAGCGCGAGATAGAGGACGACCGAGAGGAGAAGGTCGGCGCGCGCGCGGCCGAGGTGCAAGAGGAAGGGCGAGGCCGACTCGACCACCGTGGCCACGAGGCAGAGCAGGACCACGAGGGCGACGCGCAGGCTCATGGCGTGCGCTCGGTCAGCGGCGCGACCGCCGGGACCGCGGCAGGGCCGGCCGCCGTCGTGGACGCGGGAACCGTGCCGTCAGCGGCCGACTTCGCGCCGTTGCCGACCAGCGCCGGCGCGCCCGGCGGAGAAGCCGGCTCGGGCTCGGGCGGCAGGAGCACGACGATGACCTCGTCGAGCCGGGAGAAATCGACCGCGGGCACGACGGTGGCGCTCTGGAAGAGGCCGTACGGCTTCTTCTGCACGTCGATCACTTTTCCGATGCGCAGGCCTTTGGGAAACGAGCCCGCGCCGCCCGCTGTGAGCATCATGTCGCCCTCGGCCAGCTCCTCGGTGCGGCGCGCGTACTCGAGCTTGCAGCGCTCGATGTCGCCGACGCCCTTGACGGTGGAGCGGCCGCGCGTGCGCTGGTTGATGGCCGCGACGGCAGAGAAGGGGCTGACGATGAGCTGCACATCGGCGTAGCCGTCGGCGAGCTGGGCGACGGTGCCCACCACCCCCTCGGGCGAGAGGACGGGCGCGCCGCGCAGGATGCCGTCGCGCAGACCGCGCGAGATGCGCAGCGTGTGGCTGTGCGGCGAGGCGCCGACGCCGATGACCTCGGCCGCCAGCGAGTGCACGTTGCCGAGCCGCTCGCGCAGGCTGGCGAGCTTGCGCAGCCGCTCGTTCTCGAGGCGGGTCTCCTGCGAGAGGGAGACCTCCTGCTCCTGGCGCACGACGCGGCGGCGAAGCTGGAGGTTCTCCTCGCGCACCCCGCGCAGCCAGAGGTAGCTCTGGAAGCCATCGACGAGGCCGTTGGAGACCCAGACGATGAGCTTCTCGGCGGGCGCCGTCAGCTGGACGACGCCGCGGTCGAAGAGGTTGAGCCGCGCCGGCTTGCGCCCATTGATGCCGTACACGACGAGGGGCGCGGCCAAGAGGAAGGCCACGAACACCAGCTCTTTGTATCTGCGAAGGAGGGCGCGCACGCTGACCCTGGAAAGGCGCGGAGGCGGCCGCGCATTCCCGGTGTTTTTGCGCTTGCATCCTGTGCCCCGTTTCCCTAGGGTGTCAAGCCTTCAAGCGGCCGTCTGCACTGGGAATTGCACTGCTGTGCCGAATCCTTGTGCCGAACCCCGCGGCCGACAGCCCCTCAGTAGGAGTTGATCCGACATGCTCGACGCGATGCGGTCCAATGCCCGCTCGTCGCTGATCGTCGTTCTCTTCGGCGCGATCATCGTCACCTTCATCTTCTCGTTCGGCCGCGGCTCGTCCGGGTACCGCACGCGCACTCCCGAGACCTGGGCCGCCAAGGTCAACGGCGAGACCGTCGCCTACACCGAGCTGCAGCAGGCGTACGCGCGCCGCTTCCGGCAGAACTCGGAGCAGCGCGGCGGCAAGTACACGACCGACAACGCCAAGCAGGACAACCTCAAGTCCGAGGCGCTCAAGGGCCTCGTGGACCAGGAGTTGCTCGCGCAGGAGGCTGCCGATCTCGGCATCGTCGTCAGCGACGACGAGGTGGCGCGGTCGATCTTGAGCTCGCCCCAGTTCCAGCAGAACGGCAAGTTCGACGAGCAGTACTACAAGAACCTCGTCGAGAACGGCTATGGCATGAGCATCCCCAAGTTCGAGGAGGCGCTGCGCCGCGACCTGCTCCGCGCCAAGGCCGTCGAGGCGGTGCTCAACGGCGCCGTCGCCTCGGACGACGAGGTGAAGACCTTCTACGTTGCCCAGAACGAGAGCGCGAAGATCCAGTACGTGAAGTTCACGAGCTTCATGTTCCGCGACCAGGCCAAGGCCACCGACGCCGAGGCCGACGCGTACGCCAAGGACCACCAGAAGGAGATCGAGGAGCAGTACAAGAAGGAAGAGAAGACCCGCTACACGCAGCCCGCCGCGGTCAAGGTTCGCGCCATCACGGTGCCGGTGCCGCCGGGCGCGACCTCGGACCAGGACAAGGCCGCGAGCGCGCGCATCGAGGCCGCCGCCGCCGAGGTGAAGTCGGGCAAGGAGTTCGCCACCGTCGCCAAGGAGAAGAGCGAAGACTCGACCACCAAGGCGCTGGGCGGCGATCTGGGCTTTGTCGCCAAGGGCGGCTCGGCGTACGGCAAGACGCTCGAGGAGCAGGCGGCCAAGATGAAGGTCGGCGAAGTCTCGCCCGTCTTCAAGGACCGCACCGGCTATCACATCATCAAGGCCGAGGAGCAGCGCGCCGAGCGCTCGCAGCCGCTGAGCGAGGTGCAGCGCCAGATCGCGCAGGACCTGCTCGCGGGCAAGAAAGCCTCCGAGGTCGCGAAGAAGAAGGCCGAGGAAGCGCTCGCCAAGCTGAAGGCCGGCGAGGATCTGAACACGCTCTATCCGGGCAAGAAGGCCGAGCCCGGAAAGTTCGACTTCTCGTCGTTCATGAAGCCGCAGGCGCAGGAGACCGAGGTGTTCCATCCGTCGGGCGGCTACATCCCGGGCCTCGGCCTCGCGCCCAAGCTCTCCGCGGCGGTCTTTGCGCAAACGCAGGTCGGCTCCACTCCGGCCGCGCCTGTCGAGGACACCGAGACGTTCTACGTCTTCAAGGTCACCGCCCGCGACCGCGCCGACCTGGCGAAGTTCACGCCCGACGAGAAGGGCAAGCTGCGCGACCGCGTCGAGGGGCAGCGCAAGAACGAGGTCTACGCCTCGTTCGTCGAGCGGCTGCGGAAGAAGGCGCGCATCGTCGAAAACGACGCGGCGCTGAGCTACGACACCGCCGCCGCGCATGAGTCGTACAACCCGGACGACTACTAGGGCGTGTCCGCGTCCTGGAAGGGGAACGAACTTCCGGGCCGTCTAGAGCTTGCGCAGGAACTCTTCGCCGAGCTCGCGCGAGCGCCGCGTCGCTGCCTCCACCGCGTTCATCAAGACGTTGCGCAGGCCGCCCGCTTCCAGCGTGTGCAGGCCGGCGATGGCCGTCCCGCCGGGGCTGGTGACGCCGTCTTTCAGCATGCCCGGGTGCTGGCCGCTCTCGAGCAGGAGCTTGGCGCTGCCGAGGACGGTCTGGGCCGCCAGCTGCAGGGACGCGCGGCGCGACAGGCCGACCTTGACGCCCGCGTCGGCCAGCGCCTCGATGATGAGGAAGATGTAAGCGGGGCCGCTGCCGGACAGGCCGGTGACCGCGTCGAGCTGCGACTCTTCCAGGACCACGGTCAGCCCCACCGAGTCGAAGATGGCGCGCGCCGTCTTCAAGTCTTCCTCGGTGGCGTGCTCGCCGAGCGAGAGCCCCGTGGCCCCCGCGCCCACCGTGGCCGGCGTGTTCGGCATCGCGCGCACGATGCGGATGGGCGGGTGCAGCCGCCGCTCGATGGCCGCGATGGGCACGCCGGCCGCCACGCTGATGACGAGCTTGTCGCGCGTGACCTCGTGGGTCAGGTGGCGCAGCACCTGGTCGAGGATCTGCGGCTTGGTCGCGAGGATGATGACCTCACTCTGCCGCGCCACCTCGGCGTTCGAGCCGGGCAGGACGCCATATTGCTTTACCAGCTCGGCGACGCGCTCGGGGCGGCGGGCGCTGACGCGGATCTGCCCGGGCGTCGCCGTCTTGCTGCCAAGGAGGCCCTTGACCAGCGCCTCGCCCATGTTGCCGCAGCCGATGAAGCCGAGCGTCAGATTCGTCAGAGCCATGCAGCAGTCTTTAGCGCAGATTCCGCTCAGCCGATGATCATCGTCTCGCGCTCCAGGCGGCCCTCGGCAAATCGGCGGAGCGTGAAGCGCTCGAAGATCTCGTCCCTCGCGCCGCCCATCCAGGCGGCCATCCGGCGGCCCATCGCGGGCGCCATCATGAAGCCGTGGCCGACGAAGCCGCTCATCTGCAAGAGCCCGGCGACGCCCGGGGTCTCGCCGAGGATGGGCGAGCCGTCGGGCGTCAGATCGTAGAGGCCGCCCCACTGGCGCAGGAGCTTGACGTGGCCCACCGCGGGCATGATCCCGGTCAGCGCCCGCGCATAGCGCGCGAGGAAGCGCAGCGACGAGGCCTGGTTCGCGCCCTGCGGCTCGTCGGGGTCGCCCATGCCGCCGACGATCTCGCCGCGCATCGACTGCGAGAAGTAGAGCCCGGTGCCCAGCATCGACACCAGCGGGCCGAGGAAGGGCTTGAGCGGCTCGGAGGAGACGATCTCGTGCCGATAGGGTCGATTCGGCATTTCAACACCCGCAAACTTTGCGATCTCGGGGCTCCAGGCGCCGCAGGCGATCACCACCCTGCCCGCCTGCACGCGGCCCCGATCGGTCCGCACCGCCGTCACGCGGCCGCCCTCGACGTCGAGGCCGAGCACGCGCGTGAAGGGCTCGATCTGCGCGCCCAGCTTGCGCGCCCCGTCGGCGTAGCCCCAGACGAACGGCCAGGGGAAGACCACGCCGTCGTCGGGGTTCCAGGAGGCCGAGATGAAGCGCCGCTCGTCCAGCTCGGGGACGATCTGCAGCGCCTCGCGCGGCGACAGGATGCGCGTCGAGAGCGCGTGCAGCCGGTGGAGCGCCGCGCTGTCCTCGAGGCGGCGCGCGGTCTCGTCATCGTGCGCGAGGAAGAGATAGCCCCCCTTGCGCAGCCAGACGTTGATGCCGAGCTGCTGGGCGAAGCCCTTCATGAACTCGATCGACTCTTTGGCCAGCTCGATGAGCGTCGGCGTGGTCCACTGCGCCCGCACGCCGCCGCCGTTGCGGCCCGACGCGCCCGCGCAGAGATAGTCGCGCTCGATCACCAGCACTTTCCCGGCGCCGCTCCGGGCCAGGTTCCAGGCCAGCGCGAGCCCCATGATGCCGCCGCCGATGATCACCGTGTCGGCGCGCTCGGGCAGCGGCTCGCGCGGCGCGAGCTCGCTCGGCGCAGGGTCCCGTCCGGGCGCGGGCACGAAGGGCGCGCGGAAGGACTCGACGCCGTCCAGCGGCAGGCCGGCATAGTCGGCGAGCGGTGTCGGCTGCAGCGGCGGCCGGGCGCGGAACGGCACCTGCGCGCTCTCTGGCAGGCCAGCCTTGGCGCAGATGCGCATGCAGCCCGCGAGGCAGCTCTTGCCCTGGCAGGGCCCCGTGCCAAGGCCGGTGTAGCGCTTGACGCTCTCGATGTCGCGATGGCCGCGCGCCATGGCCGCCTCGATGTCGTGCACCGAGACGTCCTCGCAGGCGCAGACGATGGCCTTGTCAGCCATGATCGTCCTCGAAGGCTGCCGCCGCAGCGCCGGCCACGCGGCCCGATTCGATCGGCGGCAAGTTGGCGACGCTGCCGGCCGCGAAGAGCCAGGGCACGCTGGTCTGGCCGCGCTCGTCCACCTCGACGGGGAAGCCGCCCAGGGACGCATCCCAGCGCGCCTTGGCGCCGGCCGAGGTGGCGAGCTCGTGCTGCGGCGCGGGCGGCAGCGCGATGGCCACGCCGTCGCAGCGGAGGCGCTGGCCGTCGATCAGGTCGAGCGCCCGCACCGGATTGCCGCGCGCGCGGCGGACGAGCGGCGCTGGCACCTGCGCGCAGATCTCGTAGCCGCAGCGCCGCAGCGCTTCGCTGCACAGCTCGAGCTCGCGCCCTTCGCCGACCACGGCCAGCTTTGGCGCGCCTTCGCGGGGCACAGCCGGGCCAGGCCGCACGCGCGGGGCGCCGATGAGCACGCCGCAACGCCTCGAGAGCTTGATGAGACCTCGCGCGGCGTAGACGCCGGGCCGGTCCACGCCGACGAAGGGCAGCGGCTGCGAGGTGCCCCCGCAGGCGACCACGACCCGCTCGGCGCGCAGCGCGGTGAGCCCATCGGGCCCGCGCACGGCGAGCAGCCCCTTGCCCTCGTCGGGGTAGAGGCCGACCACCTCGGCGTCGCACACGAGCCGCGCGCCCGCGCCCAGAGCGGCCCGCAGCGATTCGAAGCTCTGCGCCGAGCCGGGCCGCGCGGGGTCGAGGTTGAGCAGCGCCGAGCCGCCCGGTGCCGCCTCGCGCTCGAGCACCACCACGCCCTCGCCCAGCGCGAACGCGGCCGCTCGCGCCGCTGCCAGCCCTGCCAGGCCCGCGCCGATGATGGCCACGCGCGCGGTCTGCGCCTTGCCAGGCCGCGCCGGCGAGGCAGTGTCCGGAAGCTCGCCCAGGCCCGCGAGGCGCCGCGCGACCTCCAGTGCGAGCAGGCCCGCGGTGCGCGAGAAGGTGGCGATGTGGTGGTGGTCGAGGCCGCCCGGGAAGACGATGTCGACGGCGCGAAAGACGTCGTTCTCGACGTTTCCCAGAGGCGCATTCTGCCTCTCGCAGCGCATCCCCGGCGCGGCCTTGGCGCGGCAGGCCTGCACGCTTGGCACGCCATCGACGCGCAGCAAGCACTGCCCGCACGAGCCCTCCAGGCAGAACGGCCCTCGCGGCCGGTGGTACTTGATCGAGCGCGTAAAGGTGGTGATGCCGGCGCGCAGGAGCGAGGCCGCCACGGTGTCGCCGGGCTGCGCCTCGACGGGCTCGCCATCGACGTGGATGAGGAAGGGCTCGGGCACGCGCGTGGAACCTTAGAAAACGAAGTGGCGGCCCTTCTGCCGGCGCGCGTAGATCGAGACCGTGGCGGTCACTTCACCGACGCCCATGTTGCCGCTCTCGCCCAGGGTGGACGCGCCGAACTCCTCCCACTCGAGCGCGGAGTCGGTCCCGTCGTTCTCCTTGATCATCCCGCCGAGCACCTTGCGCGCCCGCGTCAGCTTCTTGTCGTCGCGCGACCAGATCGACGTCGAGAGGTCGTGCGGATTCTCGAACATGCAGAAGCGGACGAACTCGTCCCAGGTGCGCGCCATCGCCACCAGCACCGGCATGAACAACTCGGTGCTGGCGATCTTGTACTCGCGCACTCCCTTGCCGTCCCAGTCGTGCTTGAGCGTCGTCTCAGGCGTCAGGCCGTCGATGAGCGCGGGCTTGACGGCCTCGGCGTTCTGGCCCCACTCGCCCGGCGCGCGGCCGCCCTCGCGGACCACTTTGAGCCCCGCGGCCTTCGCCTGCGCGACCAGATCGATGGCCGTCTGCGCCTTGTGCACCATGATGGGCCCGAGCGTCTTGTCGTGAGCGTCGCCGCGCGGGTCGCCCGCGGTCCAGCGATCCATCTCGGCGCCGATGAGCGGCACGAGCCGGTCGAGCGTGGCGCGCGTGCCCGAGACGCCGTGCAGGCCGGTGCACTTGTGCGAGCTGAGCCCGAGCTTGGCGTAGGTGAGCCGCACGGCGATCTTGTTCAGCTCTTCGTCATTGTAGCCGTCGTCCACCCACGACCAGTTGCAGCCGCCGCCCTCGAAGCGGGTGCGGTTGAGGCCGCGGCCGTCGCTGATCGACCGCGCCGTCTCTGACGATCCGGTGACCGCGACCACGGCGACGCGATGATCAGTGGCTATCGAAGCGATGCTCTTTCCAAATCCTTCCACTTTTTGAATCGTGCGCGGATCGGCACCGGCGGCGAGGAACAAGCGGGTCATGCTGGTGTTGGTCAGCGCCGCGAACGGATGGCCCTTGAGGATCCACGGGCAGCCGGTGAGATACGCGCCCGCGAGGTGGATCATGGGGATGCCGTAGATGAAGTTCATCGGCGTGATGATCGACGCGAGGCCCGCTGGGAGCCAGCAATCGCGCCAGTAGCGCTGGCCGGCGGTCATCTCCGGGACCATCTCGCCCTTGATCGAGGCCTCGAACGATCCCTCCAGATGATCGCAGGCGCGCTTGCCTTCCCAGAAGTCCTTCTCCGCCTCGAGCCGGGTCTTGGGGATCTGCTGGCGGATCTCGAAGAGCATCTCTTCGGTAAAGTAATTCATCAACCGCGAGACGTTTTTGACAACCTGCTTTCGATAAGCGAGGCCCTCGTCGGCCCAGGCCAGCGACTTCCAGTACGCGTCGCCCGCGGCCACGGCCAGCTCGACATCTTTGGGGCTCGAGGCCGGCACCTTGAAGAGCGTGACCCGCTTGTCGGCCAGCGAGGACATCGGCACCTCCTCGCCCGAGAGCGCCGCGCGCCACTGGCCGCCGATGAAGTTGCGCACCGACGTCACGTGGTCGCCCGGCTTCTGCGCGATGCCCTTGCCGACCCGCCCTTCGGGCCAGCAGAAGAGGTACGGCCGCAGCGCCTCGCAGTCGGCGTCGCTCATCTGCCGCGAAAAGTACGAGTAGGCGGCGCGTCGCTCGGCGTAGCGGGCGGCGACCGGATCGGCGCCGAGCTGGCCGCCTGCGTTGAACTCTTGAACGGCCTTGGAGAGCGCGGCGTCAATGAGCGGCATGAGCATCTCTCGCATCCGCCAGAGGGGCGGGGCGGCCTGTCGTAGCGCGCGGGCGGTCGCGAGGCAAGGCGTTCGCGAGCCGCCGGCCAGGGCGTGTCCCCGAGCGAGGTGGGATCAGGCGGGCGCGCTCTGCGGCTCGCGGGCGCCGAAGATGGCGGTGCCAACGCGCACCAGCGTCGCGCCTTCTTCGATGGCCACCTCGAAGTCGTCGCTCATGCCCATCGAGAGCTCAGGGCCCGCGCCGTGCTCGTCGCGAAGCGCGCGCAGGCGGGCGAAGTGGGGCCGCGGGTCCTGCTCGGCCGGCGGGATGCACATCAGCCCCTCGCAGCGCAGCGAAGGCAGCGCGCGCACCTGGGCCAGCAGCGCGGGCAAGCCCGCCGGCAGCACGCCGCCCTTCTGCGGCTCCTCCGCCAGGTTCACTTCCAGTAAAACCGCCTGCACACCGTGGAGCAGGGCCGCGCGCCGGGCCAGCTCCGTTGCAAGCGAGCCGCGATCGACGGTGTGCACCAGCGCCGTCCGCCCGACGATGTACTTCACCTTGTTGGTCTGCAGCGCGCCGAGGAAGTGCCAGCGCGGGGCATCGCCAAGCTCCTCGGCCTTGTCGCGCAGCTCCTGGGCATAGTTCTCGCCCAGATCGCGCTGCCCCGCGTCCAGCGCGGTCCGGAGCAGCTCGACCGGCTTGGTCTTGCTCACCGCGATCAGCCGCACCGAGGCGGCATCGCGCCCTGCCCGCGCGCAGGCCGTGGCGATGCGCGCGCGCACGGCGAGCAGGTTGGCGGCGACGTCGATCATCGCGCCTCCCACGGCAAGACGATGCCCTCCTGGGCGAGCAGCTCGAGGGTCTCGGCCATCGGCAAGCCGACGACGTTGGTGAAGCTGCCCTCGAGCCGGTCGATGAACGCGCCGGCGAGCCCCTGCACGGCGTACGCGCCCGCCTTGTCGTCGCCGTCGCCGGAAGCGGCCAGCCACCCGATCAGCTCTTCGGAGAGCGGGCGAAGGCGCACCTGGGTCGTCGCGATCAGCGAGCGCAGGCCGGAGGGCGAGGCGACGCAGACACCGGTGATCACGACGTGCGTCCTTCCCGAGAGCGCGCGCAGCATCCGCGCGGCATCGGCGCGATCGCGGGGCTTGCCAAAGTCCTCGTCGCCCACCGCGACCACCGTGTCGGCGGCGAGCGCGATGGCGGGCCTCCCAAACGAGCGCAGGCCGGCCTCGGCCTTCTCGCGGGCCAGCCGCTCGGCCAGCGCCGCGGGCGGCTCCCCGGGCCGGCGCGATTCGTCGATCGACGGCGCCACCGATTGGAAGCGGATCGAGAGCGCGGCGAGCAAGTCGCGCCGGCGCGGAGAGGCCGAGCAGAGCAGCAGCAGCGGAGACGCAGCCATGGGCGGCATCTAACACGCCATCTGACACCTCGTTCGTGTTCCGTGTACCTGCGCCTTGGCTTATCCTGAGGCGCCTGCCCCTTGGGCTTCGGAGTCCCCACCAGATGTCTTCGCGCCTGCTCGCCTTGTTCGTCCTCCTTGCCAGCTCGACCGCCGCACGCGCGGACCACCCTCGTCCGCCCGGCAGCAAGGATCTGACCACCGGCGACGACCTCGACGGCCTGCCCGAGCCGCTCCCCGGGTCGGGCTGTTTCACCGTGGGCGCGCAGCGGCTGCACGAGGCGGCCGATGCCTACCGCGCCCGCTTCCGTCGCCCGCAGGACGCCGCGCTGATCACCGAGCAGGTCAATGGCCTGGACCTGACCGACAGCGCGCGCGCGATCGGCTACTTGAAGAGGTCGCTCGGCCACAAGCCGCCGACCACCTGGCAGCGCGCGGTCGAGGCGAGCTGCACCCGCGTGGTCTGTGCGCTGCAGAAGACGCTCGGCGACCTCGAGTCCGCGCTCTGGTTCTTGGTCGCCGCCGCCGAGGTGGACGCGCCGCCCAGCCTCGACCAGACCCCCTACGAGGCCGACTCGATGTGGGAGCAGCACGAGCTGCGCGGGCTGGCGCGCGCCCTCCTCGAGTCGCCGCCCGAGCTGAAGGGCCACGTGCCGACGTTGAAGGCCTGGCGGCGCGCACCGAGCGGCCAGACGCTGAAGAAGGGCGCCGCCTACAACGCCGTCTCCTATCCCAAGGACTCCGAGCTCTTTGGCCTCGGGACCATCGTCATCCGCGACACGGTCTGGAAGTTCCCGCAGCGCGACGTGCGCGCCGTGGTCGAGCACGAGCTTGGCCACCAGTGGGAGTTCAGCCGCGGGACGGCCAAGCAGCACAACCCGGTCTCGCTCTCCGACGACTGGCTCTCGCTGTCGGGCTGGCGCAGCAAGGGCGGCCACGGCCTCAAGGACTACTCGTTGCCGCCGGGCGTGCAGATCGGCACCGCCTTCGAGACCACGCCCGGCGAGGACTTTGCCGATTCGGTCGCAAATTATCGATTCTTGCCAAGGCTGCTGCGCCACTATTCGCAGGCCAAGTACGACTTCATCCGCAAGCACTTCGGCGCCGAGCACGACAAGCCCGCGGCGGACGAGGCCATCGACGCGGCCTTTGCGTCCATCGGCGGGCCGCTCAAGGCGCTGCGCGAGTGCACCGCCTTCATCCAGCGCGCCACCTTCGCGGCGCCGAAGATGCACCAGGTCGAGCTGTACGTCGTCATCCCGAAGGCCAAGGGGACCCACTGGGAGCCGGTGCCGCGCACGACCTTCGTGGTGCACGCCGGCTGCGTGGACAAGGCCATGGCCGCGCTGGCGCAGACGCCCGCCTGGTCGAAGGTGCTCTGCCGGCACGACCCCGAGGACGTCGCGGTCGCGGTGGCCGATCGGCTCGAGGACGCGTGGGCCTCGTTCGCCGAGGGGGCCGACAAGATTCGCGCCGCGGTGGCGCCCGCGGTCGCCGAGGGGTGCGTGAGCAAGCACGACCTGACCCAGCGCTGCTTCGACGGGCCGAGCGGCCTCACCATCGCGCGGCGCGAGGCCGAGCGGATCCTCGAGGAGCAAAATGGCGACAAGAGCGACGAGCTCGAGCTGGCGCACGAGCTCCTGGTGCAGACCCCGCTCATCCCCAGCGACGAGGAGCTCAAGTCCCGCTTCCCGGCGCTGCACTCGGGGCAGGATCTGATGTTCGCCTGCCTCAAGGGCGTGGTCGAGATCTCGCCGAAGTCGGACCCCGACAAGCACTGGGTCTATTGGGTCGAGCTGCCGCCGACCAACGAGCGGCGCGGCTTTCGCGACCCGCTCTGGAACGCGGCCTGCCAGCGCGACTTCGCGGCCCATCTCGAATCCGCGGGCTTCAAGCTCGACGCCAACGACAAGCTCACCGAGCACCTCGGCTACCTCTTGAAGAACCAGGCAGCGCCGCTCGTTTCGCAGCTCGTGCAACAGATCCTCAACGAGACGCCCGCGCTGCGCAGCCACTGCCACGTGCCGGCGAGCGGCGCGCTCTCGGGCAACGCCGACTGCGCCAGGAGCTGGCTCAAGCCGCGCGTCGAGAGCCTGGCGCCAGGCCCCCTGGTCGACCAGCTCACCCAGCACCTGGTCGGCTCGCTCAAGGCGCGCTGAGCGGGGGGAAGCTGAGCAAAGGTGAGGCGGGCGGGAATTGACACGCGCCGCGCCGGGCGTGCAAGTTCTCTCGCATGCAGGGCCCAGAGCTGCTCCGCGAGCTCAAGCGGATGGTCGACGAGCTCGCGGCGCTCAACGAGATCGGCAAGGCGCTCACCTCGTCGCTCGACATCCGCGAGGTGATGCACCTCATCCTCGAGAAGGTGTCGGCGCTCCTGCGCCCATCGAACTGGTCGCTCCTCCTGGTCGATGCGCAGACCGGCGAGCTTTATTTTGAAGCGGCGCGCGGACCTGGGTCCGAGGCGCTGCTCGATCTGCGGCTCAAGCCGGGCGAGGGGATCGCGGGCCACGTCGCGCGCACGCTCGAGTCGCTGCGCGTGGACGACGTGCGCAAGGACGAGCGCTTCGCCGCGCGCTTCGACGAGAAGTCGAGCTTCGCCAGCCGGTCGATCCTCTGCGTCCCCCTGACCTCCAGGGGCCACGCGCTCGGCGTCATCGAGCTGGTCAACGACGCCAAGCATGGCCCCTTCACCGAGGAGGACCTGCGCACGCTCACCACCGTCGGCGAGTTCGCCTCCATCGCCATCGAGAACGCACAGAACTTCGCCAAGGTGCAGGAGCTGACGGTCACCGACGATCACACCGGCCTCTACAACTCGCGCTTCCTGAAGAAGCAGCTCGAGCAGGAGTGCATGCGCGCCGTGCGCTTCGGCCACCCGGTCAGCGTCATCTTCTTCGACATCGATCGCTTCAAGCAGGTCAACGACAGGCGCGGCCACCAGAGCGGCTCGCGCGCGCTCTTCGAGATCGGCAAGCTGCTCCTGCGCACGCTGCGCTCGACGGACGTGGCGGTGCGCTACGGCGGCGACGAATTCGTGGTGCTCATGCCCGAGACCAGCCGCGACCAGGCGCTGGCCGTCGCCCGGCGGCTGCGCGATGAGGTGGCGTCGGCGGTCTTCCTCGCCCACGAAGAGGCCGGCCCGGTGCGCCTGACCGCGAGCTTTGGCGTGGCCGCTTTTCCCGACGACGGCAAGAGCCCCGAGCAGCTCTTGCGGCGCGCCGACGAGGCCATGTACCGGGTCAAGGAGCGCTCCCGCGACGGCGTCGAGGCGGCCTATCCCACGACGGCGACGCCTGCCTCCGGGAACGAAAGATTGACTCCGGCTGTACACTCAGAGCCATGAAGATCACGCCGCTCGAGATCCAGCAGAAGACCTTCAAGAAGGTGCGCCTCGGCGGCGTCGATCCGCAGGAGGTGGGCCAGTACCTCGGCCTCATCTCGCACGAGATGGAAGAGGTGGTCCGCGAGACGCACCGGCTGCAAGAGACGCTGCGGCAGCGCGACGCCGAGCTGGCCGAGCACAAGCAGCGCGAGCAGCTCTTGCAGACCACGCTGACCACGGCGCAGCGGATGACCGATGACCTCAAGTCCTCGGCCCGCAAGGAGGCCGACTTGATCCTCGGCGACGCCGAGCTGCAGGCCGAGAAGATCATCGCCAACGCGCAGGCGCGCCGCCTCGGGCTCATCTCCGAGATCGACGAGCTCAAGCGCGCCAAGACCGGCTTTGTCAGCCAGCTGTCGGGGCTCATCGAGCACCACCGCGCCCTGCTCGAGCAGGTCCAGGGCGACTCGAAAGCCCAGCCCGCGCAGGGCGACAACCTGTCGTTCCTGGCGCCGCCCGCCAACAAACGCTGACTTTTCGCGCCGCTCGGTAAAGCGGCCGATGGTTGCAGGTCGGAAGACCCCGTACATCACTGCCCGCGATGGGAGGGGCTTGATGGCGTGGGCGCTGGCAAGAGAGCGACTTGGGGCCGAGCTCATCGGCGCGCGCGAGCAGGTCGCCGATCGGTGGCGCGTGGCCGTGCGCGAGTCGGGCCTGATCGCCCACGCGCTGATGCCGCTGGCCGCGGAGCTGGTGCTGCACGCGGGCGCAGCGCTGGCCGATGAGGCCCCCGACGCGAGCCCCTGGATCCGCTGCGGAGGGCTCCTGCGCATCGATGGGCGCGACGGCGGCCGGGCCCTGGCCACCGAGCTGACGCTGCTCTGGCGCTGCATGGGCCAGGCGCTGGCACGGCTCGCCTGCACCGCCGACGAGGAGCAAGCCGCGCGCGACGTGCTCGGCAAGCAGCTCGACGCGGCCCTGCGCGGCGCCAGCGCCGAGGTGCGCGCGGCGCTGCTCGACGAGGCCGTGGACGATTCGCTCCGCTTCGGCGGCGTGGTCTCTGTCTCGTTCTGCTGGCAGGAAGGCGAGACCTCGTCCGAGAAGCACGCCGCCGCCTGACGCGCGCCTCGCGGCCCGGGGTTTCACCGCTCTGGCCGAGAAGAAACAACTCGCGCGAGATCGCTTGCGCACCGCTGCCACTGCCTCTAGGTTGCGCGCCGCCGGGCGCACGCCGGCAGAGGTGACGATGGCCCCCGCAGAGAGGCCGAAAGACTTCCAGTCGCTGCTCCTCCGGCTCCAGCAGTACTGGGCCGAGCGCGGCTGCGCGCTCCTGCAGGGCTATGACCTCGAGGTGGGCGCCGGCACGATGAACCCGGCGACGTTCCTGCGCGTGCTCGGCCCCGAGCCGTGGAACGTCGCGTACATCGAGCCCAGCCGCCGCCCCGCCGACGGCCGCTTCGGCGAGAACCCGAACCGCCTGCACCAGCACCACCAATTCCAGGTGATCCTGAAGCCCAGCCCGAAGGACGTGCAAGAGATCTATCTCGGCAGCTTGTCGGCCATCGGCATCACTCATCATGACCACGACCTGCGCTTCGTCGAGGACGACTGGGAGAGCCCGACCCTCGGCGCCTGGGGCCTGGGTTGGGAGGTCTGGTGCGACGGGATGGAAGTGACCCAGTTCACCTATTTCCAGCAAGCCGGCGGCTATGAGTGCCGCCCCGTCGCGGCTGAGTTGACCTATGGGCTGGAAAGAATCGCCATGTATCTGCAAGGCGTGGACAACGTCTACGATTTGAAATGGGTGGGGGAGTTGACCTATGGCGAGGTCTTCCACCAGAACGAAGTCGAGCAGTCCAAGTACAGCCTCCAGGCCTCCAATGCCGAGATGCTCTTCAAGCTCTTCGATTCCTATGAAGCCGAGTGCAGGCGATTGATTGAGTTTGGTATCCCTTTGCCGGCCTATGATTACTGCCTGAAGTGCTCGCACGCGTTCAATCTATTGGACGCGCGCGGCGCCATCAGCGTCACCGAGCGGCAGGGATATATCCTTCGAGTGCGGGCCCTGGCTGCCGAGTGTGCCCGCGGATATCTCATCGCCCGCGCGAAGCTTGGGTTCCCCATACTCAAAGATCGAGACGCGGCAAAGAAGGCGGCCGAGCAAACGCTGGCCGACGATGTGGACAAGCAGGCCAAGAGCGCCGCGAAGAAGGGGAGCAAGTGATGGACCTCGTCTTCGAGATCGGCACCGAGGAGCTGCCGGCCGGCTTCCAGAAGCCCGCCGTCGAGTGGATGTCGGCGGAGCTGCAGAAGCAGCTCGCGGAGGTTGGCCTGCCCGCGGGCAAGGTCGAGACCTATGCGACGCCGCGCCGGCTGGCGCTGGTGGCGAGCGGCATCGCCGAGAGCTCGCCCGACGTGAAGAAGACCCTGCAGGGCCCGCCGCTCAAGGCCGCCTTCGGCCCCGATGGCAAGCCGACCAAGGCGGCCGAAGGGTTCGCCAAGAAGGCCGGCGTGGCAGTCAGTGAACTGAAGACCGAGGGCGACCGCGTGGTGGTCGATCAACTGGTCAAAGGGACCAGCGCGAGAGAGGCGCTGCCGGCAATCCTGACCAGGCTGGTGCGTGGCATCCCCTGCAAGAAGACGATGCGCTGGGGCAATGAAGAGCTCGGGTTCGCGCGGCCCATCCACTGGATCGCGGCCGAGCTCGACGGCAAGCTGATCGCGGTCGAGTTCGCCGACGTGAAGAGCGGCACGCGCACGCGCGGGCATCGCTTTCACGCCAATGAGTGGCTTGAGTTGCCGGGCGCCACTCAATACGTCTCCGAGCTGCGCAAGGCGCACGTGCTAACGGATTGGCAGGAGCGCAAGGACGCGGTGTGGAAGGAAGTGGAGCGCGCGGCCAGGGAAGCCGGCGGCGAGGCGCGTCCCGACGACGAACTGCTCGAGACGGTGACGGGCCTGGTGGAAGAGCCGACCGGCGTCTACGGCACCTTCGACGGCGCCTTTCTCGAGCTGCCGCCCGAGGTGCTGATCAGCGAGATGCGCGGGCACCAGAAGTACTTCGCCGTGCAGGACGCGTCGAGCAAGAAGCTCTTGCCGGCGTTCGTGGCCGTCTCCAATACAAAGGTGGACGACCCGGCGGTCTCGCGGCGCGGCTACGAGCGGGTGCTGCGGGCGCGCCTGTCGGACGGCAAGTTCTTCTTCGACGAGGATCGCAAGACGCCCCTGGCCGCGCGCAACGAGCGGCTCAAGCGCACGGTGTTCCTGCAGGGCCTGGGGACGCAGTGGGAGCGCATCGAGCGCATCCGCGCGCTGGCTTTGCGGCTCCAAGCGACCGCAAGGGTCTCGACGCCCGAGCTGGTGGCGCAGGCCGCCGAGGTCCTGAAGAGCGATCTCGCGACCGGCATGGTGGGCGAGTTCCCCGACCTGCAAGGCGTGATGGGCCGCGAGTACGCGCTCAAAGAAGGCCTGCCGCGCGAGGTGGCGGACGCGCTCTTCGAGCACTACCTGCCGCGCGGGGCCGAGGATCGGCTGCCAGGCGGCGACCTGGGCGCGATCTTCGGCATGGCCGACCGGCTCGACCAGCTCGCGGGAATCTTCGGAATCGGCAAGGAGCCGACCGGCACCGCGGACCCCTACGGACTGCGCCGGGCCGCCATCAGCCTGCTCCGGCTCGTCCTGCACAAGGGGTGGAAGCTCGACCTGCACCAGCTCTTCAACACGGCGGCGGCGGCGATTCCCAAGGCCCGGGCCGAGACCGGCGAGCGCGTCTGGCAGTTCTTGCTCGGACGGCTGCAGAGCTACTGGAGCGCGGACTTCACCACCTTCGAGGTGCAGATGGCGCTCGGTCGAGCGACCGGAGACCTGCTCGACGTCAAGGCGCGGCTCGACGCCTTGCACGCGCTGCGCGGCCAGTCCGGGCTGCAGGAGGCCGCGGCCGCGTTCAAGCGCATCCAGAACATCCTCTCGCAGGCGCACGAGAAGGGCCTCGCTCCGATGCGCTACGAACCGGCGGCGCTGGGCGAGCCGGCAGAGCGCGAGCTGGCGGCGGCGCTGGAGAGAGCGCGCGGGTCCATCCAGCCCGGCAGCTACGCGCGCGCGTTCGACGCCCTGGCCGACCTGCGCGCGCCGCTGGCCCGCTTCTTCGAGGACGTGATGGTGATGGTCCCCGACGCGGCCGTGCGCGACAACCGCCTCGCCCTGCTGCGCCAGCTGCACGAGCTCTTCGCGCCGCTCGCCGACTTCTCCAAGCTGCAAGTGGAAAAGGCAGGCTGAATGCCGCGGCACGGACCTGTGTCTTCTATTGACTTGACCCACCTGCTCGCCTAGCGTCCGCGCCCTTCGATGGCCCCCCCTCCTCACCAGAATCGCTCGCGCGCGGGCCTGTGCGGTCTCTTGCCGGCGCTCGCGGCCGCGGCCATCGGCTGCCAGGTGAGCCCGCCTGTCATCCTGCCGCCGCCGTTCGGCCCCAACGGGGCCCAGCCCGTGCGCCTGTTCTTTCCCACCGGCATCGCGGCGGCGCCTTCGGGCCAGCTGCTGGTCAACAACGCCAACTTCGACCGCTCCTTCGACTCCGGCACGATGATCGCGCTGAGCAAGGACTTCGTCGATTCGCAGTTCACCGCGACGCCGCAGACCCTGGCCGCGGGGCTGACCGGCGCGGTGTTGATCTCTGACTTCGCCGGGCCCATCGCGCTCGACCCGAGCGGCACCGTCGCCTACACGGGCTCGCGCGATTCGAACCTGGTCACCGCGGTGCAGCTCGATCCGGCGAGCGGCGGGCTCACCTGCGTCACCAGCGTCCCGAATGGCGGCCCCGACTGCCGCCGCGGCCTCGTCAACACCGTGGACGCCTGGATCGCCGGCACCCAGACGCCCACCTGGCTCGAGGGTCCCTACGGCCTCGTCGCCGGCACCGCGCGCGTCCCAGGCGACTCGACCGAGCGGCCGGTGATGTTCGTCTCCTCGCTGGTGCCCCACGTGGACTCGATCCTGAGCGGCATCCTCCAGACCTTTGGCCGCGTGGCCGCGCTCGATCTCTCGTCGCCTGGCAGCGTCCTCTTCACGGTCGCGGCCTCGTCGCCGACCCTCAGCCTCGGCATCGGCGCCGGCCCCGTCCTCTTCGACGGCGCGCGGCGGCAGCTCATCCTCGGCGGCTGCTACCAGCGCTTCTCCTCGAGCGCCGCCGGCCAGCCCACCACCAACAAGTGCGGCGTCACGCTCGGCACCAATCCGATCCGCTTCATCGATGTCGACAGCGGCGCCGACGGCGTGGTGCGCGTCTTCGATCTGCAGGCCTCCGTCAAGGGCAACGAGACCAGCGCGCTGGTGCTCGGGGGAGAGGACGCCAACGGCGTTCCCCAGACGCTCTACGCGCTCGCGCGGAACCCCGACGTGCTGGTCGAGCTGTCCTTGCCCCCGGTGCTCGGCCAGGACCCAATCGTCCGCCGCGTCACGCCGATGCCGCTGTCGCCCTCGGGCGCCATCCGGCTCGCGCGGCCAGCCGGCCAGCCCGGGCCGGACCTGCTCGCCATCGCCGGCAGCGTCAACGACAGCTTGACCCTCTTCGACACCGCCTCGGGCCAGGTCGCGGCGCAGGTCCCGGTGCCTGGGGACTACCCGTTCCAGCTGGTGCAGCTGCCCTCTTCGGGCACCTCGGCGCGCATGGTCGCCACGGTCTTTGGCACCTGCTCGCTGGCTTTCTTCGAGGTCGACCTCGCCCAGCCGCAAAACCTGGCGCTGAAGTCGGTGGTGGGAAAGTGCGGGCCATGAAGCGAGAGGGCGATCAGCTTGTCCCCCGGTGGCTGCCCGCCGCCGCAGCGACCGCCACGGCGCTGATCGTGGCCGCGGCGTCGCACTCGTGCAGCAGCACGCCGCCGAACAACACGGGCGGCGACTTCAGCTCGCCGAGCGGCCTCGCCATCACCAGCGCGGTCGATCGCGATCTGCTGCTCATCGCCAACTCCGGCACCGGCGACCTGCGCGCGATCAACCTCTGCAACGTGCCGACCGACGGCGGGCTCACCACCACCTGCGAGTCCAGCTCCGATCTGCGCTTCATCCCCGGCCCCATCCGCGTCTTCCCTGCCTCTTTCGTGCACGTGGGAAGCCGTCCGCTGCGGCTCGCGGGGATGAAGCTGCTCGGGCCTGCGAGCGACGGTGGCTTCGCGGACGCGGGGGCCGTCCAGGCAGACGGCGGCACCGTGCTGCCCGACGGCGGAGTGGTGGCGGCGGTCGGCGGAGCGGTGCTGGTCGCCGGCGCCGACTCGGCCCTCTACGTGCTCGACGCCAACACGCTGATCGCGGGCGAGAAGTACCGCGCCGGCACCATGCCGCCGCCGGTCCGCCTGGCGTTGCCGGGCGCGGGCGGGCCGTCCCTCGACGGAGGCGCGGTGCCGGGCGACGTGGTCGCCGAGGAAGCGGCGGGACCGATCGTGCACGCCTACGCAGTCACCATCCCGGGCGTGGGCAGCGGCCCTGCGCAGATCGTCGCGCTCACCGGCACACTCGACGCTGCAGGCGCGCAGGTCGGAATCACCGCCCGCTGCACGCTCGACCTCGTGCCGGGCCGGCTGGCGATGGTGCCGGGCCAGAGCGACAAGCTCTACCTCGCTGACAGCACACCGGGCGGCGTCGCGGGCGGCAAGGGCGACGGCGTGCTCGAGCTCTCCACCGCCGCCCTGCTCGCGCTCGGCAACGCCGACCCGCCGCCGCCCTGCCCCTTCCTGCGGCGCATCCCCGCCACCAACACGTACGTCAACCCGCCGCAGCCTCGCCCGCTCGCGTCCATCGCGCTCAACCCGCTGCTCGTCACCGACTACTACGCGACGGTCGATGGCACCCTCGACGGTGGCGCGCCCCTCGACGGCGGGCCCGCGCTCTGCCCCGACGGCGGCCTGCCGCCAGGGCCTGGCATCCAGTGCGATCCGTTCGTGACCTATCCGGCGGGCTCGGTCCTGCTCGGTGTCACCCAGCCCACTGGCGCCGCGCCCGACCCGACCGACCCGCGCGCCGGCAAGGAAGCCGGTGCGCTGATCTTCCTGCGGATGACCGACGGCACCATCGCGCCCCGGCCTCCGCACGGCTTCTTCGACACCGCGACCACCGATGGCGGCACCTTGCCGGTGATGGAGCCGATCAAGGTCACCACCCAGCTCGGCGGCACCAGCTCGGGGCAGAGCCTTCAGTCGCCGGCGCTGGCCCGCGAGGTCTCCTTCCTCAAGTCGCCCCCGCCCGAGTTCTGCGCGCCCTCGCACCCCAACCGGCCCTGCGGTCTGCTCGTGGTCGCGCAGTCGCAGCAGTTTGTCGGGCTGACCGCGGTGGTGACGGCGAGCGACGGCGCCACCTACTTCCTCGATGTGGACCGGCGGCGGTTCTTCAACGACCTGCGCAACGTCTCCGGCTTCCCTGGCCCGGCGCCGTTCATCGTGGTCCAGCCTGCGCTCGCGCCTGCCCCCGGACCCGACGTGGTCACGCCCGGCTTGACGCTCACCAACGGCGACATCGAGTCCACGACCTTCCCAGTGGCGCTGCGCGGGCAGGGGCTGCTCACCGCGGGCGTGACCCGGTCCGCCAACTGGCACGTCGTCTTCCACGCGCAGGTGCCCGGCCTCGAGCGGCACGGCGGGACCATGAGCGTGGCCTCGACCGACGCCGATGGCACGCCGCTCACCTACCAGCTCGACATGCCCGGGGTGGATTTTTCCAAGTACACCTCGATCACCACGGGCTGCGGAGTGCCCGGGCGCTACTGCGTGGGCCTCGGCGTCTGCGATGCGGTCGCCTTCGACGCCTTCAGCCAGCCCCAGGCGGCGCCGGTCTGCACAGAGCTGCAGAACGAGCAGGCGATCCAGGGGCAGCGCGAGCTGACCATCCTGGCCATCAACGGAAGCACGCTCACCATCGGGCCCTATCGCGCCGCGCCCGGCCTCTGCCCTGCGCCCGAGACGGCCGATCCGCCCGCCGGCCCCTTCAAGCCGCCCGCGAGCTGCTTCCCCGTGGGCGTCACCGCCGAGGTGCGCGTGGCCCACGGCGTCGGCGACCGTCCCTGGCTGGTGTTCGAGAATTCCGAGGTCCGCGGCCGCGCCAAGGTCGGCGAGCAGTTCAACGGCTACGAGCCGCGCTTCGACTATCCCTTCGATCCGCTCTTCAGCCCCGACGACTCGGACCTGCCCGTCTTCACGGCGGAGGACATCGGCTTCTCCTTCACGCTCACCGGCGGCGACCCCGTGCCCAAGGCCAGCTGGTTTGTCGCCCTGGCCTCGAACCAGTCGCCGGTGCTGGTCAAGGACCTGCTGGTGCAGCCGGGCGTCGCCGGGCCGGTCGTCGTCTACAGCTCAGCCAAGTACCCGAACCTGGTCTTCACCGGCATCACGGGCGCCAACTCGGTGCTGATGATCGACCCCTCCTTGATCGGCCTGATCGACGGCGTCACCGCATATCGGTAGGCCTGCGGCGACGCTCATCTGGAACCGAACCGCGTCCTTCGGGTAAGCTGATCTCGGGAGCGTTCGCCCGAGCCGCACCGTTCCGAGGCGCGCTCGAGGACCTGACACCGCCATGACCGACGACCGTGTTCGCACGCCGCGCACGCTCTTCATCACCGACAACATCTGGGACGCCTTCAACCGGATGTCGACGGAGATGGGCAGCGAGCGCGACGGGCTCATCAACCAAGCTCTCTTCATGTTCGCGCGTCTCAACGGGTATCTGTCGCCGGGCGAGGTCGCGCGCACGGGGGCCGCGCAGTCGGCGCCGGTGCTGCCGCAGCCCGTGATCGCCGCGGCGCCCGCCAACAAGCGGATGATGACCGCGCCGCTCGACAACCGGGCCGTGACCATCACCCCAGCGTCGGCCATCCCGGCGCCCAACGCCGAGTTCCTCGCCACCGCGCAGCGCTCGGCCAACCCGGAGCGCGTCGCCGAGATCGAGCGCCAGCTCAACGGCAACATCGCCGATCAGTCGGCGCGCAACCCGCCGCCGGCTGGACCCGGCCGCGGCTCGGTCGAGATCGACGACTCGCTGCTGGGCGACGACGCCGCCGCGGGCGGAGCCACCTCGATGGAGCTGCCGAACCTGGCCGAGCTTGGCCTCTCTCCGCGCAAGTCCTCGCCGCCCCCCGTCGCCGAGCGCGACCGCGCCGACAAGAGCAGCCAGAAGACGCTGGTGCTCCTGGCCGACGGCCGCGAGCTCGACCGGGTCATGAAGGAGCGCTTCCTCATCGGCCGGGGCAAGCACTGCGACCTGATCATCAACTCGGGCAAGGTGAGCCGCGAGCACGCCGCCATCATCCGCGAGGGCGGCGAGTACTTCATGGAGGACCTCGGCAGCTCGAACGGCACCTGGTACGACAAGCGGCGCATCACCCGCCGGCAGATCGAGGACGGCGACGAATTCTACATCTGCGCCGAGAAGCTCAGTTGCGTCTTTCGCTGAGCTGGGCTCGTGATGGCAGCAGCCAGGCGTATCGGCCGCCGGCAGGCAGAGGCCCGCCGCGGCACGAGTGACGTCTGGCATCGGCTCACGCGAAGGGTGACTGGGTGTTGCCTCTGGTAGCGATCGTTGACGCCGAGCCGCTGGGGCTGCGCGGCTTGCTGCTCTTGCCGCTGCCCACGCGGCTCGCGCTCTTGACGTTGATTCTGGCGCTCGGCATCTCGGTGGTCACCGATCTGCGGAGCCGGCTGATCTTGAACGTCGTCACCGCGCCGGCGCTGCTCGCCATCCTCGTCTTCTCGACACTCTCGGGCGGCCGGGCCGAGTTGGTGAGCTCGCTGATCGGCGTCGCCGCCTGCGCCGTCCCGTTCCTCCTGGCAGCCTTTCCCGGCTGGATGGGGATGGGCGACGCCAAGCTGATGGCCGTGGTCGGCGCCGCGCTCGGGTGGCCGCTGGCGCTCTTCGCGCTGCTCGGCGTGGCCATCGCCGGCGGAGCGCAAGCCGTGGCCTGGGTCGTGGCCGCGAAGCTGCGCGGGCAGGAGCGCCCGAAGTACGTGCCGTACGCAGTCGCCATCGCCGCCGGGACGATCGGAGCTTTCCTCCTCGGCGGAGGCGTGGTTTAACGTCGAACACCTTCGGGAGGTCGTCCGCTTGCGCACCTGCTCTGGCCTCGCAACCCCTCCGCCGCCCCGCCGTGCCTTTGCCGCCACCCTGGGCCTCGCGCTGGCCGCCTCCGCTCTCTTTGCGCTGCCCGCCCGCGCCCAGTCCGAGGGAGGCACCATCACCCTCGCCGTGGGCGAGCAGAAGGTCATCCAGGTCTCGAACGTCTCGCGCGTCGCCATCGGCGAGCCCGACGTCGCCGACGTCAAGCAGGTGGGCGGCGGCAACGAGCTGCTCATCACCGGCGTCGGCAAGGGCCGCACCTCGCTCCTGGTCTGGCAGCACAACGAACGGCGCATCGCCTACGTCATCATCGTGCGCGAGTGGAACCCGAAGGAGGTCGCGCAGGAGATCCGCGCCCTGCTCGGCGACCGCGAGGGCATCCAGATCCGCATCGTCGGCGATCGCCTTTATCTGGACGGCGAGACGCTGACGAGCGACGACTATGAGCGCGTGCAGCACATCGTCACCCTCTATCCCAACGTCCGGTCGTTCGTGCGGCCGAGCGGAAACGCCAAGCGGCTCGCCGCCGAGGCGCTGAACAACGCCTTCAAGAAGGCGTCGCTCCCCAATGTCCGCGCCACGGTCATCGGCAGCACGCTCTTCGTCGAGGGCTGGGTCGAGCAGAAGGAAGACATCCAGAAGGTCGATCAGGTCGCGGCCGCCGTGGGCGAGAAGGTCCTGAACCTCGTCAACGTCGGCACCAAGAAGATGATCCTGGTCGAGGTCGAGTTCGTCGAGGTGCAGGCCACCGACGGCAAGCACGTGGGCGTGAAGTTCCCGCTCAACATCGTCTCGGGCGAGGGCACCGGCGTCAGCTTCAACCTCATCAAGCCCATCCCCGCGCTCGGCGACACGACCACGCAGACGGTCGCGACCTTTGGCGCCACCGTCATGGGCAACACCGACTTCAGCTTCGGCGCCCGCTTCGACCACGGCTTCATCCGCGTCCTCAGCCAGCCGAAGCTCCTCTGCGCGAGCGGCGAGAAGGCCGAGTTCCAGGCCGGCGGTGAGATCCCGATCCTGGTCGTCACGCTCAACCAGTTCGCCGTCGAGTGGAAGCCCTTCGGCGTCATCTTGAAGATCACGCCCACCGCCGACCGCAACAACAACATCGGCACCGAGGTCTACGCCGAGGTGAGCGACATCGACGCCTCTCTCGCCATCAAGGCCAACGGCTTCGACGTGCCCGGCTTCAGGAAGCGCGACGTGAAGACCAACGTCACCGTCCACGACGGCGAGACCGTGGTCCTCTCGGGCCTCTTCAACTACGACGAGCAGAAAGCCGTCAGCAAGATCCCGCTGCTCGGCCACATCCCAATCCTTGGCGAGCTCTTCAAGAGCCGCGACTTCACCGACCGCAAGACCGAGCTCGCCATCTACGTCACGCCCCGCGTGGTGACGCCCGGCCACGAGCGCGTGCTCAAGCTCATCCAGGACGCTCGCGAGCTCTACAAGAACGCGGGCGAGAACATCTCCTTCAGCTTGTTTGACTAGCAGCCCGGCGACCCACCAGAAAGCCGAGGAGCCAGGACATGGCCTTCAGCGTCATCCTCACCGAAAAGGGCGGCGACACCCGCCAGCTCGATTTCGACGTGGACGAGATCACCATCGGCCGAGTGGACGAGAACCACATCTGCTTGCCGAAGGGGAACATCTCGAAGAAGCACACCAAGATCGTGCACCGGGACGGCAAGATCATCGTCCTCGACATGAAGTCGACCAACGGCACCTACGTCAACGGCAAGAAGCTGACGGGGCCGCAGGTGATCTCGCCGCAGGACCAGATCTACATCGGCGACTTCATCCTCAACGTCGATCCGGGGATGGGCGCCGGCGAGGCGCCGCCGCACGAGGAGCTGCCTCCCGAGGAGCTGCCCCCCGAGGAGCTGCAGCCCGAAGAGCTGCCTCCTGAGGACGCGCCCTACGAGGACCCGCCCCCGTACGAGGAGCCGCCCGCCGACGAGCTGCCGCTCGAAGAGCTGCCCATCGAGCCCGAGCCGACGCACACGGCGCCCCCGCCCACGCCCGCCAAGCCGAACGTCACCGCCAAGCCCGCCGCGGGCAAGCCGCCGCCGCCGCCGGCCAAGACAGCGCCCCCGCCCGCCAAGCCTGCGCCCGCGGCCGCCAAGCCCCCGCCGGCCAAGCCTGCGCCCGCCGCCGCCGCCAAGCCCGCGGTGCCGGGCAAGGTCGGGATGCGCCCCTCCGCGCTCTCGCCCTCGAAGGCCCGCCTCGTCACCGTCACGCCCGAGGAGTACGCGGTCACGCTCGGCGTCGTCCACGACCGGCTGATCGAGGCCATGGACCTGCGCCGCCTGGACCTGGACGCGCTCGGCAGCGACGAGCTCTGGCGCACCACCGAGGAGAAGATCCGCGCCATCGTCACCAAGATGGACCAGACCGGCGAGATCGACGCCCACCTCGACAAAGAGGAGCTGATCCGCGACGTCCTCAACGAGGCGCTCGGCCTCGGGCCCCTCGAGATCTACCTGAGCGACGAGACCGTCAGCGAGATCATGGTCAACTCGCCGACCCAGGTCTACGTCGAGCGCCAGGGGCGTTTGCAAAAAGTCGATAAAGCGTTCTCCAGCGCGCAAGCGGTGCTGGGCATTATCGAAAGGATTGTCGCCCCGCTCGGCCGCCACATCGACGAGAGCTCGCCGATGGTGGACGCGCGCCTGGCCGACGGCTCGCGCGTGAACGCGGTCATCCCGCCGCTCGCGCTCAAGGGCCCGACCATCACCATCCGCAAGTTCAAGAAGGACCTGCTGGGCGCGCAGGACCTGATCGGCTTTGGGACGCTGACCGCGCAGATGGGTGACTTCCTCGACACCTGCGTCAAGCAGCGCAAGAACATCGTCATCAGCGGCGGCACCGGCTCGGGAAAGACGACGCTGCTGAACATCCTCTCGGGCTACATCCCGGTGGACGAGCGCATCGTCACCATCGAGGACGCCGCCGAACTGCAGCTCAACCAGGACCACTGGGTGGCGCTGGAAGCGAGGCCCTCCAACATCGAGGGCAAGGGCCAGATCACGATTCGAGACCTGGTGCGCAATTCGCTGCGCATGCGCCCTGACCGCATCGTCATCGGCGAGTGCCGCGGCGGCGAGGCGCTCGACATGCTGCAGGCGATGAACACCGGCCACGACGGCTCGTTGACCACCCTGCACGCCAACGCCCCGCGCGACGCGCTCAGCCGCCTCGAGACCATGGTGCTGATGAGCGGCATGGAGCTGCCCATCCGCGCCATCCGCGAGCAGATCGCCAACGCGGTGAACGTCATCGTCCAGCAGACCCGCTTCGCCGACGGCACCCGCAAGGTGACCAACATCAGCGAAGTGTCCGGCATGGAGGGCGAGGTCATCACCATGCAGGAGATCTTCGTCTTCAAGCAGGAAGGCTTCGACGTCGACGGCAAGGTCGAGGGGCGCTTCAACGCCACGGGCTTCGTGCCCAAGTTCTTCGACGACATGCAGCGGCGCGGGATCCCGGTGAACATGGACATCTTCCGCGAGGAATAGTGAGGGCGGCAGAGGCGCCCTAGAGAAATCTCACGGCGCTCGCTCTGGCGGGGTCTGCGGTATCTTGCTTCCCGAATGTTCACGCTCACCTTCACCGAGCCCTCCGGCGCGCGACACAGCCACCCGCTGGTCGATGAAGATCGCGGCCTCACGGTGGGCCGCGACCCCACTTGCGACGTCGTGCTGGCCTCCAAAGAAGTCTCGCGCCGCCACGCGCGGTTCTTCGTCCAGGCCGGCGATCTCACCGTCGAGGACCTGGGCTCGCACAACGGCGTCACCGTCGCCGGGCAGCGCATCGAAGGGCCGACGCCGCTGATCGGGTCGCAGGCGATCGAGGTCGGCGACGTGCGCGTCCTGGTCGGCGCCACGCAGGCCACGCCCAAGGCGGCGCCGGCTGCGCGAGCCTCGGTCCCAACTCCCGCGAGCGCCCCGCAGCGGCCTGCAGCCAGAGCAGCCAACAAGCCCGACCCACTGGCGCAGACGCTCGCGCCCGGCGCGGTCAAGCCCATCGCCCCGCGCGCCAATCCCCTGCGCAAGCCCGCGGCCGGCAAACCCGCGCCCAGAGCGGCCCCGCGGTCCTTCGCGGCTCCAGCCGCGGCAGCGGTCGAGCCGACTCCGGCGCTCCCGGCAAGCGGCGTCGGCGCGGGGGCGGCGCTGCGTGGCCTCGGCGAGTACGGCTCGGTGCAGATCCCCTTGCCTGCCAGCGCCGTGGTCGGCCGCGGCGACGAGTGCGACGTGGTGCTGGATGACGGCTCGGTCTCGCGCCGCCACGCCCAGCTCTCGCGCGACGAGCGCGGCCACTACCGCATCGAGGATCTGGGCTCCGCCAACGGGACGTTCATCGACGGCGAGCGCGTGGTCCGTCCAACACCGCTGGCCGACGGGGTCAAGCTGCGCTTCGGCGACGTCGAGCTGCTCTTCTGGCGCCCGCCCGCCTCGGGCCTGCCCATGCGCCAGCGCGTGCTGCTGGCGATGGCCATCATCCTGGTGGGCATCTTCGCGGCCGCCTTCTTCCTCAAGCAACGCCGCGCTGAGCGCGAGGCCGCCGCCGCCGCCGACACCCAGCCCGCGACCGGCGAGCGGGGCCTGGGTCTCTTCGAGCAGGCCCAGGCCGCGCTCCAGAGCGACCGCTTCGAGGAGGCCGCCCGGCTCGCCCAGCAGGCCATCGACACCGACCCGGTGGCGCCGGCGCCGCGCAAGCTGCTCGCCCAGGCCCGCCGCGAGCAGACCGCGCAGAAGCTCTTCCAGGACGCGAGCACCAAGGCGGGCGTTGGCCGCGAGGAGGAAGCGCTGCAGATGTACGCGCGCCTGGATCCGCAGAGCCGCTTCTTCCCGCGCGCGCGCATCAACGCCAAGGAGCTGGCGCAAAACCTGCTCCGCACGACGTCGACGGCGTGCAAGCTCGCGGCCTCGCGCGCGCAGCTGCAGCAAGTCCTCGACCTCTGCGGCCGCGCGCTCGACTTGAAGTGCCAGATGCAGGACGTCGAGGGCGACCCCATGCGCAAGTCGGTGCGCCAGGCGGCGCAGCGGCTCAGCAAGCGCGACACCTGGACCTGCCCCGGCGATCTCGCGACCCTCTTCTCCGAGGAGGCCGGCGCGCAGGAGTCGAGCGGCGAGGCCACGTTGGTCGGCGACCGTGCGCTGCGCGCGCGCTACAGCGACGCGGCCGTGTTCGAGGCGGTCAGCCAATATGCCCGCGGCGAGACCGGCAACGCGCTGCGCTCACTCACGGGCGGCCCCGCTGCGCGCGGCAAGTCGGCGCAGGTGGCGCGCGACGTTGCCGAGAAGGTCCGCATCGTTGACGGCCGCTTCCGCGAGGGCCAGACGGCGGTCTTGCGCGGCGAGGTCTCGCGCGCTGACGAGATCTGGGCCGAGGCGCTGGCCGCCGACAGCGCCGTCATGCCGCCCGGGGCGCAGAGCTTCCTCGGCCAGCAGATGCGCAACACCCTCTCGCAGGCCCACGCCAAGATCGGCGACGAGCGCTTCGGCAAGGCGCAGTACTCGAGCGCCTACGACGAGTGGAGCAAGGGCCTCGCCGTGACTCCCAAGGACGCGCACATGCTCGACTCGCTCGCCCGGCTGGAAAAAGTCGCCGAGGGGCTGCTCGCGTCCGCGCCGAGCTGCGACCAGGCCCAGACCGCGATGCACATCACCCGCGCCGACCCGCCGAGCCCCGCCCACGTTCGCGCGCAGGCGGCAGTCGCAGCCTGCGGTCAATAGTCGAATCCGAAGAGGAGCTCCCAATATGCGCCGCTGGCCCGCACCGTCGCTCGTCCTCCTCTTCTTGGCGGGCTGTGCCGCGGCGCCGCTGCGCCCGCCTGCGCTGGACCTTGGCGGAGCACAGCCACCCGTCGCCAGGAAGGAGCCTCATGAGACCACGCTCCACGGCGAGAAGCTGGTCGATGACTATTTCTGGCTCAAGCAAAAGGGAACGCCGGCGGTCGAGAGCTATTTGAGTGCCGAGAACGCCTATGCGGCGGCGGTGATGAAGCCGACCGGGCCGCTGCAAGCGGCGCTCTATGAGGAGATGGTCGCGCGCATCCAAGAGACCGATACGACCGTTCCCTATCGCAAAGACGGCTGGCTCTATTACTCGCGAACGGTGCAGGGGCTGCAATATCCCATTCAATGCAGAAAGCGCGACGCTGCCGGGGCCGCCGAAGAGATCATCCTCGACCAGAACGAGCTGGCGAAGACGGTCAAGTTCCTGGGGCTGAGCGGGCTCACCGTCTCCGACGACGGCAATCTCCTGGCCTATGGAACCGATACCACTGGATATCGTCAATTCGACCTGCACGTAAAGGATCTGCGCACCGGCGCGGTGCTCGCGGACACCGCCGCGCGCGTCACCAGCATCGCCTGGGCGGCCGACAACCAGACGCTCTTCTATACCGTCGAGGACGAGGTCTCCAAGCGCTCGCATCGACTCTACCGACATACTCTAGGTTCTAAAGACGCGGATGCGCTTCTCTTCGACGAGAGAGACGAGCGCTTCGGCGTCCAGGTGCGGCGCACCCTCAGCAAGGCGTTCCTGGTGCTCGACGTCGGGAGCCACACCACCAGCGAGGCCCACGTACTGGCTGCCGACCAGCCCCTGGGCTCCTTCCGGATCATCGCCGCGCGGGTGCAGGACCAGCAATACAAGGTCGAGCACGGCGGTGGGTTCTTCTATCTGCTCGACAACTCTACCGGCCGCAACTATCGCGTCGTCAAGGCGCCCGTCGGCTCGCCCGGCCGCGAGAGCTGGCAGGAGCTGATCGCGCAAGACGACGACGTCATGCGCGACGCTCTCGCGATCTTCTCCGACCACTACGTGGTGCACGAACGCGTCTCGGGCGTCCCGCAGCTGCGCGTGGTGATGCTGCAGGACGGCGGCTCGCGCCAGGTTGAGTTGCCAGAGCCCTCCCACTCCGTCGATCTCGAGCACAACGCCGAGTTCGACAGCCCGCTCTTGCGCTATGCCTATGAATCAAACGTCACGCCCGATTCCGTCTATGACTACGACGTGCGCACGGGGAAGAGCGAGCTGAAGAAGCGCATCGAAGTGAAGGGGTATGACCCGACGCGCTATGCTGCCGAGCGGATCTACGCGACGGCCAGGGACGGCGCGCGGATCCCCATCTCGCTCGTCTATCGGAGGGGGGCTCCCAGGGACGGCAGCGCGCCGCTCTTCTTGAATGCCTATGGCTCCTATGGATATCCCTATCCGGTCGTCTTCAATCCAACGGCCATCAGCCTGCTCGATCGCGGCGTCGTCGTCGCCTTCGCGCACATCCGCGGCGGCGGCGACCTGGGCAAGAAGTGGCACGACCAGGGCCGGATGATGGCGAAGATGAATACCTTCACCGATTTCATCGCCGCCGCCGAGCATTTGATTCACGAGCGCTACACGGCGAGCGACCGGCTGGGAATCATGGGCGGCAGCGCCGGCGGCCTCTTGATGGGCGCGGTGACCAACCCGAGGCCCGAGCTCTTCAAGACGGTCATCTCCCTGGTGCCCTTCGTGGACGTGATCAACACCATGAGCGACGAGACGCTGCCGCTGACCGTGGGCGAGTTCGAGGAGTGGGGGAATCCGAAGGTTGAAGAGCAGTATCGATACATGCGTCAATACAGCCCGTATGAGAACGTCTCTGCCAAGGCCTATCCGGCGATGTTGGTGCGCACTTCTTATAACGATAGCCAGGTAGGGTATTGGGAGCCGGCCAAGTATGTGGCCAGGCTGAGGGCTACCAAGACCGACGGCAATCCGCTGGTCTTCAAGTGCGACATGGACCCGGCCGGCCATGGCGGCAAGTCCGGCCGCTATGATCGCCTGAAGACCACCGCCTTCGACTTTGCGTGGCTGCTCACGCAGATCGCGCCGGCGAGGTAGGCAGCGTCTCCCGGTGCCGGTCGATATAGACGGCCCAGGGAAGCAGGATCCAGAGCGAGAGCGCCGCGAAGGCTACGGCCCGTTCGCTCGGCGGCGGCGGGGACAAGAGCGAGGCCAGGTAGATGAGCGCGAGAAAAGCGATCAGGGCCCAAGCAGAGAGGGAGCCGGCGCGGTCCCGCGCGCGAGTCGCCCGCAGATAGATGACGACGCCTGCCGCGTACATCGCGCTCTCGATGAGGAACGCCGACAGCGCATGAGTCCAGAGACCAAGGCCGACGCGCGCCGTGCCGGTCGGCGTCAGCGGCAAATCGGGGATGTGAGTCACCCAATCAAGCAGGTAGTGGCTGAGCACGAGCAGCCCGACCAGGAGCGCACCGCGCAGGTCGCGGCGGGCCGCGAAATAGCCCGCGCCAAGCAAGAGGGCCCAGCCGGCCACCGCGAGCAGGCTGTGGGAGATCGGGTAGCTGTCGAAGTCGAGGTTGAGGAACGGGCTGATGCTCCCGGGCCGCAGCGAAACCCGCTCCCAGCCGACCAGCAGGAAGAGGGGCCAGAGCAGATCGAGCAGGATGGGCGCGGCCACCAAGAGGACCAAGGGGACGCGGGCGGATGCCCGCCGGGCGGCGAATCCGACGGCGAAGTGGCCGATGAACATGCGGTCTCCTGGCGCCGCCACTTGCTGCGCGGGCGGGTGGCATCTGTTATACGCGGCGCGTGCCCTCCATCTGGCTCGTTGACGGCTCGCACGCGATCTTTCGCGCCTATCATGCCCTGCCCCACCTCTCGGTGCACTCGGGTCCGCTGGCCGGCACCTCGACGCACGCGGTGCTGGGGTTCACGAACATGCTGCTGCGGGCGATCCGGGAGGGCGAGCCGACGCACCTGGCGGTGGCCTTCGACGAGGACTCGCGGGCCAGCCGGGCCGAGATCTTCGCCGAGTACAAAGCGACGCGAGGGCCGCCGCCCGACGATATCGTGCCGCAGTTCGCGCTGGTGCGGCAGATGCTGCAGGCGCTGCGCATTCCGGCCATCGGCTTCCCTGGCTACGAGGCCGACGACGTCATCGCCACGCTCTCGCGCCGCGCGCGGCTGCAGGGGTTCGACGTGGTCATCGTCTCGGGCGACAAAGATCTCATGCAATTGGTCGAGCCGTCGGGCCAGGGCACGCGCTGCTACGATTCGATGTACGAAAAATGGTACGGGCCGGCCGAGGTCGAGGCCAAGTGGGGCGTGGGGCCGGCGCTGATCGGCGACCTGCTCGCGCTCACCGGCGACAAGGTCGACAACGTGCCGGGCGTGCCGGGCGTGGGCGAGAAGACGGCCGCCTCGCTCTTGAAAGAGTACGGCAACCTCGACGGCGTGCTGGCCCACGCGGCCGAGGTGAAGAAGCCCAAGCTGCGCGAAAATCTGCTGGCCAGCCTAGAGAAAGTCCGCATCGGACGGCGGCTGATCTCGCTCTACGAAGACCTGCCGCTGCCCGTCGAGCTCGAGGCGCTGGTGCGCAAGCCGCTCGACGAGGCGCACGCGCGCAAGCTCTTCACCGACCTCGAGTTCGTGCGGCTGCTGAAAGACCTGCCGCGTCCGCCGCCGACGCCGCCGACCGGCGCCAGGTCCATCGCCCATGACGTCGCCGCGGTGGAGGCGCTGTGCGCGCGCGCCCGGGCCGCCGGACGCGTGGGGCTCTACGTGCTGACGAGCGAGCTGCCCCCGGCGCCGCTGCGCGACGAGCTGCTCGGGGTGGCGATCTCGCTGCCGGAGGAGTCGGTCTACGTGCCGCTGTCGGTCGGCGGCCCGGCCCAGCAAGGCCTGCTCGACGCGCCCCAGGCGGAGGCGCCCTCGAAGAAGGCGATGCTGGCCGCGCTCGCTCCCCTCCTGGATGATATTTCTATCACCAAGGACGGCGCCGACCTGAAAGGCGCCACCGTGGCGCTGCGGCGCGCCGGAGCTGACCTCAAGGGGGCGGGCCTGGACGTAAGGCTCGCGAGCTACCTGCTCGACCCCACCGCGCGCGACCACTCGCTGGCCGTCGGCGCCCGCGAGCGCATCAACTGCGAGCTGCCCGACCTGAAAGAGCTCTGCGAGCGCACGGGAAAGGGCAAGAAGAGCACCCCGCTGTCGCAGCTTCCGCCCGAGGAGCTCGGGCAAGCGGCGGCCGCGCTGGCCGAGGGTGCGCGCCGCCTGGCCGAGGCGCTCGAGAAGGATCTGCGCGCCGAGCCAGATCTGTGGAAGCTCTACAGCGAGCTGGAGCTGCCGCTCTCGGACGTCCTGGCGCGACTCGAGCTGCTCGGCATCACCCTCGATGTGCAGCGGCTCTCGCGCATCGACGAGCTGATGTCGGCGCAGATCGGCTCGCTCTTGAAGGAGATCCACCAGCTCGCCGGCATCGAGTTCTCGCCCGCCTCCAACCTGCAGCTCGCCGAGATCCTCTACGGCAAGCTCGGGCTGCCGGTGCTCAAGCGGGGCAAGACGGGACCCTCGACCGACCAGGAGGTGCTCGAGGAGCTGGCCCTGCAGCACCCCATCGCCGCGAAGATTTTGGAGCATCGACAACTCTCCAAATTGAAGGGAACGTATCTGGAGGCGCTCCCGGCCGCGCTGGGCAAGGACTTGCGGCTGCACACCACTTTTGATCAAGCAGTCGCGGCCACCGGGCGACTCTCTTCGGTCAATCCAAATTTGCAAAACATTCCCATCCGGCGCGCCGAGGGGGCGCAGATCCGCGAGGCCTTCGTGCCCCGCGCCGGCTGGAAGCTGGTGAGCGCCGACTACTCGCAGATCGAGCTGCGGGTGCTGGCGCACGTCTCCGGCGACGCGGTGCTGCGCGAGAGCTTCCGCACCGGCGAGGACCTGCACGCCCGGACCGCGGCGGAGACGTTCGGAGTCCTGCCGCTCGAGGTCAGCCGCGAGCAGCGCAGCATCGCCAAGATGATCAACTACGGCATCGCCTATGGGCTCTCGTCGTTCGGCCTGGCGCAGCGGCTCTCGCTTCCCCAGGCCGAGGCGAGCTCGATCATCGAGCGCTATTTCGCGCGCTACCAGGGCGTCAAAGCGTGGCTCGACGCGACCATCGAGGAGGCGCGCCGCACCGGCATGGTGAAGACCCTCTTCGGCCGGCGCCGCTATCTGCCCGACATCGGCAGCCGCAACATGGTGGCGCGAAACGGCGCCGAGCGCATCGCGGTCAACACGCCCATCCAGGGCACCGCGGCCGACTTGATGAAGCGCGCGATGCTGCTCGTCCAGGCCGCGCTCGACAAGGATGGCCTGCAGGCGCGCATGCTCTTGCAAGTGCACGACGAGCTCGTGCTCGAGGCGCCCGCCGAGGAGCTTGCGGCGCTGCGGCCGCTGGTAATCGCGGGTATGTCCGGCGCGGCCCAGTTCGACGTGCCGCTCGTCGTCGATATCGGCGATGGGGACACCTGGGCCGCGGCACATTGAGAGGTCCCTGCACCATGCTCAGCCTGCGGAGAAAGATCGGACGAGACGCCTTTGTCGTCGCCATCATTCTTGCTTGGTTCCTCCTCACCCGCTGCCTGTTGTTTGCCGCTGCGCACTGTGGAGCAGCGTCGATGTCAGAGACCAAGAGGCAGGAGTGGACGTGGAGGCAGGGCGCCTCGGATCTGCAGGACGGTCCCGCTCCGAGCAAGGTTCTTGCCCCCTTGGTCCGATGGGACGCCTACTTCTATGTTCATCTCGCACGGAGCGGATATCCCGCTCCCCTTTCCGACAATCGCCCCATCTACTCACTGGCGTTCTTTCCGGCCTATCCGCTCGCCGTCCGAGCGCTGACCTATTTGGTCGGCGATACCTTTGCAGCATCCTTGTTGTTGTCGAACCTCTGCGCCCTTGGCGCGGCTTTCTTCGTCTATCGCCTCGGCCGTACGATGGGCCGCCTGAGCGAGGGAGTCCGCGCCGCACTCCTCTTTCTTGCAAGCCCGGGCGCGCACTTCCTATCGCTCTCTTATACTGAAGGATTGTTCGCCCTCTCTTTAGCCGCCGCTCTCTTTGCCTTGGCTCGCCGGCGTACCGGACTGGCTGCGCTCGCCGGCGGGCTCGCAAGCGCCACGCGGTCAGCCGGGATCGTCATCTCCCTACTCATCCTTGTGGACGGGTTTTCAAAGCCGCGCAGCGCGCTCAAGCTTCTGCGAGCGGTGCTGCTCTCGTTGGTCGCGTCGAGCGGCCTGCTGGCCTTCGCGCTCTTTTGCCACTCTCGCTATTCAGACGCCCTGGCCTTTGCCCATATCCAGGCCCACTATGATCGGGGGATGAGCTTCCTCGGGCCAGTGAGAGCACTCTTTCGTTTCAACGTCGATCCAGACTACTACCTCCTGACTCTATTGACCCTGAGTACCTGCGTTCTCATTACACGGCGCAGGCAGGTCAGGGACGCCATCGGGGCATGGTTTCTCTGCTTGTTGCCGATGATGACGGGTACGCTCAAAGCCATGATTCGCTATCAGGCGACCAATATCCCGCTTTTCCCATGGGCGGTACGCTTCCTCCCTCGAAGGCGGTTTGGTTTGGTTCTCGTCGGCTCGCTCTCCTGGATGTGTCTGGAGATGTTTCTGTACTCAAAGGGGCATGCCCACTATTGAGGCTACGCAGGCGCCTCTCAACTCGAGGGCGTGTCATGCGGGTGTTCACGCCTCAGTTGACAAACCGGGCTTTTGCGAGCACTTTCGCAGCCTGAGTCGTTCGCTCCGAGGGGCCAGAGCATGAAGCTGGCACTGCGTTCTCCGAGCACATACTGAGTCTTAGTGTTCGCGTCAACTGTCTCGGGATACCTGCTGATTGTGGCACCCATCGGAGCGCACTCTATGAAATCAGTGTTCGGGTTCATTCCCTTGGCGGTCGCTTTGACCTGTGTGATTGCGACTCGTTCCGTCGCACAGACATGCGCGGCGCAGTCAGCAGACTCGCGCTATTACAACATGACCTTCCCCGGCGCGGCCCCGTCCTACACTGCGTTCTGCGGCCCGACGGTAACCCGTAAGGTGAACGGTTACCCAAACCTCAATTCAGCAATGCCGGGCGATTTGGATTCCGATGGTATCTTCGCGTGCTACTCGAATCATGAGATCACCAACGGAAGAATCAAGGCGCTACACAAGGCAGAAATTCGGGGGTGGGTTCAGTCTCCGCCGTACTCGAAATCGATGGACGGGGGCGACCAGGAATATAAGTTCTACGTCGTGCTGGACGTGGGTTGGCTACCCGACTGTGCGGCTGCTGCCGCTGGTGTTCACCCTATCAACACGCTAGCGCTTGTAGCTCCTTATATCACTCCAAACAATATCATCAATTTCGGAGGGCGCAGCCTGTCCAACAGCACCTTTGCGTGGGGCGGCCTTGGGACAGCGATAATTCACGTCGAGATCGATGCCTGGGGCTCGGCGAGGACGGTGGGCGACCAGCGGACCAGTGAAGACCTTGCCCTGGGTTATACGAATGCCGGGTATTCCACTTACTACTATTCCAACCCAAGCGGGTGGACCTACCAGGGTTACAATTTCCCAGCCTTCTGGGCGTTCAATCCAGGCATCGATCTCGTGGGCGCCAACTACGTTACGCCTCTTTCGACCTATCAAGATGATCCACGCCCTATTTCTGGGGATTATGTCCGTCTAGTCGGTACGCTTTGGACAGATTACTCGCATAAGGATGCCGCTCAGGACTGGTATGGCCTAGGCTGTCAAAGTTATCCTTATTCGCCTTTCCCCGGAATGGATGCGAAAAACTGCTGGTGGGGTGCAAGCGGTGCTTCAATTGGTTGGACCGAGATGCATTCGGCGGACTACATGACAACCCTCCCTCCTCCCAGCGGACCGGGAGCGACGGCAGCGTCGGCGTCACATACTCCTCACACTCTCGCGGCCTACGCGATGTGTGACTCTAATCCTTTTCATGGGCCAGAAGGCATCCACGAGCTACTGGTACCTGTGAAGCCGTTTCCGAATAGCGTGATATCGTCCATCAATGAAGTCTGGGATTCTTTGTCGACGCCCAGCTCTCTAGTAATTCCTTCGAGTGGCCGGACGGCGCAGGTAGCCAGCGCTTCGTCGGCGAGAATCGACCTGGACGCCGCATCCATTGCTACACCGGTATTCAAGGCCGTCTATGATATTGGATGGACCTGTACGGCTACTAGTTGTCAAAATCGGTGCAACGACGGTTGTGGGGGAACGTGCTCACCGTGCGCCGCCGGTCTATCTTGCGATTCCAATGGAGCCTGCCATGCACCGCCTCCGCCTCCCCCTCCCCCGACATGCGGGAGTGGGCAGAAGCTTTGCGGTGATGTGTGCATTGGCCGCTCCGCGATCTGTCAGTAGTCAGTCTTGCCGACACTTTTTCCGGCCGCCGGTTCGGACGGCTCAGATGAGTTAGCGCGGGCGTCATTTGGTACCGCGGTGGGCTGCGAGCACTTGTTCATGCGCCGTCGGCAATGTTCCCGGCGCGCGCGGTCGGAAGCGACGGCCTCGCAGCCGAGCTACTCAACGGCGATGGTCGCCATCCCCCGCCCGCTCAAGTTGTCCGCGAGGGTCGCGCCGGCGAGCGCCTTGGCGATGCATCCCGCGACGGCGTCGTCATGCAGTCCATCGACGGCGACGTTCACATCGTGCAGCGCGCCGGCGCGAGCAGCGAAGGAGAGCACGAGCGACCCCGGCCGCTGCGCCCGCGCCGCGCACTGCTCGAGCGCGCTCTGGGCCGCGCTCAGCCTGGCTTTGCCTTCGTCGGGCACGGGCGCCTCATTCTCCAGCGCCACGCTGCGCACGCGGGCCGCGCGGGGGCCCTCCAGCCGCTCGAGCGGGCGCCCGTCCTCGTCCGCAGCGGCGACGATCTTTCCCTGCTCGCCGATCAGCTGCCACGAGCGCGCCACGCCGGCGAGCCGCGCCTGGTGCGCGTGCAGGCTGCCCCGGCACCCCTCGGCGGAGGGCTCGAAGACGACGCTGAGCATGAGCTTGCCTGCGCCTTTGGCGCGGGCCCACTCGTCGCGCTGCTCCTCGGTGGCGCGAAAGGCGACCTCGTCGATGCCGCGAACGTCCAGGTAGAGCGAGCCGGAGGCAGCCCGCAGCGGCCTGTCGCCGTCGAGCTCGAGCTCCTTGTCGGCCTGGCGGTAGCGGCCAAATGAGAACCCCGCGGCGGGGACCTCGGCCCGAAAGATTTGGCCCGTGGGGCCATCGAGCTGCTTGAGCGCGCGGCAGAGCGCGCGGACCTGGTCGAAGGACGCGAGCGGGCGCGCCTCGGGCTCCGCGAGCGAGGCCGAGGCGAGGACGAACAGGGCGAGGACGGGCGACATCGGCAAGCTCCTGGGCGGCCCGCGGCATGCGCGCGAGCCTCTGCTTGGAGAGTAAACGCCCTTCGGCTCCAGGGCCAGATTGACGCCGCTTTTCGTGGCACCGGGCGAACCTGTGTGGCAGAGTGCGCCGCCCCGCGGACGACCCACGGGCCGAAAGGGAACGCCATGAAGCGCCTGCCTCTGCTCGCCCTCACCCTCGCTCTCGCTGCCGGCTGCACCAAGGGCGGCCAGGCTGCCTCGGGCGGCTCTGGCGCGGCCCCGCAGACCGAGGACGAGAAGACTTTCTATGCTCTCGGCTTGATCCTGGGCCGCAACCTGCAGCAGTTCAACATGGCGCCCGCCGAGCTCGACTTCGTGAAGAAGGGCGTGACCGATCAGGTGCAGAACAAGACGCCCGACGTGAAGCTCGAGGACTACGGCCCCAAGGTGCAGGCGCTGGCCCGCACGCGCGCCACCTCGAAGGCCGAGTCGGAGAAGAAGTCCGGCCAGGCGTTCGTGGAGAAGGCCGCGGCCGAGCCGGGCGCGCAGAAGTTCCCCTCGGGCCTGGTGATGAAGACGATCAAGGAAGGCACGGGCCCAAGCCCCGCCGCCACTGACAAGGTCAAGGTGCACTACCACGGCACCCTCGAGAACGGCACCGTGTTCGACTCGTCGGTGGACCGCAAGACCCCGGCCGAGTTCGCGCTCAACCAGGTCATCCCCTGCTGGACCGAGGGCGTGGCCAAGATGAAGGTCGGCGGCAAGTCGCGCCTGGTGTGCCCGTCGTCGATCGCTTACGGCGATCAGGGCCGCCCCGGCATCCCCGGCGGCGCCACGCTGGTCTTCGAGGTCGAGCTGCTCGAGATCCTGGCCCCCGGCGCCTCCGCCCCGGCCATGACGCTCCCGCCCGGCCACCCCAAGGCGCCTCGCCCTGGCGCGCCCGTCAAGAAGTAGCCGGTTCGCCGACCGACGATCGGAACCCCTAGAACGCCGAGCCGATCGGCGTTCTAGCAGACCAGACCAATCGCCCCCGGCAGGACGCTGAAGGTCGCCGGGCAGCGGCCCACCTGCTCGCCGTCGAGGTCGAGCAGGATGGGTCGCTCGCCCTCGGCGGGCACGAGACGGACGGACTTCGCCGTCAAGGTCCGGGTCTTGGGCAGCTTGACGTGCGTGCCGTCGTAGAGCTGCTTGCTCTTGGTCGCGAACTCGAAGAGGCCGTAGCCGGTCCAGATGGTGACGTGGAAGAGGCCGTCGTGCAGCGACGCCTCGGGGGCCACCATCATGCCGCCGCCGAAGAAGCGGCCGTTGCCGATGTTGAAGCCGGTGACCGCGATCTCCTCGGCGGGGCCGCCGTCGGCGGAGAAGGTCAGCCGCTGGTCCTTCCAGCCGATCAAGGTGCGCGCGCTGGCCAGCTTGAACGTCAGCGTGCCGCCGAGCAGCTTGCTCGATTTGTTGACGCGGTCCACCACTTCGCCGCCGAGGCCCGCGTCGGCCACGTTGATGAAGAGGCGCGCGCCGGGGCGGCCTTGCTCGCCGGTGTACTCGACGAGTCCGACGTCGAGCCGCTTGGGCTCGGTCTTGAGACGGGACGCCGAGCGGTGCAGGTCTCCGTCCAGGCCCAGCGTCTTGCGGAAGTCGCCGCCGGTGCCGCGCGGGACCACCGCGAGCGAGGCCTGCGCATTGATGGCCCGCGGCACGGCGCCGGGCTGGGGCTCGTGGAAGAAGCCGTTCACCACCTCGTTGATGGTGCCGTCTCCGCCCACGGCGATGATGAGGTCGTGGCCGGCCTCGATCGCCTTGCGCGACAGCTCGGCGGCGTGCATCGGCCGCTCGGTGAAGGCGTGTGCGCAGTCGCCGACGGCCTCGCGCACGGCTTTGCTGATGGCGTCGAATTGCTTGCCGGTGGCGCCGTTGGCCGAGCGCGGATTGACGATCAAGTAGGGTTTCAAGGTGCCCCCGGTATCAAGTGCAAAAGCGCAGGTGCTATCGGCTTATCGCGTCCCCAGCCAGCGCGCGAGCAGGCCGATGACGTCGCCCGCGCCGAGCGCCTTGGCGCAGGCCGGGCTGGCCGTCACCGCGGGCGCGCCGGTGTCGGCAAGCTCTGCGCGCCGCTCGGCGGCGATGGCGGAGGCGACGGCCGGCATGGTGCGCGGCAAGAGCCCGCCCGCGCCGCAGCACGAGGCGTCCTCGCGGCAGCGCACGGCCTCGCGAACGCCGCCGCCCATCGCGGCCGCCAGCAGGGCGCGGGGCGCTTCCGTCTCGTGCAGGCCGCGCGCGAGCTCGCAGGGGTCGTGATACGCGACCGCGCCCTCGAGCTTGGGCCGCGCGCGCAGGTCCGGCCGCAGGGCGAGCGCGCGGGCCAGGAAGGTCGTCGCGTGCTCGACGACGCTGCCGGCCGGGAGGGAGGCCCCATGGCCAGGGTAGCGATCGCGCACGGCCCGCGCGCAGGCAGGTTGCAAGAATATTACATTCACTGGCGTATTTTGAGGCGACGAGCCTGCGAGGGCGGCGCGCACCTTGAGTGCGTGGGCGGCGAACTGCCCAGGGTGGCCGGCCTCGAGCAGGGGCAGGCCGCAGCAGAGCGCCCCCTCGCCGGCAAGCTGCAGCGGCGCGCCCAGGGCCCGGGCGGCAGAGAGCGCGTCGCGCGCGGGCTGGCCGCCTTGGGCCAGGGTCTCGCAGCCGGCGAACAAGAGCGGCGCAGAGGCGGCGGCGGTGCGAGCGGCGGGTGGAGCCTCGGCTGGCCCGAGGGCGCTCGCCTCCTCTTCGCCGCGGCGCAAGAGCGCGAGCACCGCGGCGAGCTCAGCGTCTTCGGCGTGGCCGCGGGTGGCCAGGCGCGCGGGCAGATCGCGCAGCACCGAGGGGTCTGACCCCGAGCGCACGGCCACGGCCCGAGCGGCGAAGAGCAGCGTCGGCACGTCGTTGCCGTGGGCGCAGTAGTGCGTGCAGCGCAGGCAGCCGGTGCAGCCGTGGAAGGCAAGGCCGCTCGAGGCGTCCGGCGCGCGACCGACGGCGGCGGTGAGCGCGGCCAGCGAGGACTTGCCCCAGGGCGTGAGCGCCTCGCGAGGTTCGGCCTCGCTGACCGGGCAGGCGAAGCGGCACATCTTGGGGCAGAACTCGCAGAGCTCGGCCGCATGGCGGAGCGAGTCGGCCGAGGGAGGCGGGATCATCGCTCTGCCCCCTGCACGGCCAGCGCCTCGAGCAGCCGGCTGAAGGCGGCGCCTGCGCCCATCTCTTCCCAGCCCGGCCCGGCGTCGCGCAGCCGGCGAGGCGCCACCACCCGGCAGCCCGCGGCGCGCGCCAGCACGGCGGCGTCCTCGGGGCCGATCGACGACGAGAGCTCGAGCGTGGCAAAGGCGCCGCCGGCGTGCATCCCGCACAGGTGCAGGTCGGGCGCGTCTTGGGCGGCGACGCGCGCGGCGGCTCCCAGCGCGGCCCAGCGCGCGTCCACCTCCAGCGCACCCGCGGAAGCCGCGGCGCGGGCGAAGTCGGCCGCCTCGGTGGTCTCGGCCGACGTGGTGCAGCCCGCCGCCACCAGCGCGCGGCGAGCCCGATCGCGACCGCGCTCGCCCGTCGAGAGCCCATCGAACGCGGCCGCCCCGCGCGCGCCGCCGCCGGGCAGGAGCGAGACGCGGGCGCTGACCGGCGCCAGCCGATCCAGGCAGAGCCGCTCGAGCGCCGCCAGCGCTGCCGGCAGGTCCTGCGCCGTGAAGCCGAGCACCGGAGAAGGCGCCGCCGGAAAGAGCCGCACCCAGGCGGCCGCGATCAGGCAGAGCCGCCCTTCGCCGCCGAGCGAGAGGTGGTCGAGGTCGGGCCCCGTCGCCGAGCGAGGCGCAGCGCGGCTCTCCGCGATCTTGCCATCGGCGAGCACGGCCGAGACGCTGAGCGCCGCGGTCTCCCGCCGTGAGCCCGGGATGCCCCGCTCGCCCCTCGTCGGCCCCGCGAGCCACGCGCCCACAGACCCCGCGCGCACCGAGGGCAGGAGCGGGCCGAGCGTGGCCCCCGCGCGGCGCGCCGCGACCTCCAGGGCGCCAACGCTGCAGCCAGCTTCCACGCGCGCGATCCCGGTCGCGGCGTCCAGTGAAGAGATGCGATCGAGCGCGCCGAGCTCGATGAGCGCGCCGCCGGCCGGAGGGGCCCAAGGCGCATCGCCGTTGCCGCGGACCCGCACTGGGAGCCGATGCGCGCGCACGACGGCGACCGCGCGTGCCAGGGCGGCCACGCTCGGCGGAAAGACGCGCAGCCCCTCGCCGCCCGCGGGGCTCCCCTCGGTCGTCACGGCCGCCCCTGCCGCCTCGAGCTCTGCGCGCGCGCTGTTCACAGGAGCAGCTTTCCGGGGTTCAGGATGCCCTTCGGGTCGAACGCCTTCTTCAGCGCCCGCAGCTGGCGCATGCCCTCACCGTGCTCGCGCGGCAGGAAGACCTGCTTGGCGAGGCCGACGCCATGGTGGTGGCTGAGGGTTGCCCCCTCGTCGCAGACGGCCGAGAGCGCCGCGCGCCAGCAGGCCTCGTAGCGGCTCTCGGCGGCGCGGGCCTCGCGCTCGGCCTCGGCGCGCTGGGCTGGCCTCGCCAGGGGGCCGAGCGCCGCCGAGCTCTCGTCGGTGCTCTGCCCGCCCGGGCCCACGAAGGTGAAGTAGATCGAGCACCCTTCGAGGTACGCGTGGGAGAAGTGCGCGAGCACGAAGGCGTGCCCTTCCACGGCGCGGCGCACGGCCAGGTACAAGCGCTCGAGGCGGTCCCAGGTGGTCGCGACCTCCATGGTGTCGACGAAGGCGCCGGCCGAGAAGAGCGGCGACTGCCGGTAGCTCACCTTGTAGCGATTGGCCAGCCAGCGCTCGCCGGGCGCGCTTCCCTGGTCGTCGCCCCCGGCCTCGCGGCACAGGCGCAGCGCCTCTTCGCCCTCGGCGCGGGCGTCCTCGACGCCGGCCTCGCCCTCGCCCTCGAAGCCAAGGATGAGCAGGCTGCTCCCGGGCAGCGCGTTGACGAGGCGGTTCATCAGCATCGGCGCGCGCAGGGCCAGCCGGAGCGCCTCGCGCTGGCCTTTGCCGAAGAGCGCCTTGAGCGCCCCGGGGATCGGCACGTGCAGCGCCGCGCCGCCGCTCTTGCCGGCCATCAGCGTGTCGAGCGGATCGTAGAGCCGCAGCACCGCGGGCCTGAGCCCCGAGCGCATCAGCTGGTGCAGCGCGTGCAGGCCCCGCGCGGTCGATTTGAAGATCACCCCGCGCAGCCAGCGGCCGGTGGGCCTCGGCCAGATGCGCAGGCGCGCACCCGTGATGACCGCGAGCGTGCCTTCGCTGCCGACGATGAGCTGCGTCAGATCCGGCCCACCGCTTGGGCCGTCGATGGTCTGCAAGAGCGCGCCGGTGCCATCGACCGCCTGCACCGAGAGCACCATGTCCTCGATCTTGCCGTAGCGGCTCGAGAGCTGCCCCGCGCTGCGCGCCGCAAGCCAGCCGCCCACCGTGGAGCAATAGATAGAAGACGGAAAATGGCCGAGAGTTCCGCCTGCCGCGTTCAACAATTCTTCCAGGCGCTGGCCGTTCAAGCCCGCGCCCGCGTCCACGGTGCGCGCCGCCAGGTCGACACGCGGCGCTCCGGCCAGCCGCTTCAGATCGAGCGCGATGCCGCCGCGCACCGCGACCGTGCCGCCGCAGACGCCGCTCCCGGCGCCAAAGGGGATCAGCGCCACGCCCTGCTCGGCCGCATAGCGGACGATGGCCTGGACTTGCGCCACGTCGCGCGGCCAGGCGACGGCGTCGGGCGGGTGCGGCGCGCGGCCAGCCTTGGTCCAGAGCAGCGTGCGGGGCCAGCAATCGCGCGAGCTGGCCCACAGATCCGCGGGCTCCGCCGAGACGCTCCCGGCGCCGAGCAGCGCCGAGAGGTCGCGCACCAGCGACTTGCCGAGGATGGTCGGCTGCGGGAGCGCGGTCACGAAGGCGACTCTGCGCTCTTGCGGCGCGTGAAGGCGAACACTTCCAGCAGGGGCACCGAGCGCGGACAGACATCCTGGCAGAGGTGGCAGGTGCCGCAAGCGTCGAGGGCGGCCAGGGCGCCTTTGATGTTCCGCAGCTCGGGCGTGGCGCGCGACCAGGTGAGCGGGAAGAGGCTGGGCGTGGCGTGCGTGGGGCAGACCGCGTCGCAGAGTCCGCAGTTGATGCAGCCGCGAAAGCGGGCCAGCTCGCTGCGGTCGGCCGCCGAGTACGGCAGCAGGCCTTCGGCGCCGCGGCTGTAGTTGTCGAGGAAGAGCTGCTTGCCGCGCGGGCCCCGGCGCAGGAGCTTCAAGAAGGGCTGCACGAAGAGCGCGCGCCACGCCAGCTTGAAGAGCGCGTTCAGCGCCCGGCTCATCGCGCGGCCTCGGCGGCAAAGAGTCCCGCGAGCCGGCCCGTGAGCGCGGCCACGCCGAGGCCCCCATCGCCGCGCGCGGGGTCATATCCGCCGAGCGCCGCGCCGGCCGCGAACACGGGCGCGCCGTTGGCCGTCGCGGGCCGGCCATCTTCATCGAGGGCACGGAGGCGGGAGTCAGCGCGCAGTCCGGCCTCGAGCGCGAGGTGGCGATCGCCGGCGCGCTGGCCCGCGAGCTCTTCGTTCATCAGCGAGACGATGCGACGCCGAGCGCCGGCCCACGCGGGCAGGCCGAGCGCCGAATCGCCGAGCGTGCCGTCGGGAGCGCAGCGAATCCCGCCGCCGAGGAAGCGGCCTGACGCGAGCACGACGGCCTTGCACGAGACCTGCTCGCACTCGCCGCCGCGGATGATCTGCAGCTGGGCGGAGAGCGATCTCTCGGCGATGCCGCGCACGCGAATGACGCCGGCCGCCTCCAGCGCGGCCTCCAGCGCGCGCTGCAAGCGCAGCCCGGGCACGCTCGGCGGCGCGCCCAGCAACTCGAACACGGGCAGCCCCGCCGCGGAGCCAAGCTCGGCCTGCGCGGCGACGGGGTTCGCGAGGCCGACCGTCGGCACCAGGATGTGCGTCGCGCCGGCTCGCTTCGCCGCGCGCGACAGCGCCTCGCCGAAGGCAGAGCGGCGGCCGGGGCGGTCCAGATCGGCGGCGATCTCGGCGAGCTGGCGCTGCGCATCGGCAGCGGCGGGATAGAAGTCGAGATCGAGGGCGACCGCGCTGGAGGCGGGCGAGAGCGATTGATGCAGACCCGAGGCGATCAGGCGCGCCTCGATCGCCTGGCCTCCGCAGAGCGCCGCCACGCCGAGCCGCGCGCCCGCGGGCAGGGCGTGCAGATCGCCGGCGGCGATCGGTCCCTGCGCCAGCGCCGCGGCCTTTTGCCGGCCGAGCGGCGAGGCGAGCCACAAGTTGCCATCCGCGCCGGTGCGCGCGCCGGCGAGGCCGAGCGACGACAAGGAGTGCCGCAAGAGCAAGAGCGCGCCGTCGAGGGCTGCGCCCAGATCCTTGCCGAGGAGCGAGTACGGGTGCCCCGGCCGCAGCGCCAGCCGCTCGGCGCCCGCGCGCAGCGACTCGCCGCTCGATGTAGCCGCGAAGTCGATGGCTCCGCTCGAGACGGCGGTGGCTCCCGGCGCGCGTGATATTTCTATCACCCGTGCGCCTGCCTTGCTCGCCGCCAGCGCCGCGCACGCGCCGGCCATCCCTCCGCCCACCACGGCGACGTCGGCGTTCATGGCGCGCCCCGCAGCGCGCCGGTGGTGAAGTAGGTCCCGCGAGTGAGCTCCGCCTGGGCGAGCGCGTCGTTTCCAAGGACAGGCCGATGGCCCTTCCAGCGCTCATCGAGCAGCGCCTCGGCCTGCGCCAACGCCTCGTCCGCGGTCGCCTTGCGCTCCTCCTGATAGAGCGCCGCCGCCGGACCGGCGCAGCGCGCGCCCTGGCAGATGCCCATGCCCAGGCGGCAGCGGCGGCGCAGGTCGAGCAGCCCCTCGGCGAACTCGCTGCGCAGCGCGAAGGCCAGCTCGGCGAAGAGCACGCCCTCGCAGGGGCAAGCCTGGGCGCGCAGCTCTTGCCGCTCGGCGCAGAGCGCGAGCACGCGCGGCGCCTCCGACCCATGGCGATAGGAGAGGCGCGCGGCCGCGAACGGCGGCACCTGGTGCTCGCGGGTGAGCGCGTCAACGCCTGGCGCGGTCGCCTCGCCACCCGGCAGCGGCAGCGTGTGCGTGGTGCACGGCGCGCCCTTGCCGAGCGCTCTGCAGACTGCGTCCACGGCCTCTTCGCTCATCAGGCGAAAGCTGGCCAGCTTGCCGCCGACGATGCTGAAGAGCCCCGGCGCGCCGGCCTCGGCGTGGTCGTGGATGACGTGGTCGCGCGAGAGCTTGTCCTCGAGCGGGCCGTACTCGTAGAGCGTGGGGCGCACGCCCGCCCACGCGCGCAGCACCCGCGCCTCGCGCACGGCCGGAAAATACGCCTCGGCCGACTGGAGCAGATACTTCACCTCGTCGTCGTGCACGGCCACGTCGTCGGGGTCGCCGTAGTAGTCGTCGTCGGTGGTCCCGATGATGGTCGAGTCTTCGTGGGGCAGGATGAAGACGTCGCGCCCATCGACCGAGCGGGTAGAGACGCCATAGTTCGAGAGGCGCCGATCGAGCGTGACGTGCACGCCCTTGGCCGGCCGAAGCTTCAGCTCGACGCCTGCCAGCGCGGCGATCTTCGGCCCCCACGCCCCGCACGCATTGAAGACGGCGCGCGCGCGCACCTCCCGCCGCTCGCCCGTCAATGCATGCCGCAGCCCCGCGCCCTCGACGCGCCCGCCGTCGCCGCGGAGCAGGTGCGTCACCTCGGTGTGGTTGGCGATCTCGGCGCCGTGCTCGGCGGCGCTGCGGGCGTTGAGGGTACAGAGGCGGAAGGGGTCGATTCCGTACTCGTCGGTCGAGAGTCCGCCGGCCAGGTCCTTGGCGAGGCCGGGCTCGAGGTCGTGCATCTCCTTGTCGTTCAGGAGCGCGCTCTGCTTGCCATTCTTCAGCGGCTGGAAGCGGTCGTACTCGGCGAAGTAGCACTCGGCGCTATAGAGGTAGGCGCGGTCGGCGAGCGTGGCGTGCCCGTTCTTGGTGAGCACCGGGAACAAGAATGGGATGCGAAACAAGAGGTGCGGCGCGATGCGCTGGATATAGCCGCTGTCGATGCAGGCGATGCGCGTCAGGTCGCGGTCGGTGAGCAGGTAGCGGGCGCCGCCGTGGATCATCCCGCTGTTCGCGCCCGAGGCGCCGGCAGCGAAGTCCTTCTTCTCGATCAGCATCACCGAGAGGCCGCGCATGGCCGCGTCGCGGGCGATGCCGGTCCCGTTCACGCCGCCGCCGATGACGAGCAGATCGAGCACGCACGCATCGTCGCAGCGCGGCACCCACGCTGCAAGACAAGAAAGAGCCGACGCGGCGGCGCAGGGAGCCGCGGAGCTTGTGCTTCAGCTCGTCCCGGCGATGAACCTTGCCACGACCTGGCCAAGCTCTTCGCCTGAGTCTTCCTGCAAGAAGTGGCCGCCGCGCAGGGTGACGTGCGGCTGGCCCGCGCAGCCGGGAATGAGCGTCTGCAGCCGCTTGTCAGCGCCGCGCGTGATCGGGTCGCCGCTGCTGAAGGCGGTCAAGAACGGCTTCTTCCACTGCTTGAGGACTTCCCAGGCGCGCAGGTTGTCGGCGGAGGCCGGATTCCCCAGCGAGGTCGGCACGAGCTTGGGGAACTGCCGCGCGCCGGCCAGGTACTTGCGCGAGGGGAACGGCGCCTCATAGGCGGCGCGGACGCCGGGAGCCAGCGGGCGCGCGCAGCCGAGCTTGACGATGGCGCCCGCGGGGAAGATCGGCGTCCACTGTGAAAATGCGCGCCAGGCGGCAAAGGCGGGCGGGAACTTCTCCTTGCCCGTGGGCAAGAACGTATTGGCGGCGACGATGCGCGCGAAGCGATCCGTCTCGGCCGCGAGCCGCAGGCCAATCAGCCCGCCCCAGTCCTGGCAGACGAGAGTGATCTCCTTCAACTCAAGCTTCTCTAGCAGGCCACGCATCCAACCCACGTGCCTTGCATAGGTATACTCAGCCCGCGCGACCGGCTTGTCGCTCTTGCCAAACCCAACCAGATCCGGCGCGATGCAGCGATGGCCCGCGGCCACCAGCGGGGGGATTACTTTTCGATAGAGATAGCTCCACGAGGGCTCGCCGTGCAGCAGCAGCACGACGGCTCCGTCGCGCGGTCCCTCGTCGATGTAGTGGATCCGCAGCCCGTCAATCTCGAGGTAATGGGGCGCGAACGGATACCCCGGTAGATTCGCGAATCGCTCGTCGGGCGTGCGCAGCGCGTCCATGGCTTCCTTCTGATGCTCTCAAGTCGCGGGCTTGACGGAGGCGACGTGCAGCTCCTTGAGCTGCGCCTCGCTGACCTCGTTGGGCGCATCCGTCATCAAGTCGGTCCCCTTCTGCGTCTTCGGGAAGGGGATGACGTCGCGCAGGCTCTCGGCGCCAGAGAGCAGCATCGCCAGCCGATCCATGCCGAGCGCGATGCCGCCGTGCGGAGGCGCGCCGAAGCGCAGCGCCTGCAGGAGGAAGCCAAACTTCTCCTCGGCCTCCTTCTTTTCGATGCCCATGGCGGCGAAGACGCGCGACTGGACGGCCGGGTCATGCAGGCGGATCGAGCCGCCGCCGATCTCAAAGCCGTTCAACACGAGGTCATAGCGGGTGCAGAGCACCTTGGCCGGGTCGGTCTCGAGCAAAGGCAGCGTCTCGTCGGTCGGCCGGGTGAAGGCATGGTGCGCGGCCGCGTAGGTCTTGGTGTCCTCGTCGTACTCGAAGAGCGGCGGGTCCACGACCCAGAGGAACTTCCACGACTCGGGGTCTTCGGCCTTGGCCGGGCCGTGGTCGGGGATGAGCCCGAGCTTCTTGCCGAGGAAGAGGCGCAGGTTGGCGAGCACCGTGTGGACCATCGCCTCCTTGCCGAACTGGAAGAGCAGCAGATCGCCGGCCTGCGCGCCCGTCGCTTGATTGATCGCCTGGCGCAGCTCCGGGGTGATCGACTTGGCCATCGGGCTCTGCGTCCAGTTGCCCTGCTCGTCCACCTTGGCGCGCGCGAGGCCCTTGGCGCCCATGCCCTTGGCGATCTCCTCGAGCTTGTCGGTATCGGTCCGGCTGAACGCCGCGCTGGCGGGCACCTTGAGCGCCTTGATGATCTGGCCCGCCTTGTGCTCACCAAACGAGGCCCACATGCCGACGCCGCCGCCCTTGTGCTCGCCGACCAGCGCGGTCAGATCGACGTGCTTCATCTCGAAGCGCACGTCGGGCTTGTCGTTGCCATAGTCGCGCATCGAGTCGGCGAAGGGCATGCGGGGGAAGGGCTTGGGTATCTTGACCCCGAGGACTTTCCCCCAGAGGTTGGTCACCAGCTCTTCGACCACGGCAAAGACGTCGTCTTGCTCGACGAACGACATCTCGATGTCGATCTGGGTGAACTCGGGCTGCCGATCCAGGCGCAGGTCTTCGTCGCGGAAGCACTTGACGATCTGGAAGTAGCGGTCGAACCCGGCCACCATGAAGAGCTGCTTGAAGAGCTGCGGGCTCTCGGCGAGCGCGTAGAACTTGCCCGCCGACAGGCGCGAGGGCACGAGGAAGTTGCGCGCCCCGCCCGGCGTGTACTTGACGAGGTACGGGGTCTCGAGCTCGAGGAAGCCGAGGCCGTCGAGCGTGGAGCGCGTCACCTGGTTCAGCTTGCTCCGCCGCATCAGCGTCTTCTGCAGCGGCGCGCGGCGCAGGTCGAGGTAGCGATAGTGGAGCCGCTTTTCCTCGGCTGTGTCGATCTTGTCCTCGATCAGGAACGGCGGCGTCTCGCTTCTATTGAAAATAGTCGCTTGAAGGGCGTGGACTTCGATCTCGCCGGTGGAGAGCTTGGGGTTGACGTTCGACCCGCGCGAGATCACCTTGCCGCGCACTCCGATGCAGAACTCGTAGCGCAGCTCGTGCGCCACGCTCTGCAAGTCGTGGCTGGCCTGCTCCTCGAAGACCACCTGGGTGAGGCCGCCGCGGTCGCGCAGGTCGATGAAGACGGCGCCGCCGTGGTCGCGCCGGTTGTGCACCCAGCCAAACAGCACCACCTCGGACCCGACGTCCTTTGCCGTCAGCTCGCCGCAGCTGTGCGTGCGCTTCAGGTCGCGGATGAACTCGGCCATGGAAACCCTCCAAAAAGCGGGCTCCGCGATTATCACAACGCGTTGGTCCCCGCATTGCACACATCAAATCTCGTGAAGCGACTCTTCCTCTCGGCACCGACCACCTGCGCGCTGCTCCTCGGCGCGGGACTCCTTCTGCGCGCGCAGGCCGCGCTCAGGAGCGATGACCGCAACGACACGCGGGTCAAGGTGCTGCGAGACAGCGCATCACGTCCGGTCCCGACGGCGGAGGATGAGTCCGCCCCTGCGCACGCGGCGCGCAGCAAGCAGGCGCCCGCCGGCAAGGCGACGCAGTCGGTGCACAGTGAGCAACGGCGTTCCCAGCATGGGAACGTTTTCACCCCCCGCGCGCGGGCGGCCCGGCAGCCGAAGCGGCACGCGGGGGAGCGCAGGGTCGTGGTTCCGAGGTGGGGCGTTGGCGCCGGCAGTGCCGGCGAAGGGGGGCGGCAGTGAAGAGCGAGAGCAACGGAAAGCACGGCGAGGGCAAGTCGTACGATCCCATCTGTGGGGTCAAGGTCCTGGACGGCACCGAGTCGCCGTGCAGCGAGTACAAGAAGAGGCGGTATTTCTTCTGCTCGCCCCGCTGCAAGGCCGAGTTCGATCGCGCGGCCGAGCGCATCCGCATGCAAGAGGTCGCGCGCGCGGGCGCACTGTTCAGTCAAGGCAAGGTGCGCTGGGCGCTGGCTTAGGCCGCAACGTCAGTCAAATAGGCGCCGGTGGTACCGGCCGCGGGCAGGCGGGAACCCGCCGCTCGGAACGGGCGCCCACCCGACTGAAGGTGGCTCGCTGCGCTCTCATCTTTAAGAGTTTGCGTCGGGAGCCCTTGATCCTCGCGACGGGTTCCCGCCTGCCCGCTGCCTATTTGCCAGACGTTGGGAGAATTGGAGAAAGAAACCCAGTGAGTCAGCTTGAGTCTTTAAATGCGATCACCCGACGTCTCCTTCACCCCCCTCCGAATGTCAGTCAGATAGGCAGCCAGGCCGCCGGCAGGCAGAGGACCGTCGCGAGGATCAAGGGCTCCCGCGGCAAGTAATCCGATCGATGCGATCGCAGCGAGCCACAGTACGCGGGTGGGCGCCCGTTCCGAGCGGCGGGCCTCTGCCTGCCGGCGGCCGGTAGCCCTCCCGGTGTCTATCTGACTGGCATTCGGCTTGATCTCTTGCTGGCGAGATCCGCTGCGCTGCGCAGCCTCAGATCTCCGCCCGCACGCCCTTGATCTTGAGTTGCAGCCGGTCGGTCCCATAGTACGAGTCCACTGCCAATTGGCCCGCGAGCTCCACCGGCTCGCCCGGCTTGGGCGGGCTGGCGCCAAGGCCGAAGCCAATCGCGTCGAGCTCGTTCGCGCCGCTCGACACCCGCAGCTTCAAGTGGCCGGGGCCGGCTCCGCGCTTGTCGGGCAGCACGCGCACCTCTTTGGTCTGCAAGCCCTCGCAGAGGAAGACCGGCTCGGGATTTCCGGCGCCGAACGGCGCCAGCCGCTGGAGCTGGCCCGCGAGCGCGATGGACGCCTCCGCGGCAGGCAACCGCGCGTCGATGCGCAGCCGCGGCTCGAGCTGCTCTTCGCTGAGGGAGGCGCGCGCCTCGGTCTCGAAGGCGTCGGCGAAAGCGGCCACGCCGCCCGAGGGCAGCGTCACTCCGGCAGCGTGCTTGTGGCCGCCGAATCGCGTGAAGTGGCCCTGGCAGCGGGCGAGCGCATCGTAGAGGTGGAAGCCCTCGATGCTGCGGCCCGATCCCTTGGCGACCCCCGCGTCCTCGGCGAACACCAGCGCCGGCCGGTGGAAGCGCTCGACCAGGCGGCTGGCGACGATGCCGACCACGCCCGCGTGCCACCCCGCCGAGGAGACGACGACCGACCTCTTGCCCGCGGGCTGCATCCGGGTGGCCTGCAGGATGGCCTCCTCGGCGATGCGCGCCTGCAGCTCCTGCCGCTCTTGGTTGGCGCGGTCGAGCTCGTGCGCGAGCCGCTCGGCCTCCGCGGGATCGTCGGTCAACAGCAGCCGCACTCCGATGGAAGCGTCGTCGAGCCGGCCAGCCGCGTTGAGCCGCGGGCCGAGCTTGAAGCCGACATCGCCCGCGGTGACCGGGCCGGACAATTTTGCGATGCGCTTGAGCGCGAGCACGCCAGGCCTTGCGCCCTTGGTCAGCTCGTGCAGCCCGTGGTGCACGAGGATGCGATTGGTGGCGATGAGCGGCACCACGTCGGCGACGGTGCCGAGCGCGACCAGATCCAGCTGCTCGCGCAGGTTCGGCTCGGCGCGATTGGCGAACCAGCCCGCCTCTCGCAGCCGCTTGCGCAGCGCCAGCAAGAGGTGGAACGCGACCCCCACCGCCGCAAGCTCCTTGCTGGGAAACGCGCAGCCGGGTTGGTGGGGGTTCAAGATGGCCACTGCCCTGGGCAGCCCTTCTGCACTCTGCGAGGCCGTGTGATGGTCGATGACCACCACGTCCAGGCCCAGCTGCGCCGCGCGCTCCACCTCGGCCACCGCGGTCACGCCGCAGTCCGCGCTCACCAGCAGCCGCGCGCCCTTCTCGCGCAGCCGGGCCACCGCCTCGAGGTTGAGCCCGTACCCCTCGGTCAAGCGGTGAGGCACGTAGAAATCGACGCGCGCGGGCGCGCCCTGCCCCGGCGCAGAGAGCGCAAAGCGGCGGAGCATCGAGACGAGGAGCGCGGTGCTGGTCACGCCATCGACGTCATAGTCGCCATAGACGACGATGGCGTCGCGCTGCACCAGCGCCGCCTGCAGCCGCGCCACGGCCGCCTCGGCGCCCTTGAGCGTGAACGGGTCGGGCAAGTCAGCGAGCCGCGGCGACAAGAAGCGCTCGGCGGCGCCGTGCTCGCGCACTCCCCTCGCCCAGAGCGCGCGCCCGACGGCCGGCAAGACGGACAGCTCAGCGGCGAGCCGGTGCGCCTGCTCGACTGCGTGTGCTTCGGCAGCGCTCCCGAGGATCCATTTCATCGCCGCGGAAGCTAGCACGCGGGTCCGACAGATCACGGAGACACGAAGTCACGGAGGAAAAAAAGTCGACCTCCGTGTCTTCGTGCTCGGCAGCTTTTAATCGCGCTAGGCCGTGCGCGCGGCTTGCTTGTTCTTCGCCGGCTTGGTCGCAGCGGCGATGGCGGCGCGCTGGGCGTAGTGCTCCTCGAGCCAGATGGTCATCGGGCTGGCGATGTACCAGGTGGAGTACGTGCCCGAGATGATGCCGACCAGCATCGCCAGCGCGAAGTCTTGGATCGTGCCGACGCCGTAGATGATGAGGCCGACCAGCGAGAGCGCGGTGGCGCCGCTGGTCAAGATGGTCCGGCCGAGCATCTCGTTGATCGAGAGGTTGATCAGGTCGCGCAGCGCCTTGCCCTTGTACTTCTTCGCGTTCTCACGGATGCGGTCGTAGACGACGATGGTGTCGTTCACCGAGTAGCCGACCACCGTGAGGATGACGGTGATCGACGTCAGGTTGAACTCGCGGCGGCTGACCACGAAGAAGCCGAGGGTGATGATGGCGTCGTGGATGAGGGCGATGATGACGCCGGGCGAGAAGCGGAAGTCGAAGCGAAATCCAACGTAAAGCAGGATCATGCCCATCGCGTAGATGACGGCGAGGATTCCGTCGGTGCGCAGCTGCTTGCCGACCTGCGGCCCGACGTACTCGGTGCGGACCACCTCGACGTTGTCCTTGCCGAACTTCTCGCGCAGGGCGTTGCCGATCTTGTCGCCGGGCCCCTGGGCGATGATGGTGTACTCGCGGTCCTGGCCCTCGCGCGCCGTCAGCGTGCGCACTTCCTTGGGCTGCACGCCGGTGGCCGCGATCGAGGCCTCGAGCGCCTTCTCGTCGATGGGCTGCTTGAACTTGACGTCGATCTTGTCGCCGACCTCGGGATCGAAGTGGAAGCCGGTGAGCTGCTCCTTGGCGAACTGGCTGGTGAGCGTGCCCTTGAGCGTCTGCGCCTTCTCGTTGGTGAGCAGCGCGATGCGCTCGACGCGGACGAGGAACTGGTGCTCGGCGGGCGGCCCGTAGACCTGCACGGTGGGCTCGCCGAAGCCGACCTTGCCGACCTCTTCGCGGACCAGCGTCGGGTCAACCTGATCCTTGAAGTGCAGCTGCAGCTCGGTGCCGCCGGCGAAGTCGACGCCGTAGTTGAGCCCCGGCCACACGGCGGCGCCGAAGAGCACGAGCAGGTTCAGGATGAGCGAGCCGATGACAGCGACCCGGCGCCACTTGATGAAGTCGTGGTTGGTGCCGGACTTCACGAGCTCGAAGAATTTCATTTCCATGGACAGCCTCGGTGCAAACCCTGCTCGCGAAACGCTAGAAGCTGACGGCCTTGTTGAGCTTGCCGTGGCCAACGAACCACTCGACGATGGCGCGGGTCACGACGATGCTCGTGAACATCGACGCCAAGAGGCCGATGATGAGCGTGGTCGCGAAGCCCTTGATGGGACCTGACCCATAGGCGCGAATGACGAACCCGGCCACGAGCGCGGTGACGTGTCCGTCGAAGATGGTCCAGAAGACCTTGTCGTAGCCGGTGCTGACGGCCTTGGCGACGGTCTTGCCGGTCTTCAGCTCCTCGCGGATGCGCTCGTTGATGAGCACGTTCGCGTCCACCGCCATGCCGAGCGTGAGCACGAAGCCCGCGATGCCCGGCAAGGTCAGCGTCGATTCGAGGAGCGCCATGATGGCGAGGACGACGAGGCCGTTGAGCACCAGCGCCACATCCGCCACGAGGCCGCTGAAGCGATAGTAGAAGAGCATGAACACCAGCACGGCGAGCAGGCCGACCAGCGCCGCCAGGGAGCCCTTGCGGATCAGCTCCGGCCCGAGCGAGGCGCCGACGCTGCGCTCTTCCTCGATGCGCACCGGCGCGGGCAAGGCGCCCGACTTCAGCACCAGCGCCAGGTCCTGCGCCTCGACCATGATCTCGTTCGCGGGCTTCAAGCCGCCCATGGTGATCGAGCAGATGCCGCCCGTGATCGCGCTTTGGATGACCGGCGCCGAGTTGACGTTCTCGTCGAGCACGATGGCCATGCGCTTCTTGATGTTGTCGCTGGTCAGCTTGCCGAAGAGGATGGCGCCGCGCTGGTTGAAGGTGAGCTGCACGTAGGGCCGGTTCTGCTCGCCCGGGTCGTTGGAGAAGTTGACCCGCGCGTCGGTGACGTACTCGCCGGTCAGGCCGACCTTCTTGTCGAGCAGGTAGGTGCGGTAAGCGACGTCGCTCTTCAGCTTGCTCTCGACCTTGTTGATGCCGAACTCGCGGCCGGGGGGCGCCTTGTCCTTCACGTACTCGAAGAGCTGCTGGCGGTCCTTGCTGCGCAGGTACGGCGACTGCAGGACCCCAGCGCCCGGCTCGTGCCGGTCCCATTCGAGGGTGATGCCGGCCGGCAGCGTCGGCTGCAGCTTGGAGAGGCTCTGGTCCTCGTCATCCACGATCTTGAACTCGAGCTGGGCGGTCTGTCCGAGCAGCTCCTTGGCCTTCTCGGGGTTCGAGTAGCCGGGGAGCTGGATGAGGATGTTGGCCTCGCCCCGCTTTGCAATCGTCGGCTCGCTGACGCCCCACTTGTCGACGCGGTTCCTGATGGCCTTGACCGCCTGATCGACGGCGCTCTCCTTGAGGTTACGGACGGCGTCGTCCTTCATCGAGAGCGTGAACGAGTCGCCCGAGCTGCCGCGGAGGTACATGTCCGGGTAGTCCTCGGAGATGCGGTCCTTGGCCTTGCCGAGCGCGTCGCCCTTGCCATTGACGCTGACGATGCCGGTCTCGCTGTCGCCCTTGACCTCGATGCCCTTGATGTCGCGGCGATCGAGGTCGGCCGCGATCTCTTCGGCGCGGCGCACGGCCTTCTCCTTCACGGCGCGATCGACCTCGACCTTCATCACGAGGTGGATGCCGCCCTGCAGGTCAAGACCGAGGTTGAGGTGCCGGGCCGGGGCCCACTTTGGGCGGACTTTTTCGAACTCGCCCGCCTCGTTGCGCGTCTCGCGCGGCATCTTGAAGTAGGTCCACGACGGCACGAGCGCGTACACGGCGACGACGGTCACCGCGACGATCAAGCCGGCCTTCCAATACCAGGCGCGATCCATCTTTTTGCTCTCCTACTTCTTGACGTCTTCGAGGGGCTTTGCGTCCGTCTGTGCCTGCTGGACGGGTCCCGAGACCTGGCTCTTGAGCACGCGCACGCGGACGTTGCTGGCGATCTCCAGCGTCAGGATCTTGTCGTCGTTGATGGCGTAGATCTTCCCGAAGAGGCCGCCGTTGGTGACCACCTCGTCGCCCTTCTGCAGCTTGCTGAGGAACTCCTGGTGCGTCTTGGCGGTCTTCGACTGCGGGCGGATGATCATGAAGTAGAAGATCGCGAACATCACCGCGATCAGCGGCAGCGGGCTCGAGAGCAGCCCGGCGACCCCGGAGGGCGCCGCGTCGGGTGCTGCCTGCGCGGCCTGGGCGAGCAGAAGCGAGAGCAAGACGACTCCAGAAAAGAGGTGGTGTCGAGCGGGGCGGAGCCTTCTAGCACCCCATCGTCGCGATGCCAACACACTTCAAGCGTCGGGCCCCTCGGCAAATGCGGCGAGCAGCCGGTCGGCATATTGCCTGGCTTCCCCTCGCTCGATGGCCGCGCGCAGGCCCGCCATGAGATCGATATAGAAGGTCAGGTTGTGGAGGGTGTTCAGCCGATAGCTGAGCAGCTCCTGCGAAGCGAAGAGGTGGCGCAGGTACGCCCTCGAGAACGTCTTGCAGGTGTAGCAGCGGCACTCGGGGTCAGCCGGGCCGGGGTCTCTGGCGTAGCGCAGCGCCTTGATCTGCAGCCGCCCGCGCCGCGTGAAGAGCAGGCCGTTTCTCGCCACCCGCGTCGGCAGCACGCAGTCGAACAGGTCGACGCCGGCGAGCGCGCAGCGGAGCAGATCCTCCGGCGTGCCCACGCCCATCAAGTAGCGCGGCTTGTGCGCGGGCAAGAGCGGCGCGGCGTGCGCGACGCCTTCCCACATCGCGGCCGGCTTCTCGCCCACCGAGAATCCGCCCAGCGCGTAGCCGGGCAGGTCGAGCTCCGATAGCTCGGCCGCGTGGCGCGCGCGCAGGTCTTGATGGAGGCCTCCCTGCACGATACCGAATAGATTATTCTCAGGATTGGCTCCCGCCGCCCTCTTCTCCAGCCACGACGCCTTGCAGCGCGCCGCCCAGCGCGAGGTCCGCGCGACCGCCTCTTCATGGTGCGCGCGGTCGCTCTCGGCCGGGGGGCACTCGTCGAAGGCCATCAAGATGTCGCTGCCGAGCTGGCACTGGATCTCCATGGCCCGCTCGGGGCTGAGCATCTCCTTCTTGCCGTCGAGGTGGCTCTGGAAGAGCGCGCCCTCCTCGGTGATCTTGCGCTTCTCGGCGAGCGAGTAGACCTGGAAGCCGCCCGAGTCGGTCAGGACGCTGCCCTTCCACGCCATGAACTTGTGCAGCCCGCCCAGCTCCTGGATGAGCTGCGGGCCCGGCCTGAGCAGCAGGTGATACGTGTTGCCGAGGATGATCTGCGCCCCGATGGCGTCGAGGTCGTCGGGCGCGATCGCCTTCACCGAGGCGACGGTGCCGACGGGCATGAACTGAGGCGTATCGACGACGCCGTGAGACAATCGGATCCGCCCTCGCCGCGCTGGCCCATCGGTGTGGCTGATTGTGAAGTCGAGCATGGTCCCTCAGACGATCAGCATGGCGTCGCCGTAGGAGAAGAATCGGTAACGCTCACGGACCGCTTGTCGATAAGCGTCGAGGATCTTGTCGAGCCCTGCGAAAGCCGCCACCAGCATGAGCAGCGTGCTCTTCGGTAAGTGGAAGTTTGTCAAAAGACCGTCCACCGCGCGGAATCGATAACCAGGGGTGCAGAACAGATCGGTGCTGCCGGGGCCCGCCTGCAGGCCGCCTTCGCGCCACGCGGCCTCGAGCGTGCGCAGCGCCGTGGTGCCGACCGCGATCACCCGCCCGCCGTCAGCCCTGCAGCGGGCCACGGCGGCGGCGGTCGCGGCGGGCACCTCGTAGCGCTCGCTGTGCATCTTGTGGTCCTCGGTCTTGGCGGCGCGCACGGGCAGGAACGTCCCGGGGCCCACGTGCAGGGTGACGGCGACGCGCTGCACTCCGCGGGCTGCGAGCGCGTCGAGCAGCGCCTCTGTGAAGTGCAGGCCCGCCGTGGGCGCCGCGATGGCGCCGGGCGCGGTGGCGAAGACGGTCTGGTAGCGCTCGCGATCGGCGGCCTCGGGCGCACGGTCGAGGTAGGGCGGCAGCGGCAGCTCTCCCTCGCGCTCGAGAAACGCGTGCAGCTCGTCGAGCGCGAAGGGCGCGCGCACGGCCACCTCGCCGCCGCCGCGGATCTGGACGATCTCGAAGGGCTGGCCCGCGACGTCGATGATGGCGCCCGCGCGCACGGGCTTCCCCGACCCGGCCAGGGCCAACCAGTCGCGCCCGCCGTCGCCGAGCGGCTCGATGAGGAGCAGCTCGACCTTGCCGCCGCTCTCCCGCTTCTTGCCGTGCAGCCGGGCTGGAATCACCCGCGCGTCGTTGACCACCAGCAGATCGCGCGGGCCGAGCAGCGCGGGCAGCTCGCGAATCAGGCGGTGCTCGAGCGGCGCCGGCCCGCGCGGCAAGAGGAGCAGCCGCGAGGCGTCGCGCTCGGGCAGCGGGGCCTTGGCGATCAGCTCCTCGGGCAGCGGGTAGTCGAAAGCGGCGACGTCCATGGCGCGGTTGTGGACGTTCGACTTTCTACTTTCAACCGGAATCGCCAGCCGAGGCCTCCCCTAACGCCCGCGCCATGCACAGTGTGCCGCCCATGGCCGCCGACATCCCCGTTCTCCATTTCCTCAACCGCTTCTGGATCGGCGGCTCCGAACGCCAGTTCGTCGAGCGCCTGCGCCGGCATCCCAAGGGCTTCACCCCGGTGGTCGCCTGCCTGGAGCGCTCGGGTCCGCTCTTGCCGCAGATCCGCGAGCTCGGCCACGAGCCGCTCGAGTTCCCGCTCGGCGGCTCGATGGCGCGGCCGAACACGGCGGCCCAGGTGGCGCGCATCGCCCAGCTCATGCGCGAGCGCGGCATCACCATCCTCCACGCCACCGACTTCAACACCAACCTCCTCGGCCTCGCGGCGGCGCGGCTGGCGGGAGGCATGGTCGTCGTCAGCCGCGTCGATCTGGGGCACCTGCGCGCGGGCTTTGGCCAGTGGCACCGGCGCGCCGAGAAGCTGACCTCGCGCGCGGCGGATCTGGTCTGCGCCAACGCCGAGGCCGTGCGCCAGCTCTGCATCCGCGAGGAAGGCTGCCGGCCCGACGACGTGGTGGTGGTGCGGAACGGCCTCGATCTGCAGGGCTTTGACGCCCTGGCCAAGAAGCCGCTCGCCGGCGACCTGCCAGGCGCGCCTGGCCCGCGCATCGCGGTCATCGGCAACCTCTGGCCGGTCAAGGGCCACCGGACGCTGCTCGAGGCCGCCGCCATCCTCGTCAAGACGCACCCCGAGGCCCGCATCTTCTGCGCCGGCGATGGCCCCGAGCGCGAGTTCCTCGAGCAGCGCATCGCCGCGCTGGGGCTCGCCGGCAATGTCTTCTTGCTCGGCCATCGGCTCGACGTCCCGGCCGTCCTGGCGGCGAGCGACGCGGCCTGCCTCTGCTCGAGCGCGGAGGGGCTCTCGAACGCCATCATGGAGGCGATGGCCTCGCGGCTCCCCGTGGTCGCAACCGACGTGGGCGGCAACAGCGAGCTCGTGCGGGAAGGCGAGAGTGGATTTCTCGTTCCTTACGGCGACGCGCCGGCGCTGGCCGAGCGGCTCGCGCGGCTCCTGGCGAGCGAGGCGGCGCGCAAGGAGATGGGCAAGAAGGGCCGCGCGCGGATCGAGGCGGAGCTGACGATCGAGCGGATGGCGGACGCGTATGGCGACATGTACCGCCGCTTGTTGGAGGGCGGGGAGAAGCGCAAGGCGAGCTGAAGCCGGTGGCGGGCCGGTCACCGAACCGAGCCGGAGCCGTCTCCGGGGGTCGCCTAAATCTACTCAGTACATTCGCTTGAGTGTCGCACCGGGATAGTAGTGCGAGAGGATCTGCTGGTAGCTTTCGCCGCGGGCGGCGCGTCCCCTGGCGCCCCATTGGCAGAGGCCGGCGCCGTGGCCTGAGCCGCGGCCCTCGAAGACCAGCTCGCTGCCTTCGCGGCGCACCTCGAACCAGAGCGAAGGGAGCTCGCGGTAGCCGATCAACGCGCGCAGCTCCGAGGCCGGGAGAACGACGAAGCTGCGCGAGGTGCGCAGGCGGACCGTGCGCGCGCGGCCGGCGCCGGTGCGCTCGGCCACCTCAAGGTCGAGCAGGGGCGCCTGGAGTCGGCCAGCGCGCTGGAGCACTCCCGACACCGCCGCGAGCGGGCGCGCGACCGACCAGCGCAGCCGGGGCGAGCCTTGATCGGCGTCGCCGTCGTCACCGCCGGGGAGATATGGCATCGACCCCGCCGGGAGCCCGAACGCCGCTTCGCCGCTCTCGCCTGCGCCGCCGCACGAGGAGCTGAAGAAGGCCTGGATGGGCGCCGCCCGGTGGGTCAAGACGAGGCCGCGCGTGTCCGCGGTGGCGCGGCGGGCACGCTCGTCGAACGCGCCCGAGTAGACCTGGTCCATCACCGACGCGACCAGGTGCGCGCGCGCCCCCGGGCCGAGCGCGATCTTCTGGGCCACCGCGTAGGTGCGCGCGGCGATGGCCTGGGCCTGCAGCGCCGACTCGGGCCAGCCGGCGGGCATCTCGCTTGCGACCACGGCGGCGACGTAGATCTCGAGATCGACCGCGTTGACGACGACGAGGCCGGCAGGCTCTGCCCACACCTCCAGCCGCCCGGGCAGCGCGCGGCCGTCGAGGAGCAGCGGCCCATTGGAAGGCCGGAGCACGAGCGGCGGGCGAACGGGGTGGCCATCGAGCAGCAGGACGGCGTCTCTCGCCTCGAGCGCGGCGACTCCCTTGCCGATCTTGCGGGCAGCGCCTTCGACGCCTTCGGTGACCTCGGCCCCGTTCCCGATCGCGGCGCGCGCGACCCCGCTCCGCACCTCGACGCGAATCTCTTCGCCCGCGGCGGCGCCTGCGACGAAAAGAAGCAGGGCGGCCGCGCGGCTCGTCATGGATCCGTTTCTACCGCACCGCGCGGGCCCTGGCGCGAGAACGCCTCTGCTATCATCGCGAGCCCGTGCTGGACCGCATCCGCCGCTCGCTCGCGAAGAAGCTCATCCTCGCCTCGGCCGTCCCCTCGGCGACGGTGCTGCTGGTGGGCCTGCTCCTGCTCATCAACCACTCGCAGCGGCTGGCGCTGACCGATCCCGCGGCCGCCTTCGCCGAGCTGCGCGGGGGCGCCATCGCCGGCACCGCGGTCGCCCTGCTCTTCGCGGGGGTCGCGGTCGGCCTCGCCACGCGCCGGTTCCTGGTGCACCCCATCGCCCTGCTCTCCAAGGTGATGGCGCGCGCCGAGGGCGGCGACTTCCTGGTCCGCGCCAAGGTCGCCACCGACGACGAGCTTGGCCGCCTCTCGCGCTCGTTCAACACCATGCTCGCCCGCGTCACCGACATGGCCGTGCACGAGATCGAGACCGCGCGCTCGCTCGAGCAGATGGAGCGCGAGGTGACGCTGCGCCGCGAGCTCGAGCAGATGAACGAGCGCCTCGCCAGCCACCTGCGCGAGATGGAGCTCTTGCTCGACGTCTCGTCGGCGCTCTCGGGCACGCTGGACTTGCCCGAGCAGCTGCAGCAGCTCGGCGAGAACGTGCGCGCGCGCCTCGTCGTCGATCAGGTCACCCTGCTCCTCTTCGACGAAATGACCGACGATCTGGTCGTCGAGGCGGTCTGCGGCAAGTCGCCGAGCAGCACCCGCGGCACCCGCTTCCAGCTCGGCGAAGGCATCACCGGCCAGGTCGCGGCGCAGGGGCAGACCATCTACGTCCCCGACGTCGAGGCCGACGCGCGCTTCCTGCAGACCAAGGGCACAGGCCACGTCCACGGCTCGTTCATCGGCGTGCCGCTCAAGGCCAAAGGACGGCTGGTCGGCGTGATGGCGCTCTACCGGCCCAAGAAGGGCGAGTTCAGCGCCCAGGACATCCGGCTGGCAGAGGCCATCGCGACCCAGGCCGGCCTCGCCATCTCCAACGCGCGGCTCTACGCGCAGACGCTCGAGTTCGCGCTCACCGACCCGCTCACGGGGCTGCCCAACCGGCGCGCGCTCTTCTCGCGGCTCGAGCAGGAGGCGACGCGGGCCGCCCGCTACGGCGACGCGCTCACCGTGCTCATGATCGATCTCGACCACTTCAAGTCAGTCAACGACACCCACGGGCACCTCGTCGGCGACGTGGTGCTGCGCGGGGTGGCGCTGGTCCTGAACAAGAGCGTGCGCAAGGCCGATTCGGTGGCCCGCTACGGCGGCGAGGAGTTCTGCGTCGTGCTGCCGCGGCTGGCCAAGGCCGAGGCGCTGGAGGTCGCCGAGAAGCTGCGGCGCGCGGTGGCCCAGACGCCCATCGCCGCAAAGCCTGGCGAGCCGCCGCTGCACGTCACGCTCTCGGTCGGCATCGCCAGCTATCCGCAAGACGCCACCGATGTCATCGCCCTGCTCGAGCGGGCCGACGAGGCGCTCTACGAGGCCAAGCGCGGCGGCCGCGACCGCGTCTCGGCAGTGGCGCGCGCGGTCGGCTGAGCTTGGTTGTTCACTAGCCCTGAATCCGCGCGACGGTGCGCGCGGGATCAGGACAGTTCGCGTCGGCGAATACGCCGACGGTCTCCTAGAGCACCGAACGGGTTGAATCCCGTCGGAGAACCGCGGGTTCTAGGGCAACCCGCTCGGCCGATTCGCTGCGCATCGCCGCGTCTCTCCTCGTTGCCGAAAGTACGGCGCCTCGTCGTTCCTTGCGCTGCTTGCGACTCGACCGTTCTCCTCGGTCCTTCAACCCGATCGGTGCTCTAGTCAACTTGCGCCTGGTAGCCCTCTACGACTTCTCACGCTACCGCTTGCTTCGGCCTGTGCGCGTGATCACCATCGCATCGGCCGGGAAAGTGGTCCCGGCAACTGGCGGGGGTGGGCGATGGGCGTGGTCTCGATCCGGTCTGCGGTCTCTGTCTTGGCGATCTTCTCTGCGTTTGCGACGCAGGCACGGGCGGAAGAGCCCGACTCCGCGCACTCGATGATCGAAGAAGAATCGCCCGAGATCTTCCTCGCCAAGGCCACCCTCCAGCAGTACCTGAGCCGCGTGGTCCGCAAGGACTGGGACGGCGCCAGGCGCCTCACCCACCCGCGCGCGCTGGCCATGCTCGAGAAGATGAAGAAGCGCTCGAGCGCCCTCCGCCACAACCTCGCGCCCTGGGCCGACCCGAGCACCCGCCTGGAGGCGTTCCGCTTCATGGGCGCCAAGGCAGCCTCGCCCGGCGTCATCCTGGTGGCCACCGGCGAAGACAACTTCCACACCGAGGAGCAAGGCGTCTCGGCTGACGACCCCGCCGTCTACGTCCTCTTCCGCCACCACGGCACCTATGTCATCGGCGACAAGAAGAGCGGCATGTCGCTCGGCGACGTCTCGCCCGCCTCGCTCGACGCCGGCTACCCGGGCTGGGCCGACAAGAGCAACGGCAGCGCCCCGCAGACCCGCCGCGCCCAGCACCAGGCCCGCCGGTAACGGCAAGGCAATCGGCGCGCAGGGCGCGTCAGGTCTTCGGACTCGCAGCCAGCGATCACTGCACGCTGGCTGGGAGATCGGCGGCGGCGATATAGGAAAGGTGGTCCCTGGCCTTTGCTAGATCGTTTTCGTACTTAAGGACCGTACTCAAGGTTTGCTGGACCAGCTCCGGGTCTAGAGTGGTCGCGTTCAAGAGGGTCAGCGCTCGGACCCAGTCGAGGGTCTCGCTGATCGATGGAGACTTTTTCAGATCCAGCTTGCGGATGGCCTGCACCGCGGCCACCACCTTGCGGGCGAGGCCGTCGTGCACTCCCGGGACGCGCGAGCGGACGATGGCCAGCTCGCGGGCCGGCGCCGGGACATCGATATAAAGATGCAGGCAGCGCCGCTTGAGCGCGTCGGACAGCTCGCGCGCGGCGTTGCTCGTCAAGACGACGCGCGGGATATGCTTCGCCTTGATTGTTCCTATCTCGGGAACGGTGACGGCGAAGTCGGCCAGCACCTCGAGCAGGAAGGCCTCGAACTCCGGATCGGCCTTGTCGATCTCGTCAATCAAGAGGAGCGAAGGCTGCTCGCTGGTGATGGCCTTCAGGATCGGCCGCGGGAGGAGGAACCGCTCGCTGAAGAACAGGTCATCGGCGCCGGCGATGCGATCGGCCGCTTCAATCAACGTCTTCGCGCCCGCGATGGCCTCGCCGATCTTGTCCTTCAAGAGCTGGGTATAGAGCAGCTGCTTGGCGTATTCCCACTCATAGAGCGCCTTGGCTTCGTCCAATCCCTCATAGCATTGCAACCGCACCAGCTCGCGACCCGTGGCCAGCGCCAGGGCGCGCGCGAGCTCGGTCTTGCCGACGCCCGCCGGGCCTTCGACCAGGATGGGCTTCTGCAGCCGGTCGGCGAGAAAAGCGCTGACGGCGATCTCGGTCGAAGGAAGGTAGCCCACGGCGGCGAGGCGATCCCTCGCGTCGGCGACCGATTGCAGCTCGATGCTCATGGCCGAGTAGTAACACGACCTTTCACTCTTCTGGACGGCCGCCGATGTCGATGCGCACCGAGAGCTGCGGCCCCTCGGTGGCGGTGATGGCGGCAAAGCAGCCTTCGCCCGTGCGGGTGAAATGGACGGTCACCCGCGAGGTGCCCACAGCGAGGCGGTGGAGCGTCAGCTCGCGCATCCACGGGGGCAGCTGCGGGTTGACGATGCGCAGCGATTTGTGGGGCGCGTCGGGATAGAGGCCAAGGCAGGCGCGCAGCATGAGGAAGAAGGCGCCGGAGGCCCACGCCTGCGGCGAGCACGAGACCGGATAGCTGACGGGCAGATCTTGCTCGCCGCGGCCCATGCCGCAAAACAGCTCGGGCAGCCGGTGGTGGCGGAAGTGGCGCGCGGTATCATAGAGAGCGCTCAGCACCTGGGTCGCCTGCTTCTGCAGCCCATAGTGCGAGAAGCCCATCGCGATCATCGAGTTGTCGTGCGGCCAGACCGTTCCATTGTGATAGCTGAGCGGATTATAGGGGGTCTGCCCGCGCGCCAGCGTGCGGATGCCCCAGCCGCTGAATGAGTCGGGCGACATCAGGCTGCGAGCCACCCGCCGCGCGCGCTCGTCGGAGACCGCGCGGCAGAACAAGAGGTGGCCTTGATTGGAGGTCACGGTCTGCACCTGCCGCTTGTCGCCGTCGAGCGCCAGGGCATAGCTGCCGGTCTTCTCGACCCAGAAGGCCTCGTCCACCCGCCTCGCCATCTTCTGCGCGGCCGACGCCAGGCGGGCGGCCTCGTCGCGCCGGCCCAGGTTGCGATAGAGACGCGCCATCCGGCGGCGCGCGTCGATGCAATAGGCCTGCACTTCAATCAGGGCGATCGGGGCCTTGGCCAGCGAGCCGTCCAGGTGCGGGACGCCATTGAAGGAATCCTTCCAGCCTTGGTTGGCCAATCCCTTCTCGGTGACCCTTTGGTACTCAACGAACCCATCGCCGTCCTTGTCTCCATACTCATCGATCCAGCGCAGCGCGGCCTCGGCGGCGGGCAAGAGCTGCTCGCCGGTGGCGCGGTCGTCGGTCCATTGCAGATATTCGCCCAAGAGGATGAGGAAGAGCGGCGTCGCGTCGACCGAGCCATAGTAGGGCGTGTGCGGCACCTCTCCGGACCGGGCCAATTCGCCGCGGCGGATCTCGTGCAGGATCTTGCCCGGCTCCTCCTCGCGGAAGGGGTCGATCCGCTTTCCCTGGTGGGCCGCCAGGAAGAGCAGCGCGTCGCGCGCCAACTCGGGATTGACGAGGAGCGATTGATATCCGGTGATCAAGGCGTCGCGGCCGAAGGGCGAGGCATACCAAGGGATGCCGGCGGAGATGACCTTGCGCCCGTCCCACTGGATCTGCAGCGCCTTCAGGTCGCTGACCGCCTGCTGCAGCGTGCGGTCGAAGACCTCGTCATTGGATTTGAAGCTGGTTGAGTTGGCCGCATAGCGCGCGAACTCGCTGCGCGCGCGCGCCAGCCGCTCCTCGAAGCGGCGCTGCTGGGGCTGCTGCTCTTGGTGCTCACTGCCGGGATAGGTCCAGCCGGCCTCCGGCTCCTCGGCGGCCAGCGCCAGCTGCGCGCCGCCGCTCTTGCGCGCCTGATCGGCCTGCTCGCGCACGCTCTTGCCGGCGCTGTTCAATGGGTGGACCGAGGGGACGACATAGAGCTCGACGCCGTCGGTCTCATTGGGGCCGAGGTGGAAGTTGAAGCGGGCGCGGCCGGCGCTCAGCTCGGCGGGCGGGCGGCCGAAGCGGACCTCGGAGCGATAGAGCATCCCGTCGCGGCCCTGATAGCAAAAGACCACGCGGTCCTTGTCGACCCGGGGGCGCATCAGCGTGCCGCGCGCGCGCCGCCTGGCCCCGCGCACCTCGAACTGATCGGCGAAATCGACGCCGAACTCATACTCAACCCAATAGTCCACGTCGTGCACCAGGAAGTTGGTGAACGTGAGCCGCTCGACGAACTGCTCGTCGACCAGCTGCTCGCGGCGCAGGTGGAGGAAGTTGACCGGGTCGGCAAAGACGCCGCCAAACTCAAGCGAGGTCACGGTCAAATCAACTTGAGTCGTATATTCGCTGGTCTCTTGCGTCGAGAGGCAGACCGGGGGCCCGCCGGCGATGGTCAGCTTGAGCGACGAGAGGAACCGCGTGTCCTCGAAATAGGCGCCCATGTCGCGCGCGCCCGGGGGCTGGATATCGCCGAGGCGCCCCGTGACCGCGAAGAGGTTGCCCTTCTTGAGGACCAGCTTCTCGACGCCGGTGGACTCAGGGAGCTGGGTGAGATCGGCATAGCCGAGCAGCTCCTCGGGCGTGGTGGCGACGAGCGAGCGGGCGACAGGTTTGTCCTCGAGCCTTTGCGCCATCAAGCACCTCGACTAGGAGCCGAGCCGGCCGCTCTCTTCGAGCCCTGCCGCGGACTGCCGCAGCACGCTCTGGTACAGGCGGAGATATCGCTCGGCCATATGGGTCGCGCTGAACCTGCGCTGGGCGTGCGCGCGCACCAGCGCCCGGTCGAACCGCCCCGCGCCCTTGGCCGCAGCAACGAGCTCCTCCTCGTCGGCGCAGACGGTGCCGGTGATGCCCTCGTCCACCACCTCGCGCACCGAGCCGCGGTCGAGCGCCAGAACGGGGACGCCGCTCAACATGGCCTCGATCATCACCAGGCCGAACGGCTCTTCCCATTGAATAGGAAAGACGAGCGCGCGCGCGCCGGCGATGAGGGCCGCCTTCTGCTCGCCGCCGACGGGCCCGCGATCGGTGACGCCGGGCAGCGAGAGCAGCGGCTGCAGCTCCTTGGGAAAATAGTCTTCACCGCCGGGCTCGTCGTGCGGCCTTCCCGCGAGCACGATGGGCAGCCCGGCACGCCTGGCGATCCGGACCGCCAGGTGAGGCGCCTTGACCCGCGTGTAGCGGCCGATGAAGAGCAGGTAGCCGCCGTCCGGCCGGCTGGGAAAGCGCTCGGTCGACAGGCCGTGGTGCACGACGGCGTGCGCTCCGGCGGGCTCGCGGCGCGCCTGGCTGTGGCTGATCGCGACCCGCGTGACACCGGGCACCGCCGCGTAGATCTGCGAGAGCGAGGGCTCGGCGTCGTGGTGCATCGTGTGCACCATCGGCGCGCGCGCCAGGCCGGCGAGACTGACCGCCTGCACGGTGTGCGAGTGGATGAGGTCGAACCCGCGCGGGTCGCGGGCGATGTCGCGCAGCGCGAAGGCGGCGTGCGTGCGCTCGGGCCCTTCCTCGGGCGGCCAGATGGGAGTGGGAAAGTACGAGCGGCACTCGATGCCGGGCAGCGCGGAGTCGCCGGTGGTGTAGACGACGACCTCGAACCCCAGGCGCGGCAACGCCTGCGCGAGCTCCGCCACGATGAGCTCGGTGCCGCCGTATTCGCGGGGTGGAACCGAGATGAAGGGCGTCGAGATCAGCGCGACGCGGGGCTTGCGGGGCAGGACGCACCTCCGGGAAAGGAGGAAGGTGTGCATCCCTCGTGCTCAGCGCAGCGAGGCGGCGCCTCTACGCCTGCGGGCGATAGACCCGATAATCAATCTCGGGAAAGAGGTTGTCCTTGGCCTCGACCAGGCCCAGCCAGCGCTCGTCCACCGCGTGTCCCTTGAGTTGCTCATAGAGACGCGTGAAGCGGAGCAGGTGCTCCTTGGTCCGGCGCACCGCGTACTCGACCATGGTGCCGGTCTTGATGATGAAGGCCCAGTCGCTCGCCTGCGCCAGGAGCAGCTCGCGGGCCGCCTGGTTGAGCGCGCGCCGCTCGACGCCGCTGGCGTCGGGGTGCTGCCGCGCCAGCTCGATCATCCGCTCGGTCGCTTTGTGCAGGTAGCGATAGATCCAATCATTGCTCTCGTCGAGCCAGACTCCTGAGTACCCGCCCGCGCCCCAGGAGGACATCGGCGGCTGCGAGAGCTGCTGCTCCGGATACTCTTGCAGGTAATCAATCGGCGACATCAGCTTGAGCACGTCCTGATCGTAGGCCGCCTTGCGGATCAACAGATCGATGAAGACCGGCCCCTCGAACCACCAGTGCCCGAAGAGCTCGGCGTCATAAGGACTGACCACGATGGGCGGCGGTCCCTCGCTGCCGAAGGTCGAGCGCAGGTGCTCGATCTGCTTTGCGCGATTGAAGAGGAAGTTGGCCGCGTGCTCGTCGGCCTTCTTGCCGGCGGCGGCCCAATCATAGGGCTGCTTGTCCGAGAGCGGGACCTTGCCGGTGATGCGGTGGTACTTGATGCCGACGTTCTTGCGCTCGCCCGTGGCCTGCAGATAGGGGCGCATATAGTCGTAATCAAGGTCATATCCGATGTCGCGATAGAACTCGCGATAGGAGGCGTCGCCGGGATATCCATAGTCGGCGCTCCAAACCTGCATCGAGCTCTCGGGGTCGCGGGCAAACGCGGCCACTCCGCTCGGCGTGTAGACCGGCGCGTAGACCCCCCGGCGCGCGCGCGGCACCGAGTGCTCGAGCGCGTGCGAATCGACGAAGAAGAAGCGGATGTTCTCCTCCGCCAGCCACTTGTCGATGCCAGGCGCGTAGCCGCACTCGGGCAGCCAGATCCCGCGCGGGTCGCGGCCGAAATGGATTCGATAGTGCGACGCGGCCACCTGGATCTGGGCGCGCATCGCCTCGGGGTGCATCATCAGCGGCAAGAAGCCGTGGGTGGCGCCGCAGGTGATGATCTCGAGCACGCCGTGATCCTGCAGTCGCTTGAAGGCCGAGATCAGGTCGCCCTTGTAGCGATCGTGGAAGAGCTTGCGCAGGTGATCGTGGTGTTCTTTGTATTGGACCGCGGTGCGCGCGAAGCGGTCGTCGCCGCGGGTGCGGTGCGCCTCGCGATCGCAGAGCTCGCAGAGCCGATCCAGCCGCTTGGCGTAGCGCTGCATCAGGAGCTGGTCGCGCAGCATGCCGACCAGCGGCGGCGAGAGCGTCATCGTCAGGCGGAACGGCACGCCGTCGGACACCAGCCGGTCCATCACGTCGAGCAGCGGCAGGTACGTCTCGGTGATCGCCTCGTAGAGCCAGTCCTCCTCGAGGAACTCGGGATATTCCGGGTGGCGCACGTAAGGCAGATGCGCGTGCAGCACGATGGCGAGCGCGCCCTTCATTTGCCGTCCTTGCGAGCGGGGCTCGAGGAGGGGAAGCGGTCGCTGGAGATACCGAAGCGCTCGCTCGAGCCGAGGAACCGCTGCGGCGCGGGCGGCTCCGTGGGCTTCTCGGCCGGCGCCGCGCGCCACTGCAGCGGCTGTCCGCCCGAGAGCGGCTCGCCGCGGCCCAGCCTCCGGCCAAGCGGGATGCCGACGTAGATTTCGTCCCAGACCGTGGACGCCTCGGCCGGCGGCAGTCGCAGCGGGCGCGCCGCCCGGATGAGCCTTGCGCCCCGCTCGCCCGCGACCCAGAGCTCGACCCGCAGGTCGATGCCGGGCGGCAGCTCGCGCACGTACCAGCCGCGGACCTCGAGGTTCACTTCCACCTCGCGCAGGAACTCGCCGCCTTGGGGCGCGGTCCAGAGCTTGAGCAGCGCGCGGCCAGGTCCCAGCCCGTGAAAGGCCTGCTCGAGCTGCGCCGGCGAAAGGTCCCAATAGACGAAGATGGTGCGTGGGTCGCGGAGCAAGGAGACCAGGCGCCCGTCGCCATAGCCGGGCGGCAACTCGCCGAGGTCCTCGACCCAGGGGGCGACGTTGTGGTGCGGCTGCGCGGCCGCAGGGCTGTGCACGCGCACGTCGGACTCAGGGACGACGCCGGGCGGCGAGAGCGAGACGCCAGGGTGCGCCGGCTCCTCGCGCGAACGCTCGCCCAGGTCTCCCTCTGCGGGTGCGTGTGCGGCCGGTGCTGCCCCTGCTGTCACCGACGCCGCGGGCGCCTCGGCCTGTTCGGTGTGCCGCGCCGGGCCGCCGTCGGCTTGCGGTGCGCGCGTCTCGCCTGCAGGACGAGGCTCTTCGGTCAGGCGCGCTGGAGGGGGAGCTGGAGCCTGGTCGCGCATGGGGAGCGGTGTGTACAGGGTAGGGGCGGGAGGATCAAGGTCGAGTCCACTAGACCCGGGGCCGACACTAGTGCCCGGCCCCTGGAGCCGACAACGCGGCCGGCGGCTGGTCCGTCCACTATCGGATCCGCCGTCGAACGCGGGGCAGCTCAGCGCTTGGACAGCTCGTCGGCGCTGCGCCGGGCGTAGGCCTTGAGCTCGTCGGTGGCATCGCTCGCCGTCGAGTTGGCGAACTCGCGATAGAGCGCGGCTGCCTGGCCGAGCTGTCCCTGCGCCCGCGCCACTTCGGCGAGGCCAAAAATCGGGGCGGCCAGGCCTGGCGCGGTCGCGCGCGCGGCGGCGTAGTCGGCCCAGGCGTCCGAGGTGTGTCCGAGGGCGAGGTGCGCCGAGCCGCGGGCGACGAACGCAACCGCGTACGCGGGGCGCGCGGCGAGGGATTGATCGAGCTCGGCCAGGGCTGGCGCCAACTGGCGCTTGTTGAGCAGCTCGACACCAGCGGCGTAGTGGCGACGCGCCGCCTCCACGTCGACCGGCGCGTCGGGGCCCGCCGGCAGCGGCTTCTGGCGGGCGACCATGCGGGTGCGCGCCTCGGCCAGCCCCTGGAGCGCAGGCGCGCTCGTGGGGTCAAGCCCGAGCGCGCGCTGGTATTGCTCGATGGCCTCGGTGTCGTAGCCAAGGTGGCCCTCGGCGTTTCCCAGCTTGACGAGCGCCTCCGCGGAGCGCCGGTCTGCCAGCACCGCGTCCTGGTAGGAGCGGATGGCCGCGCGATAGTCCTTGGCGGCAAAGGCAGCATCGCCCGCGTCGAGCGCGGTCTGCGCCGCGGGCGTAGCCCAGATGCGCGGGGCCTGACGATCTTCGGCGGGGAGCGGAACGACGATGGGCTTTGGCGACGGCGAAGGGGTCGGCGGCGCCCGCGAGGTGGGCGGCTCGTCGGCGCCCTGCGCGACGGGGGAGAAGAGCAGCAGCGCGATCGCCAGCGGAGACAATTTGCGCATTTGCAGCTCCCCTTCGGGGCGGGACGCCTAGTCCACCTTGCGGTCGATGATGGTGGTGATGCCCATTCCGTAGCCGATGCAGAGCGTGATCAGCGCGCGCCGCTGGCCGGTGCGCTCGAGCTCGTGCAGCGCGGTGGCCAGCAGCATCGCGCCGGTGGCCCCGAGCGGGTGCCCGAGCGCGATGGCGCCGCCGTTCACGTTCACCTTCTCCATCGGGATGCCAAGCTCGCGCGCGACCACCAGCGGCACCGGCGCGAAGGCCTCGTTGATCTCGAAGAGGTCGATGTCGGCGACCGTGAGATCGGCCTGCGCCAGCGCCTTCTTGGTGCTCGGGATGGGTCCGGTCAGCATCAGGATCGGGTCGCTGCCAGCCACCGCCATCGAGACGATGCGCGCCCGCGCCTTGAGGCCGAGCGCACGCGCCCGCGCCTTGGACGAGACCACCACCGCCGCCGCGCCATCGACGATGCCCGACGAGTTGCCGGCGTGCAGGACGCCGTCTTCCTTGAACGACAGCTTCAGCTTGGCGAGCGAGTCCACCGAGGTGCCGGGCCGCGGGTGCTCGTCGCGATCGAACGACCTGGTCTCGCCGCCACCCTCGACGGGAACCTGGACCGCCACGATCTCTTTCTGGAAGCGGCCCTGCTCGATGGCGTTGGCGGCCTTCTCCTGGCTGGAGACGGCAAACTCGTCGCACTGCTTGCGCGTCAGGCCCCACTGGGCGGCGATCATCTCCGCCGAGAGGCCCTGCGGGACCAGGTTCGGCCAGTGCTGCATCAGCTGCGGCGAGGCCGGACCTTCGCCGCCCATCGCGTCCGAGCCCATCGGCACGCGGGTCATGTGCTCGACGCCGCCGGCGATGACCAGCTGCGCGCTGCCCGCGATCACGGCCTGCGCGCCAAAGTTCACCGCCTGCAAGCCCGAGCCGCAAAAGCGGTTGACGGTGGTGCCGGGCACCTCGATGGGCAGCCCGGCGGCCAGGACGGCGCCGCGGGCGATGTTCAGCCCCTGCTCGCCCACCTGGGTGACGCAGCCCATGATCACGTCCTCGACGTCCTTGGCCTGCACGTTCGAGCGCGCGAGCACGTTCGCCAGCGTCTGCGCCAGCAGATCGAGCGGGTGGAGCGGCGTCAAAGACCCCTTGCGCTTGCCTCGGGCCGTCCGCACCGCATCGACGATGACCGCTTCTGCCATGGCGCTCTCCTCGTTGTGGATCTGCTGCCGCGCGGCGGGCCTGCCGGGTTGACCGGCGAACCTCACCGAGGCCGATTCCAACACGCCCTGCCCTTGCCAGGTTTTCTTGGGCACGACGATTGGCCTCTGAAATCTTCTACGCTTTTCGGAATGGATTCTTGCGCACGATCGTCTGGACGCGCTCCGCACCGACCGAGACGGCGATGGCCTCGACGCCTGCCAGCTGCTCGACTCGCTCGACGTAGCGGCGCGCGTTGCCGGGCAGCTCGCTGTACTCGCGCAGGTCGCCGAGCGGCTCCTTCCAGCCGGGCAGCTCTTCGGTCACCGGCACCGCCTCGGCGAGCAGGTCGGGGTCCGAGGGAAACTCGTTGACCACCTTGCCGCTCGGCAGCTTGTAGCCCACGGCGATGTGCAGCCGATCGATCCCCGTGAGCACGTCGAGCTTGGTGAGGGCGAGGCCGGACAAGCCGTTGACGCGGGCCGCGTAGCGGAGCACGAGCGCGTCGAGCCAGCCGCAGCGGCGCGGGCGGCCGGTGGTGGCGCCGAACTCGGCGCCCACGGTGCGCAAGCGGTCGCCGATCTCGTCGTGCAGCTCGGTCGGCAGCGGGCCCGAGCCGACCCGCGTGGTGTACGCCTTGGTGATGCCGATGACCGCGTCCAGCTTGGTCGGGCCGATGCCCGAGCCGACGGCCGCGTTCCCCGCCACCGTGTTCGAGCTGGTGACGTAGGGGTACGTCCCGTGGTCGACGTCGAGCAGCGTGCCTTGCGCGCCCTCGAAGAGCACGGCGCGGCCCTTGTCGATCTCGTGGGCCAGCTTCTCGCTGGCGTTGCCGATGTGCGGTCGCAGCCGGTCGGCGAGCTCGAGCGTGCGCGCGACCAGCGGCTCGAGCTCGACGGCCTCGCCGCCGAGCGAGGCGATCTGCGCGTTCGCCTCCTCGAGCCGGGCAGCGATGCGGGCGCGGAGCTGCGCGGGCTTGAGCAGCTCGCCCATGCGGAGGCCGCGGCGCGCGACCTTGTCCTCGTAGCAGGGGCCGATGCCGCGGCCGGTGGTGCCGATCTTGCCGACGCCGGCCTTCTTCTCGCGGCCGAGGTCGATGCGCTTGTGGTACGGCAGAATCACGTGGGCGTTTTCACTGACGATGAGCTGCGCCGGGTCTGACAAGTGACCGCGCTTTTGCAAGAGCTCGATCTCTTCGACCAGCGCCTCGGGATCGACGACGACGCCATTGCCGATGTAGCAGCGCTTGCCCGGGTGCAGGACGCCGCTCGGGACCAGGTGCAAGACCGTCTTCTCGCCGCCGACCACGAGCGTGTGGCCCGCGTTGGCGCCGCCCTGGTAGCGCACGACGACGTCGGCCCACGAGGTGAAGAGGTCAACGATCTTCCCCTTGCCCTCGTCTCCCCACTGGGCGCCGACGATCACGACATTGGACATGAAGATCCTTTAACACGCTTGGTCGATCGGCTCAGCGCTTACAGATGCACCTGGTGCACGCTCTTGACGTGCGGGATCTTGCGCAGCGCCTGCAGCGTCTCCCCGCTCGCCGGCGAGTCCACGTTGACGAGCGCGAGCGCATCTCCGCCCGTCTTGTTCCGCGCCAGCGCGAACTGCGCGATGTTGACGTGCGCGTCCGCCAGCGCGAGGCCGACGCGGCCGATCACGCCCGGCACGTCCTCGTTCTGCAGCACCAGCACCGAGCCCTCGGGCAGCGCGTCCACTTCGAACGCGTCCATCCGCACCACCCGCGGGTCGCGCTTGCCGACGATGGTCCCGGCCACGAGCAATTCGCGGCCGCGGCCCTTCAGCTTGAGCGTCAACAGGCTCGCGTAGTCGGGCGACTCCTGCGTCTTCACCTCGCGCACGCCGATGCCGCGCTCCTTGGCCAGCGCCGGTCCCGACACTTCATTGACCGGCTCGGCGAGGAAGTGTCCGAGCACGCCCTTGAGCACCGCGGCCGTCAGGGCAGAGGTCGGGCCTCCCGCCACCTCGCCGGAGTAGAGGATCTCGGCCGCCTCCGGCGCGGACTTCCCGTCGCCGTGCAAGCACATCAGCTGCCCAGCGAGCGAGCCAAGCTTGCTCGCCAGGCGCAGCCACGGGCCGAGCCGCTCGAGCAGCTCGCGCGTCAGCGAAGGCACGTTGACGGCGTTCCGGATGCTGCCCGTCTGCAGATAGTCCACCATCGCCTCGGCGACGATCACCGCCACGCTCGCCTGCGCGTCCTCGGTCGACCCGCCGAGGTGCGGCGTGGCGATGAAGTTCGGGCAGGAGAAGAGCGGATGGTCCGCCGCGGGCGGCTCCTTCTCGAAGACGTCGAGCGCGGCGCCGCCGAGCTTGCCCGCCTTGAGCGCCTCGGCCAGCGCCAGCTCGTCGATGAGCCCGCCGCGCGCGCAGTTGACGATCAGCGCGCCCGGCTTCATCCGCGCGATCTGCTCCTTGCCGACCATGTTCTTGGTCTGCTCAGTCAGCGGCACGTGCAGCGTGATGGCGTCCGCCAGCTCGAAGATCTGCGGCAGCGAGACCAGCTCGACGCCCATCTTGGTGGCGGCTTCCTGGGTAAGAAATGGATCGTAGCCGATCACCTTCATGCCGAACGCGTGCGCGCGCTTGATGACCACGCCGCCGATGTTGCCGGTGCCGATCACGCCGAGCGTCTTGCCCTGCAGCTCGCGGCCCGAGCTGAACTTCTTCTTCTCCCACTTGCCCGCGCGCGTGGAGGCGCTCGCGTCGGCCACCTGCCGCGCCAGCGCCAGCAAGAGCGCGAAGGTGTGCTCGGCGACCGAGACGGTGTTGCCGCCGGGCGCGTTCATCACCACCACGCCCCGCCGGGTCGCCGCGGGCAGATCGATGTTGTCCACGCCGGTGCCCGCGCGGCCGATGACGCGGAGCTTTCCCGCCGCGGCCAGGATCTCCTCGGTGACCTTGGTCGCGCTGCGCACGGCCAGCGCGTCGTACTCGCCGATGATGGCCTTCAACTCGGCGGGCTTGAGCCCGACCTTGAAGTCCACCTGCGCGCCCGGGATGCGCTCGAGGATGGCCTTCGACTCCGGCGAGAGATCGTCGCTGATGAGGATGCGCATTACTTGCCCTCGATGACGGCGGCCTGCGCAGCGGCGAGGCCCTTGCCCGGCTCGAACTTGTAGCCGAGGTCGTGCAGCCCGCGCTCGATGGCGCCGACGACGATGAGCATGTCGAACTCGTCGAAGTAGCCGAGGTGCGCGATGCGGAAGATCTTGCCCTTGGCTGCGTCCTGCCCGCCGACGAGCTTGATCCCGTATTGCTTGAAGAGCTGCTTGCAGAGCTTCTCGCTGTCGACGCCGTCGGGCGCGAGCACCGTGGTCATCGCCGTGCTCGGCGAGCTCGAATAGAGCTTGAGCCCGAGCGCCAGCATCCCCGCGCGCGCCATCCTGGCCAGCCGGGCGTGGCGCGCGAAGCACTCTTGCAGGCCCTCTTCCTTGAACATCGCCAAGGACTCATCGAGGCCTTCGACGAGCGTGATCGGCGGCGTGAAGGCGCTCTGGTTCTTCTTCTGGTTGTCGCGCTCGCGGCGCAGATCGAAGTAGAAGCGCGGCAGGTCGGCCGTCTCGTTGGCCTTCCACGCCTTGTCGTTCGCGGCCACGAAGGCGAGGCCCGGCGGCAGCCCGAGCGCCTTGTGGCACGCGCTCACCAGCACGTCGATGCCCCAGGCGTCCATCGGCAGCGGCATGGCGCCGAGCGCGCTGATGGCGTCCACGATCAAGAGCGCGGGCGTGTCCCTGGTGACCTGTGCGAGCTGCTCGATCGGGTGCGCGACGCCGGTGCTGGATTCATTGGCCTGGACGAAGACGGCCTTGGCGTTCGGGTGGTCCTTGAGGGCCTGCGCGACGGCGGCGGGCTCGACGGCCTTGCCCCACTCGACCTTCAAGATCACCGGCACGACGCCGTGGGCCTTGGCCATCTTGTGCCAGCGCTCGCCGAACTTGCCGGCGTCGATGCAGATGGCCTCGTCGCCCTTCTTGAGGAAGTTGACCATCGACGCTTCCATCGCGCCGGTGCCGCTGGCCGACACCATCAAGACGTCGTGCCTGGTCTCGAACAGCCAGGCGAGCCCCTCGCGCACGCGGCCCACCACGGCCTCGAACTCGGGTGAGCGGTGGTGGAGGATGGGCCTCGCCATCCGCAGCGAGAGCCGCTCGGGGACGGGCGTTGGGCCTGGCGTCAAGAGACGGATCTTCTTCACTGGTGCCTCCGCGGCGAGGGCCTGCAGATAGGGGCCAAGCTGCGCTGTGTCAAGGCGGCAGATCAGCGCGCCGCCGGCTTTCGTTGACAGGGCGAAAGCATCGGTGAAACTGCTGCGCGCGGCAGCTGGAATCAGGCTATGGAGGCGACATGACCATCTTGAAGCGCGGCTCGCAGGGCGACGACGTCACCGAACTGCAGACCAATCTGACGGCGCTCGCGGTTGAGTGCGACATCGACGGCGTCTTCGGCGCCAAGACCGAGGCGGCGGTGAAGCACTTCCAGCTCGGCTACGGCCTCGAGGCAGACGGCGTCGCCGGGCCGAAGACGATCAAGCTCATCGAGGAGGAAGTCGCCAAGCTCGAGGGCAACGTCCCGCCGAGCGAGGCCGACACCACCTCGTAGGTCAAGCGAGCCCGAGCAGCGTGCGCGCCTCTTCTGGCGTGGCCGGCTCGCGGCCGATGTCGCGCGCCATGCGGACCGCCTTGGCGACGAGCTCGCCGTTGCTCTTCGCCATCTGCGTGCCCGCGGCGTCGAGGTAGAAGTTGTCCTCGAGCCCGACGCGCACGTTGCCGCCGAGCGCCAGCGCGGCCCCCGTGGTGCGCCAGCCCTCGTGCGAGACGCCGAACGCCTTCCAGGTGCAGCCGGGCGCCACGCTTTCTGCTTCACGCGCCATGGTGACGAGGTTCTCGGTCGTCGCGCGCACGCCGCCGAGCACGCCCATGACGAAGCTGAAGTCCACCGGCGCGCGCAAGAGGCCTAGCTCGAAGAGCGGCAGGACCGACGAGATGTGGCCGACGTCGAAGGTCTCGCACTCGGGCTTGGCGTTCACTTCGTTCATGACCTTCAGAAGATACGAAATGTCCGCGAAGGTGTTCTCGAAGACGAAGTCGAAGACGAACTCGCGCCGCTTCTGGCTGTACTTGGCGTAGTTCATCGAGCCCATGTTGAGGGCGGCGATGGGCGGCTTCACCTGGCGGATGTGCTCGACGCGCGACTCCATCGGCCCCGCGCCGCCGGTCGAGAAGTTGATGATCACCGGGCAGCGCGCCTCGGTCTCCCGCTTGATGGCGGCGTAGATCTGCGGCTCGAACGTCGGGCCGCCCTCGTCGGTGCGCGCGTGGATGTGGACCACCGCGGCGCCGGCCTCGAAGGCGCGCTTTGCCTCCTCGGCAATTTCACTCGGAGTGTAGGGGACCCAGGGGCACTGCTTGCGGGTCGCGAGCACGCCGGTGAGCGCGCAGGTGACGATCACTTTGTCGGTCATCTTCCCTTCCAGTCGGGCTTGCGCTTCTCGAGGAACGCCGAGACGCCTTCGAGCGCGTCCTCGGCCAGCGCGTTGAGCGAGAGCTGGGCCGCGAGCGCCTCGAGCTGCGCCTCGAAGGGCAGGTCCTCGGTCATGTTGAACGCGCGCCGGCCCAGCCGCAGCACGGCCGGGCTCTTGCCGCAGAGCGAGTCGAGGACCTCCGAGGCGGCCTGATCCAGCTGCGCCCGAGGGACCGCGCGGTTGATGAGGCCGATGCGCGCGGCCTCGGCGGCGTCGAGCTTCCTGCCGGTGAGCACCAACTCCAGCGCGGCGCGCCGTCCGATGCAGCGGCGCAGAGGCGCCAGCGCCATGTACGGGAAGAGGCCGACGTCGATCTCGGGCGTGCCGAAGCGCGCGTCGTCCGCGGCGATGGCGAGATCGCAGGAAGCGACGAGGCCCAGGCCGCCGGCGAGCGCGGCGCCATTGACGCACGCGACCACGGGCTTGCCCAGGCGCCACAGGTCGAGGAGCAGCCCGGCGTACTCGCGCCGCAGTTCGTGCGCGGCGAGAAATCCCTCGCCCGCCGAGGCTGCGCTGCCCAGGTCGGCGCCCGCGCAAAAGGCCTTCTCGCCCGCTCCGGTCAGGCAGACCGCGCGCACTTCGGGGTCGCGATCGGCCCGCGCGAGCGCATCGCGCAGCAGGATCAACAAAGCCGGCGACAGCGAGTTGCGCTGCGCCGGCCGGTTGATCTGCAGCCAGCGCGCGCCCCCGCGCTGGTCTTCGAGGAGCTCAGGTTCCGGCATGGGCCGCCACCGTGCCGCCAGGGGCGGCGGCCGTCAAGAAGTCGGAGATCTCTAGCCGAACATCGAGCGGACCACCGACACCAGCCGGTCCACGTCTCGCTTGGACAACCCCTGCTTGCGGCAGGCGTCGATCAGCGGCCGGAACATCGGCTCGACCTTCTCGGGCGACTCATCGAAGGCGAAGAGCTCGATGAGCGGCACCTCGAGGGCCGAGGCGATCTTGGAGAGCGTCTCGAGGTGTGGCGAGCGCTCCCCGCGCTCGATCATCGAGAGGAACGACACGCTGATCCTCGCGCGCTCGCTCAGCTCCTCCTGCGTCAGCTTGGGCCCGAACCGGGCCAGGCGGAGCTGGCGGATCTTCTTTCCCACTTCTTTCACGACGCTCGCAGCTGCCATCTCGTCTCTTTCAACCCCGCCCATGATGTGGTTTGACGCGGCCCTGCTTCGGGCCGCTTGGATATCGTCACACTGCAAATGAACAAGACACCAGGAGTGAAACCCTCGCCGAAAGTCCTAGAGCGCGCACGACCAAAGCCCTAGGGCGTACCGAACGCGCCGAGCGATTTCAGGTCGAGCACAAAGCGCACGGTGGCCGTCTGCGGGTGCCCGCCAGCGAACGGGAGGTCTAACCCGAGTTGCACCCCCGCGCACCGGCAAGTTGTCTCAACCTGAGCAGAAAAGTGGTGGGTGGTGTCGGGATAGCCGACTGGAACGCTCTGCAAGGTGCGATCGATTCCGTAGCCGAGCGCGAGAGGCGGACGATCAATGGGCAGCCGCGCGAGCAAGCCCGCGCTCGCCACTCCGAGCAGGCCAGAGCCCGGGTCGCGCAGCAGCCGCACTGACGAAAAGAGCTCATCGGCGCCGGCGCGCAAGAGCTCGGAGGGCACTTGTCGCAGAGCGAGGATCGAGAAGCGCACGAGGTCGCCGCGCGCGTCACCCGCGCTGGCCCCGGCCTGCACGCCGCTGAAGGCCTTGAGCGCCCAGTCGAACTGCGCTCGCACGCTGGCCGAGACGGGGCCCACGCGCGCGCCCGCCGCGCCCCAGGTCTCGCCGACCCGCGTGCCGCCGCCGTCGCCAGAGTAGAGCAGCAGGTCCTGGGCCACGGTCAGCTCGGCGACGCGGATCGGCGCGCGGCCCGGAGTCGAGGCCCTCCAGAGCGCCTGGTCCACGCGCAGCACCGCTTGCGCCGCGCCTCCGCTCGGGGCCGCGCCATCGAGGTCATCGTACGGCCGCCGCGCGCCCGGCACGCCCATGGTCAGGCCTGCCGCACCGTCGCGCGAGGGCTGGCCGGGCGGCGTCCCTTGCTGCGCGCGATCGGCCGCTGCGGCGTAGAGCGTGCCGCCCGCGTCCGACGGATCGCCGATGGGCGCGCTCTTGGAGGCGAGCGAGGGGGTGATGCCGCGCAGCTCGATCGCGGGCGCGACGGTGTGCAGCGTGGTGTCGAAGCTGCGCGACAGCTCGGTCTCTGCGCGCACCGCGGCGAGTCCATAGACGCGCCGATGGTCGCGCGCGGGGTCGCCGTCGAAGAGCCAGGCGTCGGCGCGGCCGCCGATCGACGCGCTCACCGCGCCAAGCGTTCCGCGCACGAGGTTTGCCGAGAGCCTGGGCGCGAAGTCGAGGCGCACGACGCTCGCGCGGGCGAGGCCAGAGCTGTCTTGCACCGCCACCGCGGGGGCCGCTCCGGCCGCCTGATCGGTGGCGGCAAAGCCGGTCATCGCCTCCTGCGGATCGCCCGCGCGCAGCGGCTGGAAGCGCACCGCCGACAGCTCTCCCGACGCGAGGATCGGACCAAAGAACGGTGTCGGCGAGAGCTGCGCGAAGAGCGCCGGCAGGCGCTGGAACGTCCGGCGGGCCTCGTCACCGAAGAGCCGCCGGTCCGGGTTGCCAGAATCCGGCACGCGCTGGTCTTGCAACAGTGTTGCATCAAGGCCGAGGGTGGTGGAGTCGCGCGCCCGCCAGATCCCCGCGTCGGTGCGGAGGGCGTCGAGCACGCGCTCGAGCACGCCTGGCTGCGTGTCGGCCAGCACCATCGCGTCGGAGGCGATGGTCCCTTCCAGCGCCGCCACTCCCCACGCCGCCTCGGTGCGCTCGGTGGCGCGAAAGACGCCGCGCAAGCCGCCAAACCCGCGCCCCGCGCGGCTTCCAGGGACTCCGAAGGAGTTGGCGCCGGTCGCTTTGGACTCGTCTTGATCGACGTCTTGGATGAGGTTCGCCGAGAGCGTGAAGGTAGTGCCCGCAACGGGCGCGGCGCGCAGCTCGGTGTCGAGCCGGGGCCCCCGCACGGTGCGGGCGCCGATGGCCGCCGCGTAGTTCGGAGCCAGGGTCTCATCAGCCGGCGGCGGCGCGCGCGACGCACCTGTGTAGAACCCGGGCGCCAGGGTGACATCGAAGCTGCGGCCGAGCGTGAGGAAGACCGGCTCGACGATGCCAAAGCCGGTGGCCAGCGCGAAGCCAAAGCGCGGCGCCAGCAGGCCCGACTGGCGCTCGGTCAGCGGCAGCGAGATGGGGATGCCGATGGGCACCGGCAGCTCGAAGATGCGCAGCTGGGGCCAGTGCAGCAACGCGCGGTCGCCGTGGATCTCCACCTCGGGCGAGCGCACTTCGTAGTCGGGCGGGCCGGCGCAGTCGCAGGGCGTCAGCGTCACCTGCTCGGCGAGGTAGCCGCCGTCGGCCAGCCGGCGAACGCGGGTGCCGTGGAGGACCAGGGTGTTCTTGCCGGTGGTGCGCGCGGCCGCCGGATCGGTCAGCGAGTTGAGGCCCAGGCCGACGGTGCGGTCCTTGATGAACATGGTCGCGTGGATCAGGTCGGCCGCGCGCGAGCCCGTGTCCATCACCGCGGCGTCGGCGAGCGCGACTTGGAGCCCTTCGATGGCGAGCACTCCGCCCTCGAGACGCAGCTTGCCGGCGGCGCGGTCGACGGTGCCGCGGGGCGCGTAGAGCCGGCCCTTGCCGCGCTCGATGACCACGTGGCCCTCGAGCTTCACCACCCGCGACTGCGTGTCGTAGCGGATGGTGTCGGCCCGATACCTGACGTCGTCGAGCAGCTCCAGCGGCGCCGGCGGCTCGGGCTCGCCGGGCAGGTCCAGCTCTGGTGGCTCGGGCGCAGCGGTGGGCGGCGCGACCTCGGCCGGAAGTGCGAGCGCCTGCTTACCGGCCAAGGTCAGCGCAACGGCGGCCAGCGCCGCTAGAGCACCGATCAGGTTGGCGGACCGAGCATGACGAGCGAGGCCCATGCAGCGCAAGGAGTGACGAGGAGCCGTGCTTTCGGTAAGGCGACGAGGAACGACGCTGCGATGCGCCGGGAACCGTTCGTCAGGCGACGGGAGGTAACCTGTTCGGTGCTCTAGGAGCGGTCGGAGCGCGGCCAAGATCTAGCCCGCTTGCGCGAACGTCACGGTGAGCACCGCGCCGGCCTGCTTGACCTCGAAGTCGACCCGCTCGCGCAGCTCGACGCGCAGCTCGACCGCGCCCGGGACGATGCGCGGCACCAGCCGCTCCACCGCGCCGCCGAAGACGCTGGTGTCGAGCGGCCGCCGGTTGTTCGCCGAGGGGATGCTGGCCCCCGGCAGCCGGAGCACGAGCGCATGATCGGAGACCGTCACCGTGTACTCGAGCGCGTGATCGCTGCGCACGATGACCACGCCGCCCGCCGCCGGACGGAAGCCGATGCCGTGGATGGACGCCTTGCGCGGGTGCGCGGAAGCGACTGCGCGCGGCCTCGGCGCGCGAGACGGAGGCGGCGGCGGCGGCGCGGCGATGGCCGGCGGACGCGCGCGCGAGAGGGCAAGGTGGCCGGGGCCCACCAGCGCGACCGTCGGCAGCTTCGGCCGCGGCTCGGCAGCGCGCTCTGGCTCGGGGAGCTTCTCCGGCTCGACCCGCTGCGCCGACCGTGCCTGCTCTTGCGGCTTGGCCACCGGCTCGGGAGCAGCAGGGAGCGGCGAGGCCGGCCTGGCGTCGGCGACAGGCTCCGGCTTGGCCCTGGGCGGCTCTTGCGGTCTTGCCGGCGGCTCTGGCTCGTGCGACGCGGGGACCTTCGCCTCCGCCACTTGCTGCGCCGCGGGAGACGGAGCGGGAGCCGCTTCCTCGGACGCCTCGGCGGCAGCCTCGATGCGTGGGTCGCGCTCGGCCTCGGCGGCCGCCATCGCGGACTCGGGGTCCGACTCGCGCGCAGCCTCCGAAGGCGCGGCGCGCGGGGCGGGCGAAGGCGTGAGCATCGCAACTGCAGGGGCGGGCGGCGGCGCGCGCGTTTCCGCATCGACCTTGGTCGACGCCGCCAGGACAGGCGGCTCTTCGGGCGGCGGCGCGGCGACTGGAGCAGCGGCGACCACCGCCGGAGGCGCGGGCTCCTCGGGCCTGGCCGCGGCTGGAGGGGCCGCCGGAGGTTCCGCCTGGGCCGCGGCGGCGAGCGAGGGCTCGTCTTTCGCGGGCGGCGCGACCGGAGGCGGCGGCGCTTCATTTGACGAAGGCAGGGAAGAAGGCACGGGGGCGGGCAGCGGCGCGACCGCTGCCGGAGCGGGCGAGCGCTCCTCTGGGCCGCGCGACGCCAGCAGGCGCAAGGGCGCAAGCCGGGGGACCCTGACGTCGAGCCGGTTGCCCAGCGCGCGCACGTCGAACTCGGCGTCGCCGGCCAGCTCGATGATGACCCGCGCGGTCCTCACGCCCGCTGCGGCGGCGCCGACCCTGCGGACCGTCCCGTCCTCGACCGAGAGCTCGCCCTGCACTCCCTCGAAGCTGGCGTCGGTGAAGTCGAGCACCACGCGCGGCGGTGCCTCGAGCCGCAGCGTGGTGAAGCTGAGCGGACGGTCGCCGAGCAGCTCGACGACGGAGGCGTCTACGTCGGCGCGCGAGCGCACCGCGACGATGTGGCTCTTCTCCAGCGCCGGCGGCGAGGCGGTTCGCGCCAGCGCGAGCAGCGGCAGCGAGGTGGCGATGGCCGCAGCGAGGGCGAGTGGAATGAGGCGCATGCGACGGCCGGGACGCTAGCACGCGAAGGCGCGCCCACGAACAATTCACGCCGCGGCTCGCTGATTCCCGGCGGCTACCCCGTCGAGCCCGCGCCGAGCGGCCCCTTCGCCTGCTCCCGGCGCGCCGAGTACTCGACCAGGTTCTTGATGTCCTCGCAGATCTGGTGGATGTCGTAGCCCATCGTCAGCTCGAGGTGGTTGTTGTTCTTCACCGGCCGCCAGAGCAGGTACTCGCTGCGGGCGCTGCGGTAGACGCTCTTGGTGCTCTCGGCGGAGGCGATCTTGTCGAGCCCTCCGAAGATGATGGCGAGCGGCGCGTCGATGTCCTTGAAGTGCGCCTTGTAGTCGTAGCCGGTGCGGTAGCACTGCATCTGGTCGTCGCGGATCCAGCGGGCGAACTGCTCGACGACCTTGCGGGGCTCCTTCTCGCTGCCCTCGCGCAGCAGCCACTGGAAGTCGTCGGCCGTCACACGCGACGGGTTGATCATCACCGTCACGTGGCGCGCCAGCACCTCGTAGCGGCGCAGGTTGCGCTCGGTGGCCGCCTTGGACAAGCCCTTCAAGAGGAAGTCCATGGGCACGTGGCGGAAGCGCAGGTCGCGCGGCTCGGTCCCTTCGGCGGCGATGCGGTTGGCGAGGAACGCAAGGTGGCGCAGCCGGCGCAGCGTGCGCGCGGTCCCGTGCCGGACGGCGTCCACGCCGCGGGCCGCGGTGAAGAGCGTGTCGAGCACGGTGCCGACCAGCGCGGGGCCGAACATGGCCGCGAGCTTGAGCGGCAGAAAGCCTCTGCCCAGGTCGCTCGGCGCCCCGATGGTGACCAGCCCCGCCAGGTCGTCGTGGCTGCCCGCGTAGCCGTACCCGAGCATGCCGCCCATCGAGTTGCCGACGTAGAAGATCTTGCTCTTGCCGGTGCGCTCCTTGACGGCCTGCACCCCCGCCGGGACGTCGTGGAGGAAGTAGCTGTCGAGGTCCCAGGCGAAGTTGAAGTCGTGCGGCAGCGGGCGGCCCGTCGTCTCGCGGCGCTCGAGCTGCAGGTCGCGGCTCGACTTGCCGTGGCCGCGGAGCTCGAGGATGTGCACGTCGGCGCCGTAATAGAGGAGGTTCTTGACGAACGACCCGCACGAGAAGGCGTGGCGGTTCTGCGACCAGCCCGGCACCAGCAAGAGCGGCTGTCCGAAGATGGGCTGCTCGAACGACTGGCGCACCGGCTGGTAGCGGGTGATCTGCAGCACCCAGCCGTCCTTGGTGAGCGCGTCGTACGTCTCTTTTCGATACAGCGACTTGAAGCGCACGTCAGCGACGGTGGGGGCGGCCGGGTCGTGGAGGTCGAGTCGTCGCATCGGGCTAGTGCAATCTAAGTGCTCGGCTCGTGGCCAGCAAACAAGGAGGCGATCCCGGTGTGCATTCTTACAACCGCTCGCCAGGCATGGTCCCGAGCTTGTCTCCGGCCAGGACGGCCAGCAGCTCGCCGACGAGGTATAGCGAGCCGCAGCAGAGGACCGCGCCTTTTGGAAAGGCCGCCGCTCGCGCCGCCTCGAGGGCCTCGGCAGCGCTCTTATAGACGGTGACTGAGGTTTTGGGCGCCGCGGCGCGGGCGGCTGCCACCAGCGGCGCTGCCGGCTGTGCCCGGGGCGAGGCGGGCGCGCAGAGGTGCACCCCGGCGGCGAGGGGCGCAAGCTCCTGCAGCATCGCGGCGGCGTCCTTGTCTGCCAGCGCGCCGAAGACGAGCTGCAGCGGACGGCCGCCGAGGAGCGCAGGGAGCGAGCGGGCGAGCGCCTCCGCCGCGTGCGGATTGTGGCAGCCATCCAGCACCACCAGCGGACTCTCCGACACCAGCTGCAGCCGGCCGGGCCACCGCGCTTGTTGCAGCCCGACCGCGGCCTGGGCGGGCTCGACGCGCAGGCCCCGCTCGGCGGCGGCCTCGAGCAGGGCGCAAGCGAGCGCCGCGTTCCCACGCTGGTGGCTTCCCGCGAGCACCGGCTCGGCCTGCACGCGCCAGGCGGGGCCGGAGTAGGTGAAGGGCTGGCCGTCGCGGCCCTCGAAGCCATAGTCGCGTCCCGGCAGCCAGAGCGGCACGCGGGCGCGCCCGGCCGCCTCCTCGAGGACCTGGACCGCGACCAGCGGCTGCGCGGCGCTCACCAGCGGCGCGAAGCGCTTGCAGATGCCGGCCTTCTCTCGCGCCACGTCGGCCAGCGTCGGGCCGAGGTGCTGGGTGTGATCGAGCCCCAGCGAGGCGATGGCGCACGCGAGCGGCTCGACCACGTTGGTGGCGTCGAGCCGGCCGCCGAGGCCCACCTCGATGATCATCACGTCCACCGGCGCGCGCGCGAAGGCGAGGAACGCCATGGCGGTCGCGAGCTCGAAGAAGGTCAGCCCTTCGTTGTCGAGCGCCCAGGGCACGCGGGTGACGATCTCGTCGAAGAGCGCCGCCGCCTCCTCCTCGCCCAGGTCCTCGCCGCGGATGCGGATGCGCTCGCAGAAGTGGCGCAGGTGCGGCGAGGTGTAGAGGCCGACGCGCATCCCGGCCGCCGCCAGCGCGGCCTCGGTGAAGGCGCAGGTCGAGCCCTTGCCGTTGGTGCCGGCCACGTGCAGCACCGGCGCGGCCTTGTGCGGATCGCCGAGCAGCGCGAGCGCCTTGTGCATCCGCTCGAGGCCGAGCTTCATCCCGAAGTTGGCGCGCGGGAAGAGCAGCCGCGTCATCTCGGCGAAGGTCATGGCGACACCAGCGGCAGCGAGAAGCGCGCGCGCACCGCCGCTGCCTCGCCGAGCAACCCGAAGGCGTCGAGGTAGTTGCGCACGCGCGCATCCAGCGTGGGCGCGGCGATCTGCTCGCAGAAGGCGTCGGGCTGGTAGCGGCGGCAGATGTCGGGCCGGGTCTCGTAGCTCTTGCACAGGTTGTCGTCGCCGAGGTGCGGGCAGCGCACGCCGAGCGGCTTGCCCAGGGCGGCGATGTCGGGCGCGACGCAGCAGGCCCCGCAGCGGGTGCACTCGGTCATGCAGCCCTCGCGTGCAGGATCAGGCAGGGCGCGCTGGGAGTGAAAGGACGCCGATCGTAGTCGCCGTGAACGCGCACCTCGGCAAAGCCCGCGCGCGCGAGCAGCGGCACCAGCTCGGTCGGCGTGTAGAGGCGGTGCTGGAACCTTTTGGTCACCTCGGCCTGGCCTTCGCGCTGCAGCCGGAAGAGCGCGTGCTCGACGCCCGCGATGGGGTCGAGCCGCCGCTCGGTCAGGACCCGCGCGCCCCGCAGCTCGGTCCAGTCGCGCGCCGTGAGCGAGGGGCCGAGGCGCTGGACGTGCAGGTCGCGGTGCGCGCACTCGACCAAGAGCTGCCCGCCGGCCACCAGCGCGCCCCGCGCGGCCGCGAGCATGGCCAAGGTGTCCTCGTGGCTGCCATAGCCGATCGAGCTGAAGAGCAAGAGCGCGGCATCGAAGCGCGCCCTGAGCGGCAGCGCGCGTGCATCGCCGGCGACGAAGTGGGGATGGGCGACCGACGGCGCGGGCTCGTCACCCTCCTCGCCAAGGACGCGCGCAGCGCGCGCGCCGGCCTTCTTCAAGAGGCTCAAGCTGGCATCGGCGCCGGTGACGCGATAGCCGCGCCGCTGCAAGGCCACCGCGTGCCGCCCATCGCCGCAGCACAGGTCGAGGACGCGCTGGCCGGAGGAGAGCCGCAGGATGGCGACGGCCGCCGCCACTTCGCGCTCGGTGCGCTCGGGCGTCAGCGCCTCCGAATAGAGGAAGGCGTAGTCCTCGTCGAAAAACTCGCGCCACCAGTCCACGCGCCTCTGTGGCACGGGGCGGCCGGTTCGTAAAGGCCGCAGTTCGCCTGCCGCCGAGCCGAAATTCCAACGACGCGCTCAGGCTGCCCGGGCGCCGGCCCCGGAACGCTCCTGGACCAGTGCGCGCAGCTCTTCGGTGCGGAAGGGCTTGTCGAGGCGCGCGTTCGGGACGCGGGCGAGGAACTCCTGCGCGCGCTCGGTGAAGACACCGCCGGTCATGAAGATCATCCGCGCCTCGACGCCGGGGAGGCTGCGCGCCACCTCGTCGTAGACGTCCATGCCGGTCATCTCGGCCATCATCAAGTCGCAGAGCACGACGTCAAAGCCGCTGTCGCGCTCCATCAGGCGCATCGCTTCCCGGCCGCTGCCGACCAGGACCACCTCGTGCTCGCCGAGCATGCGGCGGAGCGCGCTGCCCACCGCGGGCTCGTCGTCCACCACCAGCACGCGCGCGCGGCCGCCGGGCTTGCCAGGGCTTGACTGCGGCTCGCGCGGCAGGATCGTCCGCTCGATTCGCGACGGGAGCGCCACGCGGAAGGTGGTGCCTTCGCCGGGCTGGCTCTCGACGCTGATCTCGCCGCCGAGCTGCTGAACGATGCCGTGGCAGAGCGAGAGGCCGAGGCCCGACGCGCCCGGGCTCTTGCCGCCGACGCGGGCGCTGAAGAAGGGGTCGAAGATGCTGCCCAGGCTCTCGCGCGGGATGCCCGCGCCCGAGTCCGAGACGGTGACGACCACCCTCCCCCGCGCGTCGGTGTCGGTGGCGACGCGGATGACGTTGCGGTCGCGATCGCCCTCGGGGATCGACTGCGCAGCGTAGAGCAGCAAGTTGAGGAAGACCTGGCCGAGGCGGCCTTCGTTGGCCTCGATGGACGGCGCCTTGCCGAAGTCCTTCACCAGCCGCGCGCGGTGGCGGATCTCGTTCCACGCCATGTTGATCGACGACTCGATGACGCGGCGGACGTCGACCGCGCCGCTCGAGATGTCGTCGTGGCGCGAGAAGGTCTTCAGATCCCGGACGATGACGCGGACGCGCTCGGCGCCCTCGCTCGCCTCTTGCAGCGCCTGCCGGGCCTCGTGCAGCCGCTGCAAGGCAGACCCGAGCCGCGCCTGTCCCGAGGCGGGCAGGATGTCGTGCAGCGAGCCCAGATCGGCGGCGATCTGCGGCAGCTCTTCTTCGACCATGCCGACGTTCGCGATCACGTAGGCGAGCGGGTTGTTCACCTCGTGCGCCACGCCCGCGGCCAGCTTGCCCACGGCGGCGAGCCGATCGGCCTGGAGCAGCTCGCCCTGCATGCGGCGCCGCTCGCTGACGTCGCGGCCGAACGAGAGGATGGCAGGCTCTCCCTCGAACTCGAAGGGGAGCGACGAGACCTCGATGTGCACCGAGGAGCCGTCGGTGCGGACGATGTGGAACTCGCGCAGCGCAGCGGGCTCGCCTTCGGCGCGCATGCGGCCGATGCGGGCGGCGGCGGCGCTGCGATCGGGCTCGACGATGGAGTCGAAGACGCCGGCGCCGATCATCTCGGCGGGCGCGCGATAGCCGAACAGCTCGGCCTGCCGGGCGTTGACCCAGACGAAGCGGCCGTCGCGGTGCACGCCGATGGCGTCGGGGGCAGCGGCGAGGATCTGGTGGATCGAGGCCTCGACGCTCTGCCTCGCCTCCTCGGCCCGGCGCAGGCGATCGCGGTCGCGTAGCTCGCGGCGCAGGACGTGGCCGAGCCGGTTGAGCTGGTCGCGAAAGATGACGTCGCGGGCGCCCTGGTCCATGGCGGCGAAGGCGTCGCTGTCGCCGCGGATGCGCATCGCGAGCAGCACCGCCGGCACCTTGGCGCGCGAAAGCGCTTCGGCCGCCAGGGGCAGCGAGACCGACTCGGAGATCAGGACCACGTCGGCAGGCAGCGCTGCCTCGCACTCGGTGAGCGTGTCGCACGAGAGGGTCTTGGCCTCGAGGGAGGCGCGCGCGAGCTCCGCGATGACCGCGGCGCGGTCCGCGCTCGTCAGGCCAACGAGCAGCACGCGCAATCGCTCGCGCGCCGCCGGCAGGCTCTTTGACTCCTCTGCCATGCTCTCTCCGGAGGGCGGTGAACCCCCAGGCAAACCATCGGCCCGAGCGTCCAAGACTTGAATGGAGAGGCACGGTGCGATCAGCCGAGCAGGCCGATGACCTGGGCCAGCCGGTCGCGCAGCTCGCGGCGCGGGACGATGGCGTCCACCATGCCGTGCTTGAGCAGGAACTCGCTGCGCTGGAAGCCCTCGGGCAGCTTCTGCCTGAGCGTCTGCTCGATGACGCGGGGCCCGGCGAACCCGATCAGCGCCTTGGGCTCGGCCAGGATGATGTCGCCGAGGAACGCGAACGAGGCCGCGACGCCGCCGGTGGTCGGGTCGAGCAGCACGCTGATGTACGGCATCCGCGTCTCGCGAAAGCGGGCCAGCGCGGCGGACGACTTGGCCATCTGCATGAGCGAGAAGATGCCCTCCTGCATGCGCGCGCCGCCCGAGGCGTTGAAGATCAGCGCCGGGATGCGCAGCTCGGTGGCGCGCTCGAAGACGCGGGTGACCTTCTCGCCCACGACCGAGCCCATCGAGCCGCCGAGGAATCCAAAATGGAAGACGCCGATGCTGACGTCGCGCCCGGCCAGCTTGCCGACGCCTGACACCATGGCCTCTGGCTCGCCGGAGGTGCGGGCGCCCGCGCGCAGCCGGTCCTTGTACTTCTTCGAGTCGGTGAACTGCAGCGGGTCGGTGGACTCGAGGTTCTGATCCAGCTCGGTGAACGAGCCCGCGTCGAGCACCAGCTCCAGGCGCCGCCGGACTGGCATCGGGTAGTGGTGCTGGCACTTGGGGCAGCACTCGAGGTTCTTCTCAACGTCCTGCCGGTAGACGATCTGCTCGCAGCCGTCGCACTTGATCCAGAGCCCTTCCATCCGGGCGCGCTTGTCCTGGGCGGGCTGCTTGCGGGTCGGGACTTTGTGGAACCAGGCCATGGCGGCGCACTCTACAACCGAGTCACTTGCGCGTCTCGTCCTCATCGAGGCCGAAGAAGCTCTGGATGCCCGCGAGGATCTTGTTGCGCTCGGCCGTGACCCGCCGGTTGCGCGTCTCGGCGTCGAGGTGCTCGAGCACTCCCTGCAGCTCGACGCGCCGCTGCGCCATCACCGTCGAGACCACCTCGGCGATCTCGGGCCGCTGGTGGACGACGTTGCGAAAGGCGTCTTTATCGATTCGATAACATTCGACCTCGCTGACCGCGATGACCGAAGCCGTCCGCGGCTCGCTGGTCATCACGCCCATCTCGCCGAAGACGTTGGGCGCCGCCATGCGGGTGACGACCTTCTCCACGCCGGTGTCCGAGCGCACCCGCACCTCGACCTCGCCCTTGGTGAGCACGTACAGCCAGTGCGCCGAGGCCCCCTGCATGGTGATGATCTCGTTCCTGGTAAAGGGCGCGAACTTCATCTGCTGGCAGAGCTGGCGGCGCTCGTCCACCGAGAGCGGCACGAAGAGATCGACGCGCTCGAGCGCGGCCTGGCGCTGGCCCATCTCGCGCGCCAGCTTGCGCTCGGCGTGCTGCGGGTCGTCGTGCGAGACGAAGACCGCCGTCGCCGGCAGCGCCAGCGGGATGTCCGCCCGCTTGAGCGCCGTGTAGAGCCGCACGCGCACGGCGCTCGAGGTCGGGTCGTCCTGGCTCAGGTCGGTCAGCCAGTAGCGGATGGCGTAGTGGCCGAAGCTCTCGGAGCCCTCTTTTGCAAAATCGAAGCAGATGCAGTGGGGGCGCGGGTCGCCGGCGACATTTGGAATCGGCGTGCCCAAGAGCGCGTCGTTGACCACGCGGATCACTTCGTCGGGCGGGAAGCGGAAGTCGATGTTGAAGTAGACCCACATGCGGTGCTGCGTCGCCTTCTCGGCGCGCTTGCCGAGGATGACGATGTCGTCCGAGAGCAGCTTGGCGTTGGGGACGATGACGGTGTCCCAGTTGCGCGTCTCGACCACGGTGTGCCGCCAGCGGATCTCCTTGACGCGGCCTTCGATATTGCCCGACAGCCGCAGCCAGTCGCCCTCGTGGATCGAGTCGTCGATCTGCAGCGCGATGCCGCCGATCACGTTGCCGAGCGTGGCCTGCAAGCCGAGGCCGAGGACGACGGTGACCACCGCCGAGGTCGCGATCAGGCCGCTCAGGTTCAAGCCCTGCCGGTGCAAGAGCCCGAGCAACGCCAGCGCGTACGCGCCGCCGAGCGACAGGTCGTGGGCGATGTTGGCCAGATCGATGCGCAGCGCGAGCAGCACCAGGTCAAACGCCGCCAGCGCGACGAGGTTGATGACCGCGAGCACCTCGAACAGGTCGGCGAGCACCCAGGCCCGGCGCGACCACATGTCCGAGTGCACCGCGTGCAGGCCCGCGGCGACGGCGAAGGTCGTGAGGTAGAGCACGTAGAGGATGGCCGCGCGGCGCACGCGGCGCTTCTTGTTGGGCGCGAACTTGCCGATGAGGAACGCCAGGATGATGAGCGAGGCGCCCACCGCAAAGAGCGTCCAGACCGAGGCGTACCCGAGGCCGCGGCGCAGGGCGCGTGGGTCCATCCAAGGGTCGGCCGCCGCCACCGCTTGCGCCGCCGCGGCCTGGGCGGTGAGCGCTGCGGCGGCTGCGGCCTTGGCTGCGTCTGCCGCGACCAGCTCGCTGCTCGGGCCCGCGTCGGGCGCGCTGGCAGTCGTCGCGGCGCTTGCTTGCGAGAGCGCCGGCGAGGCGGCGAGCAGCGCGAATGAGGCGCAGACGGCCATCGCGATCGACCGTGTGCAAAAGTCCTTCTTCATTGTTTCGACACTATCGCAAGACGGCCCGGTCCGACGCGGGTAGTTGCAAATCCCCCTCTGCAAAACGCGGCAATTCAGGCTTCGCGAAGATTGGTCGATAACTTGACACGACCTGAGGACGGCAGCGCGCTCACCATCACGGCCAAGGCCATCAAGGCCGGCGGGTCAGCGGCCTGCTAGATGTCGTAAATCTCTTCGAGCTCGCAGATGTGCAGGTAGTCCTGCTTCAATGCCGCGACCTCGGCCCGCAGCTCGTCCATGAAGGCCGGCTTCAGGTGGTACAGGTAGATCTTGGCGCCGCGGCGGTCGAGCTTCTTCAGCTCGCCCATCAGGCTCTGCGGCGTCAGGTGGCCTGACAGATCGGCCAGCCACTGCAGCTTGTTGGGGAACGACAGCTCGACGAAGATGGCCTTCACGTTGCCGGTGCCGTTGATGGTCGCCCAGAGCTCGTTGGTCGGCCCGGTGTCGCCCGAGAAGGCCACGGCCATGCCGTTCTGCTCGAGGATGTAGCCGACCGAGTACACGGGGTGGTTCACCGGCACGGCGCGGATTCGATAACCCTGGATTTGGAAATACTTGCCGATGGGGATGGGCCTCATCTCGAGGACGGGCTTCTCCTTGGTCGGGATCTCGCGGAAGTCGGGCCAGGTGCGGTTGTTGAAGACGTCCGAGGCCATGGCGGCGATGGTCTCGGGCGGACCGTGGACGACCACCGGAGTCTTGCGCTCGCCCACCAGGTAGTCGGTGAGCAGCGGCACGTCCTTGATGTGATCGAAGTGGCTGTGCGTAAGGAGGATGTCGTCGATGGCGAGCAGCTCGTTGAGCTGGAGCGCCTGGCACATGGCGCCGCCATCGACGGTCATCTTGCCGTCGAGGAGAAAGCAGGTCGTGCGATGTCCGGGCAGCTCACCGCCGTGGCAGCCAAGGACGCGGACTTTCATGAAGCGTCAGCGCTCCTTCCTGCTGCTTTTGCCGGACCCATCACGTGTCCCCGAACCGTTCCTTCATCTCGAGGAATTCGAGATACTGCTTCATCTTTGCCAGATCGAAGACCAGCGCACCCTCGGGCACCAGGGCGATGAGGCGCGCCTTGACACACTTCTGCAGCGCCTCGTCCACCTCTTCCGAGGTCAGCCCCATGCGCGAGTGCAATTCGCGCAGGTTGCCGGCGACGAGGATGCCCTGCGCGACCGGCCGCCCGCGGCGCTGCGCCGACTGCATCAGCTGGTGCACCAGCCGGCTGGCGGGGTCTCGCAGCAGGAGATTTTCGATCTGGTCGTCGGCCTCTTGCAGCCGCTCGCCGAGCTTCTTGATCAAGCGCACGGCGATCTCGGCGTTGCCGCGCAGCATCGCCTCGAAGGTGCGCGGGTCGATGACCAGGAGCTTGGCGTCCTCGGCGATGGTGGCGCCCGCCGAGCGCGGCTTGTTGTTCAGGATGCTCATCTCGCCGAAGAACTCACCGGCGCCGAGCGTGGCCAGGATCTTTTCCGTCTCGCGGACCCGCTTGGTGATGTTCACCTTGCCGGCCTGCACGACGTACATCTCCTTGCCGGGGTCGCCCTCGTTGAAGAGGACCGTGCCGCGCGGGAACTCGCGGCCGAAGCGCTGGAAGAGCTGGTCTTCGCCGGCCATTCCACTGGCGTACCAGAGGGGAACGGGGGGGGTCAATTTTTCGGCCCGTGACCGCCGTCACTTGTGGGTCATCGAGTAGACGCCATCCCACTCCTCGGCCGGCGGGTGCGCGCCCATCTCGTCGCAGCGCGCGACGAACAAGAGCGAGGGCCCATCGCCCGGCGCGTGCTCGAGGCACTCCTCGAACGAGACCCGCGCGGTCGCGAAGCGGCGCTCGCGATAGAGCTTGAGGCCGCGCGCATAGGCGTCGAGCAGGGGCTGATCGGCGGCCACCGGCGCGCCCCGCCCGCGCAGCTCGAAGAGGCGCACCGGGTCCTTCTTGCCCTTGACCCGCACCGCGTCGAGCTCGCGCGTCAACAGCTCCTCGCCAGGCTTCACCGCGCGCGCGGCCATCTGCAGCGTCGCCTCGCTGACGAGCACGTGGGTCCCATAGTCCTTGTTGAGCCCCTCGAGACGCGACGCCAGGTTCACGTTGTCGCCCATCACCGTGTAGTTGAAGCGCTGGGCGCTGCCCATGTTGCCGACCACCATCGGCCCCGAGTTGAGGCCGATGCCGATGTCCACCAGCGGGATGTTCGGATCCTCGATGCGCCACTTCTCGCGCAGCCGCGCCAGCGTCTCCATCATCTCGAGCGCAGCGATGCAGCCCGCCAGCGCGTGCCGCTCGTTGGCCAGCGGCGCGCCGAAGAAGGCCATCACCGCGTCGCCGATGTACTTGTCGAGCGTGCCCTTGTGGTTGAAGACGATGTCGGTCATCGGCGAGAGGTACTCGTTCAAGAGGTGCACCAGCGACTGCGGCGAGAGCTTCTCGCTGATGCTGGTGAAGCCGCGGATGTCGCTGAACATCACCGTCAGCTCGCGCTCCATGCCGCCGAGCTGCAGCTTCTCGGGCTCCTTGAGCATCTCCTCCATCACCTCCGGGTTCAGGTAGAGCTGGAACGCCTTGCGCAGCTGCCGCTTGTCGCGCTCCTCGGTCGCGTAGCGGAAGACGGTGACGAAGACGAACATGGTGCCAAGCTCGGCCAGCGGCAGCGCGGCGAAGACGTCGAAGTTGGCGCGGAAGAGCGCGTAGTCGGCCAGGTAGATGACGACCGCGCAGGCGCCCGCGACGGCGAGGCCGAAGTTGGCGCTGGTGCGCGCGAAGACGAGGCCAAGGCCCAGCGCCAGCACGATGAGGAAGAGGACCTCCAGCGCCTCGACCAGGCTGTCGCGGTGCAGATAGCTCTTCTGCAGCATGTTCTCGATGGCGCTGCAGTGGGTCTCGACCCCGGCGGTGATCTTCTCGAACGGTGTCACCCGCTGATCGAACGTTCCCTGCGCGGTGGCGCCGACCAGCACCACCTTGTCCTTGAGCGCGCCGGGCGGAATCTTCCCGTCGACGATGTCGGCGATGGAGTAGTTCGTGAACGTCCCATCGCCGCCGTAGTAGTTGACGCGCAGCAAGCCGCGGCGGTCGGTCGGGATGTAGAGCTTGTCGTCGAAGCGGATGCCGGCGAGCAGGCCGCCGCCGGGCTCGTCGTCGGCCGTGACGGGCTTGATGCGCGACGGGGGAACGCCGAGCACGGTGGCCACCGTCATCACATCGAGCGAGGGAAAATAGTGGCCCCGCGTCTCGAGCACGAGGCCGGCGCTGCGGATGACGCCGTCCGGATCCGGGAGCACGTTGAAGAAGCCAAATGCGGGTGACAGCTTCGCCACCGGCGGCAGCGGCGCGCGCAGCCCGGCGTAGCGCTTGACGCGATTTGGCTCGATGACCTTTTCCTTGAAGACGCCTGGCGAGAGCTCTTCCTCGAACACCGGCTGGTGGATGGAGCCGCGGGCGATGCGCGCCACGTTCTCGTCGGTCTCGGCGGTGGTGAACGAGGTCATGTCGTTCTGGAGCAGCGCGACGAATCCGACCACCGCTTTGCCATTCTTGTGCAGCGCGTTCGCCAGCACCTGGTCCGGGTCCAGCCCTTCCACGTCATGATCGAGCTCGGCGGCGTAGGCGGCGTGCTCTTTCACCAGCGCCTCGAGCTGCGTCTTGGCCTCGGCGATCTTGCCCTTGCCGTCCTCGAGCCGGCCGCGCGCGACCTTGAAGAAGGGCTCGCCCGCCTCGGTGACGTTGCCCGAAAGGCCCGAGAGCGCCGAGGCCGCGCCGCCGATGTCGGTGTCAACGCGGAGGAAGCTGTCGACCGCGGCGCGCCCCTTGCCCACGGCGAGCGAGATGTCCTCGAAGCGCGAGCGGAACCGCTTGGCGCCGGCGAAGCGTCCGCCCAGGTCCTGGTCGGAGAAGCTCATGTCGAAGCCAACCGCGGAGGTCCCCTCGTTGGTCAGCCGGTCGAGGAGCGAGGCGATCACGCGCCGGTCCCAGGGCCAGCGGCCAAAGCGCGCGACGGACGCTTCATCGACGGCCGCGACGACCACGCGCCCGCTGTGCGCGATGCGCCCGCGCTGGCGAAACTTCAGATCCTTGAGCGCGCTCTCCATCTTGCCGACCAGTGGAATCTCGTCGCGCGCCACCACTTCCCAGAGGTGGACGGCGGCGAAGAAGAGGCCGGTGACCAGCGCGATGCGGTACGGGGTGACGCGCGTGAAGAAGCGCAAGAGCCTTTGCATGGGCAAACTCTATACTCGCAAAGCAAGGGCTGGCGCGGCGCGCGCGTTCCATCTATGGTCCGCCCCGCGATGAGCCTTGGCTACCGAGACGCGGGCGTCGACATCGAAGAAGGGGACGCGCTCGTCGAGCGCATCAAGCCGCACGCGCGGCGGACCCTGCGGCCCGAAGTGCTGGCGGGCATCGGCGGGTTCGGCGGCCTCTTCGAGATCCCCAAGGGGTACCAAGAGCCGGTGATGGTGGTCGGCACCGACGGCGTCGGCACCAAGCTGAAGCTCGCCTTCCAGAGCGGACGGCACGAGACGGTCGGCATCGACCTCGTGGCCATGTCGGTCAACGACGTGGTGGTGTGCGGCGCCGAGCCGATCGCGTTTCTCGACTACTTCGCCACCGGCAAGCTCGACGCCGCGCAGGCGGAGAAAGTCATCGCCGGCATCGCCGACGGCTGCGTCCTGGCGGGCTGCGCGCTCATCGGCGGCGAGACCGCGGAGATGCCCGGCTTCTACGCCCGCGGCGAGTACGACCTGGCCGGCTTCTGCATCGGCGTGGTCGAGAAGAGCCGCATCCTCGACGGCTCGCGCGTGAAGGCTGGCGACGTGGTCATCGGCATGGCCTCGAGCGGCCTGCACTCGAACGGCTACTCGCTGGCGCGCAAGATCCTCGAGGTCTCAAAAACCGAGCTCTCGCCCGCGCTCGCCGACGAGCTGCTCAAGCCCACCATCATCTACGTGAAGGCCTGCCTCTCGCTCCGCGAAGAGCTCGACGTGCACGCCTTCGCGCACATCACGGGCGGCGGCCTGCCCGGCAACCTGCCGCGGGTAATGATCCCCGAGCACCGCGCCGTGCTCGACAGCACGCGCTGGCCGCGCGCGCCCATCTTCGACAAGCTGCAGAAGCTCGGCGGCATCGCCGAGGACGAGCTGCGGCGCACCTTCAATTGCGGCATCGGGATGTGCGCGGTGGTCTCGCACGCCGACGCCGAGCGCGCCGTGCTGCACCTTGGCGCGCTCGGGCAGCAGGCCTGGGTCATCGGATCGATCGAGGCGGCGCCCGGCCTCGCCGAGCCCGAGGTGGTCTTCGCGGCATGAGCTCTGGGCTGAAGCTCGGGGTGCTCGCCTCCGGGTCGGGCTCGAATCTGCAAGCGCTGATCGACGCCTGCGCCCGCGGACAGATCGCGGCCCGAGTGGCAGTGGTCATCTGCAACATCCCCGGCGCTCGTGCGCTCGATCGGGCCAAGGCCGCCAACGTCCCCGCCCTGCTGCTGCCGCACAAGTCGTTCCCGTCGCGCGAGGAGTACGACGCGGCGCTGGTCGAGGCCCTGCGCGCGCACGGCGTCGAGCTGGTCTGCCTGGCCGGCTACATGCGGCTGGTCTCGCCGGTGCTCCTGCGCGCGTTTCAAGATAAGATTCTCAATATCCACCCTTCATTGTTGCCTTCGTTCCCCGGCCTGCACGCGCACCGGCAAGCGCTGGCGGCGGGCGTGCGCCTCTCCGGCTGCACCGTGCACATCGTCGACGAGGGCTGCGACACCGGGCCCATCCTCTTGCAGGCCGCGGTGCCGGTCCTCGAGGACGACACCGAGGAGACGCTGGCCGCGCGCATCCTCGTCCAGGAGCACCGCTGCTACGCTCGCGCGGTGCAGCTCTTCGCCGACGGGCGCGCGCAGGTGCTGGTGCAAGCCGGCAAGAAGCGCGTGCAGGTGCAAGGCGCGACGGGCGCCGCGGGCGCGCTGGTGTCGCCCGCGCTCGACGGCGAAGCGGGCCTTCTTTGAGCACCCTGCCGGCCGGGGCCAACTTCGTCGGCGCCGCGCGCAGCAAGCGCGTCTACGACGTGGCCATCATCGGCGGCGAGCTGGGCGGCGCGGTGGTGGCGGCGCTGCTGGCGAAGAAAGGGCTGCGCGTGCTGCTCGCGACCATGGGGCCAAAGACCGTGGCGAGAGAGAGCGACGGCTGGCTCCTGCCCTGCGCTCATCCGATGTTGACGCCGCTGCGCCAGCTCTCGGGCGCCGCGGGCGCGCTCGACGAGCTCGGCATCGGGCCCGAGCTGCAGCGGATGACGGCCGCGACCGGCGGCGCCTTCCAGATCCTCACCGACAAGCTGCGCCTGAGCCTGCCGGCCGATCCCGCACGTCGGCTGCGCGAGCTGCGGCGGGAGCTCGGCGCCGAGCAAGCCACCCTGGAAGAGGCGTCGCTCGAGGAGCTGGAGCGCCTGGGCCGGCCTTGGGATGGCTTTCTCTTCGCCGCGCCGCCGCTGCCTGCGCGCGGCTTCTTCGAGCGGCGCAAGCTGGCGAAGATGGTCCCGACGGCGCCCGCGCTGCCCGGGGGGCTGATCGGCGAGGCGCTGGCCGCGCTGGCTCCTTTCGCGGCGCACCTGATCGGCGAGACCGCCCCCGAGGGCACCGCGCGCGAGGCGGCCGCGCTCCTGCGCGCTCCGCTCCGCCTCTGGGGCGGCTCGGCGCAGCTGGCCGATCTCTTGCGCAAGAAGGCGGTCGAGGGCGGCGCGGAGGTGGCGCTCGAGCCGTGCAGCAAGCTGCAGCTCGAGCGCAAGGGCGTGGTCTTCGACCTGGGCGGCAGCGAGATGCGCGTCAGCACGGTGATCATCGCTTGCGACGCGACCGGGGTTGCCGCGCTCTGCGAGGGAGGGGGCCGCACCGAGCGCAAGCTGGCCGAGGAGGCGGCGCTGCCCATCGAGAGGCGGGTCGCGCTCGCCCACTTCGTCGTGCGCGCCGAGGGGCTTCCGCTGGCGCTCGAAGAGGCCGCGCTGCTCCTTGGCAACGCGCTCGGCCCGCTCGTGATCGCGTCTCTGCCGGCGAGGCGCGCCAAGGGAGAGGCGACCGAGCGGCTCCTCACCGTCGCCCGCGTCAGCGACGTGGCCACCCCGCCCGACGCCGCCGAGCTGCTCGCCTCGGTTCGCGCCGCGCTGGAGCCGGTGCTGCCTTTCTTCGAGCGCCATATCCTCCACCAGTCGGCCGACGTGCTGCCCCAGCAGCCCCACGCCGTCCTGCGTCCCAACGCGGAGGGTGAGCCGATCGGCCTGCGACCCGATGCCGAGGCACACGACCGCGTCCTCTTCGCCTCCGACGCGGTCTATCCGGGCTTTGGCCTCGAGGGTTCGATCCTGGGCGCGCGCGCCGCCACCGACAAGGCGCTCGTCCTCTCGGGACGCAAGCAAGTCTCCGCGACTTGACAGCGGGCCGTCCCTGAGTAGTCTGCGCGATTCCTTTTCGCCTCCACCTCAGGACACGTAGACATGGCTTTCAAGTGTGAACTCTGCGGCAAGGGCCCCCTGGTCGGCAACCAGGTGAGCCACGCCAACAACAAGAGCAAGAAGCGCACGCTGCCGAACCTCCAGCGCGTGCACGCCCTCATCGACGGCAAGCGCACCCACGTGCGCGTCTGCACGCGCTGCCTCAAGGCTGGAAAGGTCGTCAAGGCCGCGTAGTGCCAGGCAACGGGCACCTCGCGCCAGGCGCCGATCTCCGCGAGATCCGCCGTCGGCTGGCCGAGGTGCCGGGCAAAGCCAAGCTCGACCTCCTGCTCGAGGCGCCGGACCCGCTCGGTCTCATCCAGGCGCTTCCAGAGCAGGAGCTCTTCCAGGCCATCCTCGAGATCGGCCCGAGCGACGCGGCCGAGCTGGTGTCGCTCGCCTCGCCCGAGCAGTTTTTGCACTTCCTGGATCGCAGCTCGTGGCCGAAGAGCGACCAGGGTCCCGACTCGCGCGAGGTGCTGCGCTGGCTGACCCTGGCCCGCGAGGGCGCGCGCACGAGCGATCAGGCCTTGGCGCGCTATCTCATCAAGCTCGCCCACGTCGACACCGAGCTGCTCGAGCTGCTCCTCCACGAGCAGCTGCGGCTGCACGACCTGCGCGAGAACCCCGACGCGGAGCCCGCCGACGGCAGCATGACCTGGCGCACTCCCGACGGGCACTTCCTGGTCGAGTTCGCCGTCGAGGGCGCCGACTACGGCACGCTCAAGCAGCTCCTGGAAGACCTCTTCGTGCGCAACCAGCTCGAGGGCACGCGGCTGCTCGAGGCCATTCGCTGGGAGCTGCCGAGCGAGCTCGCCGAGATCGCGCGGCGCTGGCGCGAAGGGCGGCTGCGCGACCTCGGGTTCCCGACGCTGGAGGAGGCGATCTCCTTCTACGCGCGGCCCGCGAAGCGCGCGCACGAGCCCGCCGCGCCCGCCGCGCCAGCTGCGCCCGTTGCGACGACCACGCTGGTGCAGTCCGACGCCTCCGCGCCGCTGCTCGAGCGCGCGCTCGCGCTGGTGCCGCCCGAGGCTTTCGATCGCGCCGAAGAGGGCCTCATGTACGCCGCCAACGCGGCGCTGGTGGCGAGCGGCATCGGCCCCGAGGACGCGCTCTCTGCCCGCTCCGTCTTGCTCGACTCGCGGGCCACGCTCTCGATCGGACTGGACGCGCTCTCGGGAGGCGATGCCGGGCTCGCGGCCAGGCTGCTCGTCGAGCGGCCGGTGCGCGAGCTGTTCCAGGCCGGCATGGGCGAGCTCTATGCGCTGCAGTCCCGCGCGAAGAAGGTCGCCGATTCCGCGCGCCTCCCCGGCGCCAAGAGCGCGACGCTGCTCGAGCCGCCCTACGCCGAGCTGGTCGATGCGCTGACCCGCAAGCGCCCCGCCCTGCCCGACCCGCGCGCTCGCGGCAGGACTCGCGTGCCTTCCAGCCGCGCCGAACTGGCCGCCGCCGACGAGCTTCTCTCGGAGGCCTCGGCGATCGTCCAGATCCTCGAGGCGCTCGGCATCGGTCCCGCCGCGCTCGCGCCGCTGGCAGACGCGGCCGGGCTTGCCCCTTCTGCCGTGCGCTCCTCCCACGCCGTCCGCGCGCGCGCACGCGCTCACCTCCTCGGCCTGCCTGGGGTCTCTTTTTCGGACCCCGATTTTGGTACCGGGTCCCAATCAGACACCGGACCAACGGCTGAAGCGATCGACCAACAAGTGGACATCATCCTGGGCGGTGCCGTGAAGCTGGTCGGCGGATCGGCGGCCGCGAGGGCCGCCGCTGCACTGCGTCGGGCGCGCTAGATCCAGGCGAACCGGCCTCCGTTCGGGAGGCGACCGAGAATTGGACGCGCACAAGCTGAACGCATCCCCCTGATGCGAAGTGAGCCGCGGCACGCTTCCTGCTCTGGGTCGCCAGCACGCAGATGTGCTGCGGTCCGCTCAGGGGGCCTCCGTGATCGTCTCTCTCCATCGCTCTTGCTCGCTCGCCGTCGCTGTGACTCTCGGTTTGTCGTTGCTCGACGGCTGCGGCGGCACGGTCGCCACCGCCTCCTCGCAAGACGACGTCACCGCTGATGCGAGTCTCGTCATCCGCGGCAAGCTCGCGCCGCAGAGCTTCGTCCACGACTCGGTCTCGGACCGGGTGCCCAAGGTCTCCTTTTCCTTCAGCGGCAAGGCCGGCGACCTGGTCGCCCCCGACGTCTGGCCGACCGACACGGGCACCTCCAACAGCTTGCAGCCCGTGCTGGCGCTGCTCGGCCCCGCCGTGGGCGGCAAGCGCAGCGTGATCGCCTCGGGCACGCCGCGCGGTTCCGACCCGCGCCACCTCGCCATCGACGGCTTCAAGCTGCCCAAGACCGGCAGCTACGTGGTCCAGGTCGGCCAGGCCGGGAGCGGCAAGGGCGGCAGCTTCACCCTCCGCCTGTGGACGTCGGCCAGCCACGCGCCGCGCCCCGAGACCGCGCAGCTCGACCTTTCGCTGAAGATGAGCGCGCAGATGAAGCAGCTGCTCGATGGCCATTCTGCCGGCGCCGGCCAGGCGGCCGCCCGCTGGTCCGACGCCGAGGTGGACGCCGGCATCTCGTACCTCTTCGGCGCAAGCGACGCGCTCGTCGGCTTCTCCGACGCCGAGCAGCTGCTGGTCACGCTCACCTTGGCCAACCGGGACACCCTGGCCAGCGCCGCCCAGCTGACCCGGGCGCAAAAGGCCGCGGCAACGCTGGTCGGCACGCCGGCCGCCTTCCAGCAGGCGAGCTTTCAGCAGCAAGCGTTCGCGCTCTACTGGCTTGGCCTCTTGAGCAGCACCATCTTCGAGGTGCGCGAGGTGACCGCGCCGAGCGCGCTTCCGGCCCAGAAGCTGCTCGCCGGGCAGCTCGATTCGCTCATCACCTCCTGGCCCGGCGCTGTCGAGGTACCGAGCGACCGGCGCATCCATGAGATCAGCCTTGGCGGCACGGTCTACGGCTATGTCGCCGCGTGGTCCTGCGCGCAACCGGACCTCAATGGCACGCCGGTCTTTGCCTGGTACTCGACCGACTACTTCGGCGCCGGCGGAGACTGGCTCGGCGAACAATCGGCAGGCGCCAGCGAGCCCGAAGACGACTGAACGCCAGCCGCTTTGCGCTATCTGGACTGCTTGCGCGAAGTGCGATCGAACTCGTAGCCGAACTCAAGGTCGATCTCTGCTCCGTTGACGTTGCGCATCTGCCCCAGCACCGGATCGGCCTGCCAGGTCCGGTAGTACCGCGCGTTGAGAAACAGGATGGGCAGGATGTGGAGACGGGCGGCGGCGTAGATCAGCATATCGTCCGGATATTGATCGTTCGCGTCTTTGGAGGGGATCAGCGAGCCGGCGAAGTTGCGGCGATAGAACGAGGCAAAGAACTGCAGGAACGAGTACGCCGGATATTCGACGTGGAAGGTGAAGTTCTTGCCACCCACGCCGGTGACGCCGTCGGGGGTGGTGGCAGCCTCGAAGGCCGTCATCACGGCAAAGCCGCCGTTGTATTGATAGGCGGCTTCTACATAGAAGCCGGTGCGCTTGCCCGCGCCGTCCTGGGCCAGCACCTGGTAGAGCTTGGGTCGATAGTTGGCGCTCGCGGGGCCGGTGATGAATTGGTACTTCTGGATTTCGTAGAAGGTATCAAAATACCCCGGAATGTAATTCGAGTCGAAATACCTCCCCTCGAGCACGACGCGGAACGCATGCACTTTTTCGGTCGAGCCGGCATTGAAGCGCCCGAGCATTCCGGCGGTAAAGCCGCCGCCGCCGTTCACCTGGCGGCTGCCGTCGGCGGCCTCGAGCGTGGTGCTCGACAAGAGGCGCGAGTAGTCGAGGTAGGGTTTGACGTCCGCCTTCTCGCTCTTGAGGATCTTGGTCTCCAGATCGAAGCCCACCAGCGCGGCGGTGCCGGTGCGCGCCACCACGGGCTCGCCCTGATCGTTGGTCTGCGGCCGGCCGGCGCTGTCGCGCGCGAGCGTGAGCGGAGCGTCGATGTCGGCCGCCGCGCTGACGCCGATCGAGGTCTGACCCCAGGTGTTGGCCGCGTCGCCCTTCAGGTTGAAGAACCCGAGCGGCTTCAAGAAGAGCAAGCCCGAGAGGAAGTGCGACGGCTGCACGATGTCGCCGACGAAGGCCTCGAAGCCGCCAAACCTGCCGTATGCGTCCAGCTGGGCGCCGACGCGGGTGATGTTCTGGTCGGTGTTGCCCGAGTAGCGGCGCACGATGGCGCCGTGGCCGATGCTGGCCGCGTACAGCTGGCTGACGTTGATGTAGAGGTTGTCCTCTTTGTTTCCGTAGGTGATGAAGCGGATGATCTTCGCGTAATCCGAGGCGCTGTCGTAGTCGTGCTTACGAAAGTGCACGCCGTTGCCGTCATAGAGCTGGACGGCGTCGATGTGCAGCGGCAGGCCAAAGCCAAGCGAGAGCTTGTCCCAGCGGATGTCGATCTCGGGGCTGATGGCCGCATACAGCGTGTGGTCGAGATACGCCACGCCCAGGCGCAGGCCAAAGCGGCTGTCGTTCACCACCAGCTTGGACGAGCCGAGGTTGGTGAGCTCGCCCTTGACGAACTTTCGCTGCGGACGGCAGACCGGCGCGCCACCCTCCGTCTTCAGCGGCGCCCCGTCCTTGTCGAAGGCGGCCTCGGAGCCCTCGGGGCAGGCGAGCTGGCCGTCCTTGCCCTCGACGGGAACGATGTCGCCGATCTCGCGGCCGCTCAGCTTGTCGCCGCCGAGCGACGACTGCGGCGGAACGCTCTGCTGCTCGGATCGGTGCAGCTCGATCGGCCCATCGGCGCGCGCGGCCAGCGAGGCCGCCGTCGCGAGGCACAGGGCAGAAAGGGTCGAGCGGGAGAGCAGAGACCTCATGTCGTCCTCCGGGCCCAGCCGGGTGCGACGAGCGCAGCCGGGGCCGCCATGGAGTTCACTCTAGACCAATCGACCGCTTGGCCGGTTGCCGCACTCTCAGCGCGGGCGGCGGCTCGGGCGCAGCTTGCCCGCCAGGGCCTCGTAGAGCGGCCGCGGCAAGGCCCCTGCGGCGCGGATGGCGGCGATGAGCGGCAGCGGAAAGGCGACAGTGGCCTTCCTCCGCTCGATGCCTCGAGCGATGATCCTGACCGCTTCGTCCGCCTCCAACAGGAAGGGCATGGGGTGCTTGTTCCCGGCGGTCAGCTCGGTCTTGACGAAGCCCGGATAGACGCAGGTGACGGCCACGCCGCTTTGCTGCAGATCGATGCGCAGCGAATCGCAGAACATGCTCAGCGCGGCCTTGCTGGCGCAGTAGGCGGCGCTCGCGGGGAGCGCGCCCAGGGCCGCGAGGCTGGCGATGGCCACAAGCTGCCCCCGGTCGCGGGCCACCATCGCGGGCGCGGCGGCGGCCAGCGTCACGCACGCGGCGGTCGCGTCCACGTGGAGGATCTGTTGCACCCGGGTCCAATCGAGCGCCTTGCCGGGCGTGTCCCCGCCGATGCCCGCGTTGGCGATGACCAGGTCGAGCGCGCCGCCTGCCGCCCGCTCCGCTTCGTGAACGGCGGCCACGAGCGCGGGGATGTCGGCCACGTCCAGCTCCACCGGCACCACGCGCCCTGGCCCGCCAGCGCTGCCCGCCTCGTCGGCGAGCTCGAGCAGGCGGTCCTTCCGTCGCGCCGCGGCGAACACCGTGGCGCCGGCTTTCGCATAGTGCAGCGCGAGCCCGCGGCCCAGGCCGCTCGAGGCGCCGGTGAGAAAAATCGAGGTGGTTGGCATGCGCGCCTTCTATCAAATGGCGGTGTAGAGTGCGCCGCCATGATTGACCACCTGACGCTGAGAGTTCGCGACTTCGAGGCCAGCAAGGCCTTCTATCTCAAGGCGCTCGCGCCCCTCGGCTACGAGCTGCTCATGGAGTTCGAGCCACCCGGAGTGGGCAAGTTCTGCGGCCTCGGCGTCAAGCCCAAGCCCGACTTGTGGATCACGGCCGAGGGCGCGGCCCACCCGGCGAGGCCCGGGCAGCACCTCGCCTTCGCAGCGAAGTCGCGCGCTCAAGTGGATGCGTTCCACGAGGCCGCGCTGGCGGCGGGCGCCAGGGACGACGGCCAGCCCGGGCCACGCGCCGACTATCACCCTCACTATTACGGAGCGTTCGTGGTCGATTTGAACGGCATCCATCTCGAGGCCTGCTCGCACCACGCGGAGTGACCTCTTGGCAGCCCAAGTCATCGACGGAAAAGCGATCGCGGCGCAGGTCCGCGCCGAGGTCGCCGCGCAGGTGAAAGACGTGCTCGCCAAGAGCGGCGTCCGGCCCGGACTGGCGGCAGTGCGCGTCGGCGAGGACCCCGCCAGCCGCATCTACGTGGCCGGCAAGATCAAGGCCTGCGAAGAGGCGGGGCTCGCCTCGTTCCTCCACGTGCTGCCCGAAGGGACCTCACAGGCCGATCTGCTCGCGCTGGTGAGGCAGCTCAACGCCGACCCGCTGGTGCACGGCGTGCTCGTCCAGCTGCCCTTGCCCAAGCACATCGATCCCAACGCGGTGCTCGACACCCTCTCGCCCGCCAAGGACGTGGACGCGTTCGGTCCGCTGAGCGCGGGGGCGCTCGCCACGGGGCGGCCAGGCCTTCGGCCCTGCACGCCGCTTGGGTGCCTGCGGCTGCTCGACGAGGCCAAGACCGTGCTCGCCGGCGCGCGGGCGCTGGTCGTCGGCCGATCGAACATCGTCGGCAAGCCGATGGCGCTGCTCCTGCTCGAGCGCCACGCCACGGTGACCATCGCCCATTCGCGCAGCCAGGATCTGGCCGCCGAGGTGGCGCGCGCGGACGTGCTGGTGGCCGCGGTCGGCAAGGCCGAGATGATTCGCGGCGAGTGGATCAAGCCCGGCGCCACGGTCATTGACGTGGGCATGAACAAGCACCCGGCCGGCCACGCGCGCGAGGGCAAGCTCTGCGGCGACGTCGAGTTCCCGATCGCCAAAGAGCGGGCGCGGGCCATCACGCCAGTGCCGGGCGGCGTCGGGCCGATGACCATCGCGTACCTGCTCTCGAACACGGTGGCCGCCGCGCGGATGCAGCTCGGCTTGGACGGCGGCTGAGCGCACGGAGTCTTGCCCAGCGGCACTTCCTGACACTCTCGGTGCTGCCTACTTTGGCGCATGGACAAACCGCTCAAATCGCTCACTCCGCTCGCGAAGCTGCAGGAGCTGCGAGGATCCTGACCTCGCGCTCTTGCGCATCGACGTCGAAGGCGCCGAGTACTGGGACTCGCCTTCCAGCAAGGTGGTGCAGCTGGTCGGCTTCGCCAAAGCGGTCCTGACGGGCGAGCGCGCCAAGGGGCTCGGCGTGCACGCGACGCTTGAGCTCAATCACCACTAGGCGGGGCTTCGGCGTTCGGGCAGCGACCCTGGAAGTCGGAGCCGCTTTGGTGCTGGCCTGGCTAGGCGTCGCGCCAGGGCTCCTGCGCGCGCAGCGCCGCGAGGATGGCGCGCGTCGCGTGGCTCTTGTTGAGGGTGTAAAAATGAATTCCAGGGGCCCCCTTGCGCAGGAGCTCGGCGGCCTGCAGCGTCGCGTAGGCCACGCCGAGCTGCAGCGCGGCCTCGGGGTCGTCGCGCCGCGCGCGCAGCGCCGCCTGCAGCTTGGACGGGATATGCGCCCCGCACATGGCCGTGAAGCGCTCGATCTGATCGACGTTGGTGATGGGCATCAGGCCCGGCAGGATGGGCACTTCGATGCCCGCGGCGCGCGCGCGGAGGACGAAGTCGAAATAGGCGCGGTTGTCGAAGAAGAGCTGGGTGACGAGGAAGTCGGCGCCGGCGCTGACCTTGATCTGCAAGTTCCGCAGGTCGCGCACGAGGTCCCGATTTTCGACGTGGCCCTCCGGGTAGCAGGCCGCGCCGATGCAGAAGTCCCACTTGCGCGCAGCGGACACCTCGCGCGCCAGCGCGATCAGCTCGCTCGCGTAGCGGAGGCCGCCCTCGGCGGGGATGAACTCGCGCTGGCCCCGCGGGGGGTCGCCGCGCAGGAGCAAGAGGTTGCGCACGCCCGCCGCGGCGAGCCCCTCGAGCAGCGCGCGCAGCTCTTCGCGCGAGGCGCCGACGCAGGTCAGGTGCGCGGCGGCGTCGATCTCGGTGTCGCGCTCGATGCGCGAGACCAGCTCCAGCGTGCGATTTTGCGTCGAGCCGCCGGCGCCGTAGGTGACGCTCACGAAGGAGGGAGCCAGCGGCCGCAGCGCGCGCAGCGAGGCAAAGAGCGAGTCCTCGCCCGCCGCGGTCTTGGGAGGGAAGAACTCGAAAGAGAAGGTCGGCTCGCCCCGCTCGGCGGCGAAGCGCAGCATCTCGGAGATCTTCACCGCGCGCCCGCCTCGCTCGCCGCGGCGGCGCGCTGGGGCGCCTTGGCAGGCTGCACCGAGCAGGCGATGGGACAGGTCGCGAGCTGGAAGCGGTCGAGCACCTTGCCCGCCGGATCCTTGACGACGCCGTCCACGTGGCAGCCGCAGACTTCTATCACCGCGTAGGAGAGGGACTTGATGGCCACCTGCACGCCGGGCCGCTTCGGATCGGGCTCGTAGAGCGGCGCCCCACCGCCGCCAAGGACGAAGTAGCGCAGGCCTTCGATCTTGCCGCGCTCGTAATAGTGGTCGTGGCCGGCTAGCACCGCCTCGATGCGCCCGGCGTAGGGCAAGAGCGCGCGACGCACGCCGTCGCTGCCGCCGTGTCCCTTGCCGAGCGGGTGGCTGAAGGGCCCCTGGTGCACGAGCACCCAGATGTGCTTGCCCGCCGGCACCGACGCCAGGTCCTGCGCGAGCCAGGCCTTCTGCGCCTCCGACAGATCGCCCTCGCGCGGCTGGTCGCCAGTCGCGACGGGCTCGAACGAGTCGAGCACCACCACGTGCAGCGGCCCGTAGTCCACCGAGCGATACGGCGGCAGCCCGGTGGGCTGGAAGTGCGCGCTATAGGCGACGCCGTGATCGGTCACCTCGTGATTGCCTTCGGTGGCGACGATGGGCGTCTGTGCGAGCAGCCCATGCTCCACCGAGAACCAGCCCTGCCAGAGATCGTCGCGCTTGGCGTCCACCACCATGTCGCCGGTGTGGAGCGCCAGGCGCGCGCCCTCGCCGAGCGCCGCGCGCACGACGTCCGCGTGGGCCGGCTGGTCGGTGCGGTTGTCGCCATAGACGAGCACGCGGAACGGCACCGACTTGCCCGCCTCTTCGACCTCGGGCGGCGCGGTCCAGAACGAACCCTCCTGCGGCGTCCCTGCGAGCCGGTAGCGATAGCGCCTGCCGGGCGCGAGGCCGGTCAGGGCCAGCCGGTGCTCGCGGCGCGCCTGCGGCTCGGTGGCGATGCGATCGAGCGACGCCTCGCCGTAGGCGACGATGCCCGCCGTCTCTTCCTGCGTGGTCCAGGCGACGGTGACGCGCGTGGTCTGCGGCTCGAGCAGCCACGGTCCGTAGATGACCTCGACCGGGGCGGCCGCCGCCGCCTGCGAGGTGGGCACGGGCTCCGGGGCCTTGCGGCACGCGGCCGGTGCGAGGGCGCACCCGAGCGCGAGAGCGGCACGCGCTGCCCACCGGGACAGGGCGAAAGCGGAGGGTCCCGCGTGCGTCGCTGCAAGCATGCGTGGAAGATACTGGACGGAAGCCAATGCCCGCCACTTTCCGCCGCGCCAAACCTCACTTGATGCGCGGCGATCCCTCTTCTGGTAGCGTTCCAGCATGCGCTCCCCCTCGCTGCCGCTCCGCTCCGGCCTCGCCTTCGTCCTCGCGCTCGCTGCTGCCACTTCTGCCTTGGCGGACAACGCGCGCCTCGAGGCCGCCAAGCGCCTCTACCAGCGCGCCGAGCTCGACGCCGCCATGGCCGAGCTCAAGGCCGCCGAGGAGTCTTCCAAGGACGACAACGACCTGGTCACCATCCTCATCTACAAGGGGCTGGTCTTCGCCGAGACGGGCCAGGGCGCGCAGATGCAGGACTCGTTCAAGCGCGCGCTCGCCATGAGACCTTGGGCGGAAGTGCCGCCCGACGCGTCGCCGCGGCTCGCCAAGATGTTCCAGGACGCGCGGCGTGAAGTGTGGGGTTCGAGCATCAAGGCGTGGCCGAAGAAGAAGGACGGCTCGGCCAGCAACAAGCCTTCGGACAAGCCCGCCGAGGCGCCTGCCTCGAGCGCGCCACCGACCGCAACGCCCGCGCGGGCCGACGCCCCCAAGCCAGCCGAGGCGCAAGCAAAGCCGGCCGAGGCCGCCCAGCCTGATGCGCCCGCCGCGGCACCAGCCGACGCGCCGGCCGCCAAGCCCGCCGACGACGCGCCGCCTGACGTGCCGCCCTCGAAGTAGCGGCCCCGAACAGGCACGACGTCAGACCCCTCCGGTAAGGTCGCGCGCATGATCGCCGGACCGCCCCTCATCGCGGTGCTGCCTGACCAGGCGCGCGCCGAAGAACGGCTGCTGCAGCTCGCGCGTCCGGGCGGCCTGGTCGCGTTCCGCCCCGTGTTGACGCTGGCCGAGCTCGAGGCTGAATTGCTCCGGGCCGCGCTGGGCGCGGGCAAGTGCGATCCGGTGGCGGCACCGCTCGCGCTCCGGCTGGCCCTGCGCGAGGCAGCCCGCGCTGCCACGCCCAAGGACAGCCCCTTTGCGCGCCTGCGCGAGGAGCCAGGGTACGCGCGTGCTCTCGAGGGCTTGTGGGCCGCGCTGGCGCAGGGCCTCTCCACTCCGTCGGAGCTGCTGGCCGCGGCGCGCGATCTACCCGAGCCGGCGCAGGAGAGAGCCCTCGCGCTCGGCGGGACGCTGGCCGCGGCGCAGGCCGAGCTCTCTCGCGCGCACCTCTCCGAGCCGAACAGCGCGCTTCGCGCCGCCGTCGATGCGCTCGGCCGGGGAATGGCGCTGCCAGCCGCGCTCTGCGCCGCGGGGGCGCTGGTCTTCGAGTCGATCCTCGACTGGACTCCGCTCCGCCAGCGCATGGTCGTGGCGCTGGCCGCGCGCTTGCCGGGCGGGGCGCGGGTCCGCGTGCGGCTTCCCTATGCGGCCGGCCGGCCCGAGCTGACCGAGGCGCTCGACGCCACGCTGCGCGCGTTCGAGGCGCTCGGCGAGGAAGGCGCCGTCGCCCGCATCGACCTCGAGCTCTTCGACCCCGGCGAGACCGGTCCGCTGGCGCCTTTCCTCGGCCGCCTCTTTGCGCCCAAGGCGGACGCGAGGCCCCTCCTTGCCCCTCCGGTCACGCTGCGCTCGCTCGCCGGACCCGTGCAGCAAGCGCGCGAGGCTGCCCGCGCCTGCGCAGACCTTGCCGCGAACGGGGTGCCGCTGTCGGAGCTGGCGATCACCGCGCGCACGCTCGGCGGCGGAGTGGCCGAAGAGCTCGGCTCCGCGCTCGAGCGGCTCGACCTTCCCTGGCGCGAGCGGCGGGGCAGGCCGGCCTTGCCCTCGCCGCCGGCGCAGGTCGCGCTCTCGCTTTACGATCTGCTCGAGCGCAACTTCCCGCGCGAGCCGCTGGCGGCGCTGCTCGCCTCGCCCCTCTTGCGGCTCGAGCTTGGGCGGCAAGTGAAGCCGCATCGCGCCGCGCGGCACCTGCGCGAGGCCCGCGCGCGCGACGACTCTCGCGACGACCTCGCCGAGCTGGAGGGCGGATTCGCGCACAAGCTCGCCCGGCACGCGGCACAGCTGCGCAGCAAGGCCGCCGCGCGGGGGACACCGTCGCACGCCGCCGACGAGGTGGACCGCACCTCTGCCGCCGTGACGGGCCTTCTTGCCAAGGTGCGCGCCCTGCCCGCCCGCGCCACGCTCGCCGAGCACGGCCGGGCGCTGCTCGCGCTCTTCGAGCATCTCGGCGTTGCGCGGGCGGTCGCCGAGTCAGCGCCAGGCGGGGCCGCGCGCAGCACGCGGGCGCTGTCGGCCGCGGCCGCGCGCGACCTCTCGGCGCTCGAGGCCGTGCAGGGCGCGTGTGCCGAGCTCGCCCGCGCGGCCGCGTCGCTCGGCCGCGCGGGGCAGGCCTTCGAGCGCGCCGCGTTCGCCGAGCAGCTGCGCGAGGCGCTCGCCGACAAGTCGCTCAGGCCCTCCGGCGCGCGCGGGGCCGCGGTGCAGCTGATCGAGCTGCGCGAGCTCTCGCACCGCTCCTTTCACACCGTCGTGCTGGTCGGCCTGCTCGACGGCGAGCTGCCCGCCCGCGCCAGGCCCGACCCGCTCCTCTCGGACGAGGACAAGCGCGCCTGCAATCGCGCGCTCGGCAAGCAGGTGTTCCGCACGCCGCCGTCGGAGGACCCGCTGGCCGCTCCGTCGCTCTTGCCCGCGCGGCAGGCCGAGGAGCCGCTGCTCTTCCACCTCGGCCTCTGTGCCGCGCGCGAGTCGCTGCTGTTGCTCTGGCCGCGCGCCGACGGCCAGGCACGCGAGGCGCTGCGCTCGCCCTTCGTCGACGAGGCGGTGCGCGCGCTCGGCCTCACGCCCGCGGAAGAGCGGGCGCTGGCGGCTCCTTTGTCGCCAGTGCCGCCCGCCTCCGCCTGCCGGGCAGCCCCGGAGATCTTGGCGCGCGCCGCGCTCGAGGTCTTCGCCGAGCCCGCCTGGCGCGCGAGCAGGCCGCTGCCCGAGGCCGAAGGGCGCGCCCTCTTTTCCGCGCTGATCGGCTCGCCGCTCGCGCCGCGGCTGCGGCGGCTGGCCCGGGCCGCCTCTGCCGAGCGCGAGCGGCTCCGCTCCTTCGCGCTCGGGGGCAAGCCGGGCCGCTTCTCGGGCGGGCTGCAGGGCGAGGCGCTGCAGGCCGCGCTCCCCGCGCTGCGCTTCACGGCGGACCAGCCGCTCTCCGCCAGCCAGCTCGAGCAGCACGCCACCTGCGGCTTCAAGCACTTCGCACGCCGCCTGCTGCGCGTCCCCGAGCCCGTGGACGGCGGCGACGAGCTGTCCCCGAGCGGACGCGGCCAGCTGCTCCACGCCTGCCTGCAGCGCTTCTTCTCCCGCCTGGACCGCGAGGGCCGCCTGCCGCTCGGCAAGAGCTCGCGCGCGGCCGAGCTGCGCACGCTCTTCGAAGAGGCCGACGCCGCCATCGAGGAGTTCGCCGCCGGCGAGCCGGTGGGCCACGCCGCGCTCTTCCGCGTGCGCCGCCGCGAAGTGCACAAGAGGCTCGAGCGGCTGCTCGAGACCGAGCGACGGGAGGGCTCGCTGCCCCGCGAGCACGAGCGCGCTTTCGGCGGCCCGAGCGAAGGCGCGCTGCCGCCCCTGTCGCTCCGCTCGCCCGACGGAGCCGAGGTCGTCTACCTCGGCGGCCAGCTCGACCGCCTCGACGAGCTCGGCGGCGGCCAGGGACAGCTGGTGCTCGACTACAAGTCGGGCGCCTTCCCGGGCGTGAGCAAGAAGCTGCGGATCGAGACGCTGCTCAACCCAGAGTTCCAGCTGCCCGTCTACGCCGCGGCGGTGGCCCAGGCGCGGCCGGGCCGGCAGATCGACGCCGCGTATGTGAGCATCGGCGGCGCGCGGCGCACCGCTTCGCTGCGCGCGACGCTCGCCAAGGAAGGGCTCGACGCCGACGCCTTGCTCGAGCTCGAACCGACGGCGCGCGAGGGCCTGCGGCAGCGCGTGCCGCCTCCGCTCAATCTCGCCGACCGCGTCTGGGAGCGCGTCAGCGCCATGCGCAGCGGGCTCTTCCCCATCGCGCCCCTGAGCTGCGAGCACTGCGATCTGTCGCCCATCTGCCGCATCGTCGCGCTGCCCGTCGAGGAGGACTGATGTCCTCCGGCCTCTTCGCGCTGCGCGAGAGCGCGGTCATCACCGCGGGCGCTGGCACGGGCAAGACGCACAGCCTGGTGACGCTCTGCCTGCACCTGCTCGGTGGCGTCGGCCGGCCACAGGCCCTGCCCGCCGCCCGCCTCACTGCCATCACCTTCACGGAGAAGGCCGCGGCCGAGCTGACCGCGCGGCTTCGCGCGCGCGTCGAGCGGCTGGCCGAGGACGACGAGGCGCAGGCCGGCGAGCCCGAGCTGTGGGCCAGCGCGCGCGAGTCGGGCACAGCGGCGCCAGGCCGGGCCCACTGGCAGCGGGTGCGGCGCGATCTGGGCAGCGCGCAGATCGGCACCATCCACTCGCTCTGCACGCAGATCCTGCGGCGCAACGCGGCCTCGGCCGGGGTGGCGCCGGTCTTCGCGGTGCTCGATGAGGTGGAGGCGCGGGCGCTCCTGCGCGAGTCTTGCGAGGCCGCGGCGCTCGCGGCGCTGCAGGACGAGGCCGACTCGCCGCTGCGCGACGGCGCCGAGAAGCTGTGCGCCGAGCTCACCTTCCGCGGCAACGGCCGCCATGCGCGCGGGCTCACCGACGAGCTGATGCGCGCGGTGACCACGCAGGCGGAGTCGGGTGGCCCTCTGCTGAGTGGCGGCAGCATCCGGGCCGCGCTGGAGGCCGACGAGCGCGTCCGCCGGAGGCTGGAAGCGGCCGTCCAGGAGCTCGCGGCCAGCGTGCGGGCGGCGCCGCCGAAGAAGCGAACCGACGCCGCCGAGCGCACGCTCTCGGAGGCGCTGGCGTTCCTCGATCAGGGCGCGCCCCTGTTGCACGCGGCCGCCGCCGGCGAGCTCGGCGCCGTCTGGTCCCGCCTCGCCGTCTTCACCGGCAGCCGCGGCAAGAGCGAGATCGGCCTCGCGCTTGCGGCCGTCAAGGACTCGCTCGACGAGCTGCTCGTCGCCGACGCGGAGGTGCGCGCGGCGCGGCTGTTGGAGGTGCTCTCTGCCCTGGCCTCGGACGCGCAACGGCGCTACCGCGAGCGCAAGCGGCGTGCGGGCGCGCTCGACTTCGACGACCTGACGCGGCTCGCAGAGGAGGTCCTCGCCCGCGACCTGCGCGTGCGCCGGCAAGAGAAGCAGCGCGTTGGTGTCTTGCTGGTCGACGAGTTCCAGGACACCAGCCGCGCCCAGCTGCGGCTCCTCGGGTGGCTGGCCGAGCCGCCCGATGACGAGGGCACTGCGCCGGCCGGCTCGGGGATGGCTGGCGCGCTGCCCATCGCACCCGGCCGCTTCGTGCTGGTCGGCGATCGCAAGCAGTCCATCTACGAGTTCCGCGGCGCCGACGTCGCCTCCGCCCAGGCCTTCGCCGCGCGGGCCCTGGCCGACGGCGCGCGCCAGCACGTGCTGCGCCGCTCGCGCAGGTCGCGTCCGCAGCTGGTGCGCTTCTGCAACGCGCTCTTCGCCCGCGCGCTGGAGGAGGGCGGCGAGCCGTTCCACACGCCCTTCACGCAGGGTGAAGATCACCTCGAGGCCCACCGGCCCGAGATCGACTCCGCCCCTTGCGCCGAGCTCTTGCGCGTCTCTGCCACGGGCCCCGACGCGGCCGAGGTCGAGGCCCGCGCGGTGGCCCGCCGCCTCGCGGCCCTGCTCGCCGAGGGCGCCCCCGAGCGGGTCCTCGAGGCCGACGGCGCCAGCGAGCGCGGCCGCCCCGTGCGCGGCGGCGACGTCGCCATCCTGCTCCGCGCCTTCACCCACGTGGACGCGTACCGGCGCGCGCTGCTCGGCCGCGGCATCCCCCACGTGGTCTGGCGCGGCCGCGGCTTCTACGCCACGCGCGAGGTCAGCGACCTGCTCGCGCTGCTCACGCTCGCCGTCGATCCGGACGACGCGCGCGCCCTCGCCACCGTGCTGCGCTCGCCGTTCGGGCCGGTCTCCGACGAGGGGCTCCTCTTGCTCGCGCGCGGGCCTCGCCCGGCAGAGGCTGGCCAGGGCTTGTCGATCAAGGCCCTCCGCGACGAGGTCGCGCTCGCGTCGCTCGCGCCCGACGATGCACAGGCCGCCCGCGAGATCACGGCGCTGATCGACCGCGTGCGCAGCTCGGCGAAGCTGCTCGGGCCCGCCTCGCTCCTCGAGGAAGCGCTGGCCGCGAGCGACTACGTGGCCGCTGCGGCGGCAGGATTGCAGGGCGAGCAGGCCGCCGCCAACGTCGACAAGCTGCTGGCGCTGGCGCGCGCCGCCGAGCTGCGGGGCGACTCGGTGGCCGAGCTGCTGACGCGGGCGCAGGCGCTCATCGACGAGGACGCGCGCGAGCCCGACGCCGCCGTGGTCGAGGAGCGCGACGGCCACGCGGTGCGCCTCTTGACGGTGCACGCGGCCAAGGGACTCGAGTTTCCGGTGGTCTTCGTCCCCGAGTGCGGCGCCGCGCCCGCCCAGGCCGCCGACGGCGCGCTGCTGCTCGACCCGGACCTGGGCGCCGCGCTCCGGGTCCAGGGGGCGAACGGCGAGGCTTGCCGGGGCCTGCGAGGCGAGGCGATCTACCAGCGGCGCAAGGAGCGCGAGCTGGCCCAGTCGCGGCGCCTGCTCTACGTCGCGGCCACGCGCGCGCGCGAGCTGGTCATCTTCTCGGCGAGAGAGGCGCGCAAGGGCGAGCCGTGGAGGTCCTGGCTCGACGAGCTGGCCGCGTCGCCGCAGGGGCCCGAGCTGCTGCGGGTGCGCGGTGAGGACGAGCTGGCGCGGCTGCCTGTCCTGCAAGCGCGCGCGTTGATCGAGCGCGACCCCGCGCTCGCCGAAGAGCTGGGCGCAGCCTCGAACCAGCCTTTCCTGGAGACCAGCGCGAGCGCGGAGATCGCGCGCGCCCTGCGCGCCTGCACCTCTGGCCGGGCGCCCTCCCGCGAGACCGTGGTCGCGCCGGTGACCCAGGTCGCCGACGCCATCCTCTGCCCGCGCCGCTACCAGCTCTTGCACGAGCTTGGCTTGCCCGAGCACGCGGTGGGCCGCGCGGGGGAGCGAGAGGCGCAGCCCGGCTCTGCTTTGCCCGCGACCGAGCTCGGGACGCTCGCGCACAAGCTGCTCGAGCGCGTGCCGCTCGCGGAAGCCGACCCCGGCGCGCTCAAGGCCCTCCTGCGCGAGGAGGGCGCAGACCCTGACAGCGAGGAGAGCCGGCAGGTGCTCGGCGCGGTGGCCCGCTTTCTCGGCTCGCCGCTCGGCATGCGGCTCAAGGCGGCCAAGGGAAGCGAGCTGTATCGCGAGCTGCCGCTGTCCTTGCACCTGACGGCGGAGGACCAAGGCGCGCCAGAGCTCCTCCTGCGCGGGCAGATCGACGCGCTCTTGATCGAGCCCGGCTCGGCGCTGGTCCTCGACTACAAGCACGCGGCGGCGCACCAGAGCGCGGCCTACGAGCTGCAGCTCGATGCCTATGCGCTCGCGGTGCACGAGCTGGTGGGGGCCGCGCTGCCGGTCCGCTCGACGCTGGTGTTCTTGCGATCGCCCGATCAGATCCCAGAAGCGCGGCCCGCGCTCAACGAGGCCGGGAGGCAAGCGCAGCGCGGCAAGCTCCTGGCCGCGGCCGCCGCCATCGCCGAGGGGCGCCGCTCCGGCAACTTCCCCTTGGTCGCGGTCGACAGGTGCCGCGCCATCGCCTGCGGCTTCTTGCAGCGCTGCCACGGGCGCGCGGACGAGCCCGAGGCAAAGGAGCGCAGAAGGCCCTCGCAGCTCGCCCTCTTCAGCTGAGCTGCGCCGCTGCCTTCGCCAGGCGGGAGACGGCGTCCTTGATCTGCTCTTCGCCGGTGGCGAACGAGAGGCGCAAGAAACCCTCGCGGCCAAAGGCCGAGCCCGGCACCACCGCGACGCCATGCTCTTCCAGCAGGAGCTCGGCGAGACGGTGCGAAGTGCCGATCGGCGCGCCCTGGCCCGCGGCGCGCCTCCCGAGGAGCGCGGTGACGTCGGAGAAGACGTAGTAGGCGCCGTCGGGCTTGGCGCAGGAGATCCCCGGGACGGCGCGCAAGAGCTCGACCAGGAGGTTGCGCCGCCTCTCGAAGGCGACGCGCATCTCCTCGACCAGCTCCTGCGGTCCGCGCAGCGCCGCGATCGCCGCGTGCTGCGAGAGCGACGACGGGTTCGAGGTGCTCGCGTCCTGCACCTTGCACATGGCGGCGATGAGGGGCTCTGGCCCCGCGGCCCAGCCGAGCCGCAGCCCGGTCATCGCGTACGCCTTCGAGCAGCCGTTGATGAGCAGGAGCCGCGGCGCGAGGTCTGGCGCGAGGTTGAGGAGGTTCGGCGCGGCCACGCCCTCGTAAGTGAGCTTGTCGTAGATGTCGTCGGAGAGCACGGTCACGCGCGGGAACTTGCGCAGCACCTCGGCAATGCCGCGCAGCGCGGCCTCGTGCCAGACGGCGCCGGTCGGGTTCGAGGGGCTCCCGAGCATCACCACGCGCGTGCGCTCGGTCAGCACGGCGGCGAGGTCGTCGGCGCGCGGCACCCAGCCGTCTTCCTGCCGCAGCGCGAGCTCCACCACGCGCGCGCCCGCGAGCTTCGCCATCTCCGGATAGCTGACCCAATAGGGGTTCGGGATGACGCACTCGTCGCCGTCGTCGAGCAGCGCCTGGCAGGCGTTGTAGAGCGCCTGCTTGGCCCCGGCGGTGGCGATGATCTGCGCGGGCGAAAACCTGTGCCCCAGATCGCGGTGCAGCGCGTATCCGATGGCCTCGCGCAGCTCGACGAGGCCCGGCGACGGCGTGTACTTGGTCAGCCCTTTGCGCAGCGCGGTCTCGACCGCGAGGGCGACGTGGGGGAAGACGGCGAAGTCGGGCTCGCCCACCGAGAGCGAGACGATGTCGCGCCCTTGCCGCTTGAGCGCCAGCGCCCGCGCAGCGACCGCCATGGTCGGCGAGGGCTGGATGCGCTGGATGCGCTGCGAGAGCTGCGCGTCGCTCACTTCTTGCTCCCGACCGCGTCCGGGTAGCGCTTGCGCAGCTCGCGCTGGACGTTCGGCGGCACGAGGCCCGTGATGTCGCCGCCGAGCCGCGCCACGTCGCGCACGAAGCGGCTCGAGATGTAGAAATAGTCCTCGCCGGTCATCATGAAGATGGTCTCGATCTCGCGGTCGAGCTTGCGGTTCATGTTGGCCATCTGGAACTCGTACTCGAAGTCGCTGACGGCCCGCAGCCCGCGCAGGATGGTGCTGATGCCCTTGCGCTCGGCGTAGTGCACGAGCAGGCCCGAGAACGATTCGCACTGGATGCGCGGATCGTCGCCGACCGCCTCGCGCAAGAGCGCCAGCCGCTCCTCGACCGAGAAGAGCGCGTCCTTGGCCGGGTTGTTGAGGACGGCCACGACCAGGCCATCGAAGAGCTTGAGGCCGCGCTGGATGATGCTCAGGTGGCCGTGCGTCGGGGGGTCGAAAGAGCCGGGATAAAGGCCGAGGCGCATTTGGGCGAGCACGGTGCCATGGCTTCGGACCGGGTGCCAGCGGGGATCGTCCGGGGGCTGCCTCCCCTCAGTGAGGAAGACCGCCTGAGCCGGTGACTTCGCAGGAGCGACCAGGGAGGGTGCGGTCGATCGCCGTCGGATTCAGCCCGAGCGCTCGAAGCCGCCTTGGGCTACGCGCCGCAGATCAGCAGCACCGTCTCGCCGTAGGCGCGCTCTTCGATCAAGGCCAGGCCCGCGGGCAGCGTGGGGGCGGGCTCGCGCTTGCCGCGCTCGAGCACCGCGCGGCCGCCGGGCGACAGCAACGAGAGCGAGCCGAGCGCGTCCGCGAGCGTCTGCGAGGCCTGCAGCGCGTAGGGCGGGTCGGCGAAGACCAGGTCGAAGCGCGCGCCGCGGGAGGCGAGGTCAGGCAGCGCGCGGGCCACCTCGCGGCGCACGAGCGTCACCCGGTCCGTGAAGCCGAGCGCCTCCGCGTTGGCGGCGATGACCTCGGCGGCGGCCTTGGCGGACTCGACCAGGGTGGCGTGCGCGGCGCCGCGGGAGAGCGCCTCGAAGGAGAGCGCCCCCGTGCCGGCGTACAGATCGAGCACGGCGAGCCCGTCGCAGCGCTGGCCGAGCAGGTCGAAGAGGCTCTGGCGCACGCGGTCCGAGGTCGGGCGCGTCTCGTTGCCGGGCACAGCGCGCAGGGTGCGGCCGCGGGCCGAGCCGGCGACGATCCTCACGGCGCCATCTGGCCGACGTGCGCGAGCAGCCGCGCGCCCGATCCCTGCGCCGAGATGGCGGCGAAGAGCTCGGCGGCCTCGAAGCTGCACAGCGCCTCGAGCTTGTCCTGCGCCTCCTGGGGCAGGTCGCGGAGCTGGCGCTGGTGGCGGGCGGCCGACTGCTCGAGCGAGGCCCCGCGATCCTTGGCCCAGGTCTGGATCTTCTCCCACAGCTCGGCCGGCGCGGCCCGCCGGAGCGCGCGCAGGAAGGGCGCGGCCGAGATCAGCTGGTGCACGCCGGCACGGCAGAACTCCTGAGGCGAGCCATCGGCGGCGCTGGAGACCGCGGTGCCCTGGATCTCCTCGGCGAACGCGCCGGCCTCGTTCTCGAAGCCGGTGAACCGCACCACCGAGGGCGAGGCCCCGCGGGAGCGCAGCTCGCGGACCAGCGCGGCCGCCTCTTTCGCGCCGCCGCCCAGGGGCAGCAGCTCGAGGCCAAGCTCCAGCGCGCAGACGTGGGCCGCGGCGCTGGCCGCGTCGCGCGCCGACTGCTCGTTGCCGGTCGAGAGCGCGATCGCGAGGCCCGTGAAGCCGGCGTCGATCTCGCGCTCGAGCCGCTCGTGCTCGCGCTGGGGAGCGTCGGTGCGGGGCGGCTCCTTCAAGAGGACCAGCGGACCGCCGAACGAGACGTCCCCGGCCGCCCGCAGCGCCGCCTCGACGAAGGCGCCGTCATCGCGCGCCTCCTCGGGGCCGCGCTCGTCGGCGACGCCGCTCGGCCGCAAGAGCAAGAGCGGCGCGCTCGCGTCCCGCGCGGCCCGGGCGAATCCGGCCATGGCCGCGGGCGCGGGCGCCACCAGCGCGACCACCAGCGCCTTCTCCTTGGCGGCCGCACGGAGCACGTCGCGCGCGCTCAGGAGCAAGAGCTGCCGCCCGCCGAGCCGCGAGACCGCGCTCGAGGGCCTGCGCGCCCAGGCCGCCGTGTACTGGTCGGGCGTCATCCGCGGAGCCTTGGGATTGCGCTCGTCAATGCACGAGCTCCTCGTGCCGGAAGCTCTCGCTCTCGAACTGGATGGTCGTGTGCTCGATGTGGAAGCGGCTGCGCAAGAGCTCCCGGGCGTCGCTCAAGATGGCGTCGTGGCTGCGGCACCCGGGGCCGTCGCAGACGACGACGATGTGGCAGCTGAGCGCCACCAGCCCGCTCGAGATGGTCCAGACGTGCAGGTCGTGCACCGCCGCGACGCCGCCGAGCTTGCCGATCTCGACGCCGAGCGCCGACAGATCGATGTGACCCGGGACGCCTTCGAGCAGCACGTCCACCGCCTCCCGGCAGAGCCGCCACGCGCCCCAGACGATGGTGGCCGCGATCAGGAAGCTGACGATCGGATCCCAGGCGAGGTTCCCGGTCCAGGCGATGAGCCCGGCGGCCACCAGCACGCCGACCGAGTTCAAGAGATCTCCGGCCAGGTGCAGGAACGTCGAGCGCAGGTTCATCGACGCCTGCGGCCCCGCGTGCGTCAGCCACATGCCGACGCCGTTGAGGGCGATGCCGATGAGCGCGACGAGGATGACCGTCTGGTACTGCACCGGCTCCGGGTGGCGCAGCCGCTGGTAGCCCTCGAGCGCGATGCCGCCCGCGATCAGCAAGAGGACGGCGCCATTGGCCAGCGCGGCCAAAATCTCGAGCCGGTAGTAGCCGTACGTCCGCTTGGCGTCGGCCGGCCGCAGCGAGATGCGCAGCGCGAAGAGCGAGAGGGCGATGGCGCCGACGTCGGCCAGCATGTGTCCCGCGTCGGACATCAGCGCCAGGCTGTTGGTCAGAAAGCCGCCCGCCCCTTCGACGAGCATGCCGGCGATCGCCACGAGGATGGTCAGCCGCAGGCGCCGCTCCTCGCCCTCGCGCCGGCCCGCGCCGCTGGCCAGCGCCGTCCAGCGCCGCTCGGCCGCCGCAGGGCGGTGCCCATGGCCCTCGTGGCCGTGATGGTCATGGTGCTCGTGCGGCATTCCTGGATGATCACGGTTCGCGCCCGCTGCCGCAAGTCGCGCGTGGTCTGGTAGCTTGCGCGCATGGCCGAGATCAGCCCCGCCACCCTCGAAGAGTTCTTCGCCACCGGCGACGACGGCACCCGCATCCACTTCTCCGTCATCGGCCAGGGCGAGCCCGCGCTGGTGCTCTGCGACGGCATCGGCTGCGACGGATTCGTCTGGAAGTACATCGCCCGCGAGTTCGCAGCCACGCATCGGATCGTGCGCTGGCACTACCGGGGCCACGGCAAGAGCGTCATCCCGGAGGACCGCTCGCGCACCGACTTCGACGACATCTGCGGCGACCTGCGGGCGGTGCTGCGCGCCGCGGGCGTCGAGCGGCCGGTTGTCATGGGCCACTCGATGGGCGTGCAGGTGGCGCTGGAGTTCCACCGCCGCCACCCGAGCCAGGTGGCCGCGCTCGCGCTCATCTGCGGCAGCCACGGCCTGCCGCTCGACACCTTTCACGACTCGACGATGTTGAAGCGCCTGTTCCCGGTCTTGCTGACCGCCGCCGACAAGTTCCCGAACGCCATGCAGCTCTTCTGGAAGTTCGCCGTGCCGAGCGAGTTCGCCTACCAGGTCGCGACCCACCTCGAGGTCAACGGCAAGCTCATCCATCGGCCCGACTTCGAGCGCTACTTCCGCCACCTGGCCTCGATGGACGTGCGCGTCTTCCTCGGCATGCTCAAGCACGCAAGCGAGCACTCGGCGCTCGACCACCTGCCCGAGATCGACGTGCCCACGCTGGTCATCGCCGGCACCAACGATACCTTCACGCCCTATTGGCTCTCGGAAGAGATGAACGCGCGCATCCCCGGCTCGGAGATGCTGACCGTCCCGGGCGGTACTCACGTCGCTCCTATCGAGCACCCGGAGCTCATCGCCCTCCGCCTCGACAAGTGGCTCGCCTCCTTGCGCCGCCCGTCGGTGGCTGAGTGCGCGCCCACTTCAGCTAGCGCGTGACCAGCCTTGCCTCGAACGCGGAGACGCGGAGAGGGCCTGGCGATAGGAGCCTGACAGGGCCCCTTGCTCCGCGTCTCCGCGTTGGATTTTATTGCTTCCTGTTCCTATTGGCACTCGCGCTCCCGGCGCGCGCAGTGGATGGCCGCGTCACCTGGGAGACGATGGAGACGCCGCACTTCGAGCTTCACTATCATCAAGGTGAGCATGCCCTGGCGCTCCGGGCCGCGCGCATGGCGGAGCTGGCGCACAAGCGCCTCGTGCCCTTGCTCGACCACGAGCCCTCCGAGCGCTGCCACATCGTCATCAGCGACGACACCGACTTTGCAAATGGAAGCGCGACGCCGCTCTTGCGCAACACCATCACGCTCAACGCCGCTCCGCCCGATGCGCGCTCGACGCTCAATGACTTCGACGACTATGTCTGGGAGCTGGTGAGTCATGAGTATACTCATATCCTCCACCTCGATACCCTCTCGGGGCTGCCGGAGGTCACCAACAAGATCTTTGGAAAATTGTGGATACCAAATGGTGCCCAGCCGCGCTGGTTCGTCGAAGGGCTCGCGGTCTTCGAGGAGAGCGAGCAGTCCGCCGCCGGCCGCGAGCGCTCCTCGCAAGAAGAGATGGCCGTGCGCTCGCAAGTGCTCGACGGAACCTTCCCCACCATCTCGCAATTATCGAATCTGCCGCTGGTCTGGCCGCGGGGGGATGTCTGGTACACGCTCGGCGGCCGCTTCGTCGCCTTCATCGGCGACCACTATGGCGCCGGCGCGCTGCGCGACCTGAGCCATGACTATGGCTCGCGCCCCATTCCTTTCGGGCTCAACCTCTCGGCCGAGAAGATCCTCGGCAAGAGCTACCTGACCCTCTACGAAGAGTTCCAGCGCGAGGAGGTCGAGCGCGCGCTCGATGTGGTCGAGGACGTGCGCGAGCAGGGCGAGACCCGCATCGAGCGGCTCACCGCGCTCGGCGAGCGCACCCGGTCGCCGCGCTTCTCGCACGACGGCACGCGCGTCTACTACGCCAGCCAAGGCGCCGACCGGCTGCCGGAGCTGCGCGAGCTCACCCTGCCCCCCTGCTGCGAGGTGGAGCGCAAGCTCGACAAGCCAACTCAAGCCGGCGACCGCCATTTGATTGATACCTATGGCGACTCTACCCTCTCGGTCGCGGGGAACGGCCGGCTCGTCTATGCGCGCGAGCAATACTTCCAGCGCCACGACGAGCTCGAGGACTTGTCCGAATTCGACCCGCGCACGGGCGGCGAGCGGCGGGTCACGCGCGGCCTGCGCGCGAGCGAGCCCGACGTCGCGCCGGACGGCACCATCGTCTTCATCTGGCGCCGGCCGGGCGGCAGGACCGCCGTCGCCGAATTGTCTCCCGGCGCGACCGAGCCGCGCGTGCTCTTCGAGGACCCCGCGCTCGAGCCGGTGGGCGCGCCTCGCCTCTCACCCGACGGCGAGCGCGTGGCCTTCACCCACCACCGCGGCGGCAACTGGGACATCCAGGTCGTCACCCGCGCCGATCTCTCCTTGATCGACATCACCAAGGACCGCTCCATCGAGCGCGACCCCGCCTGGACGCCCGACGGCGGCAGCGTGGTCTTCTCCAGCGACAGGAGCGGCGTCTACGATCTCTATGCCTGTCGAATCGCCGATCGATCTCTCACCCGCCTGACCCGCGTGGTCACCGGCGCCTTCGAGCCCTCGGTCTCGCCCGACGGCACCCAGCTCCTCTTCGTCACCTACAGCGGCCGCGGATTCGACCTCGCGCGCATTCCCTATCCCAACTCAACTGAGTTGAAGACGCCGGGCGTGGCCGCCAACGAGCGCCCCGCCCCCCTGGCCGAGCCGGCGCGCGACCTGTTCCCCGCGCATCCCTATCAGCCGCTCCAGACGCTGCGGCCCTACTATTGGCTGCCCTTCACGGCCACTGACGCGCTCGGCAATACCGTCGGCGCGCTCACCACCGGCAGCGATATCGTCGGCCTGCACGAATATACCGCCGAGGCCTGGTGGGCCATCGACTCGCACCAGCCCGGCTTCAGCTTCTCCTATACCAATCACACGCTCTATCCCGACCTGACCTTCACGGCCTCGCGCGACGTCAGCGACGTCGCCAATATCGGTTGTGTACAACTGACCGACGGGAGCGTGCGCTGCGCGAGCCAGCGCGATCTGCACGCGGGCGCGCGCGCGGATTTCTCCTTTCCCAACCTCGAGCGGAGCTGGTCCTTCGACCTGGGCTACGACCTCGACCACCTCGCCAACAACACGGTCGTGCCCGATCTGGCGCCGCGGCAAGGCTTCATCGGCCAGCTCTACGGCGGCATCTCCTATAGCGACGCCAAGCGCTTCGTGCGCAGCATCTCCTCCGAGCAGGGGCTGCGCGCGAGCCTCTCCTTGCGCCTCGCCGACCCGAAGCTCGGCGGCGACTACACCTATCGATTGGCGACCGCCGCAATCTCCAAGTACTTCGCGCTGCCCTGGTCCTGGAACGGCCGCTCGCTGCACCACGTGCTCGCGCTCCGCACCGCCTCCGGCTTCGGCGTCTCCGACATCAGCCCGGCGCACCTCTTCTCGCTCGGCGGCTTCGGCATCACAGACCCCGTCCGGACCTTCCTGAACCTGGCCGACGCGCCGGTCCGCGTCCTGCGCGGCTTTCGCAACAGCTCGTTCTATGGGGACGCCTACGCGCTCGGCAGCGCCGAGTACCGCTTTCCCATCACCGACGTGGAGATCGGCGCCTGGACCTTGCCGCTCTACCTGCGCCGGCTGCACGCGGCGGTCTTCGCCGACGGTGGCGACGCCTTTGATTATCGAAGAGACAACCGCACCAATCACCATGATTTCAAGTTCCACGCCGGCGTCGGCGGCGAGCTGCGCGCCGAAGTCGTGCTCGGCTACGTCCTTCCCACCGACGTGCGCGCCGGCTGCGCCCGCGGACTCGAGAGCAGCTTCCAGGCCATCTTCGATTGTTATCTAGCGCTCGGAGGCATTTTCTAGCAGCGAGCCATGTGCAGCATCGTCAACGTAAGCGCGCGCGCGGCCAGGCAACGGCCCCCCAGGCAGTGCCAGACTGCCGCCAATGACGACCCCGAGCCAGATTCTCGACGAGGTGATCGGCAGCGTCGGCCCGCTCTTCGTCGAGCACGGTTACCGAAAGTCGGCCCGCAGCTTCGTGGCCATGAGCGACGGCGTGGCGCGCGTGGTGCAGTTCCAGACCAGCCAGCTCAAGAAGCCCGAGGAGGCCAGGTTCACGCTCGCGCTCAGCGTCACCTCGGTCGCCTTTCACGAGACCTACAGCGGCAAGCCCTTTCCCAAGAACGCCGGCAGCGCAGAGCCTGTGGTCCAGGCCGCGATCGGCCGGCTCATGCCCGACGGCGAGCACGTCTACTGGAGCCTCAAGCCCGAGGTCTCGAGCAGCCTGATCGGGAAGGACGTCGAGGGGCTCTTGCGCGACCCGGTGCTGCCCTTCCTGGCGCGCTTCGGCAGCGACGCGGCGCTGTTGCATGAGCTGGAGCACGGCCAGGGGCTGCCCGGCTTCGCCGCCATGCGCGAGCGCTGCCGCGCGGTGCTCCTGGCCAGGGCTGGCCGCGGCGCCGAGGCCGGGCGGGTGCTCTCCGCGCTGCTCGAGGCCAACTCGGCCGAGGGGCTGGAAGGGTTTCGCAACTCGGTCAATGAGCTGGCCGCGCGGCTCTCGGTCAGCGTCGCGCCGCCTGGCTGATGGCGTAGGAGCCGCCGCGACGTTGGTGGAGCAGCTCGACGCGCGCGCGAACCAGCGTGCCGCACCAGCGCGACCTACGCGCTGGTGCGCTCGAGCGGATCGACGCCGAGCCGCGCCTCTTCCTCGGCCCAGCGGTCGCCGACCAGCGCGCAGACCGCCTCGAGCCGCGACTCGACAGAGCCGCCCCGGGCCTCGCCGCCGTAGAACGGGCGGCAGATCGACAGCGTCAGCGTCGGCCGCTTGAAGGTCAGCACGTCGCGCAGCGAGATCTCTTGCAGCCCCACCAGCGTGATCGGCACCACCGGCAGATCGGGCCTCGCGAGCGCGAGGTGACCGATGCCGGGCGCGATGGTGAACCGGCGCCGCTTGCCGATGGGGCCGCTCGGGCAGATCGCCACCACGTGCTTCCGCTTGCTCGACGCCAGCAGCTCGAGCGCGCGCTCGGTGGCCGGCTGCCTGGTCCCCGCGCCGCGGGTCAGCCCGAGCAGGCCGAAGCAGAACGAGAGCATCCGCATCGGCCGCGTGCGCATCCAGACCGAGGCGTTGGCGATGGTCGTCGGCAGGAAGTGGCTGCCGCTCGTGATCGCCTTGGCGTAGCCGCCGATGAAGAAGTGGAGGAACGGATCCCACTCGTAGAAGTGGCGCAGGGCGTAGAAGCCGCCGCGGCTGCGCAGCACGTCGAGCCGCTCGCGGTTCTCGAAGCGGACGCGGAAGAGCACGCGCACGGCGACGAAGGAGATGGGCCCGAGCAGGACCACCATGACCAAGCGCTGCAAGCAGAGGTTGAAGAGAGTCCCGACGCGCGCGTTGTGGCGGCGCAGCGGCGCCAGGTCGTGGACTCGGACCGGCCGCAGATGAGGAATGGTGTCGGTCGGCGTGAGGCTGTCTTCGGACCGATCGGGATAGAGCGCCGGGGGAGCGGCCCCGCCTCTGGGAGTGGGCTCGGAGGGGAGCTCGCTCGGGTAGTCCGGAGTGCTGGAATGAAGAGCCGACATCTCGCCCCCGCCAATCCCGTGCAAGCGACCACGCCCTCGATCGTCTACACCCCGAGTTGAATTGGCTGCATGGGTAGATCTACCCAACGCAGCTACAGAGATTGCTTGAGCGTCACGTACAGGCTGTCATTGCGCTGGTAGTAGTCGCCGAGCGAGCCGGCCGCGCCGGCCACCAGGACCGCGCCTGCCTTGATCCAGAAGCGCTCGAATTTCAGGGCGATCTGCGGGCGGACGAGGAAGCTCTGCGGCCGCGCGCTGCCCTCGCCCCGCAGCTCGAGCTCGAGCCGGTCGGCGAAGGTCCAGCGCGCGACGCCGGCGAGGCCGAGCAGATCCTGCTTGTGAAAGAGCAGGCCCCCGGTGGGCGGCGGATCCGAGAGGTGCAGCCCGGTGAGCTCGACGATGATGGTCTTGCCGATGTCGCCGGTCTGGTACTCGACCGAGAGCACGCCCTCGAAGGCCTTGGAGACGAAGCCGGTGAGGTCCTTGTTGAAGAACACCTTGGCCGAATCGTGGCCGGCGTCCAGGCGCAGCGCGAAGGGCCCGACCGTGGTCTGCAGATCGAAGCCGAGGTGGTGGCGGCGGACGTACGTCGAGGTGAAGGGCAGGCCGCCGAGCTGGCCGAGCGCGGAGAGCAGCGAGCCAGGCGTTGCCTCCGCCAGGTTCACCTGCGAGAGCGCGGCCGCGGCGCGCGGGTCGAACTGCAGATTGGGCAGGCCGTCGAATCCGTAGTGGTAATAGGCGTCGAAGTCTACGCCCGGAAAGGCGATGGCCAGCCGCGCGCCGCCGGTCGGCTCGGTCAGGTTTCCCTTGGGCCGCGTGGTCGCCGAGAGCAGCGGCTGCAGCGCCTCCTCCTCGGCGGGATCGACCGCGCGCGCGGCCACGCCGAGCAAGCCGCGAAAGAGCGCGGGCGAGCCCGGCTGTACCAGCGCCCAGTTCGAGCCGTACACATCGAAGCGGTCGGGCACGAAGACCGGCGAGCCGACCAGCTGCAGCGTCACCGCGCCCAGGTCCAGATCGACGCGGGCCAGCGGCGTCGGCAAGTGGGTCAGCTCCTGCTCGAGCAAGAGCGGATCGCGCAGGTCGTAGGCGTTGAGCACGTCGTTCGGGCTGCGCGAATCGGCGCGGCCCCAGGCCAGCCGCTGCTGTCCGAGACGCAGGTCGAGCCGCGACCAGTAGACGCCCGCGTACGCCTCGCGCAGCTGCGGGTCCCAGGTGCCGCGGCTCTGGCCGGCGTGGAGGTTGTCGAACGGGCCGCTCGAGCCCTGCACTTCACGGTCGTACCAATCGTAGCCGGCGAGGCCGGACACCACCGCCTCGAAGGCGCCTTTGCGCGCGAACTTCAGCTCGAGGAAGAGCTGGGTCCGCTCGTGCAGGCCGTCGTAAGGAACGGTCAAGGGGCTGGGGGCGCCGTTCGGCAGCGGGTCGCCGGCCTTGCCCAGCCCGGCGATCCCTTGCGCGAGGAGGAACCCGCGCAGCGAGAAGCGCTCCTCGTTGGCCGGCGCGGTCGCGGCGAAGACCTGGGGCTTCGGGCTCTCGCTGGTCGTCGGGTTGCCGTCGTCGATGCGCTCGACGACGTCGGAGGTGGCGTCATCGGCGCCGCTGGCCGGCGAGGAAGGGGGCACGTCGGGCCCGCGCTCATCGCCGCGCGCCGCCAGGGCCACGCCGAGCGCTGCAGAGAGCAGTGCCGCGGCGACGCGGCCGTTCCCTGAGGTCACTGCTTTTCCAGGTTGCGCACCGTGAACTGATCCTCGGGCACGTCGTTCTTCGGCTGCACCTTGGTCAGGGTCAGCTCGGTCTGGTGCTGCTCCCGGTGGTTCACCATCTTCGAGCGGGTGATGAACCAGGTGCCGCCGACGCGCCGGACCTCCTCGGTGGTCAGGGTCTTCAGCAGCACCTGCGCTTTGTCGAACATCTGCATCCGCAGCGGCACGAAGTTGTCCTCGCGGACCCACATGACGATGCGGCCGTACTCGGAGTCGCCCTTCTTCAGCGGCGTGGTCTCGACGATCCAGCAAGCATACTTGCCGATCTTTTCCTCGCCCTTGACCGTCGAGGCGCCGTCGCGCAGGTCCCTGCGGTCCATGTCGGCGAAGGAGAAGTCGGTGCCCATGAAGGCGTTGGCGCGCAGGCTGCCCGCGATGCGGCGGGCGCGCTTGAGCTCGGGCAGGTAGAGGTAGCGCTCGTCGTCGCCCTTGTCTTTTTGCGTCTGCAAGAAGCCAGAGCCGGCGAGGTCCGCGGGCGCCGAGAAGCGCACCAGGCTCTTGGCGAGCGGCGGCGCGTACTTGCGCGAGATGGCGTGGAAGGCCAGCTCCTCGGTGCTGTTGCGCTTGTCGCGCTTGATCACGCGCGCGTCCACCTCGGCGCCGGCGAGGCCCCACGGATCGGCGTCGAGCACCTTGCCGATGATCTCGGAGGCTGCGGGGGCCGCTGCGCGCGCTGCGGAGCCTGCGACCAGGGCGAGGGAGAGCGCGGCGATGAAGATCGGATTCATGAAGAGACCTCGAAGAGATCAGGCTGCAGAGGAGATCTGCGGAGTGGCGGGAGGGTTCTGCAGCGTCTCTGCGGCGGCCGGCCTGCCGGGCTGCTTGAAGTCGAAGAAGAGGCGCATCATCACCGAGGTGACGAGCATGTCGGAGAAGAAGCCGGTGATGAGCACGGTCACCGCCAGCACTCCGAAGGTCTTCAAGTCGGGGAAGCGCGAGAGCGTGAAGACCGAGAAGCCCGCCGAGAGGATGACCGCGGTGAAGAGCGCGGGCGGGCCGACCTTGCGCAGGCTGTGCTCCATGATCGCGTCGGGGTCGGTCTCGCCCTCGGCCATCCGCTGCCGCGCGCGAGCTGCGATGTGGATGGTGGTGTTGAAGAGGCCGCCGATCGAGACGCTGAGGAAGAGCGTGGTGCCGATGCGCAGCGGGATGCCGAAGATCGCGATGACGACGAAGCAGGCCAGCGCCGGCAGGATGTTGGGGATGACGCTGATGAGGGCGATGCGCAGCGAGCGGAAGATGATCCACTCGACGCCGACGATGACCGCGAAGCCGATGAAGAAGCCCCAGATCATGTCGACGATCATCTCGTCGAGCACCGGCACGATCACGCCGGCGAACCCGGTGATGGTGCCCTTGATGCCAAGGGGCTTGAGCTCGCGATCGATGGCGACCTTCATCTCGTCGGCCATGCGGTGCCAGATGTGGCTGCCGGTGTCCTCGCTGAGGATGCGGATGTGCGTCCGCGAGTAGCTCGAGTCGACGAAGTCGGAGCGCTCGTCGGGGCCCAGCATCGAGAGGTATTGGGCGATGAGCATCTGCGACTTGGGGATGACGCGCTCCTTGGGGTCACCGCCGTTGAAGGCCTGGTTCTCCTCGGCCACCAAGGTCGCGAGCGAGACGGTGCTCTCGACGAAGTCGTACTTCCGGGCGGTGTCGTCGAGCCGGGAGATGGCGCGCAGCACCTCGGGCTTCTTCATCGACCCCTCGGGGCCCTCGATGAGGATGGCGGTGCGGAGGACGCCGGTGAGCTTCTTCTCCATCTGCTCGACGCCCTCGCGCACGCCGCCCGGGGGCAACATGCCGACGTGCGAGCTGGAGATGAGCTGCTTGGTCGAGGCCCAGCCGCCGACCACGAGCACGACCAGCGTGATGGCCATGATGGGCTTGGTGCGGGTGCGGACGAACTCCCAGAAGCCGACGATGCGCGCGTCTACCCAGAGCGTGAGCGTGTTGCCGGCGTAGCGACGCTTGGGCACGGGCAACGTGCCGAGCAAGAGCGGCAGCACCGTCATCGTCGTCACCCAGGCGAGCGAGACGCCGATGCCCACCACCCAGCCGAAGTTGGCGATGGTCGGCAGCTTCATGGTGGCGAAGGAGAAGAAGCCGAGCGCGGTGGTGAACGAGGTCAAGAAGCACGGCATGCCGAGCTCGCGATAGGCGGCGATGAGCGCGTCCTCGCGGCTCAGCCCGGCCTCGAGCTTCTCGAGAAAGCGGGTGAGGACGAAGATGGGATCGACCGCGCCGTACACCAGCAGCGTGGCCGGGATCGCCGAGCTGATCATGTCGACCGGGCGGCCGAAGAGCGGATAGATGCCGAAGGTCCAGGTCAGCGCCGTGAGCACCGCCGCGAAGGGCAGCGCGATCCCGTGCGCCGAGCGGAAGGTGACGAAGAGGAAGCCGAACATGATCAGGATTGCGACGGGGAAGAAGACCATCTGGTCGACGATCAGGAGGCGCGAGCCTTCGACCTCGATGGTCGGCGCGCCGGTGACGCGCAAGGCGACGCCGGCGGGCGCGGGGTGCGCGGCCAGCACGCGGTTGACGGCCTCGATGGCGGCGCCCTGCTCTTCGATCGACGCCTGCGCCACCGGCACGCGCATCTCGGCGAGGATGGCGGTGGCGGTCGCGTCGGGCGAGACCAGGCGACGGCGCAGGAGGTTCGAAGTGGTGGCCGCGCGCTTGGCTCGCTCGATGCCCGCGTCGTCGGCCGGGATGGGCGAGAGCAGCGTGCCGACCATCACCGCGTCGCCGTCGGCGTAGATGGCCTTGGCGTTGGTCAGGCTGATGACGTGCGAGAAGGTCTGGTCGGGCTCGAGCGCGTGGGTGAGCAGCTCGATGTACTCGAGCACCGGCCGCGCGAAGACGTCCTTGGACTCGATCAGCACGGTGACGAAGCCGCCGGGGTCGCCGAAGTCCTTGTGGTACGCGTCCACGACCGCGACCTCGGGGTTGCCCGGATAGTCGTAGAAGTCGCGCACCGAGAAGCGGATCCGCAAATGCAGCGCCGACCAGACGGCGAGGCCCATCGTCAGCGCGAGCACGACCAAGAGCCACTTGCGATGCGTGAGCAGCCACCGCAGATACCGCGCCATCATGAATGCCTCCTGGGACCCGCCAACGGCCGTCGTCTCGAGGGGGCAACACTAAGAGTGCGTGCTGAGTTGATACAAGAGGGCAACAATACCCATCAAAGTCGGTAGTCCTGCGCTATTCCGCCGGCGGCGACCCTGCACGGATTGGCAGCCCGGCGCTTCCTGTGCGAGGGGAGCGGCGGTAGTCTGGCGCTCCCGATGTCAACGACCTTTGATTGGGCCCTCGAGGCCGGGCTGCGCATCAAGCCGGCGGAGAAGCGGCGCGCGGCGCTGATGGCCGCCTATGCCGCCAACGCCATCGGCGCGGTGGTCGTCGGCCGCTCCGTGCGCGACGCGCTCTACCTGGCCCACAACGCCAGCAAGGGCCTCGCGTGGATGTACGTGGCATCGTCTTTGGCCATCGTCGCCACCTCGTGGGGCTATTCGCGCTACGCCGATCGGATCCAGCGCGGCACGCTCAACTCGGCCACGGCGCTGCTCTGCGCCCTCGGCTGCCTCCTGTCGTGGATCATGCTCAACAGCGGCGCGGGCCTCTGGATCTACCCGACGCTCTACATCTTCGTGGAGGTGCTCGGATCGCTGGTCGTGATCCAGTTCTGGACCCTGGCCAACGACGTCTTCCACGCCCGCGAAGCCAAGCGCCTGTTCGGCATCATCGGCGGCGGCGGAACGCTCGCGAACATCGTCTTCGGCCTGCTGGTCGGCCGCTACGCGAAGAGCTGGGGCGCGCCCAATCTGCTCTTCATCATGGTGGCGCAGCTCTTTGCGTGCGCGATCCTGGCCCGCCTCGCCGCGCGCACCGCGACCTTCGCGCCGCTGGTCGCGCGCAGCAAGAGCGCCGGGGTCATGCTCTCGCGCGCCGGCGTCAGCGTGCTCTCGAACCGGCACCTGACCATGGTCGCCGCCATCGCCGCGGTGAGCGCCGCCGCGGTGACGATCGTGGACTTCCAGTTCAAGGTGGCCGCCGCGCAGGCCATGGGCCAGAACGAGCTGGCCGGCTACTTCGGCCGCTTCTACGGCATCTGCGGCGGCATCGCGCTGGCGGTGCAGATCTGGGTGACGGGCCGCGTGCTCGAGCGCTTCGGGATCCTCGCCTCGCTGCTCCCGCTGCCGGTCGGCCTCGCCTTCGGCTCGCTCTCGGCCGGAGTGTTGCCGCACCCCGGCCTCTTCGTGCAGAGCCTCGCCAAGGGCTCGGACACGATCTTCCGCTACACCATCAACGACGCCTCGATGCAGCTGCTCTACGTGCCCGTCAAGACCCACCTGCGCGGGCGCGCCAAGGCCTTCATCGACGGCGTGCTCAAGCCCCTGGCCATCGCGCTCACGGGCCTCGTGCTGCTCCTCTATCGGCAGCAGGGCGGCAGCGGCCGGCCCCTGACCGCCGCCGTGCTCTTCCTCGTCTCGCTCTGGGTGCTCCTGCTCGTGCGCGCGCGCACCGAGTACGTCAAGAGCCTGGTCGAGTCGCTCGAGCACCGGCACCTCGACTTCTCGACCACGCCGCTGGCCGCGCAGTCGGGCGCCGCCATTCGGGCGCTGCGGCTGGCGCTGCGCTCGGACGCCTCGACGGCGCTGCACGCGCTGACGCTGCTGCCCGAGGCCCAGGGCGCGGACTTCCTCAAGGAGCTGCTCGACCTGCTCAAGCACGAGGACCCGCGGCTCCGCGCCGCCGCGCTCGAGCAGCTCGGCGCCACGCGGCTTTCGCAGACCCTGCCCGAGCTGCGCGCGCGGCTCGAGGATCCGGTGGCCGACGTGCGCGCCGCGGCGCTGATGGCGGTCTGCGCCGTGCAGCAGGAAGACGCCGTCGCCACCGTCACGCCCTTCCTCGACAAGCAGCGCGTTCCCGAGACCGTGGTGCGCGCGGCCGCGGTGGTGGCGCTGGTGCGGCACGCGGGGCTCGACGGCATCCTCGCCGCCGCCGATTCGCTCAAAGCGCTCCTGGCTGCGACCGATCCGGTCGATCGCGCCGTGGCCTGCGAGGCGCTGGGGCAGATCGGCCTGCGCAGCTTCTATCGCCCGCTGCTCGGGTTCCTCGCCGACGAGGACGCGACGGTGCGCCGCAAGGCCATCGCCGCCGCCGGCAAGCTCCGCAGCCCCGAGCTCTTGACCGCGCTCATCGAGGCCTTGCGCCACCGCTCGACCGCGCTGGAGGCGGCCGCGGCCATCACCTCCTATGGCGCGGGCATCGAGCCGATCCTGGCGCGCGCGCTCGCCGACGAGGGCCAGCCGCGCGTGGTGCGCCGCAGCGTGGCGCTGGTCCTCGGCCGCTTGCCGACGCGCGCCGCCTCCGATGCGCTGGTGCCCGGGCTGCACTCGCGCTCGCGCTCGGTGCGGCGCGCCTCGGGACGCGCGCTCAGCCGCCTGCTCCGCAAGAACCGCGAGCTCGGGTTCGACAGGATCGAGGTCGAGGGCGCCGTCTACGACGAGCTCAAGCGCGCGCGCGTCACCCTCTCTGCCCTCAAGAAGCTGGCGCTGCCGGCGGTCGCGCAGGGACAGGCGCCGACGACCCCCGCCGAGCTGCTCGGGCTGACGCTGCTCGAGCAGCGCGACCTGCACATCCAGCAGGCGCTGCTCTTGCTGGAGGTCATCGTCCCGCAGGTGCGGCTGGACATCGTCGCCGAGAACCTGCGCTCCGAGATCGCGGCGGCGCGGGCCAACGCCACCGAGGTGATCGACAACGCCCTGCCCGAGCCGTGGAAGAGCCTCGTGCTCGCCTGCATGGACGAGGTGAAGCGCGGCAAGGATCAGGTGCAGCCCGACGCGCGCCCCCTGCCCGAGCTCTGCGCGGGGCTGATCGGGGGCGAGGTCTCGTCCTGGTCGGCCGCGTGCACCGTGCGCTTCGCCCAGGACAACCCGCAAGCGGTGGGCGCGGCGCTCTTCGACGAGGCGCTGCGCTCGGCGCTGTCGGCTCCCTCGGCCCCCCTGCGCGAGGCGGCCGTGGCGGCGCTCGCGCAGTCACTGCCGCAAGGCGACGCGCTCCCCGTGCTCAACCTGCTCGTGAAGGACCCCGCTGCCAGCGTGCGGCGCACCGTGCGCGCGCTGATCGACAGAAGCGTCGCGCTGCCGAGGGCCACCGCGTGATCACCACCGTCGAGAAAGTGCTCTTCCTCAAGTCCATCGACCTCTTTCGCGCCTTGCCCAGCGAGGAGCTGGCCCAGATCGCCGAGATCGCCGAGGAGGTCCCGTTCGGCGTCTCGGACCCCGTGTTCATCGAGGGCGAGGTGGGCGACGCGCTCTACCTGGTCGTGGAGGGAGCGGTGAAGGTGCACCGCGGCGATACCCAGCTGGCCAGGCTGTCGGTGCGGGATGTGTTCGGGGAGATGGCGGTCCTCGACAGCGAGCCGAGGTCGGCGTCGGTGACGGTGATTGAAGAAGCAGTCTTGCTCAAGATCGGGAGGGATGACTTCCGCGAGATCCTGGCGGAGAGGCCGGAGATATCGCTCGGGGTGATCAAAGTGTTGTCGCGGCGATTGCGCGAAACAAACCGAAAATAACTGAAGCAGGAGCCAAAGCTTTTGGACGCGGCCTTCGGCCTGCGAGTACAAGGGGCTGCCGCCCCTCGTACCACTCCCCGCAGAAGCAAGAGCCACGACCCTACTCGGCGAGTTTGAGTAGGGTCTCGATGAGTTGGTCGAAACTGACTTCGTGTTGAGTACCGGTCTTGAGTTCCTTTAGATTGCCTTTGTTCTCCTTGCGCTCGTTTTCGCCTAGCACCAGCGCGAATCTGGCGCCGAGCGCGTCCGCTCGTTTGAGTTGATTGCCCGGATTCGAGCGGCGGAAAGAGACCTCGGCAGAGAGATTGGCCGCCCTCAGCTGCTGGGCGAGCTTGTCGGCGAGGCGCTCTTCCTCGTCGCCGAGCGGGGCGATGAACAAGACGGGGCGCGCCGTCTTCTCCTTGCCTGCTTGCGCGAGCAGGAGCGCCAGCCGCTCGATGCCCGCGGCGAAGCCGATGCCGGGGACCTGGCCGCCTCCCAGCTCGCGGACGAGGCCATCGTAGCGGCCGCCTCCGGCGACGGTGCTCTGCGAGCCAAGGCCGCTGGTCGCGATCGCCTCGAAGGTCGTGCGCGTGTAGTAATCGAGCCCGCGGACCAGCTGGGTATCGACGAGATAAGGAACACCCAAGTCATCTAGAGACCGCTTGAGTTGACCAAAGTGCTGCTCGCACGGCTCGCACAGCTTCATCTTCGGCGCCGCGTCGATCACCGGCCGGCACGAGGGGTTCTTGCAATCGAGGACGCGGATCGGATTCTTCTCGATCCGCTCCTTGCACTCGGCGCAGAGCTCGGCGGCGTGCGCGCGCAGATAGGTCTGCAGCTCGTCGCGATAGGCCGGGCGGCAATTGGCGTCGCCCAGTGAGTTGACGTGCATATTAAAGGGCACACCTAAAGACGAGAGCCAGCGGTGCAGCATCTCGATCTGCTCGGCGTCGAGCCTGGGCCCCTGCGCGCCGAAGGCCTCGACACCAACTTGAGTAAATTGTCGATAGCGCCCGCGCTGCTGCCGCTCGCGGCGGAACATCGGCCCGAGGTACCACCACTTGGTGTCGGGCTCGATCTGTTGGACGTTGTGCTCGACGTACGAGCGCACGAGCGAGGCCGTCCCCTCCGGCCGCATCGAGACGCTCTGGCCGTGGTCGTCGAAGGTGTACATCTCCTTGGAGACGATGTCGGTCACCTCGCCGATGCCGCGCGTGAAGAGCTCGGTGCGCTCGAGGATGGGCGTCCGCGCCTCGCGATAGCCGTAGAGCGGAAAGAGCCTCCGCGCCTCGTCCTCCACGGCATGGAAGTGCCCCGTGCGCACCCAGGGATCGTCGGCCTTCTTGTAGATATCGACGGGCAGCACATCGCGCGTGCCCTTGACCGGCGGGATCTTCTGGCCGCCCATCTAGATCGCTCCGTTCATTGCTTCCAGCGGCACGCCGAGCCGCATCACCTGGCCGGTGACGAGCTTGGGGTCGGGCGTCACGCCCTTGGGGAAGAGCAGCACCACCGTCGAGCCCATCTCGAAGACGGCCACCTCGCCACCCTTCTCGACGTGGATCGGCTTTTCGTAGACCTTGCGCAGCTCACTGCGCGAGCGGCGGGCGTTGGTGACCACGTCGTCATAGAGCGCGCGGATGCGGCCGACGTTGGTGGCGCCGACCGCGACGAGGCCATGCATCCCGCGCGGCGTCCGGATCCAGGTGGTGAGCCGCTCGTTGACGCAGAAGAGCTTCTCCACGTTGCGCACGCCGACCGCGTTCACCGGCCAGAGCATGCCCGGCACATAGGTATATCCCTCGATATCTCCCCCGAGGGAGGCGTGTATCCGGTGATAGTTATAAGGGGCGAGATAGATGGTCACGAATGAGCCGCCATCAAACTGCGCCGCGTCGGCCTCGGCCGCAGGACCACCGATGAGCTCTGCCACCGTGTAGCTCTTGCCCTTGGCCTGCAAGAGCGTGCCGTTTTCAATGGCGCCGAGCTCGCCGAGGGTGCCGTCCACCGGCGAGACCGGCAGGCCGTCGCCTTGCGCGATGGGCCGCAGGCCCGGCTTGAGACGCCGGGTGAAGAACTCGGCGAAGGTCTGGTAGCTGAGGATGTCACGCTCGGCTTCGCTCGCGTCCACGCCGTACGCCTTGGCGAAGCGCCGGATGATGGTGCGGTGCACCCGCTGCGGCAGCGGCGCGCGCAGCACGGCGCCGAGCGCGCGGCTGAAGGTGTTCTTGGGGAGCAGGCGCAGCAGCGTGTACGAGAGGTCGGCCATGGGCCGCCTGCTCTAACAGAGGCGCCTAGTATTGAGAAGGCGGAGGAAGCTGGCCCGCGGGCAGGTCGTTCGGATCGCCGGCCGGCGCGGAAGGGGGCGTCCCCGGCGCAGGCGGGGGGGCAGCCGCTGGTGGTTGGCCCTGCGCCGCGCCCACCGCTCCGGGGGCGGGCGCCCCGGGCTGCTGAGTGACGTTGACCGACTTCGCGGCCACGCGGCGATAGATGCGGCCATCGACGACGAGCACGATCTGATCTTGCAAGCCCGGGAGCCTCGCCTGGCAGGTCGCCGACTGGGCTAGCCGGTAGGTCTGACCGGTGCGGTTGGTGTTCTGCTCCTTGAACGGCTCGCCCGAGATCAGGCACCCGTCGCGATTGAGCGCCGCGATGGGCGCCCCCTCGGCGAACGGGTCCGGCGCAGAAGGCCCGGCGTCCACCGGACCGCCATCGACGGCGGCGCTGGCCACGGGGACCTCGAGGGCGGCGACCGCGCGGGCAGCCATCTGGCTCGCGGCCTGCGTCACGGAGGCCGAGGGATTGTCGGGCCTCAGGTCGGCGCGGCGCTTGTCGGCCTCGGCGCGATCCTTTGCCTGGGCCTTGCGGCCATCGTCGATGCGCGACAAGAGGGTGCGCGCGGCGTCGGCGTCGGCGGACTTGGAATCGACCTGCTTGAGCAGCGCCACCACCTCGTCCATCTGCGGGTTCCCGAAGGCGTCGTCGAGCTGGCGCGCGTAGAGGTTCGCGTAGATGCGCCAGGCCTTGTCGTACTCGGCGCTGGGCGCGGCGGCGGGCCTCCTGCACGCGGACGACGCCAGCATCGCCAACACCAGGACCCAAAGCCTTCCGCGCACTAGCACTCGCATCTCACCTCCGCCGGAGGATCTCACTCTCGCAAGAGTAACATGGCGCCAGCCGACCGATGGCGGCGACCGCAGGCGGCGTGGTGCAAGGGGCGCTCGCGAGCCCGCCGCTGGAGCCCGAATGCGCCTCTTCAAGATCGCCCTCCCCGTGCTCTTCGCCGGTGGCCTCGCGCTGGCCGCCTCGCGCGCCTGGATGGACGGCCAGGACCGCGCCGCCCGCGCGCTGGCCGCCGAGCACGCGCGAAGCGAGTTCGTCCAGCACGCGGCGCTGGTCCGCGCCCAGCCTGACCTCGAGCGCTACCGGACCGAGCTGCGCGCGCTGATGCGCAGCTGGTTCGCCGCGCAGGCGACGATCGGCAACCGCTGGCCCTCGATGCGCGGACAGCTCGCGCCCTACATCGCGGCCCAGCGGGCCCCGGCGCAGCTGCAGGCCGAGGTGGACGAGCTCTTGGGCGGCACGATCGCCGGGCTGCGAGAAGGGCGGCTCGAGGTGCTCTCGTCCGCGGTGGCCGACGGCCTGCGCGTCGACATCCTGCACGCGCGCAAGCTTGGCAAGGGCGACGAGGCGCGGCTGCAGATCGACGTGGCGGTCTGGGGCGCTCCCGAGGAGACGACGGTCGAGGAGTCCGGCGAGCGCGCCGTGACGCGCACCTCGGTGCCGGTGGTCTTTCGCGGCCTCTCCTTCAAGTTCCTCGACGCGGCCGGCAAGCAGGTCGCGCACATGCCGGGCGAGGGCCAGCCGCGCCTGCGCGTCGATCTGCCCGAGGGCATCGTCGCCGACGCGCCGCCCGGGCTGGTGCTCGGCCGCTATGAGCCGTTCCTCTTCCCCAAGGACGCCGCCGAAGTGGAGTGGACAGTCTCGCTGCAGGTCAAGATGCCCTCGGGCGAGTCGCGCGCGGCCACCGCGTCCTGGAAGACCAAGATGGACCCCGCCTGGGCCGACGCGAGCGGGAAGGTCTGGAGCGCCGCGGACACCGTCTCGGTCGAGGGCGAGCCTGAGCCCGAGAAGGGCCAGAAGGCCGCTGCGCGCGCTCGATAAAACGTAAAGGCAACGCTGAGCCGCAGCGCTGGCGCTTGCTTTAGAATCCCCGCGAGAGCACGAGCGACGCCGCGCGCGGGGCGAGCACCGGGGTCGCGCGCCAGGCGTGCTGCTGCTCGAGGTGGTGATCGTAGAAGAGCGCCGCGGCGCCGCCCGCGCCGAGCAGGCCGCCCACCACGTAGAGGATGCGCGCGGTGCGGACCTCGCTGTTGATGTCGGCGTAGCTCGGCAGGTCCGAGACGGCGAGGCGGTTCTCCTGCTCGCGCCGGTTGAGGTCCGCCGCCGTCGTGTAGGCCCGAGCGTGGAAGGCCACGCCCACCACCGCGGCGACGACGCCGACGCCGAGCGCGCTGAAGCCGGCCACCCGAAGCCAGGCCGAGCGCGGGGGAGGCGGCGGAGCAGAGGAGGCGAGGATCTGGCTCTCGCCGGCGGCCGCGCGCGGGGCCAGTGCGGGCGCGGCCGGCTGTGGCTCGAGGGCCTTGGCGACCACCTCGCGCGCGGCTTCGCTGGTCAAGAACTGCAGCTTGCGGATGGCCCGCACCTCGACGGCGAGCTCGACCTCGACGCAGGTGACGTGCTCGACCCGCACCTCGAAGAAGACGCCGAGGTCGGTGCCGTCGCGCGAGACGCGGAGCGCGTGCTGGCCCGGCGCGAGGCCCGCGATTGGTGCGGCCATGGGCGTCGTGCCGGCCGACTTGCCGTCGACGAAGAGCTCGACTCCCGAGAGGCGGAGCGCGCCGGTGAAGGCCTCGACGTAGAGCGAGCCCGCGTAGCGCGCGGGCGCCAGCAGCTCGACGGCCATGGCGCGGACGGCCTCGATCAGCGCGTCCTTCTTGCCGCTGACGGGCCGCGACGCCCGGCGCAGCTCGCTGCCGGTCCTGGCGTCGAGCAGCTTGAGGTCGAGGATGTACAGCTCGCCGAGCGCGCCCACCGTGCCCACGACAAACAGCTGCGCGCCGACGAGGCTGGCCGCGCCCGCCGCGCACGAGAGGCTGGCGATGCAGTCGCGCTCGCCCCGCAGCGCCTTGCGCACGGCGCCCGCGTCGGCGAGCTTGACCTCGGGCAGGCGCGCGACCTCGGCGCGAAACGTGCTCTCGAGCGCCAGGGCCGCGTCAGGGCGGACGCCAAGCGGCCTGAGCGGCATCACGGCCACGACCGGCGGCGCATCGGCGGCAAGAGGCCCCTCGGCCAGCGCCTGGGACGCCGCGGTGAGCGCGAGCAGCAAGGCCAAGGGTCGCATCGCGCCGATGATGGGGCAGGCGCGGCCCAAGTTCAAAGGGGAAAGCTTCCGCGGAGGCCACGAAATACGCGGGGTGCGAAGACGGTTACAATCACAGCATGTGCCGGATGTTCGGGTACCGATCGCTGCAGCCGACCGGCGTGGCCCACGAGCTGCTCGAGGCCGCCAACGCGCTGCAAGTCCAGAGCCGCGAGCACCCCGATGGCTGGGGCCTCGGTTGGTACTCACGGGGCGCGCCTCAAGTCGTGCGCGCCCTCGAGGCCGCGCACCGCGACGACGACTTCGCCGCCGTGGGCCGCTTTGTCACCTCGACGACAATCCTCGCCCACGTGCGCAAGGCGAGCGTGGGCCGCGTCGCCGTCGAGAACACCCACCCGTTCGAGTGGGGCCCCTGGCTCTTCGTGCACAACGGGACCATCCCGCGCTGGGGCGAGTGCCGCGGCAAGCTCGAGGCGCGCATCGACCCGGAGCTGCGCAAGCTGCTGACCGGCGAGACCGACAGCGAGCGCTGCTTCCACCTCTTTCTCACGGCCCTCCGGCGCCGCTGCGATCCGCTCCGCGCCACCTTTGCGGCCGCCGCCGAGGCGCTGGCCGAGACGGTGGCCATCGTCTGCGAGGCGGCCGAAGACGGCTCTTCTGAAAAGGCGAGCACGACGTTCCTGGCCACCGACGGCGAGCTGATGGTGGCCTGCAGGCGCGGGCGCACGCTCTTTGTCGAGACGCCGCCGCCCTCGGCCGATGGACGGGTGAGCGCGATCGTCATCGCCAGCGAGCAGCCCTGCCGGTGCGAAGGGCGCGTCTTTCGCGAGGTGCCTGAGGGGTCTCTGGTCGGCGTCGATGGCAGCTTGAAGCTCTCGCTGCGGCCGCTCGCTACCTGAGCTGTCGCAAGAGCGCCTCGCCCCGCGGGCCGGTCGCGCGCAGCGTCGCCTCGCGCGAGTCAGCGCCCGTCACGCGCAGCCCGACTTCCAGGCGATCGCCGGGCAGCGCCTCTGCAGCGCGGTCGGCCCACTCGACCAGCGTGGCGGCCGGCTCGCGGAGCAGGTCGTCAAACCCGAGCGCGAAGAGCTCGTCGGCGCCGCCCAGGCGATAGAGATCCAGGTGTTGCAGCAGGACCCGCCCGCCTCGATACACGTGGACCAGCGCAAAGGTCGGCGAGCTGGCGCGCTCGCCCTCCGGCACGCCCGCGCCCTTGGCCACCGCGCGCACGAGGAGCGTCTTGCCCGCGCCCAGATCGCCGAGCAGCGCGACGAAATCGAAGGGCTGCAAGAGCGCGCCGAGCTTGTTGCCAAGGCGCCGCGTGGCCAGCGCCGTCTTGAGCTGCAGGACCAGCGGCTCCATCACCGACCGAGGCGCAAGAAGGCCGCGCGCAGGCCGATGCGGGAGAGGTCGCTTGCGATGAGCCCGGCCTGCCCCGTCTGCAAGACGGCCAGATCGCCCGCGAGGCCGTGCAAGTAGACCGCGAGCCGAGCGCGCTCGCCGGTGCCGCCGGGGCCAGAGCGCCGCGCCAGCAGGGCCGCCGCGATGCCCGTGAGCACGTCGCCAGAGCCCGCTTTTGCCATGCCCGCGTTGCCGGTCGGGCAGACGGCGCTTGTGCCTTCCGGGTCGGCGATGATCGACCTCGCGCCCTTAAGAACCACGCAGGCCGAGAAGCGCTGGGCCGCGCCCGTGGCGGCCTGGATGCGATCGCCCTCGATGCGCTCGAGCTGCTCGCCGGTCAAGCGCGACAGCTCGGCCGCGTGGGGCGTGAAGAGCGGCCGCACGGGGGCGCGCGCGCACCACTCGGAGATCTTGTCGCGCCGCCCGGCCAGCGCGTTGAGCGCATCGGCGTCGAGCACCGAGGCACACGCAGGAGGCAGGCCCGCGAGCAGCTCGCCGATCAGCTCGGCCGTCTCGGCCCCGCGTGCAATCCCGGGCCCCATCGCCAGCGCCGTCTTCCCTTGGAGCGCCTCGCGCAGCGGACCTAGATCGGCGAGCGAGAGCGCGGGGCCTTCGCGGGAGGGGAGCACAAAGCCCATCGCCTCGGGGACCAGGGGAAGCGCGGCGGCCAGCACCTCGGGCCGCGCGGCCAGGGTCACAAGGCCGGCGCCCGCCCGCAGCGCCGCCTCGATCACGAGCGCCGCGGCGCCCGTCTTGCCCGGCGACCCCGCCACCACCAGCACGTGCCCGAAGTCGTGCTTGTGCGCCGTCTGCCCCCGCGGCGCGAGGATCCGCCTGGCCTCGTCGTCGTCGAGCAACTCGCAGGCCGGCCCGGCGAGCCGCTCTTCGAGCGTCCGCGGGATCCCGATGGCGGCCACGCGCAGCCGGCCCGCGGTGGCCGCGCCGGGGAAGAGCACGAGGCCGCGCTTGGGCGCATGAAACGTCACCGTCTCATCGGCCCGCGCGAGGTGGCGCGGGTAGAGCGCGCCGGTGTCCGAATCGAGGCCGCTCGGCACGTCCACCGCGACGAGCCAGGCACCCCGGGCGGCGGCGTCGTTCATCAGCTCGATGGCGCGCGCTTCCTTGCCCATCGGCGGCCGCGACAGACCGCTGCCGAAGACCGCATCGACGACCGTGTCGCCCGCGCCGAGCCGCTCGGAGAAGTCGTCCACGGTGGCGATCGCCCCGCCGCTCGCCGACCACGCGAGCGCCGCGTCCCGCGCGTCGCCCTTGAGCCCCTCGAGGGGCGCGGTGGCCACGCAGAGCGTCTCCACCTCCTCGCGCAGGAAGCGCGCCGCCACGTAGCCATCGCCGCCGTTGTTCCCCGGCCCGCAGAAGATCGCCGCCCGCCGCGGCCGCTTCTCCAGCACGGCTCTCGCCACCGCGGCCCCGGCGCTCTCCATCAAGACCCGCGTCGGCAGGTGCGCCTCGGCGGCGGCCAGGCGGTCCAGTTCGCGCTGCTCGCTGGCGAGGAGCAACCTCACCCTCGCGCCCGCGCGTCGCGCTCGGCCTCGTCGATCAGCTTCTTCATGTCGCGCACCGCGAGGTCCATGCCCACCAGCACCGCGCGGCAGACGATGGCGTAGCCGATGTTCAATTCGGTAATTTCGGTAATCGCGCACACCGGCAGGACGTTGTTGTAGTCGAGCCCATGTCCCGCCGCGACGCGCATGCCGAGCTTCCTCGCTGCGTGCGCCGCCTCGCGCAGCCGCTCCAGCTCGCGCGCCTGCTCGACGCCCTTGGTCTCGCAGTAACGGCCGGTGTGCAGCTCGACGGCGTGCGCGTCCAGCTTGTGCGAGGCGCGCACCTGGCCCAGGTCCGGGTCGATGAACATCGAGACCTCGATGCCCCCTTCGCGAAGGCCGCGCGCGATTGCGCCGATGTTCTCGAGGTGGCCGGCCACGTCCAGCCCGCCCTCGGTGGTCAGCTCTTCGCGCCGCTCAGGAACCAGCGTCACGGTGTCCGGCCGCTCGGCCAGCGCGAGCTGCAGCATCGGCTCGAGCGCCGCCATCTCCAGGTTCAGCGCGCCCTGCACCGTCTGGCGCAGGATGCGCAGGTCGCGCTCGTTGACGTGGCGCCGGTCCTCGCGCAGGTGCAGCGTGATCTGCTCTGCCCCCGCCAACTCCGCGATCGCCGCCGCCTGCACGGGGTCCGGATATCTCCCCCGCCGCGCCTGCCGCAGTGTCGCCACATGGTCGATATTGACGCCGAGCCGCATAGTCGCCTCCAAATTCTCCGGGCCCGTGACAGGCTCCGGCTCCGCCTCCGGCATGCCTGCCCGAACCCGGCCCGGCACTTTACCGCGCTACACTCCGCCGCTCATGGATCATCTCCGCATCAACGTCGGCGAGGTCACGCTCCACTGCCTCGCCGAGGGCCGCGGTCCTCCGGTGGTGCTGCTGCACGGCTTCCCCGAGCTCGCGTACTCGTGGCGCAAGCAGCTCCCCGCGCTGGCCGCCGCCGGCTTTCGCGCCGTCGCCCCCGACCTGCGCGGTTACGGCGAATCCGACCGCCCACTCGGGGTGGAGAACTACACGCTCGAGCACCTGACCGAGGACATCGCCGGCCTCTGCCGTTCGCTCGGCGAGAAGGTCCGCCTCGTCGGCCACGACTGGGGCGGCGGCATCGCCTGGACGCTCGCGCACCAGCACCCCGAGCTGGTCGAGAAGCTCGCCATCTTGAACTGCCCGCACAACGAGCTGATGAAGCGCGCCCTGCTCCGCTCGCCCAGGCAGGCGGCGGCGGTCTGGCACTTCTTCGTCTTCCAGCTCCCCTTCCTCCCCGAGAAGGCGCTGGCGCACCCGGCGTTCCTCAGGCGGGCGCTGCGAGGGCTGTCGGTCAAGAAGGAGGCCGCCTTCAGCGACGAGGACCTGGCCGTCTACGAGGCAGCCTGGAAGAAGCCCGGCGCCATCACCGCCGCCCTCGCCTACTACCGCGCGATGCTGCGCACGAAGATCAAGCTGAGCGGAAAGATCAAGCCGCCCACCATGGTCATCTGGGGCGAGGCCGACAAGGTGCTGCGCAAGGACCTCCTCAAGGGCCACTCGGAGGTCGTCGAGTCACTCCGCGTCGAGCTGATCCCCAACGCCAGCCACTGGGTGCAGCAGGACGAGCCAGACAGGGTCAACGAGCTGCTGGTCGATTTTTTTCGATAACTTTCGATAACGGGGTTCTTTTGCCGGGGGAGTGGTACGAGGGGGCGGAGCCCCCTTGTACAGCCTTCGCGGCGCAGCCGCGGGCCCCAAGAGCTCTGGCCGTTGGGTTCGCCTGACCGAAGTTACCCAATCACTTTCGTCAACTCTTCCCCGATCATCTGCGCGTGCGCGTCGATGGTCTGCTTGTCGGGGCCCTCGACCAGCACCCGCACCTTGGTCTCGGTGCCGCTGTAGCGCACCAGCACCCGGCCCTGCTTGCCGAGCTTCTGCTCGACGTCGCGGATGGCGCGCATCACCGTGGGCAGCGAGCCGAGCTCGGGCTTGCTCTTGACCGCGAGGTTGAGCAGCGCCTGGGGAAAGACCTCCATGCACTTGGAGAGCTCGCTGAGCGGCCTGCCCTTTTGCTGCATGACCGCGAGCAGGTGCAGAGCCGCGACGCAGCCGTCGCCGGTGGTGGCGTGGTCGAGGAAGACGAGGTGGCCGCTCTGCTCGCCGCCAAAAGAATAGCCGTTCTTGCGCATCTCCTCGACGACGTAGCGATCGCCGACGCGGGTGCGGACGACCTTGCCGCCAGCCTTGGTGATGCACTGGTCGAGGCCGATGTTCGACATCACCGTCGAGACCACCGTGTTGTGCGGCAGCGCCTTGTGCTCCATGAGATCCAGACCGCAGATGGCCATCACCGCGTCGCCATCGACGACGTTGCCCTTCTCGTCGGCGACGATCACCCGGTCGGCGTCGCCGTCGAGCGCGATGCCGATGTGCGCGCCGTGCTTGACCACCGCCTTGCACATACCCTCGGGGTGGAGCGCACCGGCCTGGTCATTGATGTTCATGCCGTCGGGCTCGGCGCCCATGACGATGACCTTGGCGCCGAGTTCCTCGAAGATGCCCGGCGCTACCCGGTAAGCCGCGCCGTGGCCGCAGTCCACCACCATGGTGACGCCGTCCAGCGTCAGGTCCTTGGGAAAGGTGCTCTTCGCGTAGACGACGTAGCGGCCCGCGGCGTCGGCGATGCGGATGGCCTTGCCGATGCTGGTGGCCGTGGGCCGCAGCTGATCGAGCTCCTGCGAGTGAATCAGCTCTTCGATCTGGGCCTCGACCTCGTCGGGCAGCTTGAAGCCGTCGCGGCTGAAGAACTTGATGCCGTTGTCCTGGTACGGGTTGTGGCTGGCGGAGATGACGGCGCCTGCGTCGGCGCGCATCGAGGCGGTGAGGTTCGAGATCGCGGGCGTCGGCAGCGGGCCGCAGAGGATCACGTCCACGCCCATCGAGCAGATGCCGCTCGCGAGCGCGGTCTCGAGCATGTAGCCCGAGAGGCGCGTGTCCTTGCCGATGATCACGCGGTGGCGGTGCGAGCCGCTCTTGATCAGGTGGCCGACCGCGCGGCCGAGCTTGAGCATCATCTCGCCCGTCATCGGGTGGACGTTGGCGACGCCGCGGATGCCGTCGGTGCCAAACAGCTTGCGAGGAGGATCGACGGGCTTCGGGCTCAGGCGGATGGCCATCTGGTGTCTGCTCCTGGACGATCGGCCGGCCTTGGGCCCGCCTGCTGCGCTCATGTTGTGGTCTCCCCCGGCCGGAGGCAACAAGCGAAGGGCGCGCCTGTTCATCCGAGCGACGGATCGGTCTCGCCGGCCAAGGAGCCTTCAAGGCTCCTGTATTTCTGCAGTACGACCTTGGTTGCACGACCCGGGACGTCCGTCTAACATCGGTTGATGCAGGCCTGCGTCTCCGTCGTCTTGCCGACCTTCCGCCGGCCCGCAGCGCTTCGCGAGGCGCTCGGCAGCGTGCTCATCCAGCCGGAGACCGCCGAGATCATCGTCGTCGACGACAGCCCCGAAGGCTCTGCGCAGGCGACGATCGCTTCCCTCGACGATCCGCGCCTCTCCTACCTGCGCAGTCCCGTGCCGAGCAAGGGTCGGCCCGCGGTTCCGAGGAACCTCGGCGCCAGGCGCGCCAAGGCGCCCTACGTCTACTTCCTCGACGACGACGACCGCGCCGCGCCCGGATCGCTCAAGGCGCTGGTCGCCGAGCTGGAGCGCAATCACACGGTCGGCGTCGCCTTTGGCGAGGTCGCCCCTTTCGGCGAGGAGCCGGCCCTCTCCCACGAGAGGCGCTACTTCGCCGATGCGGCGCGCCGGGCGCGCAGGGCCTCGCGCTTCCGCTCGCGCCTGCTCATGGCCACGACGCTCTTGCACCAGGCGACGCCGCTGGTCTGCTCGGCCGGCCTGATCCGGCGCGACCACATCTACGCGATCGGCGGCTTCCGGCCCGACGTCGCCCCGATCGAGGACGTGGACTTCTTCCTCCGCGCCATCCGCCGCTTCGGCGGCACCTTCGTGGATCAGGTGGTGCTCGAGTATCGCGTCGGGCACCAGTCGCTCATGCACGCTCCGGAGATGGAGAGCCGCTGCCATCGCGCCCACGCGCACCTCGCGAGCAACTATCGCCAGACCTACGGCGAGCTCGAGTACCGCGCGCTCCAGCTCTTTGCGCGCACCTTGCTCAAGGCGCTCTGAGCGCGAGCTTGACGAGCCGCAGCCGGCGCACCGAGCCCTCGCGCGTGCGGGCGTTCAAGAACGCGCGCGTCGGCCGGCTGGTGGGAAAGAGCGGCCTCTCGAGGAGCGTCTCGACCCGCAGCCCCGCGGACTGCAGCGCGGGCGCGACCGCGGGGTCGATGATGGCCACGCAGGCAGCCCCCTCGGCGACGGCGCGCGCGAGCTGCGCGGGCGAGAACGACCTCGCGGAGCGCGCGGCGTAGAACCCCGCGGCGTTGCTCGGAACGGCGCCGACGAAGGGCAGCACGCGCGCGGCGGGGTCTTCCTGGACGGCCCGCGCTGCAAAGGCGTGATCGGGTTGATAGGCGAGCACGGACGGGTGCAGCCACGCGTGGAAGAAGAGCCAGCAAGCCGAGAGCGCGGCGACACCGGCCGCGACGAGGCCCGTGGCAAATTCCGCTCGACGCCAGAGCCAGAGGCCCGCTGCGGCAGCGGCGCCCGCGAAGAGTGGCCAACCGAGCTGCCCGAGCGTGGAGCCGGAGGGAAACGACTCGGCGAGGAGCAGCGCCACCAGCGCGGGTGCGGCGAGGCTGAGCAAGAGCTGCAGCGCGGTGAGCATGCGCCGGGCCCGCGAGGAGAGCTCGCCGTCGATCGCGCGCGCGGCCAGGAGCGCCGCCGGAGGACCGAGCCAATAGAGGTACTGCGGCAGCTTGTAGGCGGAGGCCGAGATGCCGGCGAGCGGCACCAGGAGCCAGAAGAGCGGCACGCGCGCGAGATCGGGAGGGAGCACCCTTTTGGCGACGAAGGCGCGCAGCCGCGCAAAGAGCGCGAGGGCGAGCGCGGGCGTGAAGGGCAAGAAGGCCCAGAGGCTCGTGTGCAGGAAGAAGAGCGGGGTCGTCTCGTTGCGCCACGCGCTCTGCCCCGTCAGCCTGCCGAAGCTCTGCTCCCAGAGGTGAAAATAGGTCAGGTGCGCGTCGTGCTGCAGGCCGTAGGGCAGCCAGAGCAGCGCGACGATCGCGGGCCCCGCGGCGAGCTGCAGCCGCGATCGCCACCGCGCGTCGCGGAGCGCCTCGGGCAGCACGGCCGCCAGGGGCGCGATGACGGCGATCGGCCCCTTGGTCAAGAGGCCGCACCCGACGCAGATCCAGGCCGGCCAGGCCAGCGCCGGTGCGCGCCGCGCGAGCAGAAAGAGCGCCACCGCGAGGGTCATGAAGGCCGTCACGTCGGCGTCGATCTTCGGGTCGGCCACCATCAGCTGCGCCGCCGGCGACGCCGCGAAGAGCGCCGCCGCGAGGAGCCCGGTGCCGAGTCCCCAGAGCTCTCTGCCAGCGATCGCCGTGGCGGCGATGGCGGCGAGCACCGCCAGGAGCGAGGGCAGGCGCACCGCGAAGGAGGTGGCCCCAAAGGCCTTGATGGCGAGCGCGATCAGCCAGAAGGCCATCGGCGGCTTGTCGTCGTAAGGGCCGTTGATGTCGCGCGGGTGCATCCAGTCGCCGGAGACCGCGATCGAGCGGCCCGACTCGGCGTACTGCGTGGGATCGAACTCCTGGATGTCGTTGCCAAGCCCGACCAGGAGCGGCGCGCAGGCCACGAGCAGGATCAGCCAGCGCGCTCGCCGCTCGGTCACTGCGAGTCCCGCACGGCGTCGGCGACGGCCAGCGCCTCGCGCACCTCGCGCACGTCGTGGACGCGCAGAATGGATGCGCCCGCGGCCGCCGAGAGCGCGCACGCCGCCAGCGTCCCCGAGAGCCGCTCGGCCGGCGGGCGCCCCGTGAGCTTGCCGATGAACCCCTTGCGGCTCGGGCCGACCAGGAGCGGCAGGCCAAGCTGCAAGAGCTCGCGCTGGCGACGCAGCAAGGACAGCTGGTGCTCGGCCGTCTTGGAAAACCCCAGGCCCGGGTCGAGCGCGACGCGGTCCAGGGCCACGCCCGCCTCGCGCGCACGCTGCAGGGCGAGGTGCAACTCCATGAGCACCTCGCCGTGAAGGTCCTCGTAGACCGCGCGCGCCGCCATGTCCTGCGGCGTCCCGCGCATGTGCATCAGCACCAGCGCGGCCTTGCTCGCGGCCACGAGCGGTCCCATCTCCTGATCGCGCGCGAGGCCGGAGACGTCATTGACCATCTCGGCGCCTTCGGCGAGCGCCGCGCGGGCCACCTCGGCCTTGGTGGTGTCGATGGAGACGGGCACAGAGGTCCTCTTCGCCAGCTCGCGCACCACGGGCTCGATGCGCGCGCGCTCCTCCGCCGCCGAGAGCGGGGTCGCGCCGGGCCGGGTGGACTCGCCGCCGACGTCGAGCAGATCGGCGCCGTCCTCGGCCAACTGCAGGCCGCGCGCGACCGCAAGGTCCACCTCGAGGAAGTGACCCCCATCGGAGAATGAATCGGGCGTCACGTTGACGATTCCCATCACCAGGGTCCGCCCCGCCGGCAGCTTGCTCCGCGGCAGCGTCAACGTGCGCGCGGGCGCCTCCACGCTGGCCGCGCGCTGCTGGAGCTCTTCTGCCAGCGCGCGACCCTCGGGCCGCTCGAGCGCATCGGCGAGGCTCCGCGCCGCGCCCCAGAGCTGCGCCAGATTGCCGAGCGCGAGCGCCCCGCGCGCTCCGCGCAGCACCGCCAGGCCCGACTGCTTGAGCCCCTCGGCCACCGTGCGCGGCTCGAGGGGCAAGAGCGCCGCCCACCCGCGCAGGTTGGGCTCGGGCACCAGCCGGCCCGCGGCCCGCCCGGCTTGGAGTGAATCAGCCTCGTTCTGCAGCTCGAGCAGCCGCACGCGCATGGGCTGACTCTTACCCCGAAACGCAGAGAGGCGGCCCGCGAAGGCCGCCTCTGGCGAGTTCTACTTCGGCGCCGTGGGCCTACGCCTTCTCGGCCTTGGGCACCGGCTGGGTCAGGCCGCCGAGCGCGTCGAGGATCTTCGACTTCTCCTTCTTCTCCTCGACCTTCTTGGGCGGATCGTACCGGGGCCGCGGCTCGGGCCGCGCCTTGATGATGGTGCCGCCGGCCATCAGCGTGTTGACCTCTTCGCCGTCGAGCGTCTCCCACTCGAGCAGGCCGAGCGCGATGCGGTCGAGCGCGACCTTGTTCTCGGTGAGCACCTTGCGGGCGCGGTCGTACTGCTCCATGACCAGGCGGCGCACTTCGCCGTCGATCTCGATGGCCGTGGCCTCGCTGAAGTTGCGGGCCCGCTCGCGGAACTCGCGGCCGAGGAAGACCTCGCCCTGCTCTTCCCCGAACGACAAGGGCCCGAGCTTCTCGCTCATGCCCCACTCGCAGACCATGCTGCGCGCGAAAGCCGTGGCGTGGTCGATGTCGCTCTTGGCACCCGAGGTGAGCTCGTTGAACTCGAGCTCTTCGGCGATGCGCCCGCCCATGGCCATGGCGATGCGGTCGAGCACCGCGGTCTTGTTCCAGTTGAGCCGGTCTTCCTTCGGCAGCATCTGGGTCAAGCCAAGCGCGGGCCCGCGGGGGATGATGGTCACCTTGTGGACCGGGTCGCAGCCCGGCAGGAGCTTCGCCACCAGCGTGTGGCCGGCCTCGTGCCAGGCGGTGATCTTCTTGTCGGCGTCGCTGATGATCATCGAGCGGCGCTCGGCGCCCATCGTGACCTTGTCCTTGGCGAACTCGAAGTCCGAGTTGTCGAGCCGCTCCTTGTTCTTGCGAGCAGCCAGCAGCGCGGCCTCGTTGACCAGGTTCTCGAGATCGGCGCCCGAGAAGCCCGGCGTGCCGCGCGCGATGGTGTCGAGATCGACCTCGGGCGAGAGCGGGGTCCTCTTCGTGTGCACCTTGAGGATGCCTTCGCGGCCCTTCACGTCGGGGCGGGGCACCACGATGCGCCGGTCGAAGCGGCCCGGGCGCAAGAGCGCTGGGTCGAGCACGTCGGGACGGTTGGTGGCGGCGATGAGGATGACGCCGTCGTTGGACTCGAAGCCGTCCATCTCGACCAGCAGCTGGTTGAGCGTCTGCTCGCGCTCGTCGTGCCCGCCGCCAAGGCCTGCGCCGCGGTGGCGACCGACGGCGTCGATCTCATCGATGAAGATGATGCAGGGCGCGTGCTTCTTGCCCTGCTCGAAGAGGTCGCGCACGCGGCTGGCGCCCACGCCGACGAACATCTCGACGAAGTCGGAGCCCGAGATGGAGAAGAACGGAACGCCGGCCTCGCCCGCGATGGCGCGCGCCAGGAGCGTCTTGCCCGTGCCGGGCGAGCCCATCAAGAGGACGCCCTTGGGGATTCGGCCGCCGAGCTTGGTGAACTTCTTCGGGTCCTTCAAGAACGAGATGATCTCTTCCAGCTCGTCCTTGGCCTCGTCGATGCCGGCCACGTCGTGGAACGTCACCTTGTTGTGGTTCTCGGAGAGCAGCTTCGCGCGGCTCTTGCCGAAGCTCATCGCCTTGCCGCCACCGGCCTGGAGCTGCCGCATGAGGAAGATGAAGAGCACGCAGAGCACGCCGAGCGGCATCCACGAGACCAGGAACTGGGCCCAGAGGCTGGACGCCTCTTCCTTCTCGAACTTGTAGTTCACGCCGTGGTGGCGGAGCTTCTCGAGGAGCTGGGTGTCGACCGGGCTGGTGGTCCGGAACTCGCCCTGGCGGTTCTTGAACGAGCCGGTGATGACCGTGCCCTTCACCGTCGCCGCGGAGATGTCTCCCCGCTCGACCGCCTGGTAGAATTCGCTCGCATCGATCTCGCGCGGGTCTGGCCCCCGCTGCTTGGAGAAGATCGAATAGAACGAGAAGAAGAGCAGGATCAGAACTGCCCAGAGAAAGAACGTCTTATACGACTGTCTCACCCGTCTCTCCTCGTCGGCAGGCGCAAGCGCCTTAGCCTAGCACGGTGCACAACCCGGCACTCGCGGCGTCCATTTCCGAAGTCCACTGCAAAGCGAATGGGCGTTCAAGCTTGCCCTTGGACGGCTCGCCTGCGCGCAGCCCGCCCACATAAAAGAGGATGCCGCTCTTGTCGGCGAGGAGCGGAAGCGCCGCCCGCTCTGCTCGAGGGACCCGGGCGTCGATCCACTGGTCGGCCACTTTCTTGGCGCGCCCGCCGCCGGGGCGGAAGCGGTCGCCGGCGCGGTGTCCGCGCAGCGTCCAAGGAAAAGGTGCCCGCGTCTCGTCCACCAAGGTCCCTCGGTCGCGGCCTTCCGAGAGGACAAGCAAGCGACCGTTCCAAGCGTAGCGCCCCGGGCCCGTGATCGCTAGCTCCATCGAGAGGGGGGCCACATTCTCCCGGCGAGCTTGTCGAGCGGCGAAGCAAAGGCTCGTCTGCGTCAAACGCACGACGCCCCGCGGCACGTGCAGCTCCCACGCTCTGGCGCCTCGATGGGCGAGCGCGGCGCGCACCGATTCGAGGTGGCCCTGCTCTGGCCTGCAGCCCGCCTCGAGGGCCGCCGCGAGCAGCGCGCGCCGCAGCAACGCGGGGTGCAGCGCCGCCAGCCCGGCTGCGTCAAATTCATGCCGGCCGCGCCTGGCGCGGGTGAGCGCTTCCTCGGCCAGTCCCTGCACGAGCTCGTCTTCCTCGGCGAACAGCGCCGCCGCGCGCGCGAGGGCCTGTTCGAGCCGGGGGTTGAGCTCTGCGGCGAGCGAGGGCAAGAGCCTGCGCACGCGGGTGCGAGCTCTCGCCTCGTCGTGATTGTGCGGGTCGTCGACGATCTCGAGACCCTCGCGCGCGCAGAGCGCCTCGGTCGCCGCGCGCGACACGTTGAGTAGAGGCCGCACGAGCCAGACCCCGGCGGCCAGCCGACGCCGGGCGCGAACGCCTGCCAGCTGCGACGGACCCGCCCCGCGCGCGAGCCGGAGCAGCAGCGTCTCCGCCTGATCGCGCCTCGTGTGCGCGGTGGCCACGAGGGTCGCGGAGGCCTCGCGCGCGAGCAGCGCCAGCGCTGCATGGCGGGCGTCGCGCGCGGCCCGCTCCAGGCCCTCGCGGGCGACCTCGAGGTGCAGGGAAGAGAGGCGCAGGTGATGGAAGGGAACGCGCAGTCGCGCTGCGAGCGCGCGCACCAGATCGGCGTCGCGGGAAGAGCCGTCGCGGAGACCGTGATCAACGTGGCCGAGGACCACCGTGAGCGCCAGGGCAGGCTTCTCGCGGGCGAGCGCCGACAGGGCGACCGCGAGCGCAGTCGAATCAGCGCCCCCGGAGCAGGCCACGAGCACGGTGCTCGACGAAGGCACCAGCGCCTGAGCGCCGGAGCACGCGGCGACGACCGCGCGCTCGACCAGCCCGGCGTCCCTGCTGCAGGCGCTCGCGCGCTCGGTGCGGCCAGCCATGCCAGACTCCAAAAGATTCAGGGGTGCGGCTCTTGCGCTCCGACTGTTCGAAACCCACTTTGAGTCCTGCAGGACCATGGGGGCACCGGACAGCGGCAGGAACAACCAGGCGGCGGTCCGCGTTCTCAAGAATGGCGGACCCCGCGACGCAGTCAACAGATTCTGTCGGTGGCGGCAGCGCCGCAAGCTTGAAGGAAATGGGCCTAGGGGTCCCCCCCTCCCCCTCTAGGTCCATCGGGGCTGGCCAGGTGCAAACCTGGTCAGCCTTTTTTTTTGCCACACGGCGGTAGGACGACCAGGCGGGCGAAACTCTTTCCCTGTGAACGGAAGTACCCAGCCTCGGGGCCGTCAAGCCCGCCCTCCGAGCACGTCAAGCACCTGCCGCTGTGACGCTCGAAGCGCGACGGGGCGGACCCGAAGGCCCACCCCGCCACTGACTCGACCTGCCGGCTGCTTGCCGCCCTTCTGCGCGACCTACTCGGCGCTGAACTGGCAGACGCAATCGAGGAACGTAGTCCGGCGGCGGAGCAGGATGGCGACGCAGCAGCGGAGGTACGCGCTGGCGCCGAAGTGGCGGACGATGAGACCCGAGTTGAGCAGTACGTCTCGTGCGGTGATCGTGCCCTGGATGCTCATCGGTTTCCTCCTCCGCCCATCCGTCCGTTACGACCAGCTTCTAATGCGACGCTCGTGCCAACCGATCTTCCTGGTCTGCTCGTCGGCTTCCCGTAGCGAGACGCACCAACCTCGAAGAGGGTCTGGAGCCCCCTCGCACCAATTTCTCGTGGTCCACTGGTGCGCTGACGCCTGCGACGCAGCACGCCAAAGAGCGCGCCCTGTAGCGCGGGGGCAAAAGCATGACAAGAAGACAGCGACCGAGTGCGGCGCTCCGCCGCAGCAACCCGGGGCGCGCAGGCCCGGCAGTTCCAGGCCGCCTGGGGAGCGGGGCAGCCGTTCGCCGCCCTTCTTTTTGGCCGCGAGGCAGGGTCTCGAACGACCAACACAGCTTGACCTCGGTGTCCGACCGGGCCTAGTAAGTCAGGTACGTGGCGCGCGGACTTGTGCGTCACTGTCGGCCGGAGGCCTTGATGGCGGGCACGGACAAGCGCAAGCAGAGTCTCTACTTTCCCGAGGATATGCTGCGGGAGATCCAGGAAGAGGCGAACCGTCAGGACCGGTCGCTCTCGTGGATCGTGCAGCAGGCCTGGAAGATTGCCCGCACGGAGATCATGCGATTCCCCTCAGTCAACGACGTCATCGGAGAGTCGGCAGCGCACCGTGGCGAAGTGGAGCGCGAGTAGCCATGTCCGCCAACGACGCCCGCAAGCAGAGCCTGTACTTCCCCGAGGAGATGCTCTCGGAGATCCAGCAGCAGGCACAGCGGCTCGACCGCTCGCTCTCGTGGGTGGTCCAGCAGGCCTGGAAGATCTCGAAGACCGATCTGCGCAAGATCCCGTCGCCGAACGACATGCTCGACGACGACCCGGCGGCCGCGCGCCGGTAGCCGCAAGGGGCCCTGTCGTTGGCGACCGCGCGACAGGAGATCGGCCGCCTGCAGAGGGCGCTCTTCCGGCGGCAGCGCCGGTTGATCGCCGAGGCGGTGCACGGAGCCTCCCCCGAGTTCGTCGCCTATGAAGCGCGCGCGGCTAGGCGCGTGCGCCGACATCTGCGCGAGGCCACCTACGACGAGCTGCTCGACTCGGTCGCAGGCAGCGACCTGGTCTACGTCGGCGACTATCACACGCTCAAGCAGGCCCAGCGCAGCTTCCTGAAGCTGGTCCAGCGGCTCGAGCCGCAGGGCAGACCCACCGTGCTGGCGCTCGAGTTCGTGCAGGGCCGCCACCAGAGCGCGCTCGACGCGTTCCTGGCCGGGCGCCTCTCGGCGGAGACGTTCCTCGAGCGCATCGAGTACCGGCGCCACCAGCGGTTCGACGTCTGGCCCCACTTCGCCCCGCTCTTCGAAGAGGCGCAGCGGCGCAACCTGCCGGTGATCGCGATCGACCGCGCGGGGGGCCTCGCCGAGCGCGACGAGTACGCGGCGAGGCGCATCGCCGGCGCCGTCCAGCGGCACCCGGGCGCGCAGGTGCTGGTGCTCACCGGGCAGCTGCACGTCGCGCCGCCGCACCTCCCGGCCGCGGTCGCCCGCCAGCTGAAGGGGCGCGCGCTCCAGGCGCTCACCGTCTACCAGAATTGCGAGGCGCTCTACTGGGCCCTGCAGGCCGAAGGGCGCGAGCTCGACGTCGAGGCAGTGCTGGTGCGCCCGGGCGAGCTGTGCCTCATCAACACCCCGCCGGTCATCGTGCAGCAGAGCTTCCTCGACTGGATCGAGGGAGGCGAGGAGCCACTCGAGAGCGACCACCCCGAGCGCCGCTTCAAGGAGCTGGCGCTGATGGTGGCGCACTTCCTCGACCTCGACGACGCCGCCTTCCGCGAGGCGCTGGACGGCGTCGAGGTGTTCACCGCCGGCGACCTGTCATTTTTGCAAACGTTACCGAATCGCGGTTTCGATAACGCCGAGATCCACACCATCGAGCGGCAGATCCTGGCGCGCGAGAGCTACTACATCCCGCGCGCGCGCATCGCCTTCTTGGCCAACCTGTCGGTCAATCACGCGGCGGAAGAGGCCGCGCATTTCGTCCGGCACATCGTCTCCGGTGCGAGCGAAGACCCGCGCGGCCTGGTCGACTCGTTCTACGCGCGCGCGCTGGAGGAGGCCTACGCGTTCTGCGGCTCGAAGATCGTCAACCCGCGCCGCAAGTGCCCGCACGAACCCGAGTTCGAGCGCTTGCTGCGCGGACCCGACCGCTTCCAGCGCGAGGTGGCGCGATTCGTCCTCATGCACAAGCGGCTCGAGCGCGGCGCGAGGCCCGGCGTGTCGATCAAGGCGCTCTACCGGCGCGACGCCGATCTCTTCAACGCGGTCACCCACTCGCTCGGGTACATCCTGGGCGAGCGGCTCTACTACGCGCTGGCGCGGGGCCATATACTGAAAAGCGAAGTGCGCGCGCTCTTCCTCGACCCGCTCGACGAGGACGGCGCGCCCTTGCTCACGTACCTCGACCTCGCGTCCCGGCTGCGGGAAGTGCGCATCCCGCGCCGGAGCTGAGCCGCCCTCTACGGCGCGACCGTGAAGGCGATCGACTGTCCCGCACCCGAGGCGCCGCCGGCCGCGGCCAGCTCGTTCGGAATGGTCCAGAGCAAGCCAGTCGGCTCGACCACCGTGAGTGCATAGTGCCCGGTGGGCAGCGCCACGCCGGCCGCTCCTCCGGTCAACGGGTCGATGGCGACGTTCGTCACCGCCACGGTGAACCCCGCCATCGGCAGCGGGCCATTCGGCGGCTGCAGCGGCGCTGCGGTGCAGAGCGGCGTCCCAGTGAGCGCTGGGCAGAATTGGCAGGCGTCGATCTTGACCAGCGCCAGGAAGCGCGCGCCGGTGTCGATGGGCGAGGCATAGACCTGCGTCGAGATCCACGGGTGGCCGCCGGCGCCGCAAGTGACGTTCATGTCCTGGTATGGCGCGCCGGGCGTGCAGCTCTGGCTCGGGTCCTGCGCCTGGCGGCCGGAGGCTCCGCACCTGGCCACGACTGGGTGGAAGGCAGCCGTCGAAACTGCGAAGGGCAAGCCGGAAGGCACCGTCGGCAGGAGCGCCACCAAGGCAAAGGTCCCGGGAGCAGCGCCGGAGCGGACGCTGAGCGCCGAGGTCGAGGTGTCCACGGTGAACATCGGCCGCTCGAAGGGCACGGTCGGCACCGCGACCGGGTCGAGGAACACGTCGGCCCCGGAGGCGATGGTGGAGCCGACCACGATGGGCGCGGGCGCTGCGCCGCCGCTGAAGCTCACCTGCGCGCCGAGGCCCGGCGTGGACAGGAAGCTGAGCGAGGGGCTGGTGCGGCCGAGCGGATCGTTGAGCGCCGCGACCAGGTACGCCCCGGGCGGCAGGTTCGAGAGCTGGTAGGGGATCTGCGAGCCGATGAACGCCTGCGCGATCGGCTTTGGGATCACCTGGACCGCCACGGGGCGGCCGAGCCCGAGCGGCGGAGGCGGCGCGCTCGCCGAGTACGCGGCCACCAGGATGTTGCCGAGGCCGGCGGCGCCGTACGTGCCGGCAACGTGGATGGCGCCGCGAATTCCGCCGCCCAGCGACGCGGGAACTTGCGCGGTCACGCGCAGCGCGACGCCCTGGGTCTGCAGCGACTGCGCCGTGGCCGGCGAGACAGAAGCGTCGAGGAGGGCGGGCTGCAGCACGTTCGGGATCTGCCAGACCTGGCCGGTCTTCGAGAGCAGCACGACGCCGTAGCGCCCGGCGGGAATCGGCACTTGCAACAGCGAGTGGTCGGCCTGGGGCTGCACGGCCACCGGCGAGAGGATGACGCTCAGGTCGGTCGCCGCCACGGTCTTGGGCGCCGGCAGCGCATTGCAGTCGCCCAGCTGCGCGAAGAACGAGGTGGGATCGATGGCCGCGGGGATGATGGTCGTCTGCGGGTCGAGGGTCAGCCCGGTCGGGTCGGCGTCGAGCAGCTTCACCACCAAGATGCGCGGGTACAGATCGGGCAGGTTGTCGAAGTCGGTGTCGAGCCCGAGCTTCGGGTTGGCCGGATCGCAGCTGCGGAACGAGACCGGGAAGAACGCGGGCGTGGACTCGGGCTTGCCGCCCACCGCAGGCGTCAGGAGGGTCTGCGCGTGCAGCGTCAGCCGCTCGGGAGTGATGGCGTCGGCGAAGGGATTGACGACATCTGTCGTCACCCCGACTCCGCCCTGGGTCAAGACGAAGCTCGGCCGCGGCGGCAGCACCTGGCCGGCGATGACGTCGATGCCCGTCACCGGCGTCGCGCCGACGGCCACGGCGTCGAGCCGCGTGTTGGTCGCGTCGAGGTGACCTCCCGCGAGGCTGCCCTGCCCCGGCGCCGCGGCGAAGATCTGCGGGTCGAGCGCGAAGTCGCCGCGGGTGTCGACGAGCGTGGTCACGAGGTAGCTGTGTCCCGGCGTCAGTCCGCGCAGCGTGTACGGGATGGTGCCGTCTGCGGCCTGCTCGGCCTGAACGTGGAAATCGGCCGAGACCGGCGTGCCGGTGCCGAGCGGCGGCGGCGGGCTCGAGGCGTCGTACGCGAAGACCCAGGCGCCGAGGAAGGGGCCAGGGACGAGGACTCTCAGCAGGCCCGAGATGCTCCCGACCGGCACTGGCCCGGTGGGCGGCACCACGGTGAAGCCCTTGCTCTGCGACGCGGTCGAGGGCGAGAGCGCCGCCGCCCGCGGGTCGAGCGCGTCGGGCCCGGAGTCGTTCGGCACCTGCCAGGCCTGGCCCGTCTCGTTGAGGACGACGATCTTGTAGCGGCCCGCCGGGATCACCGGCAGGCGCACGCGCGCGTCAGGGTTCGAGACGTCGAGCGCGGCAGGCCGCACCACCACCGAGATGCGCGAGGCGAGCACGGGCGCAGGATTGGCCAGCAGCCGCGGCATCCACGGGGTCGGATCGACCGCGGCCGGGATCACCACCGTCGGGGTCGCCTGGGTGAGGCCGGTCGGGTCGCTGTCGTCGAGCTTGACGATGAAGACCCTGGGCCACACGTCAGGCAGCCCGTCGGCGTCCGAGTCCACCGTGTTGCCGTTCGCGTCGCGCACCAGCGCCACCGTGAACCTGGTCGTCGCCGCTTGCCCGGCGCCGATGGGGAACGAGATCGGCTGCGCCTGCAGCGAGATGCGGATGGTGCCGCGCGCGTCCTGGGCGAGCACCGCCTGCCCCTTGCTCTGATCGACCGCAAACGCCGGCGGGTCGAGCGCGACCCCATTGCCCTGCGCGTCCTGCCCGGGAACCTGCACCAGCTGGCAGTCGACGCCGTCCACCACCGCGTTGGTCACGGCGACCGGCGCCAGCTGGCCCGTTCCGGTCAAGTGGCCACCGACCACGTCGCCGCGCGTGGGCGTCTGCAAGAGCGTGAACGGGGCGAAGTTGCCGTCGCCGTCGTTGAGCACCTGCACGAGGTAGGTCCCGGCGGGCAGGCCGTCGATCTCGTAGGGAGCGCTGAAGCCGCTCGCGTCGGCCGTCACCTGCGAGACCCGCAGCACCTTGACCCGCACCGGCAGCTGCGTGCCGAGCGGCGGCGGCGGATTGGCGGGGTCGGCGAGGTACGCCTGCACGGTGATGTTCCCCGGCGTGGCCGGGCCTTGGTACCGCACCGTGCCCTTGATCCCGCCCGGCGCCAGGGTGGCGGTCGCGACGGCGAACTGCACCGCCTGGCTCGGCAGCGTGGCGCCGAGCGAGTTCGGCAGGGTCCACACCTGGCCGCTCTTCTCGATGACCACCAGCCGGTAGTTGCCCGCCGGAATCGAGGGACTCTGGGTGAAGACCGGTCGCCCGCCAGGCGTCGGCGGCGGCGCCAGCTCGCCTGCGAAGGGCAGGACGGCGAGCTCGAGGTTGTCCACCGGGACCGGCCCCTTGCCGAGCTGCTGGAAGAGCAGCGGCAAGAGCGGCAGTGGGTTCACCTTCACGGGGATGACCGCCGGGATCACCAGCGCCGTGCCGTCGGCGTTGCTGGTCTGCTCGAGCAGGACCTGGGGATACACGTCGTAGAAGCCGTCGCCGTCGGGGATGGAGGGCAGGCCGCTCGCATCGGGCCGAAGCTCGACGCCGAAGTGAGCGTTGGCGAAAGAGGCGTTCGCCGCGCCGAGGTTCGCCGTGGCGACGTGGAAGAAGACCGGGCGGTCCATCGACTGCGGCAGGGTGAAGGAGCCTTGCGGCGCCTCGACGATGGTGAACGAGGGCGGATCGTTCGGGGTCTCCTGCCCGATGGCGACGCTCACTCCTTGCAGCGCGGTGCCGGCCGGAACGTCGATCGCTGCGAGGTGCGGCACGCCGTTGGAGTCGAAGTCGACGTGGCCGCCGACGGGATCGCCCGCGTGCGGCTGCTGGCTGAAGTCGAAGAAGGGGAAGAACAGCCCCGAGGCGTCGATGAAGGCGCGGATCTGGTAGTGCCCGGGCGGCACCTGCGAGAAGACGTACTGCGCGCCGAAGGGACCCTGCCCCGCGCTCTCCGGGCTGCCGAACATCTTGGCGCGCACGACCTTGGAGATGGCTTGCGCGGTGGTGCCGAGCCCGTCGGGCGGCGGCAAGGCGTTGGTGGCGAAGAGGAGCAGCACCACGTCGCCGCGGCGCGTGCCTTGGTAGGTGACGTTGCCGGTGATGCTGCCGGGCTGGCAGGCGAGGTTGTCGGGCCGGCACTGCACGTCGAGGCCGGGCGAGACGTCGGGCTTGCCGCAGCCTGCGAGCGCGGCCAGGGCTGCGAGGGCGGCCGGCGCTGCCGAGCGCGCGAGGTGTCGAAGGGAGTGATTCATGGCTAGAACGCCCCGCTGGCGGTGACGGTGAAGCGGCGCCCGATCTGGTTTCCGTACGGGTGCTCGCGGTGCTCATCGTCGAGCAGGTTGTAGACGGCGACGCCGAGGTCGAGTTTGTTCGGGATGACGCGGTACCCGATGCGGCCATTCACGAGCGTGTACGCCGGCAGCGCGTAAGGCGTGAAAAGGACGCCGCCGACCGCGTTCGGGTTGAAGGGGTCGAAGACGTTCTCGACCCAGGTCACGGGCGAGACGTAGTGCGCGTCGAACGAGATGTCGAAGCTGCTGCGCGTGCGCCAGAGCAGGAGCGCGTTGAGCTTGTGCGTCGCCGTGTTCGAGAGCAGGCCGCCCGCCTGCGTGTTGGCCGCCGTGAACGTGCAGGCGTGGGTGCAGTCGGCGATCTTCTCGAACGAGTAGTTGAGGCCGAGGTCGAGGCCATCGACGGGGGTGTACTTGCCGCCGATCTCGACGCCGACGCCGTAGAACTTGGAGGAGGTGTTCTCGAAGCCCGCGTACCCGACGATGAAGCTGCCCGTGCCGCGGAGGGGGTCCACGGGCGCGCGGTTCGGGTCGTCGATGGACGGCGGCGTGAGCGCGCTGTCGAGGATGAGGTTGGTCACCTTCTCGCCGTAGAAGACGATCTCGGGCTGGAAGCGGTCGAAGACACGGCCGCGGTAGCCAAGCTCGACCTGGAGCATGCTCTCGGGCTTCAGGTTCTGCTGGCCGGTGAAGCCGACGGCGACGCCGGGCGAGTTGGGCACCGGCGCGACCAGGCCCGCGTAGGCCTCATAGAAGGTGCTGGCGCGAAACGACGAGCCGACCGTGAGGCGGAGCGTGTTGTCGCGGTCGAGGCTGTAGAGGACGGTGCCGCGCGGCGACTGGACGAGCCCGCCGGTGGTGACGTTGTACCTCGCCAGCAGCGGGTGGCGATCCACGCGGTAGCTGAGCACCACCGAGAGCTTCTTGGTGGCCTGCCATTCCTCCTGGAGGAAGACGTCGAAGTGGTTCTCGTCGTAGCGCTGCGAGCCGGTGATGGGCTTGGGCAAGAGGAACCCCCAATCCACCGTCTTGTATCGATAGCCAGCACCGATGCTGACGTTGTGCGTGCCCAAGGCCTTGAACTCGAAGCCGGTCTGCGCCTGCACGTCCACCACGTCGGAGCGGATCTTCGCGTTGAGCTTGTTGACGCCGTCGGGCCAGTACTCGGGCCCCGAGTTCATGCGCAGCGAGTTCCAGAACGCCTTGACCTTGGTGTAGCCGTTCGAGACCTCGACGCGGCCGAAGCCCGACTGCCCCTCGTTGCCGAAGGTGCGGATGGCGCCGTTGGGGAAGATCTCGATGGCGAAGTTGTTGAAGCCGGCCGCCGTCGTCACCTGGGTCTTGCCTGCGTCGTAGGTCAACAAGAGATCGGCGCGCTCGTTCTCGCGGCTGCGGCTGCTCTGCGAGAACTGCGGCGACCAGGCCGGCAGGAAGTCGCTCTGGTCGCGGGTCCACTTGTCGGCGTGATCGTAGCCGACGCTGGTGCGGTACTGCAGCTTGCCGCTGTGGCCGCCGACCGACGCCGACGAGAGCACCGTGTTCTGCGTGCCGCCCTGGAAGAAGGCCCGCGCGCCGCCCGCCTCGTCGCCGGTCTTGGTGATGATGTTGACGACGCCGGCGAAGGCGTTGGCGCCGTAGAGGGCAGAGCCCGGGCCGCGCACGACCTCGATGCGGGAGATGTCGTGCATCGAGACGTTGAGCAGCGCCCAGAAGGTGACGCCGAGGAAGTCCTGGTAGGTCGAGCGGCCGTCCACCAGCACCAGCACCTTGTTGGAGAGGCGCCGGTTGAAGCCGCGGAACGAGATGTTCACGTCCGACGGGTTCATCTCGGCCACGTCGATGCCGGGCACGCGGCGGAGCAACTCGGGGATGGTCACCGCGCCCGAGAGGCGGATCTCCTCCTCGCCGATGACGGTGATGGACGCGGGCGTCTTCTCCTCGGTGGTCGCGCGGACGCCGGCGGTGACGATCTGCTCCTCGAAGACGTCCTCGGACTGCTGCGTGCGCGCGGAGCCGGCGAGCTCGGCCGCGATGTCCTTGGCGGTGGCCTTGCTGAGCGCGGTGACCTCGGTCGCCTCGAACTCGTCCTTCTCGGGCAGGGGCTGCGCGGGCGCCTGCTCGCCTTTGGCGATGGGCGCTGGCTGGGCACCGCTGCGCAGCAGCTCTTGCAGCCGCGCCAGGAGCTGGTTGGCGTCGAGCTGCCCGGTGGCGACCTGCTGGTCCAGCTTCTGCTCGGTCCGCGCGATCGCCGGCGTCTGCTCTTCTTTCTTCTCGGGCGCCGTCTTGATGGCTTGCTGCAAGCGCGCCATGACCTGCTCGACCTGGGCGCGGTCCTCCGGATCGTTCGCGATGTAGCGGCGGAAGTAGCTGAGCGCCTCGGGGATGTTGCCGAGATCGACGTAAGCGCGCGCGATGTTGTAGAGCGCGTCGGCGTGCGGCTTGATGGCGTACGCGGCCTTGAACTCCTCGATGGCGCGCTCGGTCTGCCCATTCGCGAGCAGCTCGAGGCCGGCGCGATAGTGGCGGCTCGCCTCGCCGCGTGCATCGGCGCGCGCACCGCCGGCCGGCAGCAGCAGCGCCGCGGCGAGGCAGAGGCCGAGCGCTCGGGACCACAGGGCAGTGAGATGCGCTCTGCGCAAGCTCTGGGCGCGAGTTCTCTTCGTCATTGGGCAGCTCGGGAGAATTCGGGAATGGAGCACTGAGGACACGCCCTAGTACGGATTGTCCTTGTAGCCCGTCGGGCGGCGCTGCTGCCCCCCGGGCTGCGTGACGGGATCCGCTTGCTGCACGCTCTTCTGCGACTCGCGCTTGAGGGTGGCGCTGAGCACCATCCGCTCGCCGCTGATGCTCTTGTTGATGCGCGCGATTCGATAACCATCGCGCTTGATGGTGAGCTGCAAGGACTTGTTGCTCGGCGCCACCAGGTCATAGGGCGTGTACCCGAGGAGCCGGTCATCGGTGTCGCGCACTTCGGCGCCCGCAGGCGAGCTGTTGACGGTGACCTGCGTGGTGCCGGTGGTGACGGTTGCGTAGGCCGCGGGCACCGTCGCCTTGCCGTCGGCCGGGGCACCGGGCGCTGGCGTCGGCGGCTTTTGCTCGGCGGAGGCGATCTGCGGCGCGGGCGCCTTCGCGGGGCGATTGACGAACCAATAGACGCCGACCGCCGACCCCGCGATCAAGAGGAAGGGCACCAGTATCGAGGGGCGGAAGACGCTCGGCCGCTCGGTGACGCCGGAGAACTGCGGCATCGCGCGCGGCCGGGACTCTTCGGCGGAGTCGGTGGGCGGCGGCGGCGGCATGCCGCGCATCGCGTGCGGCGTCTGCATCGGCCCCGACGGCGTCTTCATCGACGGCATCGGCGAGCTGGGCGTGGAAGCGGAGAGCGCGTGCAGCGAGATGCGCGGCAGGTCGCCGTCGGTGGTGGCCGGCGGCGGCATCGAGTTCGGCCCGGTCACGCCGGTGATCTGCGTGCGCACGATCTTGAGCGCCGCGAGCAGCTCGTCCATCGACTGGTAGCGGTGCTCGCGATCCTTGGCCATCGCCTTCAAGATGATGGCTTCCAGATTGGGGTCGATGTTGAGGTCGGGCCGCAGCTGCCGCGGGGGCACCGGCGGCTCGTGCAGGTGCTTCAAGATGATGTCCACCGGATTGGCCGCGGTGAACGGCACCCGCCCGGTGACCATGTGATACATAAGCACTGCCAGCGAATAGATATCGCACCGCTGGTCCGGGCTTTGATTGCGCGCCTGCTCGGGGGCGATGTAGTGCGGCGAGCCCATGAAGGTGCCCGCGTTGGTGATATCGCCCTCGGGATTCTCGCCTTGGAAGAACTTCACCAGGCCGAAGTCGAGCACCTTGACGAAGTCGTGGTCGTCCTGCTGCCGCAAGAGGATGACGTTGGCCGGCTTCAGATCGCGGTGGATGATGCCGAGCGCGTGCGCTTCCCGCAGGCTGCGGCAGATCTGCTGGGCGATGTGCACCACGCGCTCTTGCGTAAGCGGTCCCTCCGCCTGCATCGACTGGCTCAGGGTGCGCCCGAGCAGGTACTCCATGGCGATGAAGAAGATGCCGTCGGTGGTGCGACCGTAGTCGAAGAGCGTGATGGTGTTCGGGTGGGTCAGCTTGGCGGTGACCGAAGCCTCGAGGAAGAAGCGCTTGTAGAAGTTCGGGTCGCGGTCGTGGCCGGCGCCGAGCACCTTGAGCGCGACCACGCGATCGAGCGGCGCCTGCAGCGCTTTGTAGACGCGTCCCATGCCGCCGTGGCCGATGGGCTCGGTGATCTTGTAGCGGTCGTTGATCACCCGCCCCAAGAGGGGGTCGACCTCTTGACCGAGGCTCTGCATGGTGGGGACCGACGGCATTGCCATTCTAGAACGTCGCTCCTCTCGAGGACTCGAAAACGCTACAGCAGGGACGCCGGCCCGGTCAAACAATCGTCCGCCGGTCGCATGTAGGGTAATCAGGTCGCAAAACGGTGCTGCAGCACTGGCGGAGGGCGGCAATGACAATGCGGGAAAAAGTCGCGGAGCTCGAGCGGCGCAAGGCGCTGGCGCTGGAGATGGGCGGCAGCGCGCGGCTGACCCGGCAGCGCGAGCGCGGCAAGCTCGACGCCAGGAGCCGCATCGCGCTCCTGATCGACGCCGGCACCTTCCGCGAGATCGGCGCCTTGGCCACCCACCTCGGCAAGCTGGCAGGCGACGAGGGCGACAAGCCATCCCCCGCCGACGGCGTCATCTGCGGCACCGGCCTCATCGACGGCCGCCCCGCGTGCATCGCCAGCTACGACTTCACGGTGCAAGGCGGGAGCATCGGCCCGGTGGGCGAGCGCAAAGTGGCGAGGCTGCGCGAATTGGCTCTTCGCGAGCGCATCCCGATGGTGTGGCTGATCGACTCCGCGGGCGCGCGCTTGTCTGCCGACGGCGACCAGGCCCACTTCATCAACTCGTTCGCCGACACGGGCTACCTCTTTCGCGAAGAGGTGGTGATGAGCGGCGTGGTCCCGCTGGTGGCCGCGATGGTGGGCCCCGGCGCGGCGGGCACCGCGTACATCCCGGGCCTCGCCGACTTCGTGCCGATGGTGAAAGGCACGAGCAGCATGGCCATCGGCGGCCCGTACCTCGTCAAGAGCGTCGTCGGCGAGGAGATCAGCGAAGAGGCGCTCGGCGGCAGCAAGATCCACACCGAGGTGAGCGGCGTCGGCGATCTGGAGTGCGCAAGCGACCAGGACTGTCTCCTTGCAGTGCGCGAGTACCTCGGCTTCTTCCCTCTGCGCGCGGGTGAGAAGCCGCCGCGCAAGGCGACGCAAGACCCCGCCGACCGGCGCGACGAGGGGCTGCTCGACGTCATCCCCGACAACCCGCGGCAGGCCTATGACGTCAAGAAGGTCATTACCAAAATTATCGACGACGGCCGCCACTTCGAGCTCAAGCCGAAGTGGGCGAAGAACATCGTCACCACGCTCGCGCGCATCGACGGACGGCCCGTGGGCATCGTGGCCAACAACCCGATGTATTACGGCGGCATCCTCGACGTGAACTGCAGCGACAAGGCGGCGCGCTTCATCAACTTATGCGACGCATTCGAGATACCGCTGGTGTTCCTGATGGACGTGCCGGGCTTCATGGTCGGCTCGAAGGTCGAGCAGCAAGGCATCATCCGCCACGGGGCCAAGATGCTCTACGCGGTGGCCAGCGCGACGGTCCCCAAGCTCACCGTGGTGCTGCGCAAAGGCTATGGCGCCGGCTATTACGTCATGTGCGGCCGCGCCTATGAGCCCGACGCGCTCCTGGCCTGGCCCGGCGCCGAGATCAGCGTCATGGGCGCCGAGGGAATGGTGGCCATCGCCGCCAACAAGCTGCTGGCGACGGCGGAGGATCCCAAAGCGCTCAAGGAGCAGCTGGCCGCGACCATCCGGCCGATGATCGACGTCTATCGCGTGGCCGCGCTCGGGCACCTGGACGACGTCATCGACCCGCGGGACACGCGCAAGGCGCTCGCGCACTATCTGCAAATCACCGAAGGCAAGAAGGTCGAGCGACCTTATCGAAAGCGCGAGATCGCGCCGGTCTGACGCGTGGTCCGTTGCGACCCGTCCGTGCCTCGTCGCCCTTCTTCTTTGCGCTAGGCGCGCGCGCGGACGCCGAGCAGCTCGCGCGCCTGCGCGGACGTCGCGACGTCCCTTCCGGCGGCGCGCGCCAGCTCGGCCACCTTGGCGACCAGCTCGTAGCTGCCCTTCGCGAGGACGCCTTTGGACAAATAGATATTGTCCTCCAGCCCGCAGCGCGCGTGGCCTCCGAGGCGCAAGGACAGCTCGGCCATGGGCAGCTGGTGGCGCCCCACCCCGGCCACGTTGAAGGTGGCGCCTTTCGGTAATTTCGTTATCAAGAACCGCAAATTCTCTTCGCTCGCCCCGATGCCGCCTTTGACGCCGAGCACGAAGTCAAAGTGGCCCGGCAGGTCGATGACCCCCTCCTTGGCCAGCATCAAGCAGGCCTCGACGTGGCCCGCGTCGTAGCACTCCAGCTCGGGGACGATGCCCTTCTCGCGCATGCGCTTTGCGAACTCGCGAACCATGGGAAACGGATTGAGGAAGACGTCGTCGCCGAAGTTGAGCGACCCCGCGTTGAGCGAGGCCATCTCGGGGCCGCACTCGAGCGGCTGGGCGCGCTCGTCCGCGCTCATGCCCACCGCGCCGCCGGTCGAGGTCTGGACGACGAGGTCGCAGCGCTTGCGAATCTCGGCGATCGCCTCTGCGAAGATGGCGCGGTCTTGCGTCGGCGAGCCATCCGGCTTGCGCACGTGCAGGTGCACCACGGTGGCGCCGGCCTCGGCGCAGCGCGCGGCCTCCTCACCAAGCTCGACCGGCGAGAGGGGCAGGTGCGGCGTCATCGCCCGCGTGGTCTCGGCGCCGCAGATGGCGGCAGTGATGATTGCAGGGGATCCCATGGAATTCTCCTGGAACGGGTCAGCGGCCGGCGCGCGCCTCGGCGAGGTTGTTCTTGGCGAGCTGGAAGTCGGGCTTGATGCGCAGCGCGGCCTCGCAGGCCGCCGCGGCCTCGCCGCTCCGGCGCAGCTTGTTGAGCGCGGCGCACTTGTTGTTCCACGCCTCGGCGAACGCCGGCTGCAAGGCGAGGGCGCGGTCGCAGGCCTTGATCGACTCGGCATACCGAGCCTGCTGGTAGAGCCGCAGGCTGAGCTGCAAGAGCTCGTCGGGCGTGACCGCGAGGTCGGCGGGCGGCACCTCGGGAGCCCTGCGGGCCAGCTCGGCGAACGAGCGCGCCGCGGGGTCATCGGCGCGGATCTGCAACGCCTCGTCTGCTGCCTCGCGAAGCTCGGTCCAGGCACCCATCTTCGCCAGTGTCTGCAGCAAGAGCAGCCGCGCAGGCGAGTCGGCCGGAGACATCACCAGCACCTCGCGCAGGAGCGGCGCCGCCTCGGCCTGCCGATTGCCGGCCAAGAGGAAGCGCGCATAGTAATAGCGAAGCGAAGGGACGCCGGGCATGAGCCGGATGCCCTCCTTGAACTCGCGCTCGGCAGACTCTGCACGGCCGCGCGCAGCCTCGGCCACGGCGAGGTTCGTGTGCAGGTATCCATAATAAGGAGCGAGCTGCAGGCCGCGGCGGAAGCAGCGCTCGGCCTCGTCGAAGTCGCCTTTGGCCATGCGGGTGATGCCGTAGTTCATCCAGGCGCGGCCGTTGGCGGGGCTCTTCTCCGTCACGTCCTTCCACAGCGTCTCCTCGGTGCGCCAGACCTGGTTGCGCGCGCGCACGCCGAGCGCGTGGGCGGAGAAGAGCAGCACCGCGAGGCCCGCCGGCAGCGCGCGCGCCCAGGGGGCCTTGGGAAGGATCGGCGCAAAGCGCTCGAGCAGCAGACCCGCGCCGCACGCGGCCGCGAGCGCGAGGCCGACATAGGGAAAATAGAGCCGGTGGTCGTTGGTCACCTCCGACAGCGGCACCAGGCTCGAGGTCGGCAGCAGGGCGACGAAGAACCAGAGGACGCCAAAGGCGATGGGCCGCGTCTTCTCCTCGCGCGACGCGCGCACGGCGAGCACCAGCGCGGCGATGACGAAGACGAGCCCGATGGCCACCCGCGCGTCCGCGAGCGAGCTGACCGGCCCCCAATCAGTGTCGGCGGAGAGCCCGATGGGCAAGAGGAAGGTCGTGACGTAGCGGAAGAGGACGTAAGGTTGAGTCAAGAGATAGTCGAGCCGCGAAGTCCCGCCCGGCGAAAAGTTGGTCGCCATCTTCAGCGTCAAGACGCCGATCGCGGCGCAGAGAACAAAGGCGGGCAAGGTGGCGCGCAGCGCGGCGCCGAAGTGGCGGGCGCGCAAGAGCTCGGGGATTGAGCGCTTCTCTTCAATCAACCCGACGTAGAGGAGCAGCAGGGGAGCGGCCATCGCGCCCTGCTCTTTTGCAAAGACGCCGAGCGCCATCGGAATCAAATAGAGCCAATACCTGCGCGCACGCCCGCCTCGCGCGTAGAGCGCCACCGCCGCCACCGCGCCCAGGGTCGAGAGGATATCGCCGCGGGCGATGACATAGTTGACCGTCTCGGCGATGGCCGTGTGCAGCCCATAGAGCGTCGCGCCAAACAGCGCCAGCCAGCGCGAGCCGAGGATGCGGTGGAAGAGCCAGAGCATCAGCCCGCACTGGAGGAGGAAGAAGGCAAAGCTGTCGAGCTGGAACCAGAAGGTGTCGAGCCCGCCCGCCAAGCGGTAATCGAGGGCCAGCGTGGCGGTCACCAGCGGGCGATAGCTCTGGTTGGTCGGCAGCGCGCTGAAGGTCTGCGCGTCGGTGAAGATGCGCGGCAGGTTGCGCAGGTCGCGGATGAAGACGTTGTTCTCGACCGCATGCGAATCATCGAAATGGAATGAGTTGTGGAAATGATTCCCATAGGCGGCGATCACCGCCAGGACGGCCGCGGCGCAGCACGCGGGATAGACCAATCGCGGAGGGACCGTCATTTCAAGCCTTGGGTTCGCGCGGGGCGGGTTCGGTTGCCCGGCCGCGCTCGGCGTCGCGGATGGCCAGCCGCGAGACGAGCAGGTTGAGTTGCCGCTGCAGCCGCGTGTGCCGCGTGGTGAAATGAAAGGACGTTCCGAGAAAAGCGAGCACGAAGACATAGAAGACGACGTCGGCGCCGCGTGAGATCCCAAGCACGCGCGCGAGGCGCTGGGTGAGGTCCGGGTCGGCGATGGCGACCAGCGCCGCCAGCCAGATCACCGAGCGGAGCAGCCACATGCCAAAGAGCTGCCCGCCACGGCGCAGGCGCAAGAGCTCGAAGATCAGGACCAGCGCGAGGCTGCCGCACGCGAGCCATTGAAAGAGGGTGAGCTTCATCGGATCAGCCTGCCGACGACCAGCTCGGCGACGATGCGCAGGGCGTTCCAGCTGCTCTGGCCCTTGGCCAACGTCTCGTCGGTGTAGCGGATGGTCACCGGCACTTCGCAATAGCGCAGCTTCTGGACCCGGAGCTGGTCCATCAACTCGGACGCATAGGCCATGCGCGGCTGGGTCAGGCGGATGCGGCGCGCGGCCTCGGCCGAGAGCGCGCGAAAGCCGTTGTGCGTGTCGGTGACGCGCAGCCGCGAGAAGAGGCGCGTGAAGGCGATGCCGCCCTTGAGCACCAGCCAGCGCGTCCAGGGCATCCGCTCGCTCTTGCCGAGGAAGCGCGAGCCCAGCACCACGTCGGCGCGGCCGGCCAGCACCGGCTCGATGACGCGGTCGATCTCGGTGGCGTCGTGCTGCCCGTCGGCGTCGAAGGTCACGAGCACGCGCGCGCCCTGGCCGAGCGCGAACTCCATGCCGGTCTTGAGCGCGGTGCCGGCGCCGCAGTTGATGGCGTGGCGCACGAGCCACACCGGCCGCTGCAGCGCCACCAGCGCGGTGTCGTCGCTCGAGCCGTCATCGACCACCACCACGTCGGGGAAGCGGGGCAAGAGCCCGTCGAGCGAGGCGCCGAGCCGCGCCCCTTCATTGAACGCGCGCACGATGATGAAGACGCCGCTGTCCACGAGGCAGATCTAGAGCACCGAACGGGTTGAATCCCGTCGGATGACCGCGGGTTGCCGGGCAACCCGCTCGGCCGATCTGCTGCGCACTGCTGCGTCTCTCCTCGTCGCCGTACAGAAAGTGCGGCTCCTCGTCGTTCCTTGCATTGCTTGCATTTCGGCCGTCCTCCTCGGTCCTTCAACCCGATCGGTGCTCTAGCACTTCCTCAGCGCGGGAGGCGCTGCTTGCCGGCGGGGACCACGCAGGTGCCGCTCGCCCGCGCGACGATGACGGGCTCCGCCAGCACCTCGGCCGCCGAGTCGCTCAGGTCGGGCCGCGGCGCGATCACCTTGCGCGCCTCGAAGCGCATCTTGCGGCTGGTCTTGCCGGCGGAGACGATCTCGCCCTCCACCTCGATGAAGTCGCCGGCGCGCAAGGGCGCCAGGAACTCTACTGAGTCATAGGCGCGAAAGAGGCCCTCGTCGCCGTCGTGGCGCACGAGCAATTCGGTGGCGATATCGCCAAAGAGGCCGAGCACGCGGGCGCCATCGACCAATTGGCCGCCATAGTGGGCATCGTGCGCCGACAAGCGCAGCCGCAGCGTCGCTTTCACAGGGTCTCTCCCAGCTTCTCGGGCGCGCCGCCCGAGGGCGAGGCGCTGGCCCCGCCGATGGTGGCGTCTTGAGTTCCATGCGCCGTGGCCTGCGGCTCGGCGTGGCGGCCCGACCGCTCGAGGATTCGATAGTAGATATAGTTCGCCACGTCGCTTGGCTTGGTCCCCGGACCAAAGCCCGCGTCATAACCCAACTCAAGCGCGGTCTTGTGATCGACGCGCGGACCGCCAAACAAGAAGATCGTCTTCTCGAAGATGCCTTCGCGCTTCGCCGCTTCCAATAGATTCCGCGCGTCTTCCTTGTGCACGTCGCGCTGGGTGACGACCTTGGAGACCAGGATGGCGTCGGCGTTCAACTCCTTCGCCTTCGCGGCCAGTCGCTCGGGCTCTACTTGAGACCCTAGATTGACCGCGCGAAACCCTGGGTATCTCTCCAAGCCATAGTCGCCGGCAAAGCCCTTCATGTTCATGATGGCGTCGATGCCGGTGGTGTGCGAGTCGGTGCCGATGCAAGCGCCGACCACGACGATGCGCCGGTTCAGGTCGCGCTTGATGACCTCATTGAGCTCGTCGAACCCGTGCTTGCGATGCTTGACGGTCGGGACCTCGATTGAGTTGAAGTCGAGCTGCAGGTGAGTCCGGCCATAGACGACGAAGAAGCTATAGCCGTCGCCCGCCGGCTCCATGCACGCGACCAGCACGTGCGAGAGCCCCAGCTTCTTGGCCACCTGCGCCGCGGCCTCCTTGGCCCGCTCGTCGGCCTCGACCGGCAGCACGAAGGAGATCTGGACGACGCCGTCGTCCTTGCGATCGCCATAGGGGCGGATCATCTGCTTGGGCTTGCCTTCTTGAGTGCTCACAGCCCGTTCTCCAGGATTTCCAGGAATGGATTGAAGTAATCGGGAGCGCGCTCGACCACGCCGGCGAGGCCCTTGCCGCCCTCCTCGGTGCGCGCCGTGTCGCCGAAGCGCGCGTTGGAGATGGCGACCATCATGCCGTCGCGCGCCACCTCTTCCAGGAGGGCGAGCGCCTTGTCGAACACCTCGCGCTGCCGGTTGGCGACGATGCCGTCGGACCTGAACGAGATCTCGCTGCCGAGGTGCCGCGCGCCCCGGTAGACATAGGCCGCCGATTTCAAGGCGACGTAGCGGTCCATCAAGAACGGGTTGTGCATCGCCTCGGTCATCATGCCGAGGAGCTGAATCCCCTGCCCCGTCGTAATCGCGATCAGATCGGCCATCACGTCGTAGGCGTGGCTGAAGAAGATATCGCCTTCCTTGTGCTTGGTCGGCGGCATGTATTTGATGGGCGCGGTCGGGAACAGCTCGCGCACCAGCATCGCCATCGCGAACTCACGCAACAAGGTGTCTTCACGCGCGGGGTCGATCTCGAAGGAGTGGCCGAACCCGATCAGCTCGTTCTTCATCCCCGCCAGGTGCGCGAAGGTCTCATTGATGAGTTGAGAAGAGATGACCGTGTGCGCGGCTTCGTCGGCATCGGCGGTGGTGATGTAATTGTCCTCGCCGGTATTGATGATGATATCGGCGAAGGCGCAGATGCGGCGCGAGAAGTATTGATCGCAAAAGGTCCGCTTCATGTTGATGTCGCGAAAGAGGATGCCGTACATGGCGTCGTTCAGCAGCATGTCGAGCCGCTCGTAGGCCGCCATGAAGGCGATCTCGGGCATGCACAGGCCGCTCGAGTAGTTCGTCAGGTGGATATAACGGCCGAGCTTTTGCGAGATGGCGTCGAGCGCCTCGCGCATGATGCGGAAGTTCTCTTGAGTTGCATAGGTGCCGCCATAGCCTTCGGTCGTGGCGCCGTGCGGGACGTAATCGAGCAGCGACTGCGCCGTCGAGCGAATCACCGCGATCACATCCGCGCCCTGCTGGGCCGCCGCGCGCGCCTGCTCGATATCATCGTGGATGTTGCCGGTAGCGACGATGACGTACTTCCAGGGCGCGCCTGGGAATGACCCGACTTGCAGCTTTGCCTTGAGTTCTTTGCGCTGCGCGATGCGCTCCTTCAATTCGCGCGCGGCGGCGCGGGCCTCGGCGCGCATCTCGTCCTTGAGCTGGGCCTCTTCGGCCGCCGAGAGCCGGGGCAGCTTGCCCGGCGCGGCGGCGATGCGCTCGATGGCCTTGAGGGGGTCGCGCCCCGGCACCTGGCGCAGCGCGCGGCCGTACCAATAGGCGGCGCCCTTGTGCAGGACGCCGGCGCTCATCAGCCGATCGACCATCAAGTTGGCGAGCGGCGCCCCGCCGGTGCCGACGCCGGAGATGCCGAAGAGACGCAGCACCGTGCGCTCGATGGCGACCGTGGTGTGCCGGTCGATGAAGGACTGGACGCCTCGGGCCGCGGTTGCGGCGAGCTCGCGCGCCCGCGCGATCTTGGAGGGTTCGACGAAGAGCTGGCTCACGCTGTCTCCCGAGAGGAGGCCCGAGTATCGCAAGCGACTGCGCAGAGCAAGGAGCGCGCGGCTCCCGCAACCGCTGGCCGCGCAAAAGCAAACGAGGCCCTCCCTGGCGACAACCAGGGAGGAGCCTCGCGTGTCCGGCAGGCTGCTTTGCCCCGGACTACGAGGGCGGAATGTCGGGCGGCGCCTCGTCGCCCGGCTTGTCGGCCTTTTGTTCGGCGGGCGCTGCCCCCTCGGCGGGAGGAGTTGCGCTTTCGGCTGGAGGCGCAGCGCCGTCGGCCGGCGGCGCGGCTTCCGCCGGAGCAGCACCTTCGGCCGGGGCGGCGGCACCCTCGGCCGGGGCGGCGGCACCCTCGGCCGGAGCGGCGGAACCCTCGGCCGGAGCGGCGGCACCCTCGGCGGGAGCGGCGGCACCCTCGGCGGGAGCGGCGGCACCCTCGGCGGGGGCAGCGGCACCCTCGGCGGGGGCGGCGGCAGCACCCTCGGCCGGCGCTGCGGGCGCAGCTTCGGCGGGAGGAGCAGCCGCTGCGCTCTCGTCGTGCTTCGCCTTCACCTTGTCGGCGGTGTCGCGCGCGAAGTCGAGCAGCGAGCGGGCAGTGGACGGCTTGTCGCCGCCCGACGCGCCGCCGACCGCGCTCTGATCCACCGCCGGCGCGGGATCCTTTGCCGGCGCTTCATCCTTGGTCGCGTTTGCATTCGGGTCGGAGGCCACGTTCGCCGATTCTGTCGTGGCCGGCGGGGCGCCACCTGGCGCAGGACCAACCCCGGGCGACAGGGCGCTGCGCTTCTTCTTGCCTCCAACTGCTCCAGCCTGCGCGTCGGCGCCCAGAGCGTCGCCCGCCCCCGAGGAGACGGCGTTCGCGGGCTCGCTCGGCGTCCCCGCTGCCGGCGGTGCTGTCTCTTCCTTGGCCATCGAGCCGCCCGACGCGGGGATCGCCTCCACCTTCACGCCGCCTTTGTCCCCGGCTGATGCGCTGGCCGCGGCCCCCGCGGACTTGTCTGCCGCCGACCCGCCCGCCGGAGTGGCATCGGCTGCTGCTGCCGCCGCCGGGGTCGGAGCCTTGTCGCCCACCTGGCCCTTGGCCGCCAGCTCGCGCTCCTTCGCTGCCTTCCTGCGCAGCTTCTTCGCGCGCCGCTTGGCCGACTTTGACTTGCCGGGCGACTTCTCCTTGGCGGCCTCCGCCTCGGCGCTCTTGGCCTGCGCCTCGTCCTGGTTCGCTTTCTGCTGGAGCGCCTCAGGAGTCTTGGCCGTCTGTGCTTCTTTGGCCGCCTCGACCGACGCCTCTTGCTGGACGGCCGCCTCTGTCTTCGCTTCGGGAGAGGCTTCGCTCGCCGGAGCCGGGGCCCCGCCGGCGCTCTCGACCGCCGTGGCCGTCGCCGCGCTGCCCACCTGTCCCTGCTGTGCCAGCGCGCGCTCCACCGCTGCCTTCTTGCGCAGCTTCTTGGCGCGGCGCCGGGCCTCCTTCGACTTCGCCGGCGACTTCTCCTTTGCGGCCTCAGTCTCGGCGACCTTGGCCTGCGCGTCCGCCTGGTCGGCCTTCTGCTCGAGCTGCTTGGGAGAGGAAGCCGACTGGGCCTCCTTGGTCGCCTCGGTGCTCGCTTCCTGCACCGTCGGGTCGCTCGCGGCCGGAGTGCTGCTCGGCGTGGAAGCGGCCGCCTGGCCTTCGTTCGCCGTCGCAGGCGCGTCGCTCCCGCCCGCGGCGGCGGCCGGCGCGCTGCTGTCGCTGCCCGACGAGGGCGCGTCTTTGCCCGACGCGGCGGCGGCCGGCGCGCTGCTGTCGCTACCCGGCGAGGGCGCGTCTTTGCCGGACGCGGCGGCGGCCGGCGCGCTGCTGTCGCTGCCCGACGAGGGCGCGTCTTTGCCGGACGCGGCGGCGGCCGGCGCGCTGCTGTCGCTGCCCGACGAGGGCACGTCTTTGCCGGACGCGGCGGCGGCCGGCGCGCTGCTGTCGCTGCCCGACGAGGGCGCGTCTTTGTCGGAGGCAGCGCTCGCCGGCGCCGAATCCGCCGGTGTCCCCGTGGCTGCCGGAGCCGCGTCGTCTGCGGGTGCAGCCTGGCCGCCCTCTGGTGCGCCGCCTTGTGCGACCGCGTCCTGGGCCTCTGGCGCAGGAGCGCTGTCTTCCTGGGCAAGAACGGCGGTCTCCTCGCACTTCAACTTCGCCAGCTCGGCCTTGGCGTGCTCGGCCGCATCGGCGGACTGCTTCTTTGCCGCCGCGGTCGCCTTGGGCGACTTCGCCTGCCCATCGGCCGCCTTCTGCGCGCTGTCGGCCTTTCGCTTTGCGTCTGCGATCGTCTTCGCGTCAGCGGGCGTGCACTGGCCGCCAGTTGCGCCGGCATCGTGGCACTCGAGCTTCGCCAGCTCGGCCTTCGCGTGCTCGGCCGCATCGGCGGACTGCTTCTTTGCCGCCGCGGTCGCCTTGGGCGACTTCGCCTGCCCATCGGCCGCCTTCTGCGCGCTGTCGGCCTTTCGCTTTG
>JBBRMA010000003.1:0-304723 GCA_038231075.1 Myxococcales bacterium | reverse complement strand
GCTGCGCGAGAGCTGGTCGAGCCGCACCCACAGCTCGGTCGTCAGCGTGACTTTGGGAGCGGACGGCCGTCGCACGCAAACCGGATTCGCTTGCGAGAACACCGATCACATGGGGGAGACACTTTCGGCGCGCAGTACTAGCCACCGAAAGAATCTGGACCGGCACGCGGCTCGCAGATGGGCAGCGGCAGAAACCCAGTGCCCGAGGGGGCCCGCGCGAACCGCGCGAAGAATTTGTCCAAGGAGACCGGATGCGCTTTGCCAAACTGGCAGCCCTGCTGCTCTGCTGCACCGCTTTTGCTGGCCGCGCGAGCGCGCTCGAGAAAGAGAGCGGCGGCTTCGCGCAGCTGACCCTCATCGGGGTCTCCGGGGTCTCCCCGCTCGCGCTCGGCGGGCTGGGCGTGCTCTCCGGCACGCCTTCCATTTCGCTCGGATATCGCAGCGGCCAATCGGTCTTCCTGGTGGGGCTTGCCGTCTCGGCATCCAAAGGCGATCTGACGGGCACGCTCGGCGGCATCAGCAGTGCCGAGGCGGTCAGAGTGACCGAGCACCAGTTCACGGGGATCGTGTCGCCGGCGGTGCGCCGCTATCTGGCGCCCGTTGCGGCCGACACGCTTCTCCCCTTTGCCCAGGTCGGAGTCGACTTCAGCCTCACCCGGATCTCGCTGACGCCGAGCTCCGGGGACCCGGCGGTGAGCTGGCAGGTGGGGGGCAGCGTGTCGCTCGGCGGCGAGTACATCGTCGGCAACCACTTCGGAGTCGAGCTGCGCGGGGTCCTGAGCGGAGGCTATGCGTGGGGACACACGTTTCCAGGCGAGAGCGACCAGAACACCGTGAGCGCGTCGCTGGGCGGCGCGGGTGCGATCAACTTGCACTGGTGAGCGGGCCGCGGCGGCCCGCGTGGTAGACAGTGGCCCGTGGCCGACGATCGCATTGCAGCCGCGCTGGGCGCGGGCGGCGCGCTCTCGCGCACGCTCGACACCTACGAGCCGCGATCGGCGCAGATCCAGATGGCCGAGGCGGTGCTGCACGCCTTGACCCGCGGCCGCGCGCTGGTGATCGAGGCCGGCACCGGCACGGGCAAGACGCTCGCGTACCTGCTCCCGGCGGCGCTCTCGGGGCTGAAGGTCGTGGTCTCGACCGCCACCAAAGCGCTGCAAGAGCAGCTCGCCGACAAGGACGTTCCGCTGCTCGAGTCGCTCGGCGTCAAGGCGCGCTTCGCGTTCCTCAAGGGGCGGCAGAACTACCTCTGCCTCTTGCACAAGGAGCAGTTCGAGCGCGACCCGCTCTTTGCCGACCCGCAAGATGCGCCGCACTGGGACGCGATCCGCGCCTGGGCCGAGACGACGACCACGGGCGACAAGTCAGAGCTCGACGACGTGCCCGAGGGGCTCTTGCTCTGGCGCGATCTCACCTCGACCACCGACACCTGCACCGGCCAGAAGTGCGAGCACTACGATCGGTGCCACGTCTTCAAGCAGCGGCGGCTGGCCTCGGAGGCCGACGTGGTCATCGTCAACCACCACCTCTTCTTCGCCGATCTGCGCTTGCGCAGCTCCTCTGCCGGCGACACGGGCGCCGCGGTCCTGCCCAAGTACGACGCGGTCATCTTCGACGAGGCGCAAGGCGTCGAGGAGACCGCGACCGACCATTTCGGCGCCACGCTCTCGAGCCACCGGGTGGCAGAGCTTGCCCGCGACGCCAGGCGCGCGCTCGGGAGCAAGAACCTGATCGCCGCCCAGGGCCTGCTCTTGCGCCTGGAGCGCGAGGCGCCGCGCTACTTCTCCAAGGCCGCCGAGTGCCGTCCAAGGGATTCGCGACCCATGCCAGGCCCGCCGCGCAAGCGCAGCGCGCTCTTGCCCGAGTTCGAAGATGCGCGCTGGGTGATCGCCAATGGCTCGCTCGCGCCGGCCGAGGAGGAGCGAGGCGCGCTCGGGGAGATCGCCCGCGCGCTCGCCGCCGAATTGTCGCGCGCCAAGGACGACGACGAGGTGGCGCTGCTCGAGCGCCGCTGCAGCGATCTGGCCGCTGAGCTGGAGCTCTTCGCCGAGCACGCCGCCGTGGACGACTCGCAGGTCCGCTGGGCGGAGATCCGGGGAGGCCACTTGTTCCTCCACGCCTCGCCAATCGACGTCGCCAACGTCTTGCAGGACAAGCTCTACGACAAGATCGGCCCGGTGGTGTTCACCAGCGCGACCCTCGCCGTCGGCGGCACGCTCGACTACTTCGAGCAGCGGGTCGGCCTGCGCGACTCGGAAGGGCCGCTCTTCCCCACCGACGAGGAGGTGCTCGCCTCACCTTTCGACTACGAGAAGAACGCCGCGCTCTACCTGCCGCCCGAGATGCCCGAGCCGCTCGACCCGGACTTCCCCGAGGCGGTCGCCAACGAGCTGCGCAAGCTCCTGCCCATCACCTCCGGCCGCGCCTTTGCGCTCTTCACCTCGCTGCGCAACATGCGGGCCGTGCACGAGCGGCTCAAGAACGAGCTGCCCTACCAGGTGCTGATCCAGGGCGAGAAATCGAAGGCCGCGCTGCTCCGCGCCTTCCGCGAGCGGCCAAGCGTCCTCTTCGCCAGCCAAAGCTTCTGGGAGGGCGTGGACGTCCAGGGCGAGGCCCTCTCGCTGGTGGTCATCGACAAGCTGCCCTTCGCCTCGCCCGGCGAGCCGCTGGTGGCCGCGCGCATCGAGCGGCTCCGCGCCCAGGGCGGCCAGCCCTTCCTCGAGTACCAGGTTCCACAAGCCGCGCTCGCCCTCAAGCAGGGCTTTGGCCGCTTGATCCGCAGCTCGCAGGATCGGGGCGTGGTAGCCGTCCTCGACCGCCGCCTGTCCACCAAAGCGTACGGTCGCCTCTTCCTCTCCTCCCTGCCTAGGTGCAGGATTGCCCGCAGCGTTTCCGAAGTACAGCAATTCTGGAATAGTACGGAACGCTGATTTCGAGGCCCGGTCGGCCGAGGTGAAGGTGCAGCTCAACTCCGCGGAGCGAGCGCTCTCGCTCAAGCTCGTTTATGACGGTCCGCCGCTCTCCGGCAAGACGACCAACCTGCGCGCGCTGCACGAGCGGCTCTTGCCCCGCGCGCGCGGCCACATGATGGAATTGCCGACCACCGACGACCGCACTCTCTTCTTCGACTCGGTGCCGGTGCTCTTCCAGAAGAGCTCGGTCAAGGTGAAGCTGCGCGTCTTCGGCGTCCCCGGGCAGGCGGTGCACAACTCGACGCGCCGGGTGGTGCTGGCCGGAGCCGACGCCATCGTCTTCGTCGCCGACAGCCAGCCCTACAAGCGGCACGAGAACTTTCAGTACTGGTCGGTGCTCGAGGAAAACCTTCACGCCAGCGGGCTCACCCTCGACAAGCTGCCGCACGTGGTCCAGTGGAACAAGAAGGACCTCGGCGACGAGTCCACCCAGCAGGCGATCGCGGCCATGCGGCGCGAGAGCCGGCGGCCGGTGTTCGAGGCGTCCGCGGGCACCACGGGCGAGGGAGTGGTCGAGACCTTCCTCGGCGCGGTGGCGCTGCTCTACGAGAGCTGCGATCGCGAGCAGGGCCTCTCCGCGCGCCTGGGCCTCTCGCGGGCCGCCTTCCTCGACGAGCTGCGCCGCTGCTTCACCGCGCCGCCGCCGCTGCCCGCGCACGGCGCGGAGGGCGTGCGCACGCCCACCGCGGTGGCCCGCATCGATCTCAAGAGCGGCGGGACCTGAGCAATGCCCGAAGGCCTCCTCGAGCGCCCGCCGACCCTGGTCGAGCTGCTGGAGCTCGCCAGCTTCACCGCGCTCTGCCGCTCGTTCGTTGACCTGTACCGCATCGGCCTCAAGGTCTTCGACGCCGAGGGCGTCAAGCTCGTGGACGTGCGCGCCAGCCCCGGCGACTTCTGCGCGTACATGCTCACCGGCGCGCAGGGCAAGGAGCTCTGCACTGCGACGGTCACCTTCCTCAAGGTGCACCCGCTGCAACAGGCCGGGCCCGAGGCGCGCCAGTGCTTCAGCGGCCTGCGCTACCTGCTCGTGCCAGTGCTCTACGACGGCGACGCGCTCGGCCGGGTGGTCTTCGGCCCCTTCTGGCCCGACGACATCAAGGAGCTCGCGCCCGCGCTGGCAGCGCTCGGGAGCGAGTTTGATCTCAAGAAGGCCAAGGAGCTGATGGGCAGGTTCCGCAAGGCGCCCGAGGGCACGGGCCACAAGCTGCTCGAGCACTTCCTGCGCATCCTCGACGCCTTGCTCTTCACCCAGCACAAGGCGGTCCTCACCGGCCAGCTGCACGCCGCCGCCATGGCCGAGAGCTCGCGGGAGTTGGCCGCCAAGAGCGGGCAGCTCGCCGACGCGCTCGACCGGCTGCAGGAGCTCGCGCGCTTGAAGACGAGCTTTCTCGCCACCATGAGCCATGAGCTGCGCACGCCCTTGACCTCGGTGATTGGCTATAGCGAGATGTTATTGGCCGGATTGGCCGGCGATTTGAGCGCCGAGCAGCACGAGTATTTGAAGACGATACTCGATAAGGGCGAATCACTATTGAGGCTGATCTCCTCGATCCTCGACCTGTCGCGCATCGAGGCCCGCGCCGTGCAGGTGCAGAGAAGGCCCGTGGACCTGGGTCAGCTGGTGCAAAAAGCGGTCGAGGCGGTGCTGCCCCAGTCATTCCGCAAGCAGCTGCGGGTGCAGACCAACGTGGCGGTCGGGCTGCGCAAGATCCAGGTGGACCCGGACAAGCTCCACCAGTGCGTCGTCAACCTCTTGTCCAACGCGGTCAAGTTCACCGCCGCGGGCGGGCAGATCTCGGTGCGCGCCGGCCCCGCCGAGGCGCCGCCGGCCAGCGCCGGACCCTTTGCCAGCGCGGGCTTCGTGCAGATCACCGTCGAGGACTCGGGCATCGGCATCGCGCCCGAGCTGCACGAGCGCATCTTCGAGAGCTTCTACCAGGCCGACCAGTCGGGCGGCCGCGAGTACGGCGGCGCGGGCCTCGGGCTCTCCATCGTCAAGGGCTACGTCGAGGCACACGGCGGCCGCGTGGCCGTCCAGAGCACGCCCGGCAAGGGGTCGGCCTTCACCATCACGCTGCCCATCGAGCCCGCGAGGGCGCATTGACCGCAGCGCGGGGCGGCGAGCTGCACCTCATCGACGCCTTCCTCGCTCCCTTCGGCGCAAGGCGAGGCAAGGCGCGGCTCGTCCAGGGCAGCGGCGTCTTGCTGGGACCGGGCAGCGACTGCGCGGTGATGAAAATATCACCCTCGTCCAGACTGGTCGCGACGACCGACGCAGCGATGGAGGGCGTGCACTTCGAGCTGGGCCTCGGCGCGCCCGAAGACGCCGGCCACAAGGCGCTGGCGATGAACTTGTCGGACCTCGCCGCCGCCGGCGCGCGGCCCCGCTGGTTTCTCTGCGCGCTCGGCGTGCCCCGCGCCGCCACCGATCCGGCGGCGCTCGCGGCCCGCTTCGCGCGCGGCATGGCGCCCCTCGCGCGCGCCCACGCGTGCGCGCTGGTGGGCGGCAACGTGACCTCGGCGTCGCAGTGGTCGTTGACCATCACTGCGCTCGGCGAAGCGCGCAAACCCTTGTCCCGCGCGGGCGGGCGCGCGGGCGACGCTCTGGTCCTCTGCGGGCGGCTCGGGCTCGCGGCGCAGGGCCTGCTCGATCTGCGCGCCGGCAAGCGGGGGACCCGGACGACCCGCGCGCAGCTCCGCCCGACGCCGCTGGTGCACGCGGGGCTCGCCGCGGCGCCGCTCGCCAGCGCCTGCATCGACATCTCCGACGGCCTCCTGAGAGACCTCGGCCACCTCGCGGAGGCGAGCGGCTGCGGCGCCCAGATCGAGCTCAGCGCGCTGCCCAAGGGCGCGCCCACCGCGCTCGTGCTCACGGGCGGCGAGGACTACGCGCTGCTCTTCGCGGTGCGGCCAGAGCGACTCTCCCGGCTGCTGGCCGCGCTCGCCCGCGCGCAGCAGAGAGCGACGCCGATCGGCCGGCTGGTGCAGAAGCCCGGCCTCGCGCTCTTCGAGAACGGCGAGGCACGGCGGCTGCCCGCGCGGCTCGGATTCGATCACCTCGGCGGACGCGAGTGATCCTCGCCTTGCTCTGCGCAGCCGCGGCGATCACAGAGGCCCCGGCGCCGCTGCTGGTCGCCGACGTCGACATCGAGCTCGAGGGCCGGCAAGAGACGGCCGAGTCGTCGATCTTGCGGATGATGAACACGCGGGTGGGCGCGCCGCTCGACCCGGAGGTGCTCGCCCACGACCTGACGCGGCTGCGCGCGACGCTGGCGCTCGCGGACGTCAGCGCCGAGGTGGACGACGTCGGCGACGGAGATGGCGCGCTCGTCATCGTGCACCTGCGCGACCGGTTCGCGCTCCTGCCCGTCTTCAGCCTGCGCCGCGGCGGAGGCCGCACCACCACGCGCGTCGGCATGTCCGACCGCAATCTCTTCGGCCGCATCCTCACCCTGCAGGCCGAGCTGCAGAGCGCCACCTCGATCCCCTTCTCGGACCTCTCGCGCATCGGGAGCCTGGTGGCGCTGGTGGCACCGCGGGTCAACGGCTCGCCCCTGACCACGGCGCTCCTCTGGCGGCGCGAGTTCCTCGACTTCTCCGGCTGGGACCCGAGCGGCGCAGCCGCGGTGGTCTACGACCGGACCCGCCACTCAATCCAGGCCGAGGCGCGCTTGGAGCTCAGCGACCTGGCGATGCTGTCGCTCTCGGCCACCGGCGTGCGCGACAGCTATGGGCTCGACGGGTCTTCGCCCTCGGTCGCGCCGGTGCCCGTCCGCGGCCGCACCGGGCTGCTCGCCGCGGAGCTGGTGCTCGGCCTGCTCGACGATCGGGTCACGACGCTCGAGGGCCTGGAGCTGCGGCTGCGCGTCGAGCGCGCGCAGCAGGGCGTGCTCTCCGACTTTTCATTTGGGACGGCCTCGGCCTTCCTGCGCTGGTTCACGCTGACGCGCGGGGGCGACAACTTCGGCCTCCTGCTCAGCGCCCAGACCACCAGCGCGCGCACCGACTCGAACCTGCTCCGCGCCGGCGGCCTGACCGAGATCCGCGGCTTCCCCGACGCCTACTTCCTCGGCCAGCACCTCTTGCGCGCCAACGCCGAGTACCGCCTGCAGCTCTTGCGCACCGACATCCTGGTGCCGATGGCAACCCAGGCCGCCGGCTTTGTCGATCTGGGCCACGTCTCGGGCCGCGCGGAAGCCGTGGCCGGCCTCGCCTACCAGGGCCCGATCGTCAGCACCGGCGCCGGCCTCCGCTTCATCCTCCTGCCCATCACCCGCGCGATTCTGCGGGTCGATCTCGGTATGGGCCTTTACCCGCGGCGCACGTTTGATGTGTCGCTAGGTGGCCAGCAATTCTTTTGATCGGGTCGTGGGCGGGCACAGGCCGTGCCGGCGCACCGGGGCCCGCGCCTGTTGCTCAACACAAATCTATTACCCTTATAGGCGGCACCCAAAAGCGCCGGCACAGCCTGTGCCCGCCCCCGCCCCTATCGAGGTAGAGGCGCATGCCGATTTCTTGAATTTGGAAAAGCGATCAATTGACGCAATTTGATCGTTTTCCAAATTAGCGAGACGGATGCTTCCTCACTGCTGTCGCACGCGGGCACTGAGTCAATAGGTTTGGGGGCGGGCACAGGTGCGTCGGCGCTTTTGGGTGCCGCCTATAAGGGTAGTCGTTTTGTGTTGAGCAACAGGCGCGGGGCCCGGTGCGCCGGCGCGCCTGTGCCCGCCCCCGAACCGATCGGACTCTATTGGACCCGCTTCCGCTCCATCCCCTTCGGAAGCTTCAGCTCGAGCGCATGCGTCATGTCGTCGGTGAAGATTTCGGCCAATTGGGAGGCGAGCGATTTGTCCTGCGCAACCAGCGTCGCCTCCTCCATCTTGTTGAGCGAGAGCGCGTCCAGGTTGGTCGAGCCCACGGCGACGACGTCGTCGTCCACCAGCACCGTCTTCGCGTGCATCATCGAGGGCATGTACTCGAAGGCGCGGACGCCGAGCGGCAAGAGGCGGGCGAGGCGGCCGCGCTGGTCGGGCAAGTAGACGCGGGTGTCGGTCTTGTCGCCCGCGGTGAGGATGCGCACGTCCACCCCCTGGCTGGCCTTGCGGCCGAGCAGATCGATCAGCGGCTCCGAGGGGACGAAATAGGCGTTCGAGATCCAGAGCCGCTTGTGCGAGGACGCGATGAGCAGCTGCATCAGGCGGTCGGCCTTGGTCGAGACGCTGGCGCCGGTGGAGGTGACGATCCCCGCCATCACTTCGCCCGCGACCTCGAGCGTCGGAAAGTCATCGAGCGGCAGGAGCGAGCCGCCGGCCTCGAGCCAGTTCTCCGCGAACGCCTGCTGCATGCTGCGCACCGCGGGGCCGCGCACGCGCACGTTGGTGTCACGCCACTCCTCGTCCTTCCTGCCGTGGCCGAGCCACTTGTCGTCGATGCCAAAGCCGCCGGTGAAGCCGACCCTGCCATCGACGATGACCAGCTTTCGGTGGTCGCGCGCGAGGTCGTCCTGGCCGGGGACGGGCCGGAAGCGGCGCACCTCGCAGCCCGCGTCCTTGATGGGCTGCTCATCGAGCGTCAGGCTGCCCACCGCGTCGATCAACACCCGGCACTTGACCCCGCGGTCGCGCGCCTCGGCGATCTCGGTCAACAGGGTCCCGGAGCACTTTCCCGTCGCCCAGATGAAGGTCACGATGTCGATGCTCTTGGTCGCCGAGGCCAGCTCCTCGGCCATCCCGTGGAAGACGTCGCCGTTGCGCATCCACTCCACCGCATTGCCCGCGCCGAGCTGGACGCCCACGGCCTGGAAGAGCGCATTGGAGAAGCGTGGCCCGCGGTCGGGAAGGTCCACTTGCAACAGGACCTCGCCGAACGACTTGCGCCCGGCGAGCTGGCAGGCGCACAGCAAGGTGCAGACAATCGCGGCCAGGCGGAGCAAGCGCATGCCACCAACATCGCACGAGGCCTCGCCGGCTGCGCCTGACGCGCGCAAGACCCATCCTCCCTTAGTGAGGTTTCTTGCTTTGGCCCTGCTGGCGTCGTTGCTCTCTTGCGCGGCTGCACGCCACGAGCCGGCCGTGCGCGGCCTGCCTTCCGACGACGCCAAGGGCGCCTCCTTCAGCGCCGTCTGGATCGGCCACGCCACCGTGCTCTTCCGCTTCGGCGCGCGCCGGGTGCTGACCGACCCGAACCTGGGCGGCGCCATCGTCCTCTATCCGCGCCTGACGCCTCCGTCGGTGTCCGTCAACGAACTCCCGCCACTGGACGCGGTGCTCATCAGCCACATGCACGTCGATCACTTCGACCTGCGAACCATGCGAGGGCTCGGCCGGCAGCCGCTGGTCCTCTACCCGCAAGGCGGCGACTCGTACACCTCGGGCCTCGAGCAGCGCAGGCACGCGCTCAAGCCGTGGGAGTCGGTGCAGTACCAGGGCCTGCGCATCACCGCCGTGCCGGTCGCGCACGAGGGCGGGCGCTATGGCCTCGACGCCATCTGGAACCACGCCTTCACCGGCTTCGTCATCGAAGGGGCCGGGCGCACCGTCTTCTTCGCCGGCGACACCGGCGCGGACGCCGCCAAGTTCAAGGCCATCCGCGAGCGATTCCCGCACATCGACGTGGCCTTCATCCCCATCGCGCCGGCCCGCGGCGGCAACAAGAACCACGCCAGCCCCGCCGAGGCGCTCGACATCTTCACCGAGGTGGGCGCGCGCTACCTCGTGCCCATCCACTACGAGGCCTACTACAGCATGGCCGTTCCCTACGACGAACCGCGCCGCCTCCTCGAGGACGCCGTCGAGAAGCGACACCTCGAGGGCAAGGTGTTCGCGCTGCGCACCGGCGAGCGGCTGGTGCTGCCCGACGCCGACAGCAAGGAGCCCTGGGTGTCCAATCAGCTCCCGCCCGGCGTGCCCGAGCCGCCCAGGAACGATCCGCCCCCGCCGGTGCCCGCCAGGCCCATCGGCAAGAACAAGGCGCCGCCGGGCGACAGCGGGAAAGCAGGGCCGTAGGTAACGGCCAGGCGCAGACTTCTTTGTCCGGACCACCTCCGCGTTGAAAGCAAGAACCGGATCGGATGGCGGGGAGCAATCCGGCAGACCGCTTGACTGCACAGGCCGCGCTTCCTAGACCTACGCCCCCCGTGTCGAGCCCCACCCACCCCGCGCCAGCAGCGCTGTTCGCCCGGCCCGAAGGCAGCGCCACCGCGCTCGCCAACCTGCTCGCCCTGTTTGCCCCCGGCGCCGATGGACCGCGCCTGGTGCGGGCGCGCGGCGTCGGGGGGGCGGCGCGCGGTTGGGTATTGTCGCAGCTGGCGCGGGCGGCAAAGCGACCGCTGGTCTGCGTCGTCGGCGATGAAGAGGCGGCCGAGGCGCTCGAACGCGACCTGCGCTTCTTCTGGGGCGCGGAGGCCGAGGGCGAGGCCCCGCGCGTGCTGCGCCTGCCGGGCGACGAGGTGCTGCCCTTTGAAGGCCTGACGCCCGATCGGGGCGCGGCCATCGCCCGCCTGTCGGGCCTCTTTCACCTGCACCTCGGCGACGGCGACGGCCAGGCGGCGCCGCGCGCGGTGGTCCTCTCGGTGCGCGCGCTGGCGCGTCGGGTGCTGCCCCGCGGCGCGCTCGACCAGCGCTCGCTGGTCCTCTCGCTCGAGATGGAGCAGGACCGAGACGACCTGGCGAAGAAGCTCGTCGCCGCCGGCTACGCCAAGACGCCGGTGGTCGAAGATCCGGGCACGTTCGCCGTGCGCGGCGGCGTCTTCGACGTCTGGTCGCCCACCGACGCAGAGCCCGCGCGCTTGGAGTTCTTCGGCGACCTGGTCGAGAAGATCCGCCACTTCGACCCGGTCACGCAGCGCTCGGTGCGCGAGGTGAACGAGCTCTCGCTCTGCCCGGCGCGCGAGATCGTCCTCGACGACGAAGGCCGGCGCGCCGCCGTGGCCACGGTGCGCGCCGCCGCCGACGAGGTCGAGACGCCGAGCCGTCAACTCAGACAATTGATTGATGAGTTGCAGCAAGCCAAACAAGACGACGCCCTCTTTGCCGCGGGCTTGTCGGCCATCTTGCCGGGCTTCTTCCCGGGCGGCCTCGCGCCCATCACCGACTATCTCTCCAAAGAATCGCTCTGGGTGTTGGACGACCCGCTCGAGCTCGAGCGCCAATGGGGCGAGCTCTGGGCTGAGTTGAACGGAACGTTCGCGGCCGCGCGGGCCAAGGGCGAGCTGGCGCTGCCCCCCGCGCAGCACTATCTGCACGAGCGCGACGTCCGCTCGCTGCTCGTCAATGCCCGCGTCTTGGAACTATCGGGACTCATGCTAGGCAATACTCACGTCCCTGCCCGGCTGCCGCAGGAGATATCCGACGAAGGCGGCCCCATCCCGGCCAGCGCCTTCGACCTGGGCGGCGACGACACGCGCGGCGTTCCGCTCATCCCTTTTGATTACGGAACCACGCGCGAATTGCGCGAGGAGATCGCCGGGCACCACGGCGAAGAGGGCGCGCTCGAGCCGCTGGCGCGGAGATTGACCAGCCTGCGCGATCGCGGCGCGACCTCGCTTGTCGCCTGCCATGGATCCTCTCAAGCCGAACGACTCAAGCGCTTGCTCCTGGATCGAAATCTAATGGCGCAGGTGCTGCCCGCCCTGCCCGCCGATCCGCTCTCTCTCTTCACTCCCTCGGTCCATGCGCATCTATTGCTGGGAGAGATCAGCGGCGGCTTTGTCGACCTGCACGGCAAGCTGGCGCTCTTCTCCGACGAGGATATCTTTGGCCCGCGCGCCCAGCGGCGCCGTGCGGCGCGCAAGGTCACCAAGGGCTTTGGCGATCAAGCCGCTGATTTTCGCGATTTGAAGGAGGGGGACTTAATCGTCCACGTCGATCATGGAATCGCCCGCTATGACGGCCTGACCAGGCTGGCGGTCCGCGGCTTTGCCGCCGACTTCCTGGTGCTGCACTTTGCCGGCAAGGACAAGCTCTATCTGCCCGTCGGTCGATTGCGGCAGATCCAGAAGTATGTCGGCGGCGACCCAAGCAAGACGCGGCTTGATTCCTTGCAAGGGCAGTCATTCCTCAAGCGCAAGCAGCGCGTCAAAGAAGAGCTACTCAAGATGGCGGCTGAGTTGCTTGACGTCTATGCCGCCCGGGCCGCGCACCAGGGCTACGCTTATTCGGCACCTGATTCGATGTATCGCCAGTTCGAGGCCGACTTCGAGTTCGAAGAGACGCCGGACCAGGACAAGGCCATCAGCGACGTCTTGAGTGACATGCAGAAACCAAAGCCGATGGATCGCCTGGTCTGCGGCGACGTCGGGTATGGCAAGACCGAAGTCGCGCTGCGGGCGGCCTTCAAGGCGATTGAAGACAAGAAGCAGGTGGCGGTGCTGGTGCCGACCACGGTGCTCGCCTCGCAGCACCACCGCACCTTCTCCAAGCGCTTCGCCGACTATCCGATCAATGTCGAGATGGTGAGCCGCTTCCGCTCACCCAAGGAAGTGCGCGAGACGCTGGCCAAGGCGCGCGAGGGCAGGGTCGATGTCCTGATAGGGACGCACCGCTTGTTATCAAACGATGTCTCGTTCAAAGACCTGGGGCTCGTCATCGTCGATGAGGAGCAGCGCTTTGGCGTCAAACATAAGGAGCAACTCAAGAAGCTGCGCAAGCTCGTGGACGTCCTGACGCTGACCGCGACGCCGATTCCGCGCACGCTCCATATGGCGATGATGGGCGTCCGCGATCTGTCGATCATCGCCACGCCGCCGGTCGATCGAAGGGCCATTCGTACCTTCGTGACCAAGTTCGAGGCGGCCACCATCAAGGAAGCCGTCGAGCGCGAGCTCTCGCGCGGCGGGCAGGTGTTCTTCCTGCACAACCGGGTGCAATCCATTCGCGGGGTGGAAGAGTATCTGCAGAAGCTGGTGCCGCAGGCCAAGATCGCGGTGGCGCACGGGCAGATGCCCGAGGGTGAGCTGGAGGAAGTGATGACCCAGTTCATTGAAAAGAAGCACGACGTGCTGCTCTGCACCGCCATCATCGAATCAGGCCTCGATATCCCGAGCGCCAATACCATCCTCATCAACCGCGCCGATACCTTTGGTTTGTCCCAACTCTATCAAATCAGGGGCCGGGTCGGCCGCTCGCGCGAGCGCGCCTATGCGTACCTATTGGTGCCCGCGCGGCGGCCGATGACCCGCGACGCCCAAAAGCGATTGGCCGTGCTGCAGCAGTTCACAGACCTTGGCGCCGGCTTTCAAGTGGCCTCTCACGATCTGGAGATTCGCGGAGCGGGGAATCTATTGGGGCCGGACCAGAGCGGGACCATCGCCGCCGTCGGGTTCGATCTCTATACCCAACTCATGGAAGAGGCCGTGCGCGAGATCAGGGGCGAGGCGCCGCGCACCGAGATCGAGCCCGACGTTGAGTTGCCGCTGCCAGCCTTGATTCCCGAAGACTATGTTCCCGACGTGCAGCAGCGGCTCTTCTTCTACAAGAAGCTGGCCTCGGCCACGACCGAGGACGAGCTCTACGACGTCAAGGGCGAGATCAGGGACACCTGCGGCGAGCCGCCCGCCGAGGTCGACGCCCTGGTCGAAGTCATGGGGCTCAAGAACGAGCTGCGCGCGCTGCGGCTGCGCGGACTCAAGAGCGGGCCCCAGCGGCTGGTGGTCTCGCTTGGACCCGACGCGGCGCTCGACCCGGTCAAGGTGGCCCAGCTGGTGGCCAAGGGCAAAGGGCGCTACCGGCTGACGCCCGGGATGGAGCTGGTGCAATCGCTGGTCGCGGCCGAGGGCCGCGCGCTGCAGCCCGGCGAGGTGCTCGAGGCGGCGCGGCAGCTGGTCCACGAGCTGCGGCGCTGCGCGATCCCGCTGGCGTAGGAGCGCTCGCCCCCCCGGTCGCAGCCGAGGCGGACGAGCCCTTCGGGAACGCCCGCTTCCCGTCCGCTGTTCTCTCTGCTATTGCGGCGGGCCGCGGCTCTTTTCTGGGACCGCTGCTCTCGCGACATCTGTCGCACTTTCATGGACGAGGAATCGATGACTTTGAAGAATGCCCGGCTTGCCCTGCTCCCGCTCGTCGCAGTGGCCGCTCTGGCCTGCAAGAGCAGCACGAAGGTCCAGCACACAGGCCCCGTGCTCGCCGAGGTCGGCAGCGACGTGATCACCTCCGACGACTTCAAGAAGCGGCTTGACGAGACCAGCCCCTTCCTCCGCTCCCGGTACAACACGCCCGAGCGCAAGAAGGACTTCCTCGAGAACCTGATCAAGAACGAGCTGCTGGCGCAGGAGGCGGCGCGGCGCGGGCTGGAGAAGAGCCCGGCGGTGCAGGAGGTGATCAAGCGCGCGATGGTGGGCGAATTGCTCAAGCAGCAGCTCGACGAGAAGCTCACGGGCGCCGACATCGGCGAGAAGGACCTGCAGGGCTATTACGAGAAGCACCAGGACGACTACGTGAAGCCCGAGCGGATGCGCATCAACCACCTGCTGGTCGCCGCGGGCAAGGACCGCTCGGCCGCGCGGGCCAAGGCCCAGCGGCTGCTGCGCGAGATCGCCGACCGCGAGGGCAAGGGCGAATTGAACGCCTTCCAGGTGGTGGCGATGAAGGAGAGCAACGACCCGCAGAGCGCGCCGGTGGGCGGCGACCTGCGCTACCTGTCGAAGAGCGAGATGGTCAAGGAGGTCGGCCAGGGCGTCGCCGACGCGGCCTTCCAGCTGGCCAAGCCGGGCGACAAGGCGGGGCCCATCGAGACCGAGAAGGGCTTCGAGATCGTCAAGCTGCAGAACCGCACCGTGGCGCTCGACAAGAAGCTCTCCGACGTCAAGGAGATGGTGCGGCAGCGGATGGCGCGCGAGCGGCGCTCGACCGAGTACGACGAGTTCATCAACAAGCTGCGCAAGGACGCCAACGTCAAGCTGCACGACGACGAGATCGCCAAGCTGCCCAACGCCGAGCCGGGCCCCGTCGGGGGACAGTTTCCTGGGGCGCCGCCAGTCTCGCGCCCGCCGCCGCCGCTGCAGATCAAGCAGGCCGCGGCGCCGAAGTAGGACTTCAGCACCCTGGCGGCGAGCGGGCAGACGGCCTAATCAGATGGCTCGATGCGCCGCCTGACGCACGCCGCCCTCTGCCTCGCTTGCGCGCTCCTCGCGTGCAAGCAGCCCGCTCCTCCGCCAGCGCAAGCGCAGGCCGCGGCGGCGCTGGTCAACGGCCGTCCCATCCCCGTGCCGCTGCTCCAGCGCGAGCTCGACCGGCTGCGGCGGGGCAGCGGCGGGGAGGCGCCCTCGCCCGTCGATCCGCGCGAGGTGCCGACGCTGGCGCGGGCGCTGCTCGGGCCGCTCATCGACCACGCCCTCCTGGTCGAGAAGGCCAAAGCGGCGGGGCTCTCGGTGAGCGACGCCGAGGTGCAGCGCGAGATCGACAAGCTCTCGGCTGACGCGCAGGAGAGCGGGCAGAGCTTCGACGAGCGGCTGCAGAAGGACGGCCAGACCGCCGATGGCCTCGCCGAGGAGATCCGCGAGCGGGTGCTGTGCGAGAAGTACGTCGCCAAGGAGGCCGGCGCGCTCGCGCAGCCCACCGCCGCCGAGCTGCGCGCTTTTTACGAGGCCCATCGCGCCGAGTACGAGCAGCCCGAGATGGTGCACGCGCTGCAGATCGTCGTCTCCTCGGCCGAGAACGCCAAGAGCCTGCTCGACCAGCTCCGCCAGGGCGCGTCGTTTGAAGAGCTGGCGAAGAAGAACAGCGAATCGCCCGACGGAAAGCGCGGCGGAGACCTGGGCTTCTTCGCGCGCGGCACCATGCCCAAGGTCTTCGATGACGCGTGCTTCACGCTGAAGGTGGGCGTCCCGAGCGGGGTGGTGCCCTCGCCGTACGGGTTCCACCTCTTCAAGCTGGTCGAGAAGCGCCCGGCGCGCCGGCGGCCCTTCGACGAAGTGAAGGCTGCCATCGAGCGGCGCCTCGTCACCGAAAAGCGCGCCGCGCAGGAGCGCGCCCTCCTCGAGGCGCTGCGCAAGTCGGCCAAGGTGCAGGTCAACGAGGCGCAGCTGGCGCTGTTGCGTTAAGGTCCGCGATCATGACGCCGCACAAGCTCTCGAGAGCGCTCTTTTCGTCCCTCCTTGCCCTCACCCTGGCCGCGCGCGCCGAGGTCGTCGAGCGCATCGCCGGGGTGGTGAACGGCCAGCCCGTCGCGCTCTCGGACGTGCGCGAGCGCGCCCAGCCTGAGATGGCGCGAATCGACAAGCTGCCGGCCGGCGAGCGCGAAGCCGCGCGCAAAGAGGTGCTGCAGCGCGCCCTCGACACCCTGGTGGACGAGAAGCTCATCGAGGGCGAGGCGGCCACCTTCAGCGTCGATGTCACCGACGAGGAGACCAACAAGTCGGTGGAGGCGCTGGCGCGGCAGAACGGACTCTCGACCGAGCAATTCAAGGAGGAGCTGGCACGGCAGAAGGTGGACTTCGCGCAGGTGAAGGACCAGCTCAAGCGGCAGGCGCTGCGCTTCAAGCTGATGCAGGCCAAGGTGAAGCCGCGCAAGGTCACCGAGGAGGAGGTCAAGGCCGCCTACGCGGCGCGCACCTCGCATCAAGAATACGAGGTGCGGGCGCGGCACATCTTCATCCGCATCCCGCAGAACGCGACGCCCGCGCAAGAGCTGGCCGCCAAGGAAAAGGCCGACCTCGCCGTCGCGCGGCTGGCAAAGGGTGGTGAGGAGTTCGCGGTGGTCGCGCGCGACCTCTCGGACGGGCCCACGGCCAAGCAGGGCGGCAGCCTCGGCTTCTTCAAGCGCGGCATGCTCCTGCCCGAGCTGGAGGCGGCGGCGATGCAGCTCCCGCCCGGCGGCTCGAGCCCGCTGATCAAGACGGCGGCGGGGTATCACCTCGTGCACGTCGAGGAGAAGCGGCCGCTGCCGGGCAAGCCCCTCTCCGAGATGGAGAACGAGATTCGCGCGGCTCTCGCCTCGGAGAACGTGGCCGGCGAGCAGACCCGCTATCTGCAGCAGCTGCGCAAGTCCGCCCAGGTCGATCTGCGGCTATGAGCGCACGGCCCCGCGTCGCCATCTCGCTCGGCGACCCGCGGGGCATCGGCGCCGAGATCGTGCACAAGGCGCTGGCCGACGCGCGCGTCCAGGCGGCGCTCGAGCCTTTGGTCTTTGGCGACCCGGCCGCGCGCTTTGCCGGCGATCGCGCCTGCGGGCAAGAGGCGCTCGCCCGCGTCGAAGCTTCTGCCAGGGCGGTCATGGCCGGCGCGGCCGAGGCGCTCTGCACGGCGCCGCTGAGCAAGCACCGGGTCTGCCTCGCGAGCCCCGGGTTCGTCGGGCACACTGAATATCTCGCAGCACTCACCGGCGCGCGGGTGGCGATGATGCTGGCCGGCCCCAGGCTGCGCGTGGTGCTCGCGACCAACCACCTCGCGCTCACCGACGTGCCGCGCAAGCTTTCGCGCGAGCAGATCTCTTTTGTCACCTCGCTCGCGGCGCGGGAGCTGCGCGAGCGCTTTGGCATCGAGCGGCCGCGCATCGCCGTCTGCGGCCTCAATCCGCACGCGGGCGACGGCGGCATCTTCGGCGACGAGGAGGCCCGCATCATCGAGCCGGCGATCGCCGACGCGCGCGCTCTCGGCATCGACGCGCAGGGACCGCTGGCGGCCGATGGGCTCTTCCCGCGCGCCGCAGCGGGCGCGTACGACGCGGTGGTCGCGCTCTACCACGACCAGGGGCTGATTCCCGCCAAGCTGCTCGACTTCCGCCAGACGGTGAACGTCACCCTCGGCCTGCCCTGGCCGCGCACCAGCCCCGATCACGGCACCGCTGACGATCTGTTCGGCCAGGACAAGGCGGACCCCGAGCCGATGATCAGCGCGCTGCTGCTCGCCGCCCGCCTCGCAGCCTCCGAGGCTAGTCGCGCGAGCTGAGCGGCAGGCACCAGCCGCCGGTGTTCTCGTAGCCCGCCTTGCACCGCTCGCCTTCGCTCGGATAGGGCGCGAGCTTGCCCTTGCCGTCGAGGTGGTCCCGGGCAGGCGGCGCCGCGGGCGCGACCGTAGAGGCGGGCCGGGCGAGGATGGCTCCGAGCTGCTTCGGATCTGCCGGCCCGGGCGCCACGGTGCTCGCCGGGACGGTGCCGCCGTGATCGGCCGCCTTGCCTGCCTCGGCGTGTGCGGCAGCCGGCGCGGGCGCAGGGGCCGCCACTGGCTTCGCTTGCGGCTCCGCGCCTGCGTCTCCCGTGCGGCTGAGCGCGGGTCCCGTGGCCTCGTTTGCGATCTGCTCGTAGCCGCCCTTGGTCGAGCCAACCTCGATGTACGCGAGCGCCCAGACCGAGCCCGCGGGGTAGCCCGCCTTGCTGCCCTTGCCGTCCACCCAGGTGGTCTCGACCTTGGCCTGCTTCTTCACCATCGCCAGGAACGCGTCGTCGGGATTTTCAGTGCGGCTGAACTCGTCGAGCGAGACGCCGAGGTTGTTCTCGACGAGCAGCTGGTACGCCTGCACGTGGCTGCGCAGCGCCTTGGCCAGGTTCTCCACCGCGTCGTCGCCGGAGTACGCAGCGGCGTCCTCGATCACGCGGGTCGGCCCGCTGTACCCGCGCGCGTACATGCGGCCGGCCTGCCCGGGGAGGCGATTGATCCAGTCGGGCACGCCCTTCTCGCCCGCCGTCACCACCTCCTGCTGCTTGGCGGACCCGTGCGCCTTGTCGAGCTCGATGTACGCGAGCGCGAAGACCGCGCCGGGCTCGCCCTGGACGCCGCCGTTGTCCACCCAGGTTGCCTCGATGACGGTGTTCTGCACCATCATGTCGGTCGCGGCCTTGACGAGGTCGAGGTGGGTCGAGCCGGTGTCGCTCTCGGCCCGCTTGGTGAGCACTTCCATCTTGCTCTGCAGGCCGAGCGCCAGCTTGCCGCGCGCGTCCTCGGCGGCGTTGGTGAGCGCGTCCTTGGCCCAGTACGTGCGCCCGCTGCGGCCCACGGCGTAGACGCGCCCGTTGACCACCGGCTCGTTCTGCACCCAGCCCGGCATGGGCGCGAGAGGCCCCACCGCGGCGGGCCTCTGGTTGGCATTGCCGGAGGCGCAGGCGGCGAGGACCAGGGCGCAGGGCATCAGGCTGGCGGGCAAGGGGAGAGCGCGCATTCGGGAGCTCTTTTTTCGGGGCGGTTCACAAACGAAGCGCGCGCCGGCCACGCACTGTTTCGTGGCTCGACGCGCGCTGTGAACTCTACCACCGAGGGCCGGACCGACCTAGCCCGCCCAGTCCTACTTATTCTTCTTGGCGGCCTCGGCGTCGAGCTCGTCGAATGCCTTGTCGGCGTTGGCGCGGACGGCGTCGCGGACCTTGGCGTTGAGCTCCTTCATCTTGTCCATGCTGTCCTTCATCTGGCCAAGGTTCAGCTCGGCAAGGGCGAACTCGGAGCCGTCGGCGGCGATCCAGTGGTCGACGATCTCGGAGCCCGAGACCTGCACCTGCGAGAAGCTCTTGAGGGCTTCCGACACGTGCTGCTCTTCGCTCGAGGCGCTCATGTCGCCGGCCGTCGTCGAGGCCTGGTACGACTTGTTGAGGACCGAGATGTATGAGTCGAGGACCTTGGCGATTTCGCCACGGGCCCGCACGTCGGCCGACGAGCGCCGCATGGACGGATTGCGGATCCCGCCCGCGATGCCGACTCCGCGGAAGACCTTGCCCTTGTCGCCCGAGAAGGCGCCGTTGCCCTTGTTCACCCAGTCGGGCCCGCCTGCGTAGGTGACGCCGCCGTTCGACTTCGTCTCGCTGTGACCGCAGGCCGCCAGGGCCGTGGCCGCCGCGAGGGCCATCATGCCGATGAGCTTCTTCACTTGGACTCCCTCCAGTTCATTGTCGCGACGGCCATTGCCGGCGCTTGCTTGGTTTACTCTACTGGCTTTCAGTCTCCTGCTTTACCAGTTCGCCCGCGAGTTCCTTGCCGGCATCGAGCCCCGCCGAGTGGGCCGCAGCTTGCGCCGCCGCCTCCGGCGTCCGAGCGAACTCCCGGGCCTGCTTCTGCAGCGCTGCGACCGCGGCGCCACTCTTTGCTTCTAGAGCACGGACGTCCAGCGCGACCGTTGCGGCCACTTGGCCCATGGTGCGCCCGCCGGGCGTCGTGTGCGCACTGGCGACAATCACCCAAGGAGTTCCATCGGATCGCGCCGCCGCAAGCCCCGCCGATTCGTCCTGGCCCAGGATCCGCGCGGAGAACCCCTTCTTGCCCAGGGCCTCAGAGATGGCGACGCCGGCGGCTTCAGCTGCGACCACGATCACACGCCGCGCCTTGTGCTTGGCGGCCGCGGCGGCCTCGTGCGCGACCTGGAAGAGGCGGCCGGCGTTCGAGAGCTGGGCGTCTCCGGTCTCGGTGCTGGAAGCAACGGCCGTGGTCGCGTCCTCGGCCTTGCGGTAGCGCCCGAGGGCCTGGACGACCTGGCCTGACTTCTCCAGATCCTGGCCCTCGCGCAGCCAGGCGACGGCGTTCTGCATCGAGATCTTCGCCTCGCTCGCCTGGCGCTGCTTCTCGGCGTCGAGCTCCGCGCGCGACAGCTTCGCCAAGACCCAGACGTCGTAGCGATCGATGCTGGTGGCGCCCGCTTGCCGCGAGAGCTTCTCGTAATACACGTCCTCCATCGTCGCGCCCTTGATGAGGGCAGCCGCGCGGGCCTGGACGCTGTCGGTGTTCTTGTTCTCGCCGACGTCGCTCGATTCGATGATGTGCTGGATGGCGGTGATCTGGACGCCGAGGTATTCGGCCGCCTGGCCGCGCGCCTTGTTGAGCGCGGCCTGCTTGCCGTCGTCGAGCGACTCCGACCCGCCGGTGTTGCCGACGAAGTAGATGTCGGCGCCGCCGTGCGGAGGCGCCTTGACGACCCACGCGGGCGGCTGCGGCGAGCTCGAGGTCTTGACCACCGACGGCGCGCTCGCGCACCCCAGGAGCGCGGCGAGCAAGGCGACGCTGCTAGTTCTTCTCACGCGCCACCTCGGCGTTTCCGCTCTGCTCGGCCAGCCTCTTCGACTCTGCCTGGAGCCTCTTGATGTTGTCCTGCTCGGCGAGCATGTCGCCGTCCTGCGTCAGCTGGTAGGCCTTGTCCACGGTGGTCAGAGCCTTGTCGTAGTCGCCGCTGTACTCGTAGGCGAGCGCGAGGTCCCAGTACGCCTTGCCGAGCAGCTTGGAGTTGATCTTGGGATTTCTCTCCGCGTCGGTGATGGTGTTCGAGAAGGTGTCTTGCGCCTTCTTCCAGTCGCCGTGCTGCGCGTAGCCGACGCCCGTCTCGAGCTGCGGCAGGTCAGAGTCGGTGAAGAAGGCCGCGTCCAGGTACTCCTTGTGCGGCACGATCGAGGCGAGGAACTTCTTGAGCACGGTGCGGCGCGCTTCCTTGGTCAGCCCCTCGCGGTCGATGCCGTTCGGCTGCGAGTCCACCGCGTCGTGCGAGTCGTCGCGCCGCTCCTCGAGCGTCTTGGCGACGATGAGCGCCCCGGTGCTGACGTCGGTCACCTTGAAGGTCGCGGTGACCACCACGTGGCCATTCAAGTGATTGAGGCGGTGGGTCACCTTGTTCTTGTCCTGGTACGACTCGGACTTGCGCTCCTCGTGATAGCGCTCGTCGACGTTGCCGAAGATGAGCGCGTTGGCCGTGATCTGCTGGCCGAGCTTGGAGGCCTTGTTGGGGTCGGACAGGTCGGACGCCGACAGCTGCAGCTCGCGCATGACGGCGTTCAGGTGCTCGCGATCGACGACCTTGAAGCGCTCGCTCTTGACCAGCGCCTCCTCGAGCGCGGTGGCCATCACGTCATGTCCCTGGCCCGAGAGCCCGCCCACCGCGATGCTGTGGTAGGCGGTCATGTTGAACTCCGCGGGCCGCATGACCGGGACGGCGACGCGAACGGTCCCGCAGCCCAAAGCTGCAAGCGTGAGGGCTGGGACAACGACGCGCTTCAGGGCGTTTCTCATCGGGATTCCCGGGGTGTGCCGCGCAGTCGCGCAAGCGTTCAATCGCTAGCACTGGGTCTTTCCTTGGGTCAACTAGACTGGCCCTGGGACGCCTGCCGAGCTGCGAGCGCGCCACCATGGCGGACGGGCGGCTGCCCGCACGCTATGTGGCCGCTGGCCGCCTCGGCCGGCCCTATCGAGGCAAGCGGGATCGTGTAGATTCACGGACTCGCTGCATGGCCCCCGCCGATTCGAGAGGACGCAATGCGCCTGATGCACGGACTCCCTGCCCTGCTCTCGCTTGCCGCCCTCGTCGCTGCCCAGCCAGCCAGGGCCGCGGCCGAGACGCTCGCCATCGTCGCCGTGGAGAACGCGGGCAACGCCTCCGCCGATGACGCGGGCGCCGTCTCGGACGCCATGACCACGGCCATCGTCCGCGACGGGCGGGTCAAGCTGGTCGAGCGGCAGGACCTGCGCCGCGTGATGCGCGAGCAGGCGCTTGCGGGCTCAGGCGCGGTCGGCGATGACGTGCAGATCAAAGTCGGCAAGCTCTTTGGCGCGCGCTGGGTCGGCGTCGTCAAGGTGCGCGGCGAGGGCATGGGCTACGCGCTGCAGATCCACGCGCTCGAGACCAACACCGGCATCATCGCCGCGGCCGAGTCGGTCAAGGTGCAGGGCGTCGGCGAGCTGGAGGCGGGCGCGAAGAAGCTCGCCATCATGAGCATCGACACGCTGGTCGGCGGCAAGCCGCGCGTGGCGACCTCGGGGGCCGGCGTCGACTTCGATCCAGTCCAGGTGCGCGAGGCGGGCCGCGGGCTGTCTCACCTGCTCGCCACGCGCTTCCCTCCGCTCGAAGGCCACATCGGCGACACCATGCCGACCGGCGCGGCCACCTGCCAGCTGCCCGGCCACGGCGGCTTCGAGGGGCAGCGCTTCGAGATCGTCGGCTACGACGAGGTCACCGAGCAGAACCAGCGCAAAGGCCTGTTCCTCTTGACCGGCTACTCGGACAGCCTGTGCAGCGGCCGCCTCAAGGTCGAGCACGGCACCGCCGTCGAGGAGAAGGACAAGCTGAAGTCCTTGCCCATCAAGATCTCGCTCGACCCGCTCGAGGTCGGCCAGGGCGCCGAGGCCGAGATGGCCAAGATGCTCTTCGAGGAGACCAAGGCCTTCCTGAAGCTCATCCCCCAGTTCGACATCACCTCCACTCCCGAGGCGCAGCTCACCACCAGCGCCCGGATCGCCGGCCCGCGCGGGCACCGGACCATCCAGGTGCAGGTGATGAACGCCAAGAGCGGCGCCGTCATCCGCCAGCTCGACCTGATCGGAACCTTCTAGTCCTACCGCTCGACGCTGCTAGACTTGCCGGCCTTCCTGTTTTCCGCAGCGGAGCCGGCCTCGTGCGCATCTTGCTCGTTTGTCTGGCGTTGCTTGCCGCTCTCGGGTGCGGAGGCGCGGCCGCTCTGCAACAGAGCGTCCAGGGCGGGCGCGACCCGGAGTGGGTCAACGCGGGAACGGGGGCGTACACCGGTGACCGCGGCCGCCTCTTCGTCGGGGTTGGCATCGCGAGCGGCATCCGCGACGCGAACAAGCGGAGGGCCACTGTCGACGGCCGCGCACGCGCCGAAGTTGCCAAGATCCTCCAAGCCTTCGCCGTGAGCGAGGTCGCGCAGGTGTCCGCTTCCAGCGAGGCCGACGTGCGCTCTGCGGTCGAGGAGGCCCTTCAGCGATCCCTCTTGGAGGTTTCCCTGGTGGACCACTGGGTCGACCGCGACGGCACCGAGTTTGCGATGGCGCAGCTTGGCCTCGACTCTTTTAAGAACGCGATCAGCCGAAGCACCCTGCTCGATGACAAGAGCAAAGAGGTCGCGCGCGCAGTTGCCGAGCGCAGCTTCGACCAGTTCTCCACGGTCGGCGCTGCGCCCTCCGCGCGCGTGGCCGACTTGACCTCCGTGCCGGAGCAGGTGCCAGGGCCCGCCCAGGCCGAGGAGCCCGCGGCGAGCGGTCCGACCGCAAGCGGACAGGTGGCACAGGGGGGTGGCGACCAGTCGGCCCGCGCCGAGGCGGCCCGGGCGCAAGCAACCGCAGCGGTCGAGCGCGCCGCGCAGGCGGAACGGGAGCGGGCCGCTCGCGCGAAGCTCGCCCAGGAGGAGGATGCGAAAGCCGCGCACGACAAGTCCGACCGGGAGCGCACCGCAGGGCAGGCCAGGCTGCGTTCGGGGCGCCTCGCGGTCCTCGAGTTTCGCAGCAAGCTGAAGGCCGCCGACAAGGAGGCGCTCGACGCCGGCTACTTCGCCAACGTGGTGCGCGCGACGGTGAAGCGGTCGATCCCCACGCTCTTTGTCATCACCAGGGAGAACCTGATCACCTTGGTGAAGGCGGCCGGCAAGACGCTCGAGCAGTGCGAAGGCGAGTGCGAGGTCGAGACCGGCCGGCTGATCAGCGCCGACCTCGTCATCAGCGGCGACCTCCTCAAGATCGGCTCGCGCTACAAGCTCGACCTGCGCCTGCACGAGACCGCGGGCGGCAATCTTCTCAATGGCGTACAGGCGAGCGGCAAGGACGCCGACGAGCTCGACTCGGCGATCGCCGCCAAGATCGCCGAGCTGCTGGCGCCGCTCAAAGCCTAGACGTTGAATCTGAAGTGCATCACGTCGCCGTCCTTGACGACGTACTCCTTGCCTTCCACGCGCAAGGCGCCCTTCTCGCGCGCCGCCGAGTCGCTGCCGAACTTGAGCAGCTCGTCCCAGCGGATCACCTCGGCCTTGATGAAGCCTTTCTCGAAGTCGGTGTGGATGACCCCGGCCGCCTGGGGAGCGCGCGCGCCGACCCTGACCGTCCAGGCGCGGCACTCGTCCTCGCCCGAGGTGAAGAAGCTCTGCAGCCCGAGCAGCTCGTAGGCCTTCTTGACGAGCTTGTTGAGCCCCGGCTCCGAGAGGCCGACGGTGGCGAGGAAGTCGCCGCGCTCGGCCAGCGGCAGCTGCTGGATCTCGGCCTCGACCTTCGAGCAGATGGCCACCCAGCGCGCGCCCTCGCGCTCGGCGATGGCCTTCACCTTGGCGACGTTCGGGTCCTTCTCCGGCGCCTCGAGCTGGGCCTCGTCGATGTTGGCGACGTAGAGGGCGGGCTTCATCGTCAGGAGGAAGAGGTCGCGGCAGCGCGGCTTCTCCTCGTCGGTGAGCACGACCGAGCGCGCCGGCTTGCCCGCGTCCAGCGCGGCCTTGAGCTTGTCGTAGACCAGCACGTCGGCCTTGGCCTCTTCGCCGATCTTGCCAGGCGCCTTTGACTCCTTGATGCGCCGGTCGCGCTTCTTGTCGAGCGACTCGAGGTCCTTGAGCCCGAGCTCGGTGTCGACCACTTCCTTGTCGCGCTCGGGGTCCACGCCGCCGTCCACGTGCACCACGTCCGGATCGGTGAAGCAACGGAGCACGTGCGCGACCGCGTCCACCTCGCGAATGTTGCCGAGGAACTGGTTGCCGAGCCCCTCGCCCTTGGACGCCCCGCGCACGAGGCCGGCGATGTCGACGAACTCGAGCGCCGCGTGGGTGGTCTTCTTTGGCTTGAAGAGCGCCGAGAGCTTCTCGAGCCGCTCATCGGGCACCGGCACGACGCCGACGTTCGGGTCCTTGGTGGCAAACGGATAGTTCGCCGCCAGCACGCTCGCGCCGCTCAGCGCGTTGAAGAGCGTGCTCTTGCCGACGTTGGGAAGGCCGACGATGCCGATGGACAGACCCAAGGTGCTGCCTCCGAAGACGCGGGGTTGGTTGGGGCGGATGGATTCGAACCATCATAGCGGGATTCAAAGTCCCGCGTCCTGCCTTTAGACGACGCCCCAGCGCAGGGAAACCCAGGCCGGGCGAGCCTATACATCATCCGCGAGAAGTTGGCTTCGCGCGCGCGGGCGGCGGGGCCATTGAACGCCTTCTGTGCCGCACCGCTTGCGGCGCGCCCGCGTCTTCGCGCAGGCTGGCGGCGGAGGTCCCATGCTGCGCAGGCTCATCCTCGTCCTCCCCCTGTTCGCTGCCTCCTGCAGCTACGAGCACTTCATTCGCTACCCGCTCTCGGACGACCAGGTGGAGGCGGCCGCGCCGTCGGCCTCGCAGGAGCTCGACTGCCCAGCCGAAGAGCTGGAGACGCACTACCGCACCCTGCTGACGCGGACCATGAGCGGCTGTGACAAGCAGGTCGTCTACTCGTACGATTGGATGCTGGACCGCTGGTGGGGCGACTTCGACGCCACTCCCGAGGGTGAGCCCCTGCCGGCCCCGCCCGCCCACGTCCAGGACGACGAGGGGTAGGCAAAGGCCGCGTCCGATCGACCGATTGGACCCGCGCGGATCTGCCGTACAATCGGACCCGTGGAAGGGCAAAAGCAGCGCCAGCCCCTCGCGGGCCAATCGGGCCAGGCCGTGGTCGAGGGCGCCATCATCATCCCGGCCATGCTCTTCTTGATCCTGCTCTCGCTGCAGCTCACCATGATGCAGCAGGCGCGCATCGCCACTGAATATGCGGCCTTCGCCGCCGCCCGCGCCGGCGTGGTGATGAACGGCAACAACGGCACCTCCGACGGCAAGAGCAAGAGCGACGGGCCGATGCGCGACGCCGCGGTCTGGGCCGTCCTGCCGACGTTTGGCCGCGCCGACTCGATCCCGGCGCTGCTCGCGACCAAGGTCCGCTTCGAGGCGCAGGACCTGGTCTTCAAGCCCTTCGGCGTCTCGCAAGTGCGGGTGGCGGTCCTCAACCCGACCACCAGGGACTTCGCCACCCAGGCGCACCTGAACAACAAGGAGATCGACTTCGACGACATCCGGCCCGCAGTCGCGCCGACCACGCTGCTCTCGGTGCAGGTGCGCTACCTGTACGAGCTGCGCGTGCCCTTCGCCAACAAGATGATCCAGTCGATCTGGCTGGCCAGCAAGGTGGGCCTGCTCCAAGCCTGGCGCGGCCACGACCTGACGGGCCCGCGGCTGGGAACCAACTCCGGACCCGACGCAGTGCAGGTCAGCCGGGCCGCCGCGCTCGGCCTCGGCAGCATCCCCGACGGCACGCCCGAAGGGATGAACGTCACCGCCATCAGCCTGCTCGGGCAGCTGCAGCCGGCCAAGTACGTGATGCCGATGAACGCCTGGTACACGATGCGGATGCAGTCGAACCCCTTCCTCCAGTGGGCCGCACCATGATCCTCGCGCTGCACCGGCTCCGCCGCGACGAAGAGGGCCAGACGCTGGTCCTGGCCGCGGTCTTCGGGCTCATCCTGGCGCTCTGCGTGCTCGGCACGGTCAACGTCGGCCGCGCCGCCTACGACAAGATGCAATTGCAGACGGCCGCCGATGGCGCCGCCTACAGCCAGGCCGCCGTGGGCGCGCGGGTGATGAACTTCACCGCGTACACCAACAGGGCCATGGTCGTGCACTACGCGTCGATCATGGCGCTCTCGGCGTACCAGGCCTACTTCCATTTCCTCTGGGCCGCGGCCAAGCCCGCGCTGCAGCTGGCCGGGCTCTTCCCACCGCTCGCGGGGCCGATGCAGGCCATCATCAAATTCCTCGGCGTCTTGCTCAACGTCGTCGATGGCGTGGTGGCCGTGATGACGCCGCTCATCTGCGCGGCCAATCTCCTGCTCTACGGGTTCCAGGAGGGCGCGTGGTTCTCGTTCGCGGCGCGGCTCGTCAACCTGCCGCCCGAGGCCCACTCCGGCGACCTGCCCGGCAAGCAGTACAAATCGCTCGGCGGCCTCTGGAACGGGCTGCTGGCGCTCGGCAACACCTTCAGCTGGGCCCAGGTGCGCGGCTATGCGCTCGCGGGCAACCCGCTGCAGCTGATGGGCCAGAACACCTTCGACAGCTTCAAGATCATCTACAACGCCAAAGACGACAACGTGCAGATGGCGCGCATGCACATGGTCGAGGTCGCCAACTCGGCGCGGCAGCCCTGGGTCGCGTATGGCGACAAGGCGAACTCGCTGAGCCTGTTGCCCGGCCCGCGCCACTGGTGGCTCGGTGCGAGCTGGGTGGGCCTGGGCGCGGTCGCGCGCACCGAGCTTGGCTCCTTCGACCCGAAGAACGGCGGCTTCGTCGGCAGCATCTTGAAGGGCTCGGGCCAGGTGTGGAGCGGCAACCGCCTCGAGATCGACGCCGCCAAGAAGCTTCCCTGGCCCTGCGGCTTTACCGAGGTCAAGTTCTCGCTCTTTTCGCTGGCGATGATGGACCGCTTCTTCCCTCTCCCGCGCCCCAACGACAACGGGTACGCGCTCGGGTACCAGCCGACCTCCAAGGGTATCTGCGGAGGCATCCTCAAGGGACTGCTCAACCTCTTCTTCGGCGGCCTCCTCGGCACGGTCGGCACCGCCATGCAGACCAGCGCCACCGCGACGTTCAAGCAGATGCCGGGCCTCTTCAAGCAGCGCCTCTTCTGGATCTCGCCCTACGTCTCCTTCTCGCCGCGCGCCAACGCCACTCCCGGGCCCACTCCGGCCGGCGCGCCCGGCAACTTCAACCAGCCTGACTTCATCGTCGGCATGAACAAGTCGGCCACCGACTACAACTCGGACCTGGGCGCGAGCAACGTGTTCGGCCGGAAGTTCCAGGTGAAGATCGGCGGCGGGCTCAACACCGGCGTCACCGACTTCCGCATGACCAACACCGCGACCATTCCGACGCTGCCTTCGGGCATCACGGCCTTCGCGGCGGCGCAGGTCTACTACCACCGGCCGGGCGATTGGAAAGAGATGCCCAACCTCTTCAATCCGCTCTGGGGCGCGCGGCTGATGCCGGTGCTCGAGTCGAACGTGGCCGCCAAGATCGGGCTCGCCAACAACGCCATCTTCAAGCAGTTCATCCTCCATTGAGGCGCCGCGTGATTCGATATTTGCAAAACCTTGCAAAGCGCGAGCGCGGCTCGTCCCTGATCGAAGCGGCGATCATGATCCCCGTCTTGATCATGCTCTTGTACTGGGCCATCGGCGTCACCGACATCATGGCGCTGCGCTGCAAGGCGTCGGAGGCGGCCCGCTTCGCCCTCTGGGAGACCACCGTCTTTCGCACCCAGGCCGAGGTCCTGCCCGACGTGTGGCAGCGCTTTGCGGATTTGAAGTCGCCGCAGGGCATCAACCTCCCCTACACCGGCCAGATGCTCTACCCGCAGTCGGCGAACATGACCTTTACCACCGCGCTCGTCACCAATCGGCCGGTGAGCCTGGGCGGCCAGGTGAAGCTCGACCACCCGACCGGCCTCGTCGATGTGTTCCTCAACTTCCTCCTCGGCGCGGTCACCGGCTCCGTCAACGGCGCGACCAGCTTCTTCAAATTCAACACCCACGGCTCCGCGACCGCAGTGGTCACCGTGCGCGCCTCACACATCGGGTCGACCATCTTCGGCGGCGGCGAGATCTTGAAGGGCGTGAGCATGGAGCACTCCGCCGAGATGCAAAATTACACCTTCACCGCGCCGGTCGTGCGCGCCAACCCGATGAAGCTGGTGTTCGACACCTGGAAGGCGTGGCCCAAGCCCGGCGCCTACACGACCGACGGCGCCCCGACCAACACCAACGTGGATCCCAAGCAGACCTACCTGACCGTCGAGCAACAAGTGAGCTCGCAGGTGGAGAAGATCGCCTTCTACGGCGCCAAGCAGATCGGCGTGCTCACCGCCATCGACAACTTCTTCACGCAGGTGCGCTCCAATCCGGTGGCCAAGTTCCTCTTCGGCGGCACCGTCCCGAGCATCATCGCCACCGACCGCATGGACGGCAACGGCCGCGGGCCCATCACCATCCGGCCCGTCGCGGCGCCCGACTTCGGCTGGGTCCCGAGCTACTCGCCGGGCAACGGCGACCAGAACGGCTCGCACCGCCTGGGCGAGATGGCCAGCTTTGGCAACCCCGTCTACACGGGCTACCCGCGCACCGCCTTCATCGACAAGCAGGACCCCAGCCGCTACACGGTGCCCTTCAAGATCAACAGCCAGTACTTCAGCGACAACGGCGGCAACGACCGCAACATGAACAACATCGCCCACTCGCTGGTGAAGCCGCAGATCGCGACCAACAACGCGTACGTCGGCACCTACCAGTGCCGCGGCCACTTCTTCGCGGGCTCGATCGCCGCGGGCGTGACCAACGTGAAGAAGCGCTACAAGGCGAACTGCTACTAGTGGGAGCCCGGGCCATGATGAACAAGCTCCTCCGCATCGTGCTCGCGACCGCCTCGGCTCTCGGCGTGCTGGTCGCCGGCGCGTGGGCGGGCGGCGGGCTCTCGCAGGCCGACGCCGCCGTCGCGGGAAGGCCGCCGCGCGCCACCGTGGCCACGAGCTATCCGCAGGCGCCCGACGGCGAGATCCCGGTCGGCGATTCGCTCTTGGTGAACGGCCAGCCGATGCAGCTGTCGCTCTTCGTCACTCCTGACTCGCCGCGCGCCGTGATCGACTTTTATCAAGCGGCGTTCCTCGCCCGCGGGTTGTTGCCCCTCGCGCAGTCCGGCGAACGGGTGGCGCACGTCTCGGTGTTCGACCCCGACGATGGCTACCAGCGCGCCATCACCGCCCTGCCCCAGTCCGACGGGCGCACCCTGGTGATGGTGGGCGTGACCAATCCGCGCCGACCACCGCGCTTCAGCAAGTCGGGCAGCAACATGCCCTTCCCGGTGCCCGCCGATCAGCGCGGGTTCCTCGGCTACGAGTCCAAAGACGGCGGCACGCGCGCGCAGAACGGGCAGTTCGCGAGCCCGCTGGCGGCGCCCGCGCTGCTCGCCTGGTACCGCGAGAAGCTGACCGCCCAGGGCTACAAAGAGGCCCCGGGCCAGTCGTCGTCGGTGGCCGAGTTCGCCCGCGCCGACGCCTCCATCACCGTGGCCGCGCAGGCGCTCGGCGACAAGAGCGGTTCGATGGTCTTCGTCAATCGCATCGAGGGAGGAGCGCGATGAGGCTCAAGCAACTCCTCTTGCGCCTGCCGCGCCGCTGGCGCCGCATGCTGCGCGAGGGCCAGTCGGGCCAGGCCATGGTCGAGTCGAGCATGCTGCTCTTCACCATGCTGATCGTCCTCGCGGCCGGCCAGGCGGTGCTCTTGCAAAACCAGTCCGGGATGATGAACGCTCTCGACATCTACATGAAGGGTTTCTACTTCACGATGTCGTTGCCGTTTCCCTGACCCGGCATGCCGCCGTCGGGCCGCTCGTCGGGTTCGCCCGGCGCCGGCGGCACCACGGTGTGCGCGCCCGCTTTTCCAAACTCCAAGAGCTCGAGGCTTCGCCCATCGCCGTCCGAGCTCACGAGGCCCCAGAGAGGTACCGCGTCCTTGGCCAGCCAGACGCGGGTGGTGCGGCGCGGGGTGCGGACGCTGATCTGCAGTCCGCGGGCCGTGAAGGTCCCGGCCGGAACGCGCACCGCCCTGCGCTTGAGCTGCGTGACCTTGGCGCTCCTCCCCGAGCCGACCGGACCCAGCGCCTGTGGCGCCTCATCGGCCGGCACCTCGAGTGGCGCTTGCCCGGCCACGTAGATGACGAGCCGCTCGATGTCGCCGGGCACGCGCGGATCTCCGTGCACCAGCAGCTTGACCGCCGCGGGAAGGACGCCGACGCCAACCGTCGCCACCTCGAGCCAGTAGCGCCCCTCGGCCGCGTCGGGCGGCGGCGGCAAGATGCTCAAGCGCACGCGCACCGCGGGCTGGCCGTGATCGCGGATGGCGTACTCGACCCACTCGCCGGGCTTGGGAGGCGCCATCGGGCCGAGCGCCTGCAGCACCTCGGGCGCGAGCAGGCCAAGCTGGGACGCGACCTCCTCTTGCTGCTGGTCGGCCTCGCGCTGCTTGCGCACCGAGGGCGGAATCACCAGCTGCGCCGGCGGCCGCGCCTCGGGTGCGCCCGCGTCGGCCGCGGCGATGAGAGCGATGAGGAGCAGGAACATGCGCGGGAGGGTAGCGCATGTTGGCCCCCGTCCCGCACCCTCGGCAGGATGGCCGCGTGACCCAGCCGGCCGAGCCCCGCCGCGCGCGCCCCGCCGTCCGCGCCGCCTATCTGATCGCCTATGGGCTCTTCGCCGCTCTGGGCGCGGGGCTGCTCGCGCCGCCGGCCATCTTGACGGTGCGCGGCCTGGGCCTCTTTCGACCTGCGCTGACCTGGAGCGTCCCGCTTGGCTGGCTCTCGGCAGCCCTGCTGGTCGTTCTCTCCGCGTTTGCGCTTCGCTTTGCGCTGGCGGCGGCGCTCGGCGGTCGCGCGCGCTTCCCGGAGCACGCGGCGTTCCTCGCGCTGCTGGTCACAGCGTTCGCGCTGCGCCTGCTCGCGCCCGAGCCGGCGCCGCCTCCCGACCCAAGCTTTGCGCTCGCGACCGGCCTGCGCGTCGCCGCGGAATCCACCGACGCCCAGTACGAGCCGGGCCGCGGCTATTCGCTCGCGGAAGCAGCGGTGAATGCCGCGCTGGCGCCGCTCCCCACACCAGGCTTCGCCTCTCGCGCTCGGGCGCTGCCACTGCGGGCGCGGGTCCTCCGCGACACCGCGGGTCCACAACAAACCCCGCTCTTAGGCGACCCCCCAGGGACGATCTATCTCGCGCTCAGCGCCGACAAGTCGCGCTGCTGGCTCACCGCCGTGACCCTGCGCGCGGGCCAGCCCGCAATCTTGCTGATCGGCACCCGCCCCGCGGTCATCCACGCGCGCGGCGGCACCCACAGCGCTCCGGACCGCGATCCGCTGTTGCCCAGCTACCCCTCAGCCCGCGCGCCACGCGACGTGAAATAGTCGCTTCTTTCGCCTCTCCAGCAGCCGGCGCACGATCCGCAGTCTAGGGCCGCGACGCCACCAGGTCGGGCGGCGGGCGCAGGTCCGGCGCCGCTTTTGGCTCCGGCCTCTCTGCAGAGACCAGCAGCGAAATTGGCCGGTGGCGCCGGTGCGGCGACGGGCCTGCGCCCGCCGAACGACCGCTCCGGCCACAGCCCACTAGATATCGATCGTCGCGTCGAGCGCGTTCTTCTCGATGAACTCGCGCCGCGGCTCGACAGCGTCGCCCATCAGCGTCGTGAACATCAGCTCGGCCTCGGCCACGTCATCCGAGTGGACCTCGAGCAGCGTGCGCCGCGCCGGATCCATCGTCGTCGCCCAGAGCTGCTCGGCGTTCATCTCGCCGAGGCCCTTGTAGCGCTGCAGATCGACGCCCTTGAGCGAGCCCTTCTTGATCAGATCGACGAGCTCGCCGGGGCTGTTGGCCGAGAGCGCCGCGGCGCCTTCCTTGCCGGTGAGCGCGTACGGTGACTTGCCCAGCTCGGCGAACGAGGCGCGCAAGGTCAACAGCTCGGCCCAATCGGGGCCCGAGAGCAGGGCGCGATCGATGGAAGTGCCGCGCGTCGCGCCGTTGAAGCCGAGGGTCACCAAGAGCCGCTCGCCGCCAACCTCGGCGTCAGCCTCGCGCTTGAGCTCGACGCTCTCGTTCGGGTACGCCGCGCGCAAAGCCGCCTCCAGCGCGGTCCGCGCGGCCTCCAGCTGGTCGGGCTCGCGCAGCGACGCTTCGCTGAAGACGAGCTCGGCGGCCGCCTCGACCACGCGCGCGTCGCGGCGGCGGTCCATCTTCCCGAGCAGCCGGCGGAAGACCAGCACCTTCTCGAGCAGCGCCTTGAGCTGCTCGCCGGTGATGGGCTGCCCGCCCTGCCCTTGCACCACCGCGCCCTCGGTGCCGAGCGTCAACAGATAGGCGTCGAGCGCCGCGTCGTCCTTGAGGTACAGCTCCTTCTTGCCCTTGCTCACGCGATAGAGCGGCGGCTGGGCGATGTAGAGGTGCCGCTTGATATCGCCGTCGTCGAGCTTGTGCATGACGACGTCGTGCATCTGTCGATAAAAGAAGGTTAACAAAAGAGTACGGATGTGCGAGCCGTCCACGTCGGCGTCGGTCATCAAGATGATCTTGTGGTAGCGCAGCTTCTTGATGTCGAACTCTTCGTGGATGCCGGTGCCGAGCGCGGTGATCATGGTGACGATCTCGGCGCTGGAGAGCATCTTGTCGACGCGCGCTTTCTCCACGTTGAGGATCTTGCCGCGCAGGGGAAGGATGGCCTGCGTGCGCCGGTCGCGGCCCGACTTGGCGCTGCCGCCGGCGGAGTCTCCCTCGACGATGTAGAGCTCGCACTTCTCCGGGTCCCGCTCCTGGCAGTCAGCGAGCTTGCCGGGCAGCGAGTGCGAATCGAGCGCGCCCTTGCGCCGCACGGTCTCGCGCGCCTTCTTGGCTGCGATGCGCGCGCGCGCCGCGTCCGCGACCTTGGCGATGATGCGCTTGGCGGTGGCCGGGTTCTCCTCGAGAAACGCGGCCATCTTGTCGCCGACCAGCTGCTCGACCACCGTCTTTGCTTCGGTGTTGACCAGCTTGCCCTTGAGGTTTCCTTCAAATTGCGCGCCGGGGATCTTGACCGAAACCACGGCGGTCAGCCCCTCGCGGATGTCGTCGCCGCTCGGGCTCTCCTTGATCTCCTTCCAGAGGTTGCCGTCCTCGCCATACTTGACGATGGCGCGGGTGAGCGCGCTCTTGAAGCCGATCAGGTGCGGCCCGCCGTCGACGGTGTTGATGTTGTTGGCGAAGGAGAAGAGCTTCTCGTCGTAGCCGTCATTCCACTGCAGCGCGACGTACACTTCGCTGTCGCCTTGCTGCGCGCGGATGCTGATGGGCGGGTCGAAGATCAGCGTCTTGTTCTTGTTGAGCAGCTCGACGTAGGCGACGATTCCGCCCTCGTACTTGAAGTCGTGCGACTTGTCGGTGCGCTCGTCGCGCATGAGGATTTGCAAACCGGGATTTAGAAACGCGAGCTCGCGCATGCGATTCGATAAGACATCGAAGTTGAACTCGGTCGCTTCCAGCACCGTCGGATCGGCCTTGAAGGTGACCTTGGTGCCCTGCTGCGGGGTGTCGCCGACCTCCTTCACCTTGCCGGTCGGGACGCCCTTCTCGTAGCGCTGCTTGTAGAGCCGGTGATTTCGATAAACCTCGACCTCGAGGAACTCGCTCAGCGCATTGACGCAGCTGACGCCGACGCCGTGCAGGCCGCCCGAGACCTTGTAGCTGCCCTGGTCGAACTTGCCGCCCGCGTGCAGCTTGGTCATCACCACGTCGAGCGTGTCCATCGACTCGGTGGGGTGCGGGCCGACCGGGATGCCGCGGCCGTCGTCCTGCACCGAGAGCGAGCCGTTGGCATGAATCGTCAGCTGGATGTGGCTGGCGTGGCCGGCGAGCGCCTCGTCCACCGAGTTGTCGACGACCTCGTAGACGAGGTGGTGCAGGCCTTCGGTGCCGACGCCGCGGATGTACATGTGCGGGCGCTTGCGCACGGCCTCGAGGCCTTCGAGGACCTTGATGCTGTCGGCGGAGTAGTCACCAGACTGACCGGCGCCCTGGGGCTGGCCGGCCGGCCGTTGTTCAGTCTGCAAAAGGCACCTCAGGGAGGGGGCTGTGAGTAACACGCGAGGATCGTCCGGTCAAGGCACAGATCGTCTGCTAGATCGATGACTTCAGGGCTCTTTTTCGGCCTGGATCAGCCCGTTCGAGACGGCGTGGAAAAGCGCGTCCGGACCCGCCGCCGCGCGCACCAGGCGGACGTCGGTTGTGGTCAGCAAGACCTGACCCGCGAGCGCTCGAAGATATTCCATTAAATACCGATTTCGCTCGGGGTCGAGCTCGCTCGAGACGTCGTCGAGGAGAAGCAGCGGCGCCCTGCCCTGCGCCGCGCGCAGCATCTCGATCTCGCCGATCTTGAACGCGAGCATGGTCGCGCGCGCCTGGCCCTGGCTCGCGTAGAGGCGCGCCGCGCGGTCGCCGATGCCGAAAAAGAGATCGTCCGCGTGCGGGCCGACGGAGGTGAAGCCGCGCTCGCGGTCGCGCGGCAGCCGGCCTTGCAGAGCCGCGCGCAGCCGCTCTTCCAGCGCGCGCGGCCCCTTTTGCTCGGCCTCTTGCGACGCCTGCTCGCCAAGCTCGTTCGAGTCACGCCCGGCCGCCTCGTAGCGCAGGACCAGCGGCGCCTCGCCGCGCGCCACCTCGGCGAAGGCCCGGCCCGCGTGTCCGCGCAGCTCGGCCAGCACCTGCTCACGCCGCAGCCGCAGCGTGGCCCCGAGCCGCGCGAGCGGCGCATCGAACGCGTCAATCAGTCCGGGCTCCGCCCTCTCCTTTAGCAACGCGTTGCGCGACTTGAGCGCCCGCAGATAGTCGCGCGCGTCCGAGAGGTGATCGGGGTGGCGATTCTGGACCGCACGGTCGAGCAGCTTCCGGCGCGCATCGGGCCCGCCCCGCACGACCGCGAGCTCATCGGGCGCGAAGGCGACGACCGCGAGGCCTCCGAACAGCTCGGTCGGATCGCGCACCGGCTTGCCGTCCACCTGCGCCGACCTCTTGCCGGCCTCGATGGCGACCTGCACCTGCCGCACTCCGCCCGGCAGCTCGAAGTCGCCCTGCACCAGCGCCTTCTCCTCGCCGAAGCGGACCAGCTCGGCGAGCCGCTGCGCGCGCAGGGGCCGCAGCGTGCAGAGCAGATAGACCGCCTCGAGGAAGTTGGTCTTGCCCTGCCCGTTCGGCCCCGCGAGGACCGTCGCACGCGACGAGATCCGCAGCGCTTGCGGCGCGAGGTTCCGAAACCCCCCGGTCGCGACCGACAGGAGCAACACGGCGCGCGCCTACTGCTTGACGCACATGTCGATGGGAACACCCTGCCCCGCCGATCGGCACTCGTAGCGCTTGGGGCAGCGTGGCGGCGTGGACTGCTTCTTGTCGGTCGCGGGCGGCGCGTCCTTCTTCAACCCGACGTCGATGGCGGTACAGGGCAGCGCGCAGAGGCCTTGCTTGAGCAGCTTGCCGTTGGCGTCGTTCTCGTGCAGGCAGACTTGCAGTGGGTGGCGGCAGCCGCGGTTCGATTGGCAGCTCTTGCCGAGCCCCGCCGTGCGCGGGTCTCTGCGTGCGTGGCGGCGCCGCGCCTCGGCCGGAGCGGCCAGCAAGACGAGCGCGGCCAGGGCGGCTGCTGCTCGCATCAGATCCTCATCGGCATCACCACCGCCGTGTAGCGCGAGTCGGCGGTGCCTTCGGTGTGCGGCTTCAAGACACCGGGCGAGAGCTCGTCGCAGAGCTCGAGCCGCACGATCGGCGTCTCGACCACCTGGAGGATGTCCATCAGGTAGCGGGCGTTGAAGCCGATCGAGAGCGGCTGGCCCGGATAGGTGACGGCGATGTCTTCGCGCGCCTCGCCGAGGTCCGGGTTCTGGCTGGAGATGCGCAGCTGGTCGGTGGTGAGCTCGATCTTGACCGCGTTGGTGGTGCGGTCGCTCGACATCAGGCTCATGCGCTTCAACGTCTCGAGCAGGCGGGCGCGATCGACCTGCACGGTGCGCTCCGCCTCCTTCGGGATCACCTGCATGTAGTCGGGGAACTGGCCGTCGATGAGCCGCATCACCATCGTCAGGTCGCCGCGGCGGAAGAGGCCGCTCGACTCGGTGAAGCCCAGCTCGCAGGCGCCCGTTCCCTCTTCGCTGAGCAGTCGGCGCAGCTCGAAGAGCCCCTTGCGCGGGACGATGACGCCCTTCTTCAGGCCGAACTCGCCCGCCAGCTGCCGCTCGACCAGCGAGAGGCGATGGCCGTCGGTGGCCACCATCCGCGCGCCGCCTTGCATGGGCTCGAAGAAGACGCCGTTCAGATTGTGGCGCGTCTCGTCGGCGCTGATGGCGAACTGGGTCTTCTCGATCATCTCGAGGAGCTGGGTCGGCTCGACCGAGACCAGCGGCACTTTTTCTTCGCGCGGGAAAGGCGGGTAGTCCTCGGCCGGCTGGCCGACCAGGTTGAACTCGGCGGCGCCGCTGGTGATGCGCACGCGGTTGTTGGCCTCGCGCTTGAGCACGGCTGTCCGCTCGGGCAGCGCGCGGGCGATGTCGTAGAACTCCTTGTGCTTGAGCGCGACGCCGCCGGCCTTCTGCACCTCGGCCGGATGCAGCGAGCGCACGCCGATCTCGAGGTCATAGGCCGAGCAGCGCAGCTTGCCGCCGCGCTCGTCGTTGGTGGCCTCGAGCAGGACGGAGCCGAGGATCGGCATGGTGCTCTTCTTCTCGACGATGCCCTGCGCCCGGTAGAGGGCGCGGTTGAGCTCGTCGGTCCCGATCTGCAGCTCCATCTGTCAAAACCTTTCTGATCGAGAAAGAACACCGCAGTACTAGTAGAGCCTGTGAACTTGTGGGCGGCGGCTGCAGCCTACCGGGATTGCGGAGATTGTGGTTGAGGAAAACCGCTGTGAGCCGGTGTGGGCGGCCTGTGTAGCAATCGGCGGGAGCCATCGTCAACATGCGGGCGGGCCCCCCGCTCCCAGGCTTTCCCACAGGCGTAGAGTGGGGCCTTGGATGAGCTCCTGATCACCGCTGACTTTCGCGAGGAGGCGACCCTCGCCGACGGCACCCAGGTCCTCTTGCGCCTGCTGCGCGCGGGCGATGCGCCGCTCTTGGTCGAAGGCTTTGCCAACCTCTCGCCGGAGTCGCGGTATCGGCGCTTCCTCTCGGCCCGCACCGAGCTGACCGAGGACGACCTGCGCTACCTCACCGAGCCGGACGGCGAGCAGCACCTCGCGCTCGGCGCCGTCGGAAGCCTCGACGGCAAGGGCCTCGGCGTCGCGCGCTTCGTGCGCCTCGCGGGCGAGCCCACCGTGGCGGAGGTGGCCATCACCGTCGTCGACGCCGCCCAGGGGAAGGGACTTGGCCGCCTGCTGCTCTTGCGCCTGGTGGCCGCCGCGCGCGAGCGGGGCGTGCGCAGCTTCCGCTGCGAAGTCCTGGCGGGAAACGACCCCATGCGGCAGCTCCTCGCGACCCTTGCCACCTCGGTGCGCAGCACGCAGGAGGAGAACGTCGTCCACGTCGAGGTCTCTCTCGACGACATCGAGGGCGCCGAGCCGCCGCTGCGGAAGGAGCACCCGCTCTACCGGCTCTTCATCATCGCGGCCGCCGGCGGCATCCTGGTGCGCACGGCGACCCGGCGTCTTCTCGGAGCCAAGGACGAGGACTGACCAAGGCGTGCACGCGCTTTAGAAGTGCAATCGAGGATCAGGCGTTGAGGCGGCGCAGCAGCGACTCGACCGTGGCGCGGAACTCGGCGTCCTCTTCCATCAGCTGCTGCACGCGCTGGTCGGCGTTGATCACGGTCGAGTGGTCCTTGCCGCCGAACTTCTCGCCGATCTGCGGGTAGCTGAGGTTTGTGATCTTGCGGGTCAGGTACATCGCCACCTGGCGCGCGCGCGCGATGCTCTGCTGCCGCCGGTCGCCCTTGATGTCGGCCGGCTTTACTTGAAGTTGCTCAGCGACCACCTTGATGATCAGCTCGACGTCGGGCTTGTCGCCGCGCACGACCAGGACGTTCTTGAGCACGTCCTTGGCCAGATCGACGGTGAGCGGCGCGCCCGTCAACGAGGCGAAGGCGGCGAGGCGGATGAGCGTGCCCTCGAGCTCGCGGACGTTCGAGCGCACGTGCGTCCCGAGGAAGAGAGCCACTTCGTCGGGCAGCCGGATGTTGTCGGTGGTGGCCTTCTTCTTGAGGATGGCGACGCGCGTCTCGACCTCGGGCGGCTGGATGTCGGCGATCAGGCCCCACTGGAACCGCGAGCGAAGCCGCTCCTCGAAGCCTTCGATCTCGTTCGGCAGCTTGTCCGAGGTGACGAAGATCTGCTTGCCCGCCTCGTGCAGCGCGTTGAAGGTGTGGAAGAACTCCTCCATCGTCTGCTTCTTGTTGCCGAGGAACTGGATGTCGTCGAGCAAGAGGATGTCGCACTTCTCGCGGTAGCGCGCGCGAAACTCGGGCATGCGGTGCTGCTCGAGGGCGTGGATGAGGTCGTTGGTGAACGCCTCGCTCGAGAGGTAGACGACGTTGCAGTTGGGGTTGTTCTTGACCGCGTGGTTTCCGACCGCGTGCACGAGGTGGGTCTTGCCGAGGCCCACGCCGCCATAGAGGAAGAGCGGGTTGTAGGCCTTGCCCGGCGCGTTGGCGACCGCGGTGCAGGCGGCCACGGCGAACTGGTTCGAGGGGCCGACGACGAACGAATCAAAGGTGTACTTCGCGTGCATCGGCGGCTGCTGCTGCTTGGGCGGCGCCGAGCTGGTGACTGGTGCGCTGTGCGGCTCGCTGTGCGCGTCGACCTGGGGGGCCGGCTCGAGGTCGGCGGGGTCATTGCGATCGCGCACCACGAACTGGACCCGGCATGCAGATCCAAGCTGTTCATTGATGTCCACCAGCAACACGTCGAGCAGGTTGTCGCGCACCCAGTCGATCATGAACTTGCTCGAGTGGGCGAGGACCAGCTCGTCGCCCACCAGCGACACCGGACGGATGGGCTCGAAGTAGGTCTGGTAGGTGTGGCGCGAGAGCCGGTTTTTCAAATGTGCAACGGCCCGGTTCCAGAGGTCGATGGCGGCGCGCTCTGCGTCGGGGGGCTGGGCCGCAGGGACGGGCTGCGCCACTCCGTCCACAGGGTTGTTCACAGCTGTGGACAACGACAAAGTCATCTGGCAGACCCCGCGAACGAGGGACGAAAGAGGGGCGGCGGCAGGGAGGAAAACTCCGTGCCTATCAGGGGTTGATCCGTCGGCGGGAAGGCCTGCGATCGAGCGGAGCGGACCCTAGCAGAGCGCTTGGAACGCGATCAAGAGGGATCCGACAACGTGTCGGATCGAGGGCGGGATCGCGTCGGCGCGCAGTTTGCGAAGGGCTTGGAAGCGAGCCCTTGCGGCCGGCGTGGCCGTCGCGAGAATCGCTCAATCCGCGCGCCGGGTCCTGGATGCCAGGTCGGGCCCCGCACCGGCGCAGAAGCGTGCGAGAACCGATCGCTTTCTTGACACCCGAAGACGGCGCGTGCTTATTTGCGCCGCTTTTTGTCGATCCCCAGAACGGAGTCGGTCGTGAAGCGCACGTATCAGCCGAGCAAGATTCGCCGGAACCGCGAGCACGGGTTCCGCAAGCGCATGAGCACCAAGCAAGGGCGCAACCTCCTCAAGCGTCGCCGGGACAAGGGCCGCAAGCGGCTGGCGGTGAGCTCATACAAGAAGTAGAGCGGAACCGAGCCGCGGGAGGGAGCGTTTTGCCCTCGTGGAAGGCACCGGCGCCCTTCGCCTTTCCCAAGGGTGCGCGGCTCCTGCGGCGCCCCGAGTTCCTCACGGTGAAGGAGAAGGGACGCAGCTTTGCCGACGGGCCGCTGGCTGCAAGCTGGCTGGCGCGGCCGGACAGGCACGTTTATACGCGGCCCTGCCCTGCCCCTCCCTCGTCCGCGGATCCGACTGCCATGAAGCCAGCGCAGGCGCGCGTCGGACTGACCGTCTCCTCGAAGGTGGGCGGGAGCGTCTTGCGCAACCAGGTCAAGCGGCGGCTGCGCGAGGCCGTTCGCCACGAGCTGCACCTGCTCCCGGCCATCGACCTCGTGCTGGTGGCGCGCGCGTCGTCGGTGGACGCAACCGTACCGCAGCTCCGGGCCTGGCTCCGGAAGGCCGCGCGGCGCCTCTCGGGCGGCACCGAGGCCCGCCGGTGAGCGCCCTGCCCCTCTTGCAGCGCGCCTTCTGGCTTGCGCTCTCCCTCCCCCGCCGGGCGCTGCTCGCCCTGATCTGGGTCTACCAGACCTTCATCTCCCCCATGCTGCCGCCCGCTTGTCGGTACTACCCGAGCTGCTCGCAGTACGCCGCCGAGGCGCTCATCACCCATGGGGCGCTCAAGGGCACCGCGCTCGCGACGTGCCGCCTCCTTCGCTGTCATCCCTACGCTGCGGGCGGTCCAGATCCTGTTCCGCCTAGAGCCCCGCACAAGCCGCTCCAGCCGGCCCAAGCAGTCCGCGGCGCTCGCTGAGGTCAGTCCATGAACGAGAACAACCGGCGCCTGCTCATCACCGTCGCGATCTGCATGGTCGTCGCGCTCGCGTGGAGCTACCTGTTCAACCCCGCCAGCAAGGCCCGCGTCGGTCCTCGCCCGGCGGTCACCCAGCAAGCGCAGCCTGCGCCCGCGACGGTACCCGTCGCTTCCCCGGCCCAGGCGGACGCGACCAAGGCAGGAGATGTTCCACGTGGAACGGGGGCGGCCGCGGGGAAGCGCTACCCCACTGAGAAGGTCGTCCTCGAGTCGGAGAAGCTGCGGGCAGAGCTGACCAGCGACGGCGCCGCGTTGGCGAGACTGGAGCTCAAGGGCGAGAAGTTCCGCCGCCACATGGAGGGCAAGGTCGAGGTTCCCCAAGTCGATCTCGCCGAGGTGGTCCCCGGCCAGCCGCTGCCGCTCTCGACCGAGGTGCGGGGGGCCAATGCGTCCGCGGCTCCGGTCGTGCCGGCCGACACCTCGTACGAAGTGGTCACCCGCGAGCCGACCAAGGCAGTTTTTCGCGCCACCGTCGGCGACCTGACCGTGACCAAGACGGTGACGCTCGATGCCAACACGTACAAGTTCGACGTCAAGCTCGCGGTCTCCTCCGCCGCCGGCTTCACCGGCCAGGTGGCCGTGCTCTACGACGCCAAGACCTTGCCTGAGGGGCAGGGCGGTGGCGGCTTTTTCGGCTCGCGCACCAACGTCCCCTCGCAGGCGATCTGCGCCCTTGCCGGCAAGAAGCCCGAGCGGCTGGCCCCGGGGGCCAAGCATCCGGCGTGGGACGGCGAGAACTCGGCCTTCGCGGGGGTGGACGAGCAATACTTCCTCGCCGCGCTGGTGCCCGAACAGGGGAGCGTGGCGTCGTGCCACATCACGTCGGAGAAGTCGGGCGCGCTGAGCAGCCGCCTCGCCTTCCCGCTGGTGCTGGCCGCCGGCGCGAGCGCGACCAAGGCGATGACGCTCTTCGCCGGACCCAAAGAGACCGAGATCCTCAAGGCGGTCTCGCCTGTGCTCAGCGACGCGGTGGACCTGGGGTTCTGGTGGATCATCGCCCGTGTCCTGCTCGAGGTGATGAAGTTCTTCTACAAGGTGGTGCCGCCCCACAACTGGGGCCTCGCCATCATCCTGCTGACGCTGACGGTCAAGCTCGTGACGTTCCCGCTGCAGCACAAGTCGATGAAGTCGATGCAGGAGATGCAGCGCCTGCAGCCCCAGCTCGACGAGATGAAGAAGAAGTTCGCCGGCGACCAGCAGCGGCAGAACGTCGAGCAGATGAAGCTCTTCAAGGAGCACGGCGTGAACCCGATGGGCAGCTGCCTGCCCATGGTCATCCAGATGCCGGTGTGGATCGCGCTCTACACCACGCTGCAAGTCTCGGTCGAACTCTACCACTCGGTCTTCATCCCCGGCTGGCTCTCGGACCTGACCGCCCAGGACCCGTACTACATCCTGCCGGTGGGCATGGGCATCACGATGTTCCTGACCCAGTATCTGACGCCCTCGCCGATGCAGAACCCGTCGCAGAAGACGATGGGCTACGCGATGACGGCCTTCTTCTCCTACCTGATGCTGCACCTGCCGTCGGGCCTGACCCTCTACATCTTCATCAACAACCTGCTCTCCATCGCGCAGCAGATGTACCTGCGCAAGACGATGCGGCCGCCGGGCGGTCCTGCCGCCGGCGCCACGGTGAGCCTGGCGGCCGCCAAGCGGGTCTAAGCGTGGGCCCGTCGAAGAGGTCGTCGAAGAACCCGCTGCTCGGCGCCGCGGTCCTCCGGGAGCTGCTCCGGAGGCGCTCGCTGGTCGAGCCGACACCCATGCTCAGCACCGGCGCGCCGCTGCCGGCGCCGACCGAGGGGGTGCGGTCCCTTTACGAGGGCGTCCTGCGCGACCTGGGCCTGACCGACGAGCAGGTCGAGGTGTATCTGCGCGAGCACGGGGCCGAGGTCGAAGAGGCGATCAAAGGGCAGGGACGGCGCGGGGCCTGATGTCGGGAAGGGGAGGGTGAGATGTCGGACGAGCCTGTAAAGGGAGCGCTCCACCTCGTGCGTGAGGCGGGTCAGGTCCCAGAGGGGGTGCCCTTCGGCAGCCTGCAGGAGCTGCTCGACCTGTGCGAGCGGCATCGAGGCCTGGCCTTCGTGCGGGTCGAGCTGAGAGGCGACACCGCGGGCGGGCCGCGACGACTGGTGCTCGACTTCGGCCAGTTCAGCGCGTGGCCCGAGTGAGCGTGCCAGACCTCGGCGCCATCTTGCGGGAAGGCGCCGGGGCCCTCGGCCTGGAGTTGCCCGAGGAGACGGTCGCGCCGTTGCTCCGCCACCTCGAGCTGCTGGCGAAGTGGAACCAGAAGATCAACCTCACGGCGGTCACCGACCCGGTCGAGATGGTCGAGAAGCACCTGCTCGACTCGCTGGCGGTGGCTCCCCTGGTCCCCGCGGGCACCTTGCTCGACGCCGGAACGGGCGCGGGCTTCCCCGGAGTGCCCATCCGGCTGGTACGCCCCGACGTCCAGGTCGTCCTGGTCGACTCGGTGGGCAAGAAGGTAGCCTTTCTCAAGACGCTGCTCGCGGAGCTCAAGCTGACCGGCGCCCGGGCGCTGTCCGCCCGGCTGCTGGGCGACCCCGCTCGCGAGGGCCTCTCCACCGCGGACGCGGCCGTGGCTCGCGCCTTCTCGTCGCCGGCTGAGTGGTTGGCCCTCGCGGCCTCTTATGTCCGCCCCGGCGGCACCATCCTGGTCCTGGCCGGTCCGCGCGACGCGCTGCCGGATGGGGTTGGGGCAACGGCCCTACGGCGCACGGCCGAGTACGTTCTCCCCTTTAGCAAGGCCCAGCGGCGGATCGGGATCTACCTCCGGACGTGAAGCTCGCTTCGCCCTGAACGCACGAGTGGGGCGCTTGAACCCGGGCCTGAGCCCCTGGTGTTCCACGTGGAACCGACCTCGGCGATCACGAGGGGGAGAGGCGCTCAAAGGACTCCCTTTGCGGAAGGGATGGACCAAGGGTCTTCAGCTTTCGCGAGAGGCGGAGCGACAGTGTGGATCCGCGAGCCGAGTCCAGCGGTCCATGTTCCACGTGGAACACCCCAACCAGGGCGCAGGTCTCCGTGCCGGAGAGTCGGGCTTCAGCGCCCGGGATGAAAGCAGGGGAGGGCGAGTCGCGAGGCCAAGATCCCGCTGCGATGTCTGCCGGGCCAGCGGGCTCGGTCTGGGAGGTCCGGACCTCCGCCTGGCTTCACGTGGAAAACCTGGCCTCCACCTGCGCGGGTAGCGGGAAGGCCTCCCCCCTGCGGCGAGGGAGGATGGCACCAGGATGCCTTGCAACCCCCGGAACGGAGGCAACGGAACGGCGAGTGGCGAGGCCAATCCCTCTCCTGGGCCCCGGAGAGTGCGCCTCACGTGGAACACCGACCTCGGCTCGCCCCATTGGCGGGAGCCGGCCGAAGTCTCCGCCTGCGGCGGGCGTGAACGGACCAGGGGGGTGATGCCCCGTGTATTGCGTGGCGCGGACCGCGACCGACGTTCCCGCCGAGGTCGCCCCATCCGATGACTGCGCCCTCGCCATCGATGGAGATCTCGGTGGCGCGCCCGTGTCGCGACTTCCACGCGACCTCGCACGACCCGCTGAACTGGCCATTGACGGAGATCTCGTTGGCGCGCCGGTGGCCAACGAGGTTGGTGAAGTGGCTACCGCTGTCCTGATCCGGGTTGATGCCGTCGCCGCTGCAGGTTCCCGAGGGGTCCGCAGCTCACGGGAAGGGAAGGGACGGAGCGGCGAGTCTCGAAAGCAAGCCCGGTCCAGGCCCGGACCGGCGACGTTCCACGTGGAACTCCTGCGCGAGCATCGCGGCTGCAGGCCAGGGCTCCGGCCAAAGCGCGATCGGTCCGTCGTCCTGGCCTGAGTCCCCGCGCGACGACTTCGCGATTGGTTCCTCCCGGTCGCGCAGCGGGAGGTCGAGCGAGGGCATCGGCCGTCACCCCACCGGCGGGGCGCTCCGGTTGTGACCGCTCCGTGCGCCGGCGCTGGCTGGAGCCGGAGGCAACCATCTCGCCGGCCGAACCCTTCTTGGTTGTGGGGCGAGCGCCCCCAGTGGAAGCGCTGCGCGGGGACGGCGGCACCTTGCGTCCTCGACCTTCTGCTCACGAAGCACGAGGTGCCGATGGAGCCCGCCGCCCCGGTGTCCATGCTCCGCGGGCGCCGAGCGGGAGAGGCGCGTCCCAAGGCTCGATCGGGTCGCTCCCGGACGCCCGAGGCATCGAGGTCAAGGCCCCGCGCAACGTCCGGCGAGGCGGCCCGCGGCCGCGCGCGCTGGATTGGGCTCTCGGTGGTTCGTTCGGTTCAAGCTCTCGCGCCAACCGCGGCCGAACCATGTCGGCCTGCTTCTCCGTCCGAGGTCCCGCCGAGCGGCCGCCAAACCTCTGGTGGTGGGTCGCGCAAGTGAGGCTTGGTCCGAGGGATGCCCTTTGCGCCTCCCGCGCGAGCGACGGCTGCAATGTTTCACGTGGAACGCGCAGGCGATGGGGCGCTTGCTGCTCTCCGTTCGGTCTGAGCACGGGTGCGCGCAGACTGGGCTGGAGGCGCCTCTGGCGGCGCACACCCCCTGCCGTTCGGCCACGGGGGCAAAGGCCATCGAAGCGCGGTCTCGGGGACCGAGCGACGATTGGCGGTCTGATCGCGACCAGATCTTGGTGGAGGTGGCGGTCATCGCGACCAGAAAGCTTGGTGGAGCCAGGCCCGGCCCAGGTGCGCGACGGCCAGCAAGCGCAGGTGCGGGTGCCGGGGGGGGAGAGCCGGTCGGTCGGCCATCCCCGACAGGAAGCTTGATGCGGTCGCCGGCGCAGGACGATGCCTCGCGCAGGTCGAGTGCGCTCGACGCCGCCCGGGGCCGCCGACTTGATCGTGTCCCCGCGAGCCCGCCGGAGGAGTTCGACCGGAGGGCCGGGCGGGCGCTGCGCATGCGCAGTTGCGCTCGTCGTTGGGACGATGGGTCGAGCACCGGGAGACCAGCGCGTGCGGTGGCTCGACGAACGCCCCGAGAGAGCCGAGGATCGCGTTGGAACCCACGCCCTCCCGTGCAGGCGAGCGGGGCGTTGGTGAGGGCAGGGTCGAGGGGTCGAGCGCACCGATCGCCCACGCACAGATACGCGACAGCCGCACTCGGCCCAAGGCAGACACGGCCAACGGCGGCGCCCCGGCGACCGACTCCGATCCGACACGGTTCCACGTGAAACAATCCCCGATCTTCCGCCGGCCCATCCTTGCGACCGCCGACCGCCGCGTGATAGTCAGCCCCACCACGCTCGCGTCACGGAAAGCGGACCGCCATGGGAATCGTGCTCGCCGTCGTCAACCAGAAGGGCGGAGTGGGGAAGACGACCACGGCCGTGAACCTGGGCGCGTCGCTGGCGGCCTCGGAGAAGAGCGTGCTGCTGGTCGATCTCGATCCGCAGGGGAATGCCTCGAGCGGGCTTGGGATCGAGCGCGACGAGAGCGACCGGACGACCGTCTATCACGCGCTGCTCGGCGAGCGACCCGGCCGGGCGGCGGTGGTGCCGACGGCGCTGGCGAACCTCTCGGTCCTGCCCTCGGACCCCGATCTGGTCGGCGCCGAGCTCGAGCTGGTCACGGCCGAAGGCAGGGAAGGGCGGCTGCGGGCGGCGCTGGTGGCTCTCAAGAACGAGTACGACTACGTGCTCATCGACTGCGCGCCGTCGCTCGGGCTGCTCACCATCAATGCGCTGGTCGCGGCCGACCGGGTCCTGGTGCCGCTCCAGTGCGAATACTATGCGCTCGAGGGGCTCGGGTCGCTCCTGCGCACCGTCGAGCTGGTCCGCGGCGCGCTCAACCGCGACCTCGAGCTCGACGGCATCGTCTTCACCATGGTGGACGCGCGCAACAACCTGGCGCGCCAGGTGATGAAGGACGTCCAGACCAACCTGCCGGGCAAGGTCTACGAGACGGTCATTCCCCGCAACGTCCGGCTCAGCGAGGCGCCGAGCCACGGCAAGCCCGCGCTGCTCTACGACATCGAATCCAAGGGCGCCCAGAGCTACCTGCAGCTCGCCTCCGAGCTGCTCACCCGCCACGCGGGCGGCGAGCCCGGGGGCGAGCGCCCGGCCAAGGCCCGCGCTACCCGCCGCTGATCAACGCGCTCCTCTTTCTCAGTTTCAAAGCCCCTTTCACGAACAGGCAGGCGGCGGAGGCAGGCTTCGACGAACATCCGCAGACGCCCCGCCAGGCTTTCAATTCTGCTCGCCGCCAGGCGAGCGACCGCGCGGGGCGGCGAGGACGTGAGGAGGGGCCTGCCTCCGCCGAATGTCGCTGCGCCTGATCGTGAGAGGGTCGCCCCTCCGGAGGATGGATGAAGAACGAAATCTTGAAGCGGCCCGCCCTCGGGCGAGGGCTTGGCGCGTTGATCCCGGGCGGCTCGCCGGCCGAGCGGCGTGGCGTCGTGCACCTCGGCATCGAGGAGATTCACCCCGACAAGAAGCAGCCGCGGCGCCACTTCGACGAGGTGCACATCGCCGAGCTCGCCGAGTCGCTGAAGGCCAAGGGCGTGCTCCAGCCGGTGCTCGTGCGCCGCTCCGACGAGGGCTACATCCTCATCGCCGGCGAGCGGCGCTGGCGGGCGGCGCAGAAGGCCGGGCTGCGCGAGCTGCCGGCGCTGATCAAGGAAGTCTCCGAGCGCGAGGCCTTCGAGCTGGCGCTGATCGAGAATATCCAGCGCGAGGACCTGAACCCCGTCGAGGAGGCCGAGGCCTATCAACGGCTGGTGGCCGAGCACGGCCTCACGCAGGAGGAGCTGGCCCAGCGCGTGGGCAAGGACCGCTCCACGGTCGCCAACTCGCTGCGCCTGTTGCGCCTGCCCGACAACATCAAGCAGGCTGTGGTCTCGTCGGCGCTGTCGATGGGCCACGCGCGCGCGCTGCTCGGACTCTCCGACGAGGGAGACTTGAAGCGCGCCGCCGACAAGGTCATCGCCGAGGGGCTCTCGGTGCGCGCGGTCGAGCAGCTGGTGCAGCGCTTCAAGGGCAAGCGCGGCGAGAAGACCAAGGCGGGCCGCGAGGCGAGCGTGCAGATCCGCCACTTGACCGAGAAGCTGCAGAGAAAGCTCGGGACCCACGTCGAGCTCAAGGACCGGGGCGGCGCCGGGACCATCGAGATCAAGTACGGCACCCACGCCGAGCTCGACCGCGTGCTCGCCGCCATCCTGGGAGAGGGCTGACGATGAAGCCGGAGCAGCTGCCAAAGACCACTCCGCCAGTGCCCGCCAACGCCGCCGAGCCGCGCCGCGAGCTCACCGTGCGCGCCGTCGCCACCGCCATGGTGGTCGCCGTCATCGTCGGCGCGAGCTACCCGTACGTGGTCCTCAAGATCGGCTACGGCCCGAACATCTCGGTGGTCAGCGCCTTCTTCGGCTACATCGCGCTCAGCGTGCTGGCGTTCTTCACCGGCGTGCGCGGGACCCGCTGGGAGAACAACATCGTCCAGACGGCCGGCACCGCCGCGGGCGAGGCCGGCTTCATGTGCGTCGTGCTCGCGGCCATGGACATGCTGCGCAACAAGTTCGGCAGGACGGTCTTCCCGCTCGATCTCAACTCCTGGCAGATCTTCCTCTGGCTCTCGGTCGCGGGGCTGATCGGCGTGCTGCTCGCGGTGCCGCTGCGCAAGCACTACATCGACGACGAGAAGCTGCCCTTCGCCGACGGGACCGCCGCAGGCGAGACCATGCTCGTCTTGGATCTCGACCCCAAGGAAGCCAGGAGCCGCGTGCGCGCGCTCTACCTCGGTCTCGTCTCGTCCGCGCTGGTGGCCTTCGTGCGCGATTTCCACTGGAAGAAGATCCTCCCCCTCCTGCCCGGCGAGGTGGCCTTCGGCGAGAGCGGCAAGGCGCTGCGCATGGGCAGCGAGGTGAGCCTGCTCTCGTTCGGCTCCGGGCTGCTCGTCGGCCTGCGCATCACGCTCTCGATGGGCCTCGGGATGGTGATCGCCTGGGTGCTGGCGCCGCCCATCCTCACCGGACAAGTGCCCGCGCTGGTGGCGGCGAAGATCGTCCCGGCGCAGACCTACGGAGACGTTCTGCGCTGGGTGATGTGGCCGGCGACGGGCCTGATGCTGGCCGGCGGCCTGACGGGCCTCGTGCTCAAGTGGAAGGTGATCTCCAAGAGCTTCTCGGGCTTCTCGACGCGCGATCTGGAGACGAGGCAGAGCGAGTTCCCGATGTCGATCGTGATCTGGGGCGCCCTCTCGCTGTCCGTGGCTCTCTGCCTCCTGCAGAAGGCGATGCTCGGCTTTCCCATCTGGCTGACCATCGTCTCGCTCCTCCTCTCCGTGCCGCTCCTGCTGGTCGGCACTCGGGTGCTGGGCGAGACCAACTGGGCGCCCATCAGCGCCATGGCAAACGTGATGCAGGCGGTGTTCGCGGTGCTCTCGCCCGGCCATATGGTCAACAACGTGATCGGCTCGGGCATGAGCGGCAGCGTGGCGGCCCACGGCGAGCACCTCATGCAAGATTACCGTGCGGGTCAAATCGTCGGCGCCAACTACCGGCACCTCACCATCGTCCAGTTGATGGCCGTCCCGGTCGGCGCGGCCTCGGTCGCCATCGCCTATCCGGCGCTCAAGGCGCGCTACGGCATCGGCGGCGACACCGGCTTGTCCTCGCCCGTCAGCGTCAAGTGGGCGGGCTTTGCCGAGCTGCTCAACGAAGGCCTCTCCAAGCTGCCCCACGGCTGCTTCACGGCCATGGTGGTCGCGCTGTTCCTCGGCATCCTCCTCACCGTCCTCGAGCCGCGCTGGGGCAAGTACGTCCCTTCGCCGACCGGCGTCGGCCTCGGCATGCTCATCCCCGGCTACGCGATCATGCCGATGGTGGTCGGCGGCGTCGCCAGCCACCTCTGGCATCGGACCAACCCGAAGCACGAGGAGGCCTACAACACCCCGCTCGCCTCCGGCTTCATCGCGGGAGAAGCGCTGCTGGTGCTGGTCTTCTCGATCCTGGCGATGTTCGGCGTCGCCGTCTGAGCGCCGATCACGGCACCTCCCGAGCGCCTTTGCGGCTTTCCTCCGCGCCTCCGGCAGGAAGAACGAGCGAGCCCTGCGCAACTCGCCACGCGCCACCGGCCGCGCTGTGCTAGAGATCCTGCCCCCACGGCGAGGTAAGCAATGGCGATGTTGCGGCGGGAGGATGAGTTGGCGGCTCAGTCGGCCAGCGCGGCGGCGATGCAGAAGCCCCCGAGCGAGCTGAACGCGCTCCTCGGCAAGGGCAGCTCCTTTGAAGGCAAGCTGCTCTTCGAGGGCTCGGTCCGCATCGACGGCAAGTTCACCGGCGAGATCATGTCGAGCGACCTGCTCATCATCGGCGAAGGCGCCGAGGTGAAGGGCGACATCACGGTCGGCACCCTGGTCGTGGTCGGCGACTACAACGGCAACGCAAAGGCCGCCAAGTCGATCGAGATCAAGGCGCCGGCCAAGGTCCGCGGCACGCTCACCACCGCTTCGATCATGATCGAGCGCGGCGTCTTCTTCGACGGCACCTGCAAGATGGACACGAACGGCGGCGCCACGACCACGCCGGCGGCTCAGTCGGCCTCGACTGTCCACGTCGATCAGAGCAAGGGCGGCGCGGCCAAGAAGTAGCCGCGCGCCCCTGCACGCCGCTGGACGGCGCCCGCTTACTGCTTGGTGGCGGGGCCGCTCAGGGTGCGGGCGCTGTCGATCTGCACCTTGATCTGGCGCGGCTTGCTCTCGGCCTTCTTGGGAAGGCGGATCTTCAAGACGCCGTCCTTTGCCTCGGCCGACACGTGCTCGGCGTCCACCGTCTCGGGCAGCGTGAAGGTCCGGTGGAAGGCACCGAAGCTGCGCTCCACCAGTCGGTACCCCTGGCGCTCCGACTCGCGGTCGAGCTTGCGCTCGCCCCGCAGCGTCAGCGTGTTGCCCTCGACCTGCACGTCGATGTCCTTTTGCTCGACGCCGGGGAGCTCGACATAGATCTGCAGGCCGTCCTTGTCCTCGAAGACGTCGACGGCGGGCGTGAAGGCAGCGCTCGGCGCGTGCTCCTTTTCAGTCGAGCCCTTGCGGCCGTACGCGGTGTCGAAGGCGCGCACGAGCGAGTCCTGCAGGTTCATCAGATCGTGGAACGGGTCGAACCGATTGTAGCTGGCCATGTGTTCTCTCCTTTGCGTGACGCTGAAGGCGCGTGCTGGCCTTCGTTCGCGGCGCCGGATTGGCCCGCGAGATTCGGTAGTTGGGACGACCTCTCTGAACGACCGCAACGTAACCAGCGGGTCCAGCTCGTCAAGGACCGGCGCTCGCGATCGGTACCTTCCCGGCCGGGCCACGGCGCGGGAACTGCGGCGACCTGCCGCCCCCCGGATCAATTGACCCCCCAAATTCGCCGTGCTAGGAACCGCTGCCTTTTTCAATCGGGGAAGAACTCTACCCCGCGAATCCGAGGACTTCCGTGCTCGACGCCAGCGTCGCCCGCCGCTACGCACGCGCCCTCATCGACGTTGCCGCGCAGGACGGCAGCCATGAGCGCGTGGGCGGCGAGCTCTTCGCCATGGCCGCAGCGCTCGCCTCGCCCGACGCGCGGACGGTGCTGACCAACCCCGTCTACAGCGAGGCCCAGCGCCGCGCCCTGGTCAGCGAGCTGGCGAAGAAGATGGGCGTCTCGGTGCTCTTCGCCAACTTCCTCGGCCTGCTGGTGGACAAGGAGCGCATCGGCGAGCTGGAGATGATCGCCCGCGTCTACCGCGAGCTGCTCGACGAGAAGGTCGGCCGCGTGCGCGCGGTGGTCACCAGCGCGCTGCCGCTCTCGCAGGACGACCTGGCGCGAGTCCGCGACGCGCTCGCCGCCGCCACCCGCAAGTCGGTGATGCTGGAAGCGAAGACCGACCCGTCGATCATCGGCGGGCTGGTGGCCCAGGTGGGAAACACCGTCTGGGACGGCAGCCTCAAGACGCAGCTCGAGCGGCTGCGCGACGATCTGAAGCAGGCCCCGCTGTAACGCCGCGATTATCGAATTCGTAGTTATCGAAACGACGCGAGGACTATCGATGGACATCCGAGCCGACGAGATCAGCCGCATCCTCCGCGACCAGATCCAGTCGTACGGCAAGCAGGTCGAGGTCGCCGAGACAGGCACGGTGCTGTCCACCGGCGACGGCATCGCGCGCGTCTACGGCTTGTCCGGCGTCATGGCCGGCGAGCTGGTCGACTTTGCCAACGGCCTGCGCGGCCTGGTGCTGAACCTCGAGGAGGACAACGTCGGCGTGGCGCTGATGGGCGAAGGTCGCCACCTGCGCGAAGGCGACACCGTCAAGCGTTCGGGCAAGATCGCCGAGATCCAGGTCGGCCCCGAGATGGTCGGCCGCGTGGTCAACGCGCTCGGCGAGCCGGTGGACGGCAAGGGCCCGACCAACGCCAAGGAGACCCGCAAGATCGAGGTCAAGGCGCCGGGCATCGTCGCCCGCGAGTCGGTCAAGGAGCCGCTGCAGACCGGCCTCAAGGCCATCGACGGCATGGTGCCGATCGGCCGCGGCCAGCGCGAGCTGATCATCGGCGACCGCCAGACCGGCAAGACCGCGGTGGCCATCGACGCCATCATCAACCAGAAGGGCCTCAACGTCTTTTGCATCTACGTGGCCATCGGGCAGAAGCAGTCCACGGTCGCGCAGGTCGTGGACAAGCTCACCCGCCACGGCGCCATGGAGTACACCACCGTGGTCGCCGCCAACGCGAGCGACCCGGCGCCGCTGCAGTTCCTCGCGCCCTACTCGGGCGTGTCGATCGGCGAGTACTTCCGCGACAACGGCAAGCACGCCCTCATCATCTACGACGACCTCTCCAAGCACGCGGTCGCCTATCGCCAGCTCTCGCTGCTCTTGCGCCGCCCGCCGGGCCGCGAAGCGTACCCGGGCGACGTCTTCTACTTGCACAGCCGTCTGCTCGAGCGCGCCGCGAAGTTGTCGAAAGACCGCGGCGGCGGGTCTCTGACGGCGCTGCCGATCATCGAGACCCAGGCAGGCGACCTCTCGGCGTACATCCCGACCAACGTCATCTCCATCACCGACGGTCAGATCTTCCTCGAGACCGACTTGTTCAACTCGGGCCAGCGGCCCGCCATCAACGTCGGCCTCTCGGTCTCGCGCGTCGGCGGGTCGGCGCAGATCAAGGCGATGAAGAAGATCGCCGGCACGCTGCGCCTCGAGCTCGCGCAGTATCGCGAGCTGGCGGCCTTCGCGCAGTTCGGCTCCGACCTCGACAAGGCCACGCAAGAGACGCTGGCCCGCGGCGTGCGCCTGACCGAGCTGCTCAAGCAGGGGCAGTACGCGCCGCTGTCGGTCGAGCGGCAGATCATCCAGATCTACGCCGGCACCCAGCGCGACAAGAGCGGCACTGGCTGGATCCGCAACGTCGAGGTCTCAGACGTCACCCGCTGGGTCACCGAGCTCTTGACCTTCATCGACACCCGCCACCCGGAGGTCATCAAGCTCCTGGCGGCCAAGAAGGACCTGACCGACGACGTCCGCGCCGCGCTCGACGCCGCCTTGAGCGAGTTTCGCGACGCCTTCCAGCCCACCGCAGCGAAGAAGGCCTAGGGCAAATGGCCTCGCTGCGCGCCATCCGCACCCGCATCAAGTCGGTGCGGAACACCCAGAAGATCACCAAGGCCTTGAAGATGGTCTCGGCCGCCAAGCTGCGCCGCGCGCAGGAGGCGGTGGTGCGCGCGCGGCCCTTCACGCAGCTGCTCGACGAGATCCTCTCCTCGCTCTCTCGCGGGGCGGGCGAGACCGACAAGCCCGCGCACCCGCTGATGGCCAAGCGGCCGGTCAAGAAGGTCGAGGTGGTGCTGCTCACCTCCGATCGCGGGCTCTGCGGCGGATTCAACTCGAACATCATCCGGCGCGGGCAGCGCTTCGTCCTCGAAGAGTCGAGCAGGCTGGAGAAGATCCAGTTCAGCACCATCGGCCGGCGCGGGCGCGAGTTCGCGAGGAAGCGCGGCATCGACATCCGCAAGGACTACGCGGGCTTTTTCGGCAAGCTCAAGTTCGCCCAGGCGCGCATGGTCGCGGACGACCTGATCGAGGAGTTCAAGAAGGGCGACCTCGACGCGGTCTACCTGCTCTACAACGAGTTCAAGAGCGCGATGGTGCAGAACATCAGCCTCGTTCAGCTCTTGCCCATCGAGCCGAAAAAGGGCCTCGCGACCCACGTGATCGAGAAGCACCGCGAGGCAGCGGCCAAAGAAGCGCCCGCGAAGCCGGTCGAGCACCTCTTCGAGCCCTCGCAGGCCGCGGTCCTCGAGCAGATGCTGCCCAAGCACCTGGCGATGCAGATCTGGCGCGCGCTGCTCGAGTCGGAGGCGTCCGAGCACGGCGCCCGCATGACCGCGATGGACAGCGCCACCAAGAACGCGGTGGAGATGATCAGCAGCCTCTCGCTCCAGTACAACCGCGCGCGCCAGGCGGCGATCACCAAGGAGCTGATGGAGATCGTCTCGGGCGCCGAGGCCCTCAAGTAGTTTTTGCAAAAGTTTCGGTAAAGGGAGTTATCGATGGCCGTCGCGATCAACGAGATGCTGAAGGTCGGCAAGGTCACCCAGGTCATCGGACCGGTGGTGGACGTCGAGTTCCCGCCGGGCGCGCTGCCCGAGATCTACACGGCGCTCACGCTCACCAACCCCTCGATCTCGGCAGAGGCCGAGAACCTGGTCATCGAAGTGGCGCAGCACCTCGGCGAGAACACCGCCCGCTGCATCGCCATGGACGCGACCGAGGGCCTGATCCGCGGCCAGAAGGTCACCAGCACCGGCGCCGCCATCTCGGTGCCGGTGGGCAAGGAAGTGCTCGGCCGCATCATCAACGTCGTCGGCAACCCGGTGGACGAGCGCGGGCCGATCAAGACCACGCGGCGCATGCCCATCCACAGGGCGCCGCCGCCCTTCGTCGATCAAGACGTGCGCGTGCTCGCGTTCGAGACCGGCATCAAGGTCATCGACCTGCTCGCGCCGTATACGAGAGGCGGCAAGATCGGCCTCTTCGGCGGCGCCGGCGTCGGCAAGACGGTGCTCCTGATGGAGCTGATCAACAACGTCGCCAAGGCCCGCGGCGGCTTCTCGGTGTTCGCCGGCGTCGGCGAGCGCACCCGCGAAGGCAACGACCTCTACATGGAGTTCCAGGAAGGCGGCGCCAACGCGGTCATCAAGATGGATGACCTCGAGAAGTCGCTCGCCGTGCTCGTCTACGGCCAGATGAACGAGCCGCCCGGCGCGCGCGCCCGCGTCGCCCTGTCGGCGCTCACCATCGCCGAGCACTTCCGCGACGAAGAGGGGCGCGACATGCTGCTCTTCATCGACAACATCTTCCGCTTCACCCAGGCGGGCTCGGAAGTGTCGGCGCTCCTCGGCCGCATCCCGAGCGCCGTCGGCTACCAGCCGACCCTCGCCAACGAGATGGGCGCGCTGCAGGAGCGCATCACCTCGACCAAGAAGGGCGCCATCACCTCAGTGCAGGCCATCTACGTGCCCGCCGACGACCTGACGGACCCGGCGCCCGCGACGGCCTTCGCCCACCTCGACGCCACCACCGTGCTCTCGCGCGCGCTGACGGAGATCGGCATCTACCCGGCCGTGGACCCGCTCGACTCGACCAGCCGCATCCTCGACCCGGCCGTGGTCGGCGAGCGGCACTACAAGGTCGCGCGCCGCGTGCAGTCGGTGCTCCAGCGCTACAAGGAACTGCAGGACATCATCGCCATCCTCGGCATGGACGAGCTCTCCGACGACGACAAGACGCTGGTGTCGCGCGCCCGCAAGGTGCAGCGCTTCCTCTCGCAGCCCTTCACCGTTGCCGAGCAGTTCACCGGCATCAAGGGCGCGTACGTGAAGCTCGACGATACGATCAGGTCGTTCGAGGAGGTCCTCGACGGCAAGCACGACGCGCTCCCGGAGCAGGCCTTCTACATGGTCGGCACCATCGAAGAAGCGGTCACCAAGGCCAAGACGATCGCGCAGTAAAAGAGGTCGCCCATGCCGCTCACGCTGGAAATCGTCACCCCCGAGCAGCGCCTGCTGACCGTCACCTGCGACGAGGTGCGGGCGCCCGGCGCCCTTGGCAGCTTCGGCGTCCGGCCGGGCCACACCCCGCTCGTGGCGGCGCTCGCCGCTGGTGAACTGGCCTATGTCCAAGGGGGCGCCACCCACCGGTTCGCCGTCGGCGAGGGGTTTGCCGAAGTGGCCGACGACCACGTGCGCGTGCTGGTGGAGGAGGCCGTGCGCGCCGAAGACGTGGACGTGGCCGCCGCCCAGCAAGACCTGTCGGCCAAGCAGCAGAAGCTGGCCGTCCTCAAAGAGGGCGAGCCCGACTACGATCTGGCCCGCGCCCAGGTCGAGCGAGCGGCCGCTCGCGTGACCGTCGCGCGGCGGTAGGTCGCTCGTCGCTCGAGCGAACGGCCTGTCTCTCGCCTCACGCAAGCTCTGATCGTTCTTTGCCGGGCGCGCGCACAGCCGCTACCATCGGTGCCCCATGTCTGGCAGCCCGACGAGCCCACTGGCCAACTTGGCCATCGCCTGCGCGCTCGCGCTCTCGGGCTGCTCGCAGCCAAAGCTTGGCCGCATCGTCCCGGCCGACCACCGCATCGACGTCTTTCCCCAGTCGGCCAGCGCGCAGCTCGACGCCATCTTCGTCATCGACAACGCGAAGTTCATGGGGCCGCACGAGCAGAAGGTGGCCGACTCGTTCCACCGCTTCCTCGACTACCTGTCGAAGAACCAGATCGACTTCCACATCGGCCTGCTCACGACCGACGTCGCCGCCTCGCCCGGCGCCTTCCAGGCCGGCGGCGACAAGCACTACTTCGCCGCCGGCGATTCGAATCTCGCGAGCAGCCTGCCGGCCGCGGTGCTCGCGCTCGGGGACAAGGGCAGCACGGTCTCGCCCACCTTCCAGCAACTCGACCTGGCGCTGCGCAATCCTCCGGCGGGCTTTCTCCGCCCGGCGGCGTCGCTCTTCTTGGTGTCGGTCAACAACGACAACGACCCGTGGTCGAAGGGCGACGACCTCTACTACTTCCGGACCTTCAAGCAATCCAAGGGCGCCGGCAACGACGCGCTCGTCACCTACTCGGCGCTCGCGGGCGATGTGCCGGGCGGCTGCAGCATCCCCGACCCCAACACGCCCGGGCAGAGCTTCGTCGCCTCCGCGGCGCCGCGCCTGAAGGACTTCTCGGCGCGGATGGGCGGCCTCTTTCACAGCGTCTGCGACCCGTCGTTCGACGCCGTCTTCGACGAGCTCTCGGCCACCGCCGCGGGCCTCAAGCGCATCTTCCGCCTGGCGCAGGTGCCCGGGGACCCCGCGGCGCTCGCCGTCGATGTGCGCGCGCCCTGCAACGCCAATCGCGCCGCGCTCGCGTTCTGCACCCAGATCTCCGACGAGTGCACAGGCGCCGAGCCCGCGCTGGTGTGCACGCCCAAAGCCGGCGAAGGCGGCTTCACCTTCGACGCCGCGACCAACAGCGTGCTCTTCGCGGCCACCGCCGTGCCGCCGCGCGGGTCTTTGGTCGAGGTGGAATACAAGCCCGCCGGGACCCAGCCTTGAAGCGCGCGACCGCGCTGGTGGCGCTCGCGCTCGCTTTTTGCTTCTGCAACAAGGGGCTCCTGGTGGCGGCCCAGCCGCACGCGGGCGTCTCGCCTGGCGCGCTCGACTTCGGCCAGACGCCCATCCTTTTTCCGGTGAGCAGAAACCTCGGCGCCAGCAACGGCGGCCGCGTCGCGCTCCACGTCTCGAACGCGCGCATCGAGGGGACCGAGGCCGCCGCCTTCGCGGTCGATCCATCGCCCTTCACCGTCGGCGCGGGGGCCACGGTCACCCTCGCGGTGCTCTTCATTCCGCCCGCGCAGGGCGACTTCGCAGCCACGCTGCGCCTGGACACCGACGACCCGAACCAGCCGACCTTCGCCGTTCCGCTCACCGGTGCGGGGACCATCGCAGGGGCCATCGCCGTGCGGCCCGGCGTGCTCGACTTCGGCCGCGTCGGCGAAGGGCAGACCGCCGCCCGCGAGCTCATCGTCGCGAGCGTCGGCCAGGCCGACTTGTACCTCGACTCGCTCGGGTTCGCGCCCGGGACGCCGAGCGGGTTCGCGTTGGTCGGATCGCGCGCGCCCGCCACCATCGCGGCCGGCAGCTCGCTGACGCTCGGCGTTCGCTACTCGCCGGCCCAGGGCGCGGCGAGCGGTCCGGGGGCGCTGCGGCTCCGCTCGTCGGACCCGCTGCAACAGACGCTCGATGTGCCGATGATGTCCTCGATCAACCGCGCCCCGCTGCCCCTGGCGCAGGGCAGGACGCAGGGCTCGCCCCTGGTCCGCGGCGAGCTCGACACCGCCATCGGCGCCACGGTGACGCTCGATGGCAGCGGTTCGACGGACCCGGACGGCGACTTGCCGCTGACCTATCTGTGGACCTTGGCCACCCGTCCGCCCGGGAGCGCAGCGGCCATCGGCGACGCGGCGGCCGTGACCACCTCGCTCAAGCTGGACGCGGCCGGGAGCTACTCGGTGCTGCTGCAGGCGACCGACGCGCAGGGCGTCCCCTCGGTCGCGCCCTCCCGGCTGGACCTGCGCGCGCTGCCTCCGGAGGAGCTCTTGGTCGAGCTGGTCTGGGACAAGGTGCCGCCCGACCTCGACCTGCACTTCTTGCAGCTGGCCGCCGAGCGGGGCTCCGGAGACGATTGCAACTGGACCAACCCCGACCCCGCCTCGTTTGGCAACGGGAGCGACGGCAATCCGCACCACCTCGGCGACGCGCTCACCGGCTATGGACCGGAGCAGGTGATCTGGAAGTTGCCGGTGGACGGCGACTACCGCATCGACGTTGTGTACCGCGCCGACCACGGGGCCAAGGATCCCTCGACCAACGCCTCGGTGCGCGTCTTCGCCTTCGGGCAGCAGGTCGCCGAGCTGCACCACGCCTTCACCCAGGCAGGCGAGGCCTGGACCGCGGGCGTCGTCCACTGGCCCTCGGCGACGGTTGGCGCCACGCCATGACTGAGCGCTCATTCATCTTGGCCGCCGCGCTCCTCTGCGCCGCCGCCTGCCACAAGAGATCGGCGACGCCGGTGGCCCCGCCCGAGTGCGCGGTGCGCGCCGACTGCAAGGGCGGGCTCGCGGGCGGGCTGCTCTGCCAGGCGGGAAAGTGCACCGGCTGCCAGAAGAGCGCCGACTGCAACCTCGACGAGGTGTGCGACCCGGTGCAGAAGCACTGCGCCCTCAAGGCGTGCTTCGGCGACGCCTGCGCCGCGCACGAGGACTGCACGGCGGGCCTCTTCTGCGTTCAGGGGCTGTGCCTGGACCCCGCCAAGCCGCTGGTGCAAAGCGGCCAGACCTGCGCGGTGGTGCTCTGCGGCAGCGCGCGCGACTGCAACCCGGGCCAGCGCTGCAACGGGCGGACCTTCGTCTGTGAGGCCGACCTCGGCTGCACGAGCGGCGACCCGTGCCCTGCCAATCAGGCCTGCAACGCGAGCAGCGGCTTGTGCGAGGCCGCGTGCACGGCGGACACCGCGGTGCAGGTCTGCGGCGCGGTCACCCCGTGCGTCGGCGGCCGCTGCGTGCAGTGCGAAAAGGACGCCGACTGCGGGCCTGGCCTCGCGTGCAACGTCGCCGCCGGTCGCTGCCAGGGGCCAGCCGCGTGCGCCTCGAGCCGCGACTGCGCGGTGCCGCTGGTCTGCGACAAGCCCACCGGGAGCTGCGCCGCCGCGCGCGGGCCCTGCGACTCGAACGAGCAGTGCGCGACCGATGAGCGCTGCGACAGCCGCCAGGGCCTCTGCATCCCCGGCGCGTGCGTGAGAGACCGGTTCGACCCGAACAACAGCATGGCCACCGCCGCCAGGCTTGTGCCGGGCAGCTATCCGCAGCTGACGCTCTGCGGGCGCGAGGAGGACTGGTTCTCGCTCGCGCTCCTCTCCGGCGACACGGTGCAGGTGGTCTCGGACGCCGACCCGCTCGGCTCGTTCGATCTGCAGTTGGTCGATTCAGCGAACCAGCTTCTCGAGGAGAACGCGGTCGCGGTCGAGCACCTCATCGGGTCCACCGGCAGCTATTTTCTGCGCGCGCGGACCAATGACGCCTCGGCCTTCTATGGGCTGCGGGTGCAGGTGGCGCACGGCACCGCGTGCGCGCACAACCCGCCCGACGCCCACCCGACCCCGCCGCAGGCGCTGCCCCTGCCCAGCGGGCCGACCTACTCGTGGACGGTGTGCCCCGGCGAGGCCACCTTCTTCGTGCTCAAGGTGGCGGCGGGGCAGGGCGCGGACGTGACCGCCTCGCTCGACCCCGCGGCCGGCGGCGCGCTCCAGCTCTCCCTCTACGACAGCGACGGCCAGACGGTGCTCGCCCGCGACAGCAGCGGCTCGGCGGCGCCGCACGTGGCGGCGACCCTCTCCACCGCCGGCGTCTTCTACCTGCGGGTGGCGGGGCTCAACGACGCCGTCTCCACCTCCTATGATTTGACCGTGAGGCTCCTGCAATGACCCCCCGCGCGCTCGCGAGCGTGAGCCTCTGCGCGCTCTTGGCTGCTTGCCACCACGGCGGCGGCGCGGCTGCTCCGGGCGACGCGGGGTCCGACGGCGGCGCGATCGCCGATGCCGGCTTCGACGCCGGGACCCAGGTGGACGCGGGGCCGGTGCAGATCTCGGTGCGCTCGGTCTTCCCCGCCCAGGGGCCGGCGGCGGGCGGGACCCACGTGCTCGTGAGCGGCTCTGGGTTCGTCCGCGGCTTCGCCGACCGCGGCGGCGCGACCGTCTCCAAGCAGACCGCGGTCGCGATCGGCGGCGCGCCCGCGAGCGACATCGACGTCATCGACGACAACCGCCTGCAGCTCACCGTTCCCCCGGGCGGCGGCGGCGCGGCCGACGTCAAGGTGACCAACCCCAGCGGCGCTGGCAGCTGCGCGGGCTGCTTCCGCTACCTGGCGGCGCTCTCGATCACCACGATCGTGCCGCAGCGCGGAGCCGCCGCCGGCGGAACGCCTGTCACTGTCCGTGGAGTTGGTTTCACACCCTCGATGCTGCTCCTGGTCGGTGGCCGCTCGCTGATCTCGCTCTCGGTGATCGACGCGACCACCGCCACCGGCCTGACTCCGCCGGGCGCTGCTGGAGGCGCCGACGTGCTGGCCGCGACCACCGACGCGACGGGCGAGCTGCGCCGCGGATTCGTCTACCAGGACCCGCTCGCGGTGCTCGCGGTGGACCCCGCCGTCGGCCCGACCGCCGGCGGGACGCGGCTCGGCGTGACCGGCGCCGGGTTCTCGGCGCAGGCCGCCGTGGCCATCGACGGCGCGCCGGCCGCCACGCTCTGGGTGGACGCGCAGCACCTGACCGCCACGGCGCCTGCCCACGTGGCCTCTGCGGTGGCCGTGGCCGTAAGCGACGGGCAAGCGCTGTCGACCGACGGCGGCCTGCCGCAGGCGAGCCTCCCGCGCGGCTACCTCTACGCCGATGGCCTGGATGGCGGCGCTCCGCTCCCGCTCTTGCTCGGCTCGCTGCGACCGACGCATGGCCCGCTCGCCGGCGGCACCTGTCCGGCCGCTTGCCTCTCGCTCTTTGGCACCGGCCTCTCGGCGGCAGACCTGGCCGTGGCCATCGCCTCCGCTCCGGTGGCGGCCGGGGCACTGCACGTCAGGTCTGACACGCGGCTGGACGTCGACCTTCCGGCGGGCGCAGCGGCTGGCGCTGTGGACGTGGCGGTCACGTCGGCTGGCGCCACCAGCACCATCGCGGCCGCCGATCCGGGCGCGTTCCACTACGATCCAGTCCTCTCGGTGATATCAATATCACCAGCCTCTGGCGCGGCTGCGGGAGGAGTTGCCGTGGCCATCTCGGGCGAGGGGTTCGCGCCCGGTGACCGGCTGCGCATCGGCGCGCTCGACGCCGCGTCCGTGGTGGTGGCCGCGGACGGGAGGTCGATGGCGGCCATCGCCCCGCCGGGCCCGCCTGGGCCTGCGGACGTCACGGTCGTGGCGACGGACGCCGACGGACACCTGCGCGCCGCGACGCTGCCCGGCGGCTTCACCTTCACCGCGCCGCTGCGCCTCTTGCAGGTCTCGCCTGCCTCGGGGTCACAGGCGGGCGGCACCAGGGTGACGCTGCTCGGCCAGGGGTTTGCGCCGGGCTTGAGCGCGTCGGTCGGCGGCAAGGCGGCCACGGCCCTGGAGATCGACTCGCCTTCGCAAGCGACGGTGCGCACGCCGCCAGGCGACCCCGGCGCGGTCGCGGTGTCGGTCGCGCTCGGCGTGCAGGGCGACAGCGTCCCGGCGGCCTTCACCTATTTCGACCCGGGCTCCCCGCAGGGTGGTCTCTCGGGCGGGCCGCTGCTCGGCGCGCTCAACGTCACGGTCTTCGACAACAGCGGCAACGCCAAGGGCGGCGTCCCGGCAGCCACGGTGGCGGTCGATCTCGCGGGCGGCGCGCGGCTGAGCGGGCTCACCGACGCGCGCGGCCAGGTCAGCTTCGCCGACGAGCGGCTGGTGCTGCCCTGCCAGGTGACGGTGACCAAGGCGCTCTACAACAGCATCACCGTCGGCGGGGTGCAGACCGAGGACCTGTCGGTGTTCCTCAACGGCCCCGCGCAGCCGCCTCCGCCGCCACCCGATCCGCCTCCGCCGCCGCCCGCCCCGCAGCGGCCGGGCACGGTGTCGGGTCACGTCCGTGGCTTCAAGGTGCCGCCGAGCCTCGTGCTCGGGCCCGGCCAGCGGCTGGCCGCGCGCGTGGCCGCGACCACCTCGAGCATCTACAGCGCGCCGCCTTTTGGCGTCTTGCCGAAGTACCTCACGGTCCTCACCGACGGCGGGACCTTCTCGTACACCACCTTCGATCTCTCGCCGATCACGCTCTACGCGCTCTTTGGCGTCGAGGACCAGACCACCTCGCCCTCCGTCTTCACGCCGATGCTGATGGGCATCCTGCGGCGCAGCGGGAGCCCGCCGAACCCCGACCGTCCCATCACCGACGCCGACATCACGCTCGACACGCACCTCGACCAGAGCGTGACGCTGAGCGTGGCCGCCGTCCCCTCGACGCCGCTCGGGCCCGTGGGCCACGACGTGGCGGTCGACCTCGATCTGGGCAACCGCGGCGTCATCCCGCTCGGTCACCTCGTGCAGGCGGCGCCGCTCGACCACGTGACCTTCCCGCACCTGCCGGCCGCGTCGGGACAGGGGTTTGTCTTCGTCGACGTGGTCGGCCTCTTCGTGCAGAACCAGGTGTCCTTGCCGGCCTCGACCTATCTGCGCCGCGTCTTCAGCGACCCGGGCCCGGGGCTCACGCTCGGGCCGCTCTTGCCCTTCCCGGTGCTGACCGCGCCCGCCGACCAGGGCACATTTGCCGGCACGCTCTGGTGGACCATCGATGGCCCCCTGCTGCCGAACCTGGTCCAGGTGCAGGTCGTGGGCGCGGGGCTGCAGTGGAGCGTGGTGCTGCCAGGCGAGGCGCGGAGCGTTGTGCCCCCGCCGGAGGTGACCGCGCAGCTCGCGCCAGGCGCGACGTACACCTGGTCTGTGACCCTCTCGCTCGCGCCGGCGTTCGACTACTCGCACTGGATCTACGACGACCTCTTCAGCGGCTCGTGGACCGCCTACGCCTTCGACGTGCGCAACTTCAAGGTGGCTCCGTGAGGGGCGCGCTGCTCCTGCTCGCGGCGTGCGGCGCGCTCGCGGCAGGGTGCAAGAAGGGCGCGACCAGCCTGTGCACGAGCGATGTCCACTGCGCGGCCGGCTTTCTCTGCAATCCCGCGACGGGCGCGTGCGGCTGCGGGAGCGACGCCGCCTGTGCCGACACCGAGCAGTGCAACGCCGCCGGCTTCTGCCAGCCCCGCCTCCGCTGCCTCTCGACCGCCGACTGCGGCGCGGGCTCGATCTGCGATTCGCCGAGCGGGGCCTGCATCGCCGGCCAGACCTGCACGCTCGATGTCCAGTGCAGCCAGGGCACCGTCTGCGACACCAGCGAGTTCGCCTGCGAGGCCGGGTGCCGCAAGACCGGCGACTGCCCGCTCGGGACGGTGTGCCGCCCCTGCCCCGCGGGAACGCAGTGCCGCACCGGAAGCCAGTGCGTGCTCGGCCCCTGCGACACCCAGCTCTCCTGCCCCTACGGCGACTATTGCAGCCCTGACTCGAGCGGCGACACCGTCTGCGCGAGAGACCCGCAGGGCCGGCCGTTCTGCCAGCCCTGCGCGCGCAAGGGCGGCACCGTGGAGTTCTGCAGCGGGACGGCCAACTTCTGCCTGATCGACACTTCAAAGCCGTTCGGCCAGGCGTTCTACTGCGGAATCGACTGCAGCGAGCACGGCCAGACCGAGTGCCCGAACGGCTACACCTGCCGCGACATTCGCATCGTGACCGCGCAGACCTGCAGCGTCTCCGATGGGCTCTCGGCCTGCCCCGGCACCGTCAACCTCGCCTGCGATCCGAGCAAGAATCACCCGCGCACCGACGGGCGGCCAGGCGTCATCAACGACGCTTGCGAGGCGGCCACGCCGTCCCTGGTCGGCGCGGTCTGCAACCCGAAGACGAACACCTGCACGGCTCAGTGCATCCCCGGCAACGAATCTGCCGTCGACGCGTTCTGCTCCTGCGTGCGCGACGAGGACTGCCCGACCGACGCTTGCGACAGCGCCACCCACGCCTGCTCGATCAGCGGCAAGCCGTGCATCGTCGGCCGGACCCCCGACGACTGCCAGAGCACGAGCCGCATCTTCTGCGTCAAGGTCTCAGACCCCCGGCTCGGCGACATCGGCTACTGCCGCATCGGACAGAACTGCGCGCCGTCCGAAGGCTTCACCTGCGATCGTCTCCTCTCAGGCGGGTAGGGCAAGCGCTGTCGCTGGCGGCCGGTAGCCTGCCTGGCCTTCAGGCCGGCTCGCACCCATCGTGGGTGAGCTCGTCGATGCCGCCGAAGGCCTCGCGGAGGAGCGCAACCACGGCCGCGTCGGGCAGCTCTTCGCTGGCCGGCTCCTCGGGCAATTCGACGGAGAGTGCGGCCTTGCAGCACACCTCCTCGAGCAGGAAAACGTCGCCGGAGGCGAGCGTCGCCTTGTCGCGCGAGGCGTCCATCGGCGCCTTGCAGCCTGGGCAGCTGAAGGCAGAGATCTCGAGCAGCTGCGCCTCGCCGAACCAAGGCAGGTCCACCTCGGCCTCGCTGCCGCAGGCCCCGCAAGAGATGGCGTCGACGCCGATGGGCACGAGCCAGGTGCCGTCGTGCTCGACGGCGTAGAGCGTGTAGTCGCGCCAGTCGGTCTGGTCGAGCTCGCCGCCGGGCGCGCCGGCAGGCAGATAGGGGTCCCGGTGCTGTCCCTGGTCGAGCCGCACCACCTGCGTCACCAGCGTCGCGCTGGCCGCGCCCGCGAGCAGCAGACCCGCGCTGGCGCTGGCTGGGATGTCGCGCCGCTCGGGATCCACCTCGCCGCCGGACGCGAGCGGCAGCGGCAGCCGCTCGAACATCACCTGGTCGTTGTCCTCGAGCACCGCCAGCTCGAACAGGCCGCGCCAGAGGCGGCAGACCTGCGCCAGCGACACCGGCCGCGCCTGGTCGTCGGGCAGGATCCAGCGGCGGTGGACGAGGCTGTCATCTTCTTCGTCGGTCAGCGGATCGACGCGCTCTCGGTGGACGGCCATTCTTCCTCTCAGCGCTTGGGGGCGCGCCGGCCCGGGTGCGTGTCTTCGTCGAGGGGCCGCGCGGGCGCCGGCCGGTCCAGGAGCGGGTTTCTCGTGATCAGCGTGCTCTCGGTGGGCATGGCGCGCTCCACCTCGGCGGCCAGCTCCGGGTGCAGCTCGATCGACGCCTCGGGCTCCGCCTGCGCGACCTGCGCCAGCGGCGCGGCAGGCTCGGGCTTCTTGAGCAGGTCCGGATCGGTGCTGTCGCTCGGCCTCGCCACCCGCGGGCGCGCCGCGGCCACGGCGGGCTTCTGCGCAGCCCTCTGCGGCGCAGGCTTCTGCGGCGCCACCTCGGGCGCCTGGGTGATGATGGCGCTGCCGCTCGCGCCCGGCGACTGCTCGGCGGCCGCGCGCGAGGCCGCGTGAAGGCGCAGCGGAGGCTGCTCGCCGCTCGTGCCCGCGAGCGCGAACGCCCCCGAGACGTCGCCGTCGTGCAGCCCCGCGGCGCCGAGGGGAAAGACGATCTGCGGCGTGCTGCCGGGCTTCGGCTCGGGCGCGCGCGCGGACGCCTCGAGAAGGCCCTCGCTGACGACGGGCGGACGCGACAGGCCATGGGACGCCGGGTGGAACAGCTCGGCGGTCAGATCGCCAAACCCTGCCGCGCCAAGGCGGCCGAAGAACGTCGGCAACAGCCCGGTGGGGGCGTGGTGGCCGACGATCGTTCCGTCCGGCAACCGCGCCGTCTGCACCCAGACGAAGAGGTCCTGCACCCGGTACTCGCCGCGGGAGTCGAGCGGCAGCACCTCCGCGATGTAGGTCACCTTGCGCGAGCCATCGGCGATGCGCGCGCAGCAGACGACGAGGTGCACCGCGCTCGCCACCTGCGCGCGCACGGCCACCAGCGGCAACTCGATGCCCGACATCAGGCAGAGCGACTCGAGCCGCCGCAGCGCATCGACCGGCGAGTTGGCGTGCGCGCTGGTGAGCGAGCCGCCGTGGCCGGTGTTCATCGCCTGCAGGAGGTGGAAGGCCTCGCCCCCGCGCACCTCGCCGACGATGATGCGGTCGGGCCGCAGCCGCAGCGCCGACTGGAGCAGATCGCCGATGTCCACCGCGTTCTTGCCGAACTTGTCGGCCGGACGGCTCTCAAAGGACACGAGGTGCTTGTGCTGCAGCTGCAGCTCGGCCGAGTCCTCGATGGTCAGGATGCGCTCGTCCTTGCCGATGAACGAGCTCAGCACGTTGAGCAGCGAGGTCTTGCCAGAGCCGGTGCCGCCCGCGACCACGATGTTGAGCTCGACGCTGACGGCCGCTTGGAGGAACCGCGCCATCAGCGGGGTCACCGAGCCGAGCTCGAGCAGCTTCTGGGGCGTGAGCCGCTCGCCCATGAACTTCCTGATCGAGACGGTGGTCCCGCGGCGCGACAGGGGCGGCAGGACGACGTGGATGCGGCTCCCGTCGGGCAGGCGCGCGTCGAGCCGCGGGCGCTCGTCGGACAGCGGCCGGCCCACGTACTGCGCCATGTTGCGCGCGGCGGCGAGCAGGCCGTCCTCGGTGAACGAGGCCTCGGTCGGGTAGAGCTTGCCGCGCCGCTCGACCCAGATCTCGCGCGGGCCGTTGATGAGCACCTCGCTCACCTCCGGATCGTCGAGGAAGGGAAGGACGGGCTTCAAGAAGGCCCGGAGGCTGTCGGAGAACATGCTCATGGCTGGCGGACCGGCTCGCGAGCATACTGCAACTCGGTCGGCGACAGACCTGCGGAGGCCTTGACGCATGGCGGAGACGACGGGCAGCGAGGGCAGGGGCAAGAAGTCGGCGGGTCGGCGCGCCCGGCCGGCGCCGGGCAATGGCAAGGCGAAGGCGAAGAAGCCCGACGCCAAGAAGACCATCGGCAGGCGCGGGCCCAAGGCACAGAGCGCGCGGCCCGAGGCTCCGGCCGCCACGCCGAGGGCAGCGAGCGCCGGCGGGGCCGACTGGAACGAGATCGCCGAGAAGGCCTCGGCGCGGCTCGACGGCGCGGCGCAAAAGGCCGGCGACGCGGCCCGGAAGGCCACCGTCGAGGCGAGGAAGATGGCCGTCGATCTCTCGGAAGGGTTCGACAAGGCCTTCGGCAAGCTGCGCGTCGAGGCCGAGCACATGATGAAGAAGGGCGCCCACACGCGCGTGCGCATCAAGTTCCGCGGCAAGCAGGTGACGCCCGATCTGCCCGTGGCGGTCGTCGCCGGCGTTGAGCTGGCCAGCCTCTGGTGGGCTGGACCCTTGCGCCTCTTGCTCGCGCACGTGGTGGGCAAGAGCGTGCTCGAGGTCGAGTTCGTCAACGACGCGCAGGCCCACGTGGCCGCGGGGCGCACGCACCTGTCGTCGGGCGACATCGACGACGCGCTCAAGGAGTTCGGCCGCGCGCTGGAGATGGACGCAAAGAGCGCCGGGGCTCACCTGGGCCGCGGAATCGCCTTCAAGCTGCAGAGGCAGAAGGACGCGGCCCGGCGAGAGTTCTTGCTCGCGGAGCAGTTCGACCCGCGCGGCGACGAGGGGCGCGAGGCGCGGCGCCATCTCGACAACCTCGGCTCCTAGATCGGGGCTTGAAAGCGAGCCCCCGCCTGGCTCCGAAAAGCATGGCAGTGAGGCCTCCAACAGAGTAGAAATCCGCCTCCTTTTGGAGGCGCCTCAATGGCCGAAGCTCTGAGCCCGAACACCATCCCGGTCGCCATCGAAGACGAGATGCGCCAGGCGTATCTCGACTATTCGATGAGCGTGATCGTCGGGCGCGCGCTGCCCGACGTGCGCGATGGCTTGAAGCCCGTGCACCGCCGCATCCTCTACGCGATGTTCGAGCAGGGCATGTTGCACAACCGGCGCTTCTCCAAGTGCGCCGGTACCGTCGGCGAGGTCTTGAAGAAGTACCACCCGCACGGCGACGCCTCGGTCTACGACGCCATGGTGCGCCTCGCGCAAGAGTGGAACCTGCGCGCGCTCTTGGTGGACGGCCAGGGCAACTTCGGCTCCATCGACGGCGATAGCGCGGCGGCCTATCGATATACCGAAGCGCGCCTGACCAAATTGGCCGAGATGATGCTGGCCGACATCGACAAGGAGACGGTCGATTTCGGACCCAACTTCGATGAAAGCACCACTGAACCTTTAGTCTTGCCGACGCGCTTTCCAAACCTGTTGGTCAATGGCAGCGCCGGTATCGCCGTCGGTATGGCGACCAATATCCCGCCGCACAACCTCGGCGAAGTCATCACCAGCTGCATCTACCTCGTCGAGCACCCCGAGGCGCAGCTCGACGAATTGCTCGACCCGAAGCTCGGCGGCACCTTGATGGGCGGTATCCAGGGGCCGGACTTTCCCACCGGCGGAATCCTCATGGGCGTCTCGCCCATCAAGCAGCTCTATCGCACCGGCCGCGGCATCTTGAAGATGCGCTGCAAGCTCGAAGTAGAGACCGACAAGAAGACCAACCGCGAGACCATCGTCGTCACCGAGGTCCCCTACCAGGTCAACAAGGCGCGGGCGATTCAAGCGATCGCCGAATTGGTGAAGGACAAGAAGATCGAAGGCATCTCGGACCTGCGCGATGAGTCCAGCCGCGAGGGCATCCGCGCCGTGATCGAGACCAAGCGCGACGCGGTCACCGGCGTCGTACTCAACAACCTCTATGCCCATAGCTCGCTCTTTCAGGACAGCTTCGGCGCCACCATGCTGTCGATCGACCACGGGCAGCCGCGCACTCTCCCCGTGCGCGAGATGCTGCAGCGGTTCATCGCCCACCGGCGCGACGTGGTCACGCGCCGCACGCGCTATGAGCTGCGCAAGGCCAAGGAGCGCGAGCACATCCTTCTCGGTTACAAGATCGCGCTCGATCACATCGATGAGATCATCGCGCTGATCCGCGCCTCCAAGACGCGCGAAGAGGCGTCAGGCAAGCTGCAGAGCTTCTATGCCTTGAGTGAGATCCAGGCCAAGGCCATCCTCGAGATGCAGCTGCAGCGGCTCACCGGCCTGGAGAAGGACAAGATCCTCGCCGAGCTGGCCGAGGTGCAGGCGCTCATCCAGAAGCTCACCGCCATCCTCATGAGCGAGCAGCTCCTGCTCGAGGTCATCAAGACCGAGCTGCTCGAGGTGCAGAAAGAGTTCGCCGACCCGCGGCGCACCGAGATCGTTGGCGACGCGACCGACCTCACCGACGAGGACTTGATCGCCGACGAGGATATGGTCGTTACCTTCAGCCATACCGGATATGTGAAGCGAAACCCGATCAGCCTCTATCGCGCGCAGAAGCGCGGCGGCAAAGGCAAGACCGGCGCGGGCACCGCGGACGAAGACTTCATCGAGCAGATCTTCGTCGCTTCAACTCATGCTTATGTACTCATCTTTACTACCAAGGGCCGCGTCTTCTGGCTCAAGGTGCACGCGCTGCCCCAGGCGGGGCGCAACGCGCGCGGCAAAGCCATCATCAACCTCGTGCCGCTGGCCACCGATGAGAAGATCGCCGCGCTCCTGCCCGTGCGCGAACTGAAGAAGAAGGACATCGCCGCCGAGGAGGATGACGCCAAGGACGCCGCCGAGTCGGCCATCGACGTGGTCGAGGCCGAGGCGCTCACCGAGGAGGTCACCGCCACCGAGGCCGAGCTGGCCGCGCCGACCGAAGAGGTCACCGCCGGACCCGTGCCCGCGGGCGGACCTTTCCTCGTCTTCGTCACCAAGAAGGGTCTCACCAAGCGCACCGCGCTCTCTGCCTTCGCGCGCCCGCGCCTGGCCGGACTCAAGGCGCTCAACATCGAGGATGAAGACGCGCTCGTCACCGTCCTGCTCGCGCAAGGGAATGAAGACGTGGTGATTGGAACGGCCGACGGCGTCGCCATCCGCTTCGAGCAGAAGGAAGTGCGGGCGATGGGCCGCGCGGCCTATGGCGTGAAGGGAATCACGCTCGAGCCGGGCGATATCGTGGTGGGCGCCGAGCTGGCCCACGCCGGCGCGACGCTCTTGACCGTGACCGAGAATGGCTACGGAAAGCGCACCGCGCTCGAGGACTATCGGCGCACGCACCGCGGCGGCAAGGGAATCATCGACATCAAGACCACCGATCGGAACGGCAAGGTGGTGGCGATGATTCAAGCCACCGACGCCGATGAGATCATGTTGATTACCAACAAGGGAATGCTCATCCGCACCCGCGTTGCTGAAATCAACGTCATCGGGCGCAATACTCAAGGCGTGCGCCTGATCAACACCGCCGAGGCCGAGAAGGTGGTCGGCGCCGCCAAGATGCCCGAAGAGCGCGAGGCTGACGCGGCCGCCGCCGTGCAGGCCGAGCAGGCGCACGACGACGACGACGGCAGCGCGCCGGACGGGGAAGAGTAGTGGCGCTCGCGGCGCTCGGTGAAGCTGCGGCGCTGGTCTCGGGCTCTCCCGCGGCCCTGACCGCGGCCACCGGCGCCGCGCGGGACAAGGCCCGCGCCGAGGTGGCGCGGCTCAAAGCGATGCCGCTGCCGCGCGCTCCCGCCGCCGCGCTCGAGTCCTATGACCAGGCGATGGCGGCGTTGAGTGACGCCTCCGCGCAGGCCGAGGTGGCGAGGAACGCCAGCCCCGACGAGGCGCTGCGCCAGGCCGCCGAGGTGGCCGACCAGGAGCTGCAGAAGCTGGCCACCGAGCTGTCGCTCGATCGCGGCTTATATGAAGCATTGGCATCGCTTGAGTTGACCGGCGAGGATCAAGAGACCCGCCATTGGGTCGCGCGCGAGCTGCGTGAGTTCCGCCGCGCCGGCGTCGATCGCGACGAAGAGACGCGCACCAAGGTGCGCGCGCTCAATGAAGAGCTGGTGCGCATCGGGCAGGAGTTTGGCCGCAACGTGCGGCAGGACGTCCGCCGCGTCCTGCTCGACCCGGTAGAGTTGGAGGGCTTGCCGGCTGACTATATCGACGCCCATCCGCCCGGCGCCGACGGCAAGGTGACCGTCACCACCGACTATCCCGACGTCTTTCCCTTCCTCTCCTATGCGAAGAGCGCGCGAGCGCGCGAGGCGGTCTGGCGGGCGTTCAATACGCGGGCGCATCCGCAGAACCTGAGCGTCCTCTCGCGCATGCTGATCGGCCGGCACGAGCTGGCCACGCTGCTCGGATATGACAGCTATGCGTCCTATGCCACCGAAAACAAGATGATCGGCACGGCCGGCGCCGCGCGTGGGTTCATCGACAAGATCGCGGCGGCTGCGGCGGGGCGGGGCGAGGCCGACCTCGCGGTCCTGCTCGCGCGGAAGCGCAGGGACGACCCGGCCGCGGCGCGGCTCGATTCCTGGGACTCGAGCTATTACACCGACCGCGTCAAGGCGGAGCAATATCAATTCGACGCCCAGGCAGCGCGTCCCTACTTTGAGTTCGCGCGCGTACTCAAGGGCGTCCTGGACGTGACGGGGCAGCTCTTCCAGCTTGAGTATCGGGAACTCAAGGACGCCGTCGTCTGGCACCCCGACGTCACCGTCCACGACGTGCACGACGCGCCCACCGGGAAGCTGCTCGGGCGCATCTACCTGGACCTGCACCCGCGCGAGGGCAAATACAAGCACGCCGCGCAATATACTTTGGTGAGCGGACGGAGAGGCGTGCGGCTCCCCGAAGGCGCGCTGCTCTGCAATTTTCCCAAGCCCGGGACGCAGCCGGCGCTGCTGGAGCACTCGGAGGTCTCGACGCTCTTCCACGAGTTCGGCCACCTCCTGCACCACGTGCTCGGCGGCCACACGCGCTGGGCGGGCCTGTCGGGCGTGCGCACCGAGTGGGACTTCGTCGAGGCGCCATCGCAGATGCTCGAGGAGTGGACGCGCGACGTCAGCGTCCTGCAGACCTTTGCCCGGCACCACCAGACCGGCGAGCCGATCCCCGCCGAGACCATCGCCCGGATGCGCGCCGCCGATGAGTTCGCCAAAGGGATGATGGTGCGCCGGCAGATGTTCCTCGCCGCCACCAGCCTCGTCTTGCACGAGCGCGACCCGCGCGGGCTCGACACCACCCTGGTCCTCGCCGAGCTGCAGGCGCGGTATTCGCCGTTCCCCTATGTCGAGGGAACGTTCATGCAGTGCTCCTTCGGCCACCTCGAGGGATATTCGGCCGCCTATTACACCTATATGTGGTCGCTCGTGATCGCGAAGGACCTCTTCACCGTCTTCGAGCAGCGCGGACTCTTCGACCAGCAGGCGGCCGGCCGCTATCGGCGCGCCATCCTCGAGCCCGGCGGCGGCAAGCCGGCGGCGGCGCTGGTCGAGGAGTTCCTCGGCCGGCCCTACGACTTCCGCGCGTACCAGCACTGGCTGGCTCGGGGCTGATCTACCCACCCGAACGTCCACTGCTCACCTTTTCCCCGTTGCGGCACTTGCGCATGGGGTGGTAGCGGATCGGGTCTGCATGTTTGCCAAGACCGCCGCCCATCGACCGCTGACCGGCCTGCTCTGCGCCCTCCTGGCGCTGCTGGCGTCCGCGTGCGGCGGTCCGGCCGAGCGGCTCTCGCAGGCCCGGGACCTCGCGCTCTCCGGCCACGCCAGCGCCGCCTTTCTCGAGGCCAAGGCCATCCTCTTTGGCCTCGGGACCCAGCGCGGCGAGACCGTCGACGCCGTCCGCCGCGGGGCGCTCAAGCTCGCAGGCGACCTCTGCGCGCTCCACCTCGACGACCCGCGCTGCGCTGCCCGCCAATATCGCGAGCTGGTCCAGCTCTTCCCCACCGCGGCCGAGGCGTTCGAGGCCCGGGCGCGGCTCGGCGATCTCGACCTGCGCACCGGCGACGTCAAGGGCGCGCTCGAGGCCTGGCGCGACCAGGTGGCGGCTGCGCCTGACCGGTCCGGCGCCGACGTGGCGCAGCTGAAGATCGCCCGCGCGCTGCTGGACCAGGGCGAGCTGTCCGAGGCGCGCAGCGCGGCGGCCGAGCTGCTCGCGCGCTGGCCGCGGTCGGCGCTGGCCCCCGAATCGGCGCTGCTCTCGGCGTCGAGCTACCACCTCGAGATGCTGCACAAGGAGGCCATCCGCGCCTACCGCAACGTCGCCGACCAGTTCCGCGGCACGGCGCAAGCGTCGGAGGCGCTCTTCGAGATGGGCAACTGCCTCGTCGAGCAGGGCGAGGACGACAAGGCGGTGCCTGCGTTCACCGCCGCCCTCGCGAGGCACAAGGATCCGGAGCTGGTGCAGTTCGCGCTCGAGCGGGCCCAGCGCCGCCTCGCGCTCGGCCGGTCGGTGGACCCGAAGAACCGCGCCGCCGTCTTCGATCGCGTCGCCCAGCACGCCGCGCACTGAGTCGGGCCATTCTGTAACTTCGCACCTCCTCGCGCGCTCTCGCTGTTGACAGCGGAGCACGGGCTCCGCTAAGCGCAGCCCACATCCCCCTGGAGGTCCGACCATGACTTATAGAATTTTGCCCCTCGCCTGCGCGGCGCTCGTCGCCGGCTCGACGGGCTGCTCGATGATGCACGACGCCGTCGGCAACGCCATGGGCAGCACCGCCAACACCGCGGGCAACGTCGCCGGCCAGCGCGTCGGCACCGCCATCGGCGAGAACATCAGCCAGCGCGTCCTCGCTGGCTACCAGCCGGGCATGACGAGCGCGTACACGAGCTACTTGTTCACCATCGCCTTCAGCTCGGGCGGCGTGGCCGTGGAGCAGGGCGAGTACGAACCTGGCGACTACTCGCGCTGGAACTGGCCGTCGAGCGACGGCGCCGTCAACCAGATCGAGCGCGCGCGCCTCGCGGACGACGCCAAGGGCAACCAGTGGTGGAAGGTGAAGTTCACCAACGCCAAGCAGAACGAGACGACGACGCTGGAGGGGCTCTTCGACTCGGGCCGCACCAAGCTGCTCCGCCTGCGCGGCCAGTTCCCCAAGGAAGAGGCCAAGGAGATCCCGGTCACCGAGCAGACCTACTACCGCGCGCCGACCAAGCTGACGGCCGAGAGCATCGAAGGCGCGACCAAAGGCACCGAGAGCGTCACCGTGCCGGCCGGGACGTTCACGGCCAAGCACGTGGTCTACCAGTACGGCAGCGGCTCGCAGGAGTGGTGGCTGGCCGAGGGCGTGCCGGGCGGTCTGGTCAAGCAGACCATTCAGGGAGCCAAGGACAGCGGCTCGAGCGGCAAGAACGAGTACACGCTGACCCTGCAGGCCTACGGCAAGGACGCCAAGGACGAGCTCGGCGCCATCAAGTAGCGTTCGTGCTAGGGAGGCTGGCATGAACCGCCAAGCCTCCCTGGCCCTCTTCGAGCGCAGCGAAACGTTGTTTCCCGGCGGGGTCAACTCGCCGGTGCGCGCCTTCCGCGCAGTGGGCGGCCACCCGCTCTTCATCGCGCGCGGCGAGGGCTGTCACCTCGTGGACGCGGACGGAAACCGCTTCATCGACTACGTGCTCTCGTGGGGACCGCTCCTGGCGGGCCACGCGCACCCGGCCATCGTCAAGGCGATCGGGGACGCGGCGGCCCTCGGGACCAGCTTCGGCGCGCCCACTGCGCGCGAGGCCGACCTCGCCGACCGCGTGCGCCGGATCTTTCCCTCGCTGGAGCGGCTGCGCTTCGTCTCCAGCGGCACCGAGGCGACCTCGGCGGCGGTGCGGGTGGCGCGCGGCTTCACCGGCCGCGAGCGGATCGTCAAGCTGGAGGGCTGCTACCACGGCGCCACCGACAGCTTGCTCGTCAAGGCCGGCAGCGGCGTCGAGACGCTGGGGCTGCCCGACTCGCCAGGCGTGCCCGCGGCGCTGGCGGCGCTGACCACGGTGCTGCCTTTCAATGACGTGCAGGCGCTGCGCGAGCACTTCGCCGGGCCGCTCGGCGCCAAGACGGCGGGCCTGATCGTCGAGCCCATCGTCGGCAACATGGGCATCCTGCCGCCGCGCCCGGGTTACCTGGAAGCGCTGCGCGAAGAGACGGCCAAGGCGGGCGCGCTCTTGATCTTCGACGAGGTGATGTGCGGCTTTCGCCAGCAGGGCGGCGGCGCGCAGCAGCTGAACAAGCTGCTCCCGGACCTGACCTGCCTGGGCAAGGTGATCGGCGGGGGACTGCCGGTCGGAGCCTATGGCGGCCGCGCCGACGTCATGGCGCAGGTGGCGCCGGAGGGGCCGATCTACCAGGCTGGCACGCTCTCGGGGAACCCGCTGGCGATGGCGGCCGGGATCGCCATGCTCGACCTGTTCGCCGCGCCCGGCTTCCACGAGGGCATCGAGCGAAGCACCTCCGAGCTGTGCCAGGCGCTCTCCGCCGAGTGCGCGCGCGCCGGCGTCGAGGCCACCGTCAATCGGGCCGGCTCGATGTGGACGCTCTTCTTCGGCAAGGGGCCGATCGACGACTACGCCAGCGCCAAGACGGCCGACGCCAAGCGCTTCGCCGCCTTCCACCTGGCGATGCTCGAGCGCGGCGTCTACCTGCCGCCCAGCCAGTTCGAGGCCGCGTTCGTCTCCAGCGCGCACGGCGAGCAGGAGCTGCAGCTGACCGTCACGGCCGCGCGCGAGGCGCTCGAGCTGATCGGCTGAGAGGAGCTAGCCCTGAATCCGCGCGACGGTGCGCGCGGGATCAGCACAGTTCGCGTCGGCGAATACGCCGACGGCCTCCTAGCCCTGAATCCGCGCGACGGTGCGCGCGGGATCAGGACAGTTCGCGTCGGCGAATACGCCGACGGCCTCCTAGCCCGCGACGTCGGCGATGGCAAAGAGCAGCGCTGCCAGCCAGCCCGCGACCAACGCCTTGCGGGCGAACTGCGGCGTCACCGGCTGCACCGGAGGCGCCTGTTGGAGCACGCGGGCGAGCGCCACCAGACTGACGAGAATGGCGCCGAGAAACTCCAGCACGGTGCCGACCGTGAAGGCCTCGTGAGTGAAGAGCCAGCGCGCGGGCAGGTCGAGCGCGAAGTAGCAGGCGGCGAGGTAGAGCACCGGCAGGCCGAACAGCAAGAGCGCGTCGAAGGCGAAACCAAACAGCTCGCGCACCACCGAGACCAGCCCCCGCGCCGAGCTGGCCACGGCCTTGCTGCGCTCGGCGCGCGCGTGCGAGCGGCGGGCGGCGCGCGAGGAGTAGAGCAGGCTGTCCGAGGGTCGCAGCACGGCCAAACGATAACACGCCGGGGTCGCAGGCTCTTCCCGGGACGGCCCCGCCCGACTGCGGCACCCCGCCGCAATGGGACGCGTCGCGTTGACCCCTAGGGGGGCCGCATGCTATTCGGCGCTGCTTTTTCGGGCAGTGGCTGGCGGGTGAGGGATGGGCGAGGAGCCAAAGCGCAGCGCGGGCGAGGACGTGGGCGCCTCCTACCGGAGGGCCGGCCCCTACCTCGGCGCGAGCTGGCAGCTGATCGGCGCGGTGGCCTTCTGGACGTTCATCGGCTGGTTCCTCGATGGCCGCCTGAAGACCGCCCCCTGGCTGCTGGTCGCAGGCGCGGTGCTCGGGATGGTGCTTGGGTTCTACCTGTTCATGAGAGTGCTCTTCAGCATCGGAAAGAAGCCAGGGAGCTGACGGACGTGGACGCAGCGCCGAAGAGAGACCGCATCCGCCCGATCGCGCCCTTCGCGATCGCGATGGTGGGCTCGTGCCTCGCGGTGCTGGGCGTCTGCGCGGCCCTCGCGCCTGCCGCGCTCAAGGGCATCATCCTCGCGGGCGGGCTGGCGTCGTTCCTGGCCGGGTGCGCGGCGCTCGCGGGCGTCGCGGTCGGCATCAAGCACGGCACCAATGGTCTCCTGGCGGGGTTCACGGTGGGCTTCTTCGCCCGCGCCATCGCCGTCGCCATCGGCCTCATCGTCTCGGGCGCGCAAGGCCGCTCGGCGCTCATCTATGTCGCCAGCTTCTTCGGGTTCTACGCGGTCACCCAGGCCATCGAGATCGCCTACGTCTGGTCGAGCTCGCGCGGGCAGGGCGCGCTGGCCAAGGGCTTGATGGAACGGAGCACGTCATGACCTTTTCGCTCGCCCTCGTCGTCTCTTTGGTCGCGCAGGCCCACGCGGTGCCCCAGGCTCCGCACGAGCCGGCCGCGCTCCACGGCGCCGCCGACAAGCACGAGATGGCCGACAACATCGTCCACGCCGCCGAGCACGACGCGGGCGTCACCGGCGGCGCGCACGAGGGCCACCACGGCGCCTGCGCGGCCGCGTCACCCTTGCAGCGCTGCCAGGATCCGTCGCTCTGCGCCGAGCACGACGAGAGCGTGGCCGGCCACATCTTCCACCACGTCTCGGACGAGGTGTACTACCCGATCTGCATCCCGCGCGGCGAGAGCGTCATCGACCTCTCCATCTCCAAGCACGTGGTGTGGATGTGGATCGGCGCGGGCGCATTGATCCTCGCCTTCGCCTTCGCGGTCCGCAAGCGCGCGGTGGTGCCGAAGGGGCTCTACAGCCTGCTCGAGTCGTTCGTGCTCTTCATCCGCGACGAGATCGCAGTCAAGAACATCGGCGAGCACGACGCGCACAAGTACGTCGGCTATCTCTGCACCGTCTTCTTCTTCATCCTCTTCATGAACCTCGTCAGCCTGGTGCCGGGCGGGTCGGCCGCGACGGGAAACCTCTCGGTCACCGTGGTGCTCGCGCTCTGCACCTTCGTGGTCACGCAGGTCGCCGGCATGCGGGCCCAGGGCGCGCTCGGCTACTGGATGCACCTCGTGCCCGCCGGCGTGCCCAAGTGGCTCTACCCGATCATGGTCCCGGTCGAGCTGCTCGGGCTCTTGTCCAAGCCCTTCGCACTCACCGTGCGCCTCTTCGCCAACATGGTCGCGGGCCACATCGTCATCTTCTTCCTCATCGCGCTCACGGTCTTGATCTCGGTCTGGGTGGCGCCGGTCGCGATCGGCTTCGCGCTCGCCATCTTCATGCTCGAGCTCTTCGTGGCGCTGGTGCAGGCCTACGTCTTCACCCTCTTGTCGGCGCTCTTCATCGGCATGGCGTCGCACTCGCACTGAGCAAGCCTTCAAACGCGGGCCGGGCTACGGCGGCCATCGGGTCCATACCCCGCGACAATCAGCCTCTCCCGGCCGCCCGGGCAGCGAGGCACAACGCAGTCGGAGGGCAGTCCACATGAACCAGTACTCTCTCGGGTATCTCGCTGCAGGCATCGGCGCAGGCATGGCAGTTCTTGGCGCCGGCTGGGGCATCGGCCGCCTGGCCGCCTCGGCCATGGAAGGCACCGCTCGCCAGCCGTCGGCCGGCGGCGACATCCGCACCTCGATGATCATCGCGGCCGCCCTCATCGAAGGCGCCACGCTCTTCGCCGAAGTCGTCTGCATCATCCTCGCGACCGCCAAGTAGTTCGCAGCATCGCCGCACGCCGTACCTGAGGGCCCGCGCCTTGCGGGCTCTCACCGACTCACGGAGACGCCCATGCTGCTGCTCGCCGCGCTCACCGACATCAACACCGCGCTGTCCGTCTGGACGCTGGTCACCTTCCTCATCTTGCTGGTCGTGCTCGGCAAGTTCGCCTGGAAGCCCATCTTGCAGATGCTCGAGACGCGCGAGAAGACGATCTCGGACGCCATCGAGTCGGCCAAGAGGGAGCGCGCCGACGCCGAGAAGGCGGCCGCCGACAGCCGCAGCTCGCTGGAAAAGGTGCGCGCCGAATCGGCCGAGCTCTCCCGCCGCGCCACCGCAGAAGTCGCCGCCGCCAAGGAGCAGCTGATGGCCGAGGCGAAGAGGCAGTCCGACGAATTGCTCGCCGCCGCCCGCAAGACCATCGGCGAGGAGAAGCGCCAGGCGATGGCGGAAGTGCGCGCGATGGCCGTGGACCTCGCCATCGGCGCCGCCGGGAGATTGCTGCAGGCGAGCATGGACGAAAAGAAGCAGCGCGGCCTGGTCGAAGAATATCTGGGCAAGTTGCCGGCGAGCCACCAATAGCTGGCTTCGCTAAATCGAGAATTTTTTGGGGCTCCAGGGGGCGCGTAGGGCATGGGCCGTAGGCTGGCCCTGGACTGCTTCCCGCAATGAGCGCCGAGCTTGCAGCTAGAGCACCGAACAGGTTACCTCCCGTCGCCTGACGAACGATTTCCGGCGCATCGCAGCATCGTTCCTCGTCGCCGTACAGAAAGTACGGCTCCTCGTCACTCCTTGCGCTGCATGGGCCTCGCTCTAGGAGCCGCTCTGGCGCAGCGAACTCTTCGGCGCCGGAAGAGCAAGCTGGGCGCGGTCCGGCGCGCGCGGGGGCGGATCGTTGAAGCTGGAGGGAAGTAGATTGAAGGGCAGCAGCTTGAGCAGCACGGGCAACAGGAGCATGCCGCCCGGAGCGGCGAAGATGGCCAGCGCGGGGATGGTCTTGGCCAGATCGATCAGCTGATCGCGGACCTTCTTGCGCTCGAGCTCGCTGAGCGTCGAACCCGACGTCGCTTTTGCGAGCAGCTCGGCCAGCTCGCCGGTCTTGCGGATCTCTTGCAGAATGCGGTCGAGGTTGTCGCTCACCGTCTCTTGCAGCCGCGTGGTGAGCGCGTGGGGCAGCCCCTCGGGCAGCTCGGCCCGGCGCAGCGCCGCGAGCGCGTCGCGGTGCTTGGCGTAGAAGCCGGTCACGCCCGCCTCGATCTGCCCCAGCTCCTCGAGCGTGAAGCCAAGGACGGTGGCCAGGTGATCGACGAAGGCCACCTCGCCGGGGTCGAAGTGGTCGTCGACCAGCGAGGCCAAGAGCACCTGCTCGAGCGCGAAGCGGCGCTGGGCCGGCCCGCGCAGCTCGGCAGCCAGCGCCTCTGGCGGCCGCGCGTCGGCGAGCGCGCGGCGGAGAAGGCGCGCCTCGCCTGCAGGGAGCCGCTGGGTCCTCAGGACTTGCGCCATGCTTCGCTGCGTGCCTGTGCCGTGCTCCTGCGCGCGGGCGAGGCCCGCCAGCAGCTCGACCAAGAGCGTGCGCCAGCCCAGCGCCGCGTGCTCGGTGATGCGCGCGGCCGCGGCCGAGATGCGTCCCTGGCGGAACGACGCGAGCGCAAGCGTGGTGCAGGCGCGCACCTCGATGGCGCAGAGGCCGTTGTGCAGCGGCAGCCCCGCGAACGGCCCGCCGTCGGCCAGGTACCGGCGCGAGAGCCGCAGCGCCACCTTGCCGGCCAGCCGGTGCACGAGCGCCTCGTGCGCGCCGAGCGGATCGGCGAAGAGCACGGCCGCAGCCTTGGCCTCGCCGGCTACCGCGGAGAGCACCGCGAGCAGCTGCGTGCGCCTGGCCTGGGCGCGCTGCGAGTGGGGCACCGGGTCCTTGCCCTGCGCCATCGGGACGAAGTGGGCCGAGCCGCACAGCGCCGCGGCCTGGGCGGACACGCGCGTCAGCCCGGCGACGAGCTGGGCAAACGCGCGCAGGCCGGGGCCAGCGCCTGCGGGAAGCTCGACGGCTCGATCGGCCGCGCCGGTGCCGTACGCGAGCCCCGACTGCAGCAGCGTGGCCTCGAGGACCGAGCGCCGCTCGCCGGTGGTCAGGGGGCCGGCCAAGAGGGGAGGCGCGGGCCGCTCGGCCGCGACGGCGCCGATGACCGCCATCAGCCAGTCGCGGCTGCCCACGGGCAGCTCGGCCTGGCGGGTCTGGTGCAGAAGGCTTTCGATCGGCTTCCCCGGGACGCCGGGCGCCCATCCGCGGCGGCCGGCCAACGCTTCAGTCTAACAGAGGGGGGTCCGCAATTCAGCGCCCAACGTCGTACCCGGCGCTGGCCAGGAGCGCAGTGCGGACCGCGGCGGCGAGAAAGGCGTTGGCGTCGAGCGCGCAGGCGACCGTCACCCGCTCGGCAAACATGTTCACCGCCGCCGCCACTTCGGCCACCGCGGTGCCCGCCACGCGCCGCGGATCGAGCCGCTCGCCGCCGAGGCAGAATCGGCGCGAAGCGTCGATGGGGACCGCCTCCAGCGCGGCCCGCAGCACCTTCGGGTCCGCGGCGTCAGGGTCGGTCATCAGGCCCGAGACCAGCGCCAACGTGCAGCCGCCGCCGGCCGATCCGATGACGCTTCCGACGATGCGTGGCGAGGCCAGGCCGAGCGCCTTGAGCCCGAGCGCCACCTCTTCGCCGAGGGGCGACGAGAGCTCAACGGGCCCCGCCACGCCCTCACCGAGTTGGACGACGAGCGTGTCGGGCTCGAAGAGGCCGGCCTCGACCAGCGGCTGCGCGGCGAGCACGGCGGCCGCCGCGCCGGCGCTTGGAAACGAGAGGTGCACGGCGCCTTGCAGCCTGTCCCAGCCGAAGGCTGGCAGGGCAAAGAGGAGCGGCTCCGGCAGGCCAGGCACGGGCGCGCGCGCACCGACGCGGAGATCGACCAGCCGACCTCCGCCCTGCACCAGCCCCGCCAACGCAGGATCTCCGGGGTCGGCGAACCGCCGCAGATCGAAGTCGGCGCCGGCCAGCGCGAGCAGCGCCGCGCCGGCCGGTGAGTCGCCGCCGAGCAGCGCGACCCGCTTCTTCCCGGTGGCCATGCCTTCTTCCACCACCCCCTGTTGCACGGCTACTTGACGGCCTTCACGCGGGCCTTCTTCTCCTCGGGCTTGTCGTCGTTGCTGACGACCTCCAGCGGAGCGCGCCGGGCAGCGACGCCGAACTTCTCGAAGAGCTTCTTCTCGACGTCGGCGAGCATGGCCGGGTGGGTCTTGAGGAAGTCGCGGGCGTTCTCGCGCCCCTGGCCGATGCGCTCGCCGCCGTAGCTGAACCAGGCGCCGCTCTTCTCGATGATGCTGTTCTCGACCGCGAGGTCGAGCAGGTCGCCTTCGCGGCTGATGCCGTGGCCGTAGAGGATGTCGAACTCGACCTCGCGGAAGGGCGGCGCCACCTTGTTCTTGACGACCTTCACGCGGGTGCGGCTGCCGATGACCTGCTCGCCCTCTTTGATGGCCCCGACGCGCCGGATGTCGAGCCGCTGGCTGGCGTAGAACTTGAGCGCGTTGCCGCCGGTGGTGGTCTCCGGGTTGCCGAACATGACGCCGATCTTCATGCGGATTTGATTGATGAAGATGACGGTGGTCTGCGACTTGGCGATGGTCGCGGTCAGCTTGCGCAGCGCTTGTGACATGAGCCGCGCTTGCAGGCCCATGTGCTGGTCGCCCATCTCGCCCTCGAGTTCGGCGCGGGGCACCAGCGCCGCCACCGAGTCGATGACAACCACGTCCACCGCGCCCGACCGCACCAGCATCTCGCAGATCTCGAGCGCCTGTTCGCCCGAGTCGGGCTGGCTGATGAGCAGGTCCTCGGTGCGGACGCCGAGCTTGCGCGCATAGCCGACGTCGAGCGCGTGCTCGGCGTCGATGAAGGCCGCGACGCCGCCGGTCTTTTGCGCCTCGGCGATGATGTGCAAGGTGAGCGTGGTCTTGCCGCTCGACTCCGGGCCGTAGATCTCGATGACGCGGCCGCGCGGCACCCCGCCGACGCCCAGCGCCAGGTCCAGCGACACCGAGCCCGTGGAGATGGACTGGATGTCCTGCACCAGCGGCTCGCCCTCGCCCAGGCGCATCAGCGCACCTTTGCCGAACTGCTTCTCGATGTTCGCGACCGCGAGCTCCAGCGCCTTTTCCTTTTCGACGTTCGCCACTGTTCCCTCCTCGGGACCTGTGCAGGGATGCCTGCACGTATGTACAGCACTCGATCGGCGTGCGCAAGACGGCTGTGGCCGACCCGTGCGCGCCGTGCTCAACTTCGTGGAACGTCTTCGCACAGGGGTCCGACATGCTCGCCTCCAGGCTCTGTCTCGCAGCGCTTTGCAGTGCACTGACCGTCGCCTCGGAGGCCCGCGCCGACTGGGAAGGTGACCTCGTGATGAAGCGCGAGGGCAGCCACGGCAAGCGCATGCCGACCGGCAAGATCCGCTTCAAGGACGGCAAGCTCCGCACCGAGATCGCGATGGGGCCGATGAACATGACCACCCTCGTCGACTTCGCCGCGCGCAAGGTCTTGATGATCAACAGCGCCGCGAAGGAGTACTCGGAGATGGACGCCGACAAGAGCGGCCGAGCCAACTTCCCCAAGTGCGAGAGCAAGGACTTCCAGGCCTGCCTCGCCGACCAGGGCTTCAAGAAGAGCGGCACCGAGACCGTGAACGGGCAGGCCTGCACCATCTGGGAAGGCGACCGCAAGACCCGGCGCGGCACCCTGCACGAGAAGCTCTGGCACCCGGACGCCGCCGGCAAGGAGTTCGCGTTCGTGCGCCAGGTGAACGACGGCGAGCACGGCAAGAGCGAGCTCGACGTCGAGAACTTCAAGCTGGCCGAGCAGGACGCTGCGCTCTTCCAGGTGCCCGAGGACTACAAGAAGAGCGAGGGGATGTTCCCCGGCATGCAGATGGGCCCGCCGTCGATGCGCGGGTTCAAGCCGAAGCCCGGCGGCCCGACCGGCGGCGAGATGAAGGAAAAGGACGAGTAGCCCGACTCGAGGCTACCGCTGCAGGACCTGGGTGATGGCGATGAGCAGGACGCCCGACTCGGGCTTGGCGGGGTCCAGTCGGTAGCCGCCGACCAGCAGCGTCCCGCCGCGGGCGACGCTGTAGTCGGTGTGCAGCGAGCGCGAGTGCTCCGGGTGCACGCCCAGCACTTCCAGGTGCACCCGGATGCGCCCGTCGGCGCCGAGCTGCCGCGGCGTCACGAGCATGCTGCGGCTGCCGGGCAGCTGCATCTCGGCGCCGGTCTTCCAGGCCAGATCGAAGGTCTTTTCCTCGACCAGCTTGAGCGTGCCGTAGCGGAGCGGCAGCGTGTCGAGGTTGGCCTCGAGCGTCGAGAGCCGCGGGTCCTTGCCGCCCACGCCCGGCTCGGCGGCGATGACGCGGACGATGATGCGCACGCGGCCGTCTTCCGCGGGAAGCGGGCCCATGCCGGCGCGGATCTCGGGCTTGGGCGCGGCGCGCGCGGGGCTCTGCTCAGGGCTTGAGGGGACCAGACGTTCTGGTCGCGGGGCGGGGACTGCCACCGGCGCCAGCTCGTGGCGCGTGGGCGGAGTGCCCGCGCCGAGCGCTGCCAAAGCGGGGAAGAGCGCGGCGAGGAGGCAAGAGAGGGTCACTGGCCGCTCCCGGCCCGGCCTGGCTCGGTCACCCAGATGACGGTGCTCTGCCCTGGGATCTGCAAGACGACGCCCTCCTGCCCGTACACTTCCAGCTCTTCGATGTCAGCCTGCCGATCCTGCTCAGCTTCCGGAGCATGCACCCCGCGGCTTGCCGACGCCAGTGCCAAGGCACCCTCTGCCGAGGGCAGGGAGACAGGAGAGGGCCGCAGGCCCACGGACAGGGCCAGCGCTGCGGCGGCGGCGAATCCGGCCCCGGCGCCAAAAGCGTAGCGGTGCGCCCCGAGGACCTCCCGCGCCCAGACTGAGGCGCGGTCGGCGAAGGAGGGCCTGCGATCGGCGGCGACCCGCGCCATCACCCGGGCGGTGAAGAAGGAGAAGTCGGCTTGCCCGGCACGCGCTGCGACGTGTTGGCGCAGCGCCTCGGCTTGCGCGGAAAGGAACGTCCTGCGGACCCCGCACGACGCACAGCCGGCGAGGTGGGCCTCGAGCCAGGCGCGGTCGTGCGAGTCGAGCTCGCCGTCGTTGAGCGGCCCGAGCAGCGGCACCGCGTCCTGGCAGCGTCCTGTCTTCACGGCTCTTCCTCTCCTTCAGTCTCTTTTTGCTCTCGCCCCAGCCAATCGGCCTCGGCGCCCAGATACTCACGCAGCTTCTTCTGCATCTTCAGCCGCGCGTGGAACAAGCGGCTCATCACCGTGCCTTTTCGGATGCCGAGCGCGCGGCTCAGGTCCTCATAGCTGAGTCCATCGACCTCGCGCATCAGCAAGATGGCGCGGTGGTTCTCGGAAAGCCCGGCCAGCGCCTCCTCAATCTTCCCGGCCAGCTCGCGGTTGAGCGCGCTCTTCTGCGGGCCCGCCAGCGCCGCCGAGGGGGCGTCCATGCCCGCCTCGACGTCGGCGTCGGCCTCGTCGAACTCGACGTTGTCGCCGCGGCCGCGCTTCCGACCCGAGTCGAGGCAGAGGTTGACGGCGATGCGGTAGGTCCAGGTGAAGAAGCTGGAGTCGCCCTTGAACGAGGGCAGGTAGCGATGGACTCGGACGAATGTCTCCTGTGCGATGTCCATGGCCTCGTCCGAATCCTTCACCATCCCCACTGCCAGTTGGTAGACGCGCCGCTGGTACTTTTCCACCAGCTGACGGAACGCCGCTTGATCGCCGCCCTGCGCTGCCAGGACCAGGGCGCGGTCTTCCTTCCGGCTCTCGTTCCCAGAAGGGTCTTCCGGCACGCCTAGGGTATCCGTCCTCGCACTGGAAGAGACGCCTCGACTGCACCTCTATTCACGCCAGGGCCGTGACGAGGTCGTGCCAGCCTACAGGATGCGAGACGCCAAGGTCACGCCTTGTGGCGGGTGGGTTGCTTCGCTAGCGTCCGCGGCCCCATGAACCCCGCCTGGTGGAAGTTGGGCGCCGCGCGCCTGCTCGCCGTCCTCTCGCTCTGGTGCGCCTCCGCGGCCGCCGCCGACAAGAGCCCCGCGCTGCCGCTCGCCAGGGGCAAGCCCACGGCGGCCGAGGCGAAGCAGTTCGTCGAGAGGGTGGAGGCAGAGCTCAAGCGGCTCAACCAGCGCAGCGCCACCGGCGAGTGGATCAAGTCGACCTACCTCACCGACGACACCGAGCGGAACGCCGCCAGCCTCAACGCGGAGCTGAGCGGCACCGTGACGCAGGCCATTCTCGAGGCGGCGCGCTTCGAGGGCCTTCCGCTCGACCAGGACACCGCGCGCAAGCTGCACCTCCTCAAGCTGCAGGCGACGCTGCCGGCGCCGAGCGACCCGCAGAGGCGGGCCGAGTTGACGGCGCTCGCCGCCAGGCTCGAGGGCCTCTACGGCAAGGGCAAGTGGTGTCCCGAGGGGAGCTCCAGCGCCGGGGGCTGTCTCAATCTGCAGCAGGTGGAGAGCATCTTGAAGACCAGCCGCAGCGAGCCCGAGCTGCGGGCGGCCTGGGCCGGCTGGCACCAGACCGCGGTGCAGATGCGGCCGCTGTACACGCGGCTGGTCAGGCTCGTCAACGAGGGCGCGCGCGAGATCGGCTTTGGCGACGTCGGCGAGCTCTGGCGCGCGGGCTACGACCTGCCGCCCGCCGACATCGAGAGGGAGGCCGCCCGGCTCTGGGCAGAGACCCGGCCATTCTACGAGGCGCTGCACTGCTTCGTGCGGGGCCGCCTCGCGCGCAGATATGGCGACGCGGTGGTGCAGCCCGGCCGCCCCATCCCGGCGCACCTGCTCGGCAACCTCTGGGCGCAGTCCTGGGACAACGTCTATCCGCTGGTCGAGCCCTTTCCGGGCGCCAGCCAGCTCGACCTCGACCGCAAGCTGGTCGAGCAGAACTACGACGCGCAGAAGATGGCCAGGCTCGCGGAATCCTTCTTCACCTCGCTCGGCCTGGACCCGCTGCCCAAGACCTTCTACCAGCGCTCGATGTTCGTGAAGCCCCGCGACCGCGAGGTGGTCTGCCACGCCAGCGCCTGGGACCTGACCTTCGAGGGCGACGTGCGGCTGAAGATGTGCCTCCAGCCCACGGCGCAGGACCTCGAGACCCTGCACCACGAGGAGGGCCACGGCTACTATTCCTGGTACCGGCGCAAGCTGCCGTTCCTCTACAACGCGCCGGCCAACGACGGGTTCGACGAGGCCATCGGCGACACCATCGTCCACTCGATCACGCCCGGCTATTTGAAAAAAACCGGCCTCCTCGACGAGCTGCCCGAGGGCGACAAGGGCCTGCTCAACGTGCAGATGCGGAGCGCGCTGGCGAAGGTTCCGTTCTTGCCCTTTGGCCTGCTCGTCGACAAGTGGCGCTGGGAGGTCTTCAGCGGCAAGACCAGCGAGGCCCACTACAACACGGCCTGGTGGCGCCTGCGCGAAGAGCTGCAAGGCGTGACGGCGCCGCTCCCGCGCACGGAGGCCGACTTCGACGCCGGCGCGAAGTATCACGTGGCCTCGAACACGCCCTACCTGCGCTACTTCATCGCCGCCATCCTGCAGTACCAGCTCCACCGCGCGCTCTGCAGGGCAGCGGGGCACGAGGGACCGCTGCACCAGTGCTCGATCTTCGGAAGCAAGGCGGCCGGCGACAAGCTCGCTGCCCTGCTCTCTCTCGGCGCCAAGAAGCCCTGGCAGGACGCGCTCGAGTCGCTCTCGGGCGAGCGCACCCTGGACGCCTCGGCCCTGCTCGACTACTACGCGCCGCTGAGAAAGTGGCTCGACGAGCAGAACGAAGGTCGAGCCTGTGGTTGGAGATAAGATCTTTTTTCGCACCTTTCCCCGCTCCCAATGTCTGCCAGAGAGGCAGGCGCCGGGGCAGAGGTCCGCCGCGGCTCATGGCTCCCGCACTCTGGGACGACCGGGAGCGACAGGAGCGGGTGGCGCCGTCTGCTGCGGCGGACCTCTGCCCCGGCGCCGGCCGGTACCCACCGGCGCATCTCTGGCTGGCATTGGCGGTTGTCTCCGCTAGAAAGAAGGGGCACGGTTGGCCCCCTCGATGGAATTAGGAAGCGACCCGACAGAACCCGCGCTGGCTCCGCCGGCCCTCTCGCCGCCGAGGCGCGGTGGGCAGGCGCTCGTCCGCGAGGCCGAGGCGGCCCAGGCAAGGATCGCGAATCTGCTCGAGCAGACGCGGCGCCGCGCGTTCTGGCTGGCGACCACGCGCGGGGTCTGCTTCGCCGGCGCGGCGCTCCTGGTGGCCCTGCTCGCCGGAGCGCTGGTGTCGAGCTTCAGCAGCGCCGCGGTCGCGCGGGTGCTCGCTTTGCTGCTGCTGGCGGCGGGGCTCGGCAGCATCATCGCCTGGTCGCTCCGCTCGCCGCTCCAGCGCAGTGCGCTCGTCGCCCGGAGCCCGGCTGCGACTGCGCGGCTCCTCTCGCTCGCCGATCCGCTCGGCGCCTCCGACCTGGTCTCGAGCGTCGAGCTCTCCGCCTCCGGCGCGCCCGGGCTGCGCGGCATCTCGCCCGAGCTGCTCGCGCTGCTCCACGTGCGGGCCGCCGCGCGAGCCACCGAGCTCGACCCCAGCGTCGCCCTGCCGGCGCGGCAGGTGCGCGGGCCGCTCCTCGCGCTCCTCGGCGTCCTCGCGCTGGCGCTGGGCGTGGGCCTGATCGCGCCGCGCCGGCTCTCGCTCGGGCTCTCGCGGCTGCTCGGCGGCGACGCTGCTGCCCCCGCGGCCGAGCTCTCGCCCATCGCCGGCGATCTGCTGCTGACCTATCTCTACCCGGCGTACACCGGGCTGCCGCCGCGCACCGAAGAGGGCACCGCGGGCGACTTGCGCGCTCCCAAGGGCACCGAGGTGCGGCTGACCGCGCGCGCCGATCGCGACCTCGACGTCGCCTTCGCGGTGCTCAACGGCACCGCCGTCAAGCTCACGGCCGAGGGGCAAGGACATCGCCAGCTCTCGGGGACCTTCACCCTGCAGAAGGCCGGCAGCTGGCGGCTGCGCTATGCCGACGCGCGCGGCCGGACCATCGCCGAGGGGCCGCCCAGGCCGATCGAACTGCAGGCCGATGCGCCTCCGCAAGTGGCCATCGACGAGCCGAAGAAGGCCGAGCTCGAGGTGGATCCGCAGGGAAGAGTGTCGATCGACTGGACCGCGAGCGACGACTACGGGCTCTCGCAGGTGGCGCTCGTGCTCCAGCCCGCGGGCGGCAAGGAGGACAGGCGGGTCCTCAAGTCGCCGGGCGCCAACGTCAAGCGGCTGCGCGGCACCTACGTCTGGGAGCTGGCGCCGCACCGGCTGCGCGCGGGCGACAAGATCGCCTATTTCATCGAGGCCAAGGACAACAACGCGGTGGACGGCGCCCAGCGCGGCGTCTCGGCGACCCAGGTCATCAAGGTGTTCTCCGCCGCCGAGCACCACCGCGAGGCCATCTTGCGCGCGCAGGCGCTCTGGGAGCGGCTGGTGGCGCTGCTCGCCGATCGGCTCGAGGAGAAGCCGCCGCCGCCGCAGCCGCCCGAGGCGGACAGCTGGTTTGCCCAGACCTCGCAGAAGGACAGGGAGGCGCTGGCGCTGGCGGCCGACGTCTCCAAGGCGGGCGTCGCGCTCTCGCACGACGAGCTGGCGCCAAAGTCCGTCGCGCGGGCGCTCAAGTACGCGGCCTCGGGGCTCTCGGAGGCGGCGCAGCGGACCGAGATGGTGCGCGCGCGGCTCGAGCACGGCACGGCGGGGCGCGAGGGCATCGCGCGGGCGCTGGTCAGCGCGCTGCGGCAGGAGATCGCCGAGGAGGAGAAGGACGTCCTCTACCTCGAGGATCTGCTCGACCAGGCGCGGCTCAACGACATGGCCGAGCTCTCCAAGGAGCTGGCGGCCTCGCGGCGCGAGCTGGCGCGGCTGGCCGAGAAGCTGCGCAGCGCCCCCGACGAGGCGACGAAAAAAGAGGTGCTCGCCGAGGTCGCCCGGCTGCGCGATCGCATCAACGAGCTGATGCAGCGGATGAGCGAGCTGGCCAAGGGCATCCGCGACGAGCACATGAACGAAGAGGCCGTCCAGACCGCGCAGAAGGAGCAGGACTTGATGTCGCAGCTCGACGACATCCAGCGCAAGCTCCAGGGCGACAAGGTGGACGAGGCGTTGAAGCAGCTCGACCAGCTCGGGCGGCAGCTCGAGCAGCTGGAGCAGAACCTGGCCAAGAAGGGCAAGGAGCAGGGCGGCGAGAAGTACGCGCAGGAGGCCAAGGAGCTGCGCGAGGCCGCTGAACAGCTCGAGAAGCTGCAGAGCCAGGAGCAGGCGCTCAAGGCCAAGACGGCGCAGCTGCGCAAAGACGCGCGCGAGAAGGCGCAGAAGCGGTTCGAGCAGCGGGGCGGCAAGGAGCTCGGCAAGCGGCTCAAGGAAAAGGCCGCGCAGGCGAGAAAGCAGATCGCGCAGATCGACAAGAAGGTCGCCGAGCAGCTCGGGCTCGACGACGTGCTCGACGCCGCCGAGGGGCGCGCCGCGGACCTCGAGCGCGCGCTCTCGCTCAACGAGTACGATGAGGCGCTCGACCTCGCCGAGCGGGCCACGCGCTCGGTGGAGGCGATGCAGGGGCGCCTCTCGGCCGAGCAGGATCTGGCGCGCCGCTACCCCGGGTTCATGCGCGATCCACAGGGCGTCGAGAAGAGCCAGAAGGGCGCGCAGGCGGCGCAGAAGCCGCTTCGCGACATCCTCTCGCAGCTGCAGGAGGCGATGCCCAAGGAGGGCCAGGGCATGACCCCGCAGCAGCAGCAAGAGCTCCAGGAGCAGCGCAAGCAGCAGCAGTCCTTGCGCGAGCAGCTCGGGCAGGTGCGCGAGAAGCTCGGCCAGGTGGGGAAGAAGGTCCCGATCTTCGGGCCCCAGCACGAGCGCATGTTGCAGGAGGCGCAGCAGGGGATGGGCGAGGCCGAGGAGAAGCTCGGTCGCGGAGAGCCGCGCGGGGCGCAGGCCGGAGAAGAGCAGGCGATCCAGAAGCTGCAGCAGTTCGACCAGGCGATGAAGCAGATGGCGCAGCAGCAGGGCGGGCAAGGGCAGGGCGGGCTGCCGATGCCTTGGGGCGAGCCGCGCGGTGACGAGGGCGACGAGGGCCAGGACAACGGCGAGGGCTTCAAGCGCGACAAGGTCGAGATCCCGGACGCCGAGGCCAGCCGCGGTCCGGCGGAGTTTCGCAAGGAGCTGCTCGACGCCATGAAGCAGGCCGCGCCCGAGAAGTACAAAGAGCGCGTGCGGCAATATTACGAGGAGCTGGTCAAGTGATCGCCGCCCTCTCGATCGCGGTCTCGCTCGCCGTCGCGGCGCCGCCCGCGCCCGGCAAGGACGCGAGCGCGCTGGTGGAAAAGGTCCTGGGCGAGCTCGACGCCTGGGACATCAGGGGGGCTGTCACCGCCCTCGACGAGCTGTTGCAGGTGGACGCGAGCGGCGCCGCCGCGGCGTACCTGCGCGGGCGCGTCCTCTTCGAGCAGGGCAAGTATGACGAGTCGGTCGAGGCCTATGACGACGCCGCCTCGCGGGCCGAGACGGGCGATGGCAAAGGCGAGCTGGCCGCCGAGGTCCGCGGGGCGCTGCGGCGCGACCGGGCGCTCGCCAAGGCCACCGCCGCCGAGGTGAAGGACGACGACGTCCACGAGAGCGCGCACTTCATCTTGAAGACGCGCAAGGGCAAGGAAGAGCTGCTCGTGCCCTACGCGCTCGAGGGGCTGGAGAAGGCCTGGAACGCGCTCACGGCCGACCTCGGCTACCAGCCCGAGGACAAGGTCCGCGTCGAGGTCTACGAGAGCGCGCAGGCGCTGGCGCGGGTCTCGCCGCTCACCGTCGCCGAGATCAAGGCGAGCGGCACCATCGCGCTCTGCAAGTACAACCGCTTGATGATCACGACCCCGCGCGCGCTGCTCCGCGGCTACCCGTGGATCGACACGCTCTCGCACGAGTTCACGCACTTCCTGATTACCAAAAAAGGGCGCGGCAACGTCCCCATCTGGCTGCAGGAAGGGCTGGCGAAGTTCCTCGAGACCCGCTGGCGAGGCGAGCCGGGCGCGGCCGTCGATCAACTCTCGTTAACGCTCTTGCACAAGGCTGCCCGGTCCAATTCGTTAATCCCATTTGCGAAGATGCACCCCTCGATCGCGAAGTTGCCGACGCAGGAAGCCGCGGCGCTCGCCTTTGCCGAGGTGGAAGCCGCCATGCGCATGCTCTACGAGCGCGGCGGCCAGACGGCGCTGACCGAGCTGGTGGCGGCGATGGGCCACGGCTTCACCGACGAGCAGGCCGTGGCGCAGGCCTATGGGAAGTCGTTCCCGCAGTTCGAGGCCGACTGGCGCAAGGACGTCGCCAAGACGCGCGCGCCCTCGGGAGTCGCTCGCGCCAAAGAGGTGAAGAAGCTGGTCTTCAAGGAAGACGCCAAGGGCCGCGCCGCAAAGGGTGGCGACGCGCCGGGCGGCGACAGCGCAGAGCAAGGCGCCATCAGCGACGCGGACGCCAAGAAGTCCTATCGCCTGGGAGAGATCATGCTCGCGCGCCGCCGCTTCACCGCCGCCGCGGCCGAGTACGGCAAGGCGCGGGCGAAGATCAAGGACACGGTGCCCGCGCTCTCGCGCCGCTTCGCGCTGGCGTGCCTGCAGATCAACCGGCTCGACGACGCGCTCTCGGCGCTGGTGGGCGCGACTGCGACGGATCCGACCGACGAGGCCGCGCAGGCGCTGCTGGCGCGGGTCTACGCGCAGCGCAAGGAGTGGCAGAAAGCGCGCGCCGCGCTCGACGCGGGGATCGCGGTGGACCCCTTCGATCCCGATCTGCACGCGACCTATGTGCAAGTGGCGGCGGGACTTGGCGACGAGGCGCTCAAGAAGCGCGAAGATGAAGCGCTCAGCCTCGCGGTGCGGGGCAGCAAGAGTGCAAGCAAGAGCAAGGGCAGCACAGAGCCAGCGCGAGAGGAAAAGCATCCATGAGTGAAGTCGATCAGCTGGGCGGCCTTGGCCAGGAGCGGCTCTCCGCCCCGCTCCACGCAACGTCTGCAGCAGAGGCCGCGCCCGCAGCGCCGGCGCCCGGCGACCACGAGCTCATCCAGGACCTGGGCCGCGCCCGCAAGCAGATCGCCGCCGAGATCGGCAAGCGCGTGGTGGGCCAGGACGGGGTCATCGACCAGCTCCTGGTCGCCTTGTTCTCGCGCGGCCACTGCCTGTTCGTCGGCGTGCCGGGCCTCGCCAAGACGCTGCTCATCTCCACGCTCGCCGAGGCGCTGAGCCTGTCGTTCAACCGCATCCAGTTCACGCCTGACCTCATGCCCTCCGACATCACGGGCACCGACGTCCTCGAGGAGGACCACACCACCGGCCGCCGCGCCTTCCGCTTCGTGCCCGGGCCGATCTTCGCCAACGTGCTGCTCGCCGACGAGATCAACCGCACGCCGCCGAAGACCCAGGCCGCCCTCTTGCAGGCGATGCAGGAGCGGCGCGTGACCGCCGGCGGGCGCACCTATCCGCTCGACGAGCCCTTCCTGGTCTTCGCCACGCAAAATCCCATCGAGCAGGAGGGGACGTACCCGCTGCCCGAGGCGCAGCTCGACCGCTTCATGTTCATGGTGGACGTCGGCTACCCGAGCGCCGAGGAAGAGGTGCAGATCGTCCACGCGACCACCTCGGGCGCGCAGGCGCAGCTGCAGAAGATCCTTGCTCCCGAGCAGATCCGCGCGCTGCAAGCGCTGGTGCTGCGCGTGCCCGCGGCCGACCACGTGGTCCGCCACGCGGTGGAGCTGGTGCGGCGCACGCGGCCCGGCCCGCAGTCGCCGCAGCACGTGAAGGACCACGTCTCGTGGGGCGCGGGGCCGCGCGCGTCGCAAGCGCTGATCCTCGCCGCCAAGGCGCGCGCCGCGCTCGATGGCCGCCCGGCCGCCACGGTGGAAGACGTCAGGACGCTGGCCGAGCCGGTGCTGCGCCACCGCGTGATCACGAACTTCCACGCCGAGCACGAGGGTCTGAGCTCGCGCGACGTCATCGCCCGGCTGCTCGGCGAGACCAGGCCGTAGCGAGCGCCATGGCCCTCGACCCGCAGCTTCTCGTCAAGCTCGGCCCGCTGCAGATCCGCGCCCGCCGGGTGATGGAGGGCGTGCTCACCGGCCTGCACCGCTCGCCGCACCATGGCCAGTCGGTCGAGTTCGCCGAGCACAAGGAGTACGCGCCGGGCGACGAGATTCGACATATCGATTGGCGCGCGTTTGCAAAATTAGATAAGTATTACGTCAAGCGATTCGAGATGGAGACGAACCTCCGGGCCTTGCTGGTCGTGGACGCGAGCGGATCGATGGGCTACGGGCGCGGCGCACTTTCCAAATTGAGCTACGCCGCGGTGTGCGCCGGAGCGCTTGCCTATCTTTTGCAAAGGCAGGGCGACCAGATCGGCCTCATCGTCTCGGGCGCGCCCGATCCGGCCAGCGTCGAGAAGCGGCTGCCCGCGGGCGTGCGCGGCTTTCTCCCCTTTGCCTCCTCGCAGGCGCATCTCGGCCAGGCCCTGCGGATGCTGGAGACGGCGCAAGGCGCGGGGCCGACGCTGCTCCCCCGCGCGCTGGAATACGCCGCGGAGAAAGCGGGCCGGCGCGCGCTGGTCGTGGTCTTGAGCGACTTGTTCGACCCCACCGAGGCGACGCTGCCGGCGCTGAAGATGCTGCGCGGGCGCCGGCACGACGTGGTGGTCCTGCACCTGCTCGACCGCGAAGAGCTCGAGTTCCCCTTCGACGACCCGACGCGCTTTTTGTCGATGGAGGACGAGCGGCAGATCGACGCCCAGCCGCGCCAGATCCGCGAGAGCTACCTGGAGGAGATGCGCCGCTTCCTCGAGGAGACGCGGCGCGAGCTGACCCGCAGCGACGTGGACTACGCCCAGATCGCGACCGACCAGGCGCCCGACAAGGCGCTCTTGGAGGTGCTGGCGCGGCGCGAAGCGGGCGGGCGGCAGAAGGCTGCACCCGAGCGGCGGGAGCCCGGCGTCTGATGGAGCGCCTCGCCTTCGCCCATCCGGGGTACCTCTGGGGCCTCCTCGCCATGGGCGTGCCCGTCCTGGTGCACCTCTTCAACCGGCGCCGGCCGCGGCCGCTGCCGTTTGGCGCCATCGACTTCGTCCTCCGCTCGCAGCGGCACAAGTCCAGGCGGCTGCGCTTGCGGCAGATCCTGCTCCTCGCGCTGCGCTGCCTGCTCCTTGCCGGCGTGGCGATCGCGCTCGCGCGGCCGAGCCTGCGGCCCAAGGGAAACCTCGCGGCCGCGGCGCAGGGACCGCAGGCGACCGCGCTGGTGCTCGATGCCTCGCTCTCGATGCGCTATCGCACCGGCTCGACCACCGTGTTCGAGCGGGCGCGCAAAGAGGCGCTGGCGGCGCTCGAGCGGCTCTCGCCCGACGAGCCCGCCACGGTCGGACTCTGCGCCGGGCCGGCTGGCTTTATCGGCGGACAGCTGTTTGCGCCCTCGTTCGACCGCGCCGCCGCCCGCCGCGCGCTCACCGAAGCGCAGCCGACCTGGCTCGCCTCCGACTTGACGGGCTGCCTGCAGACCGCGGCGCGCGCGCTCGGGGAGAGCCCCGTGGCGGGCAAGCGCATCGTCGCCTTCACCGACCTGGCGGCGCACTCGATCAGGCTGGATGCGCCTCCGCCGCTCGTGCCCCCGCCGGGCCAGCCGAACGCGGCGCCGCTGCGGCCGAACATCGTGCTCGTCGATGCGGCCCAGGGCAGCGAGCTGCCAAACGTCGCCATCGTCGCGACGCAAGCGATGCCCGCGCCGCACCTCGGCCCGCGCGGGTACGAGGTGACCGCCACGGTCGCGAACCATTCGGCCAAGGCGGTCTCGGGCGTGCCCATCGCGCTGCGCATCGCGGGGCAAGTGACGACCAAGGGCTTTGTCGATGTGCCCGCGCGCGGGACGGCCAAGAAGGTCCTGGCCGCGACGCTGCCCTCGGGGCCCGTGGTCGGGCGCATCGAGTTGGCGCGCGACGACGCCGAGGGGCTCGACGAGGACGACGCGCAGGACTTCATCGTCCACGTGCCGCGCGACGTGAAGGCGCTGCTGGTGGACGGCGCTCCGTCGTCCCTGCGCACGCGCGACGAGGCTTTCTTCGTTGAGGCCGCCCTCGCGCCGCAGCGCACCGCCGGACGGATCGCGGCCACGCTCCTCGACGCCGACGCTGCCTTCAACAAGCCGCTCGACGGCTACGATGTCGTGCTTCTATTGAATGTACCAGCGGCGCCCAAGCTCTTCGCCGAGCGGCTGCGCGCCTTCGTCGCCGCCGGCGGCGGGCTCTTCATCGCGCTCGGCGACCATGCCGACCCCGACGCCTTCAACGCCGCGCTCGGCGATCTGCTGCCGCGGCCGCTCCACCTCTTGAAGACCGCCGCCGAGCCGGCCACGCCTGGCGCCGAGGAGCACGCCGCGCGCTACGGGCTCATCGACTGGACCCACCCCATCTTCCGCATCTTCGGCGCGGCCGAGCGCGAGGGCATGCAGAGCGCCCGCACCTATCGCTACGCGCTGCTCGCCGCCGAGATTGGCCCCGCCGTCGCGCGCACGCTGGCGTCGTTCGACGACGGGGCGCCGGCGCTGGTCGAGGGCCGGCTCGGCCAGGGCCGCGTGCTCCTCTACACGAGCACCGTCTCGCGCGCCTGGAGCGATTGGCCCATCCGCTCGAGCTTCTTGCCAGTCATGCAGCAGGCCGTCAGCTTTCTCGCCGGCGCGCTCGACGACCGCGCCCCGCAGGCGAGCCTGGTCGGCGAGGACAAGCCGCTCGCCGCCCCGCGCGGAATGCGAGTCGTCTCGGTGCAGGGGCCGGATGGCAAGTCGGTTCCCCTGCACCGGGAGCACGCCCAGGCCGCGCCCAAGGCCGCCGCCCCGCCGCAGGGCTCGACCCCGCTCGCCGCCGCTGAGAAGCCAGAGGGCGCCGAGGGCCAGGCGCCCGTGGTGTCCTTGCTCGCGCCCGGCGTCTATCGGGTGCTGCTCGCGTCCGAGGGAGGGACCCAGGTCCACGACGAGCCGCTGCTCGCCTTCGTGGTCCACGCCGATCCGCGCGAGAGCGATCTGCGCCGCGTCGACGAGGCCGAATTGAAGGCCCAGCTAGGCGGCGCCGGCAGCGCCCAGGTGGCCGCGAGCGCCCAGGCCGCCGAGGGGAGCCGCGGGACGCCGCTCTGGGGTGGGCTCCTCTTGCTCGGCGTGCTGGCGCTGCTCGGCGAAGGTGCGCTCACTCGCAAATAACCCGCGCTCAGAGCGCTTGTGCGCGGCCCGGTTTCGACCTTACTGTTCTCCTCCACCCTCACTGCACCCGGCGCGCGCTCTCTGCCATGCACCACATCCTGATCATCGACGACGACCCAGACGTGGCGGAAGCAATCGCAGAGGTGCTCGACTCGTTCGGGCACTCGAGCCGCATCGCGACCGACGGCGTGGTTGCGCTGGAGCTGCTCGGCCAGGGGTTCCGACCCTGCGTCATCCTCTGCGACGAGATGATGCCGGTGATGAACGGCACCGAGTTCTTGAAGCAGCTGCACCGGCGCGACGAGGTGTCGAAGATCCCCGTGGTCAGCCTCTCCGCGGCGCGGCTGCCTCCGGAGGGCCGCGCCCGGCTTGCGCGCGAGCTGCCCAAGCCCTTCACGCCGGCCCAGCTCGAGCAGACGCTGACCGAGCTCTGCACCGCGCACGCGCCCGGCTAGAGGCAATGCCAATCAGATAAGCACCGGTAGGTAGCGGTCGCCGGCAGGCAGAGGCCCGCCGCTCGGAACGGGCGCCCACCCGCGTAAGGTGGCTCGCTGCGCTCGCATCGATCGAATTTTCTGCCGCGGGAGCCCTTGATCCTCGCGACGGGCCTCTGCCTGCCGGCGGCCTATCTGCCTATTTGCCTGCCATTGGGAGAATGTGAAAGAGGCGTCAGGTGGTCGCGTTTGAAGACTCAAGCTGACTCACTGGATTTCTTGTTCCAAATAGGCCGCGGTCAGGCGGGAACCCGTCGCGAGGATCAAGGGCTCCCGACACAAACTCATAAAGTGCGAGCGCAGCGAGCCACCTCAGTCGGGTGGGCGCCCGTTCCGAGCGGCGGGTTCCCGCCTGCCCGCGGCCGGTAACTCACCGGGCCTATTTTACTGACATTGCGGCTAGAGGCCCTTGAGATCGACGAGGTGCCACTGCGCGTCCTCGACCAGGCCCACGCCCGCCGCGTACGTCTCGGTAAACCTGCGCGCGACCTTGCCGCCCTTGCGCTGCACGACCGCGACCACGAGGCAGTCGCCAAACGAAAAGCCGGCCGCCTTGCACGGCGACCCCGCGGCCTTCACGCGGCGGTCGAGCACCAGAGGCCCGCGCGGCTCGCGCCAGCTCGAGCCGACGCGCAGCGGGCCGGGCAACAGCAGCCGCTCGAGTGCGGCAGGCGGCTTCTTGGCGCCGGCCTGCTCGGCCTTGACCATGAAGATGCCGCTCGGGCGCAGCTCGTAGGTGAGCTGGGTGGCGAGCTTTGGCTTGCGCCCGACGATCATGGTGCACGACTCGCGCGTCCTGGCGGCGCTGCCCTCGGCGGCGGGGACGCTCTCGACCACTTCGCAGCTGGCCCCCGCGTGCTCGCCCGAGGTGTCGTCGGAGCGGGACTTGACCTCGTAGACGCGGATCAGGCCGGCCCGGGTGGCGAACCAGCGGGACGGATCCTCGCCGCGCGCGGCCTTGGTCGGACGCTTCTTGCGCGCGCGCGCGTCCGCTCCTGGCGCGGCCCAGAGCGCGCAGAGCAGGGTCGCGACCAGCGCGCGCTTCACGCCTTTCTCCACTCGGTCGGGTCTTTGCCGTAGGCGAGCAGACCCTTGTCGCCAGCCATCCGCTCGGCCAGCGCGCGGTGGTCGGCGGTGCCGCACGCGGCCGGCGCGGCCTTGGGCTCGATCTTCTCTGCCGGCCTCGCAAAGCGCTGCAGCCTTGCCACCCGCGCCGCCGCCTCCTCGAGCCGCGCGCGGGGCAGGGTGCCCTTCTGCACCGCCTCGGCCAGCGCCTCGATGGTGCCGTGCTGCAGCTCCAGCGTGTGGCAGACGAGCAGGCAATCGACGCCCGCCGCGATCGCGCGCACGGCGGCGTCGATGACCCCGAAGGTGTCCGCCACGGCTTTCATCTCGAGATCGTCGCTGATGCAGCAGTTCTGGAAGCCGACCTCGTCGCGCAAGAGCGCCATCGCCTTGGCCGAGAGCGTCGCCGGCAGCGTGTCGAACGATTCGAAGAGCACGTGCGCCGTCATCACCGAGGCGAGCCCCGCCCGCGCAAAGGCCACGAACGGGACCAGCTCGACGTCGCGCAGCCGGTCCAGGTCGTGCGGCAGCCGCGGCAGCGTCAGATGCGAGTCCTGCGCGGTGTCGCCATGCCCCGGAAAGTGCTTGGCGCAAGAAGCGACTCCGCCTGCTTCCAGCCCGCGCGCGAGAGCCACCGAGAGCCGCGCCACGCGCTGCGAGTCGCGCGAGAACGAGCGGTCGGCGATGACCGGATTGGCGGGGTTGGTGTCCACGTCGACGACCGGGGCGTAGTCGAGGTCGATGCCGCACGCCGACAGCTCGCGGGCGAGGAGCGCGCCGGCCTGGGTCGCCATCGACTCGGCCTCCGCGCCCGGCAGCTCGCCGAGCCGCCGCATGGAGGGCAGCTCGGTCCAGTTTGGCCCGCGCAGCCGCTGCACACGGCCGCCCTCTTGATCGATGGAGGTGAGCAGGGGCCCAGGCGCTGCCGCCTTGAGCGCCCGGGACAGCGACGCGAGCTGCTCGGGGTCCTGCACGTTGCGGGCGAAGAAGATGACGCCGCCGACGCCGCGGCGGACCAGCTCCAGCGCCTCTTGCGAGGGCTGCAGCCCCTGGACGCCAACGGTCAGGCAGCGTGCGGCGAGTCGGGTCAGCTCGTCGTCCACGGAGGGAGCATCGCACGGATCGGCCGGTCGCGGGACGAGCGCGCGCGCGGCGTGTGTTGCATGCTCGGAGCACTCGCGCCGCGCGGGCCGGCCGCCGGATTTTCCGAGTGTCACCACTTGAACCTGCTCCTCCTTTGCCCGCCGACCGCCTGCTTGGTACCCTCGCCCCGCGCGGCCGCGCGCGCTCCGAGACCACCCTTGACGCTCCGACCGTTGATCCTCCTGATCGCCGCACTCCTCGGCCCCGCCGCGCTGGCGCAGAGCGGAAAAGCCGCGCCGCCCCCGGGGCGCGAGCTCTTGCGGCGCGCGTTCGACGAGATGCTCGAGCGGCCGCCGCTCAAGGGCGCGCACGTCGGGCTGGAGGTGGTCTCGCTCGAGGACGGCCAGGTCGTCTACGCGCGCGCCGCCGACGAGCTGCTCAACCCGGCCTCGAACACCAAGCTGGTCACCTCGGCTGCCGCGCTCTTGCGGCTCGGCCCCGAGTTTCGCTTCACGACCGAAGTGCGCAGCGACGGGCGGCTCCCGAACGGCAAGGTGAAGAACCTCTACGTCAAGGGCGGCGGCGACCCCACGCTCAACACCGAGCGGCTGCAGGGCCTGGTCGCGGACCTGTTCCACCGCGGCGTGCGCGGCGTGCAGGGCGATCTGGTCCTCGACGACTCCTACTTCGACGCCGAGGCCTGGGGCCCGGGTTGGGAGCAGGAGGGCAGCGACAAGTCGTTCGCCGCGCCGGTCAGCGCGCTGTCCTTGAACCACAACTCGGTCGGGGTCTACGTCTGGCCGGCGGACAAGCGCGGCGGCCGCCCCCGCGTCGAGCTCGAGCCCGAATCGCCGTACCTGACCGTCGAGTCGCGCGTCACCACCGTGCGGGGCGGCGGCCGGCGGCGCGTGGTCGTCCACACCCGCCAGGACGGAGACCGCACCCGCGTGGTGGTGCGCGGCCGCATGCCGGCGGGCCGCAACGGCGTGGTCGTCTACCGCCGCGTCTACGACGCCACGCTCTACTTCGGCGAGACCCTGAAGTCGCTGCTCGCCCAGCGCGGCATCAAGGTGACCGGCAAGGTGCGCCGCGGCACCGCCGGCGAAGGGGCGGCGCTGGTCGCGAGCTACGACTCGCCCGAGCTGGCCGACATGGTCCGCGACATGAACAAGGTGTCGTCGAACTTCATGGCCGAGATGCTCCTCAAGGCGCTCGGGGCCGAAGTGCGCGGCGCTCCCGGCACCTGGGCCAAAGGCGTCGAGGTAGCGCAGGAGCTGCTCGGCGAGCTGGGCCTTCTGCGCGGCAGCTATGTGCTCAAGAACGGCAGCGGCCTCAACGACACCAACCGCTTTAGCGCCCACCAGCTCGCGGCCTTGCTGGGCGCGGTCTGGAAGCGTTTTCCCGTGGCGGCGGAGTTCATTTCCTCGCTCGGCATCGCCGGCCGCGACGGGACGCTGCGGCTGCGCATGGAAGGGACCGACGCCGCCGGCCGCCTGCGCGCCAAGACCGGCACCCTGGACCACGTGACCGCGCTCTCGGGATACGTGCAGTCGGTGGGCGGCGAGCGGTTCGCCTTCTCCATCCTGGTGAACGGCTGGGAGGGGCGTTCCTCGCCGGTCGTCCATTCAGTGGACAAGCTCGGCGGCCTGCTCGCGTCGACCGGCGCGCTGCCGCTCAGCCCGCGCGATGCCTCGCTGTTGCAGCTCGCCGAGGCTCACGGCGACGAGGCCCGCCCCGCCGAGCTGCGCGCCCGCTACGCGACCTATGCCGCGCTCGGCAAGGCCCCGGACAAGAAGAACCTGCCCTTCCTGCGCGCCGCCCTGCGCACCGAGCGCGACCCTCTCTTGCGCCTCGCCGTGGCCGACGCGCTCTACCAGAACGACCCCGAGCAGGGCGGCGCGCAGCTCCTCGAGGCCATCCCCGCCTCGACCGAGCTGTTCGTCCGCTTGCGCGCGCTCGGCAAGGAGCTGTCCCTGCCGCTCCCCGTCGTCTCGTCGCTGCTCGACCTGGCCGCCGACGGCAACGCCGATGCCCTCTCGCGTCTGCTCGCGCTCGCGCCGCTGGCGACCGGCCAGAGCGATGACCTCTTGGCCACGCTCAGCGACGGCCTCGTGGAGGTGGGCCACAACGCGCCTGACGAGCTGCTCACCGCCCTGCGCGCCGCGCCGCCCGAGCAGTCCCAGGCGCTCCTCGAGCTGATGGGCTTCGGGCTGGCCATGAACGCCGAAGACGCGAGCTCGCTCGAGCTGGCCGACGCGCTGCGCGCCGCCCAGGGAGGCGACGCCGCCCAGGCGGGGAGCTGGCTGGCGGTGCTGCAGCGCCGCGGCATCCCCGCCGCCGCCTCCGCGCCCGAGAGCGCCGCACAACCGACCGCGGTGGCGAGCACGGCGCCGAAGGGCCCGGTGGTCACTCCCTCCGAGGACGACGAGGACGCAGACGACGAGAGCGAGAGCGCTCCTGCCACCACCGCCGCGGCGGACGCGACGGCAAAGCCCGCCCAGCCGCTCCCTCCGCCGCCCGCGCCGATCGCAGCCAGCCTGGCGGCCGCGCCTGGTGCGGCCTTGCCGGGCGCTTCACTCCCAACTGCCGCGAAGACAGCGGCCGCGCCCCAGACCGTGGCCGCGGCTGCGACGCAGGCCAGCGCGCCCGCCGCCGCGACTTCCTCGAGAACGGAGTCGGCCCCGCCTGCAGCGACGACGACAATGCTTCGCCCGGAGCCGGCGACGCCCAACGTCGCCGCCTCGAGCCTGCTGCCGAGTGACCCACCGCCGCCGGAGAAGAGCGCGCCTCCCGCGCCGGCTCTCTCGCCGCCGGTGCCGGCGAAGAAGCCGTAGCCTGCTCGCGCGCGTCGCCGCGCGGGGCAGGCATCGACCGCGCTACTCGACCGTCACGCTCTTGGCGAGGTTGCGCGGCTGGTCCACGTCCGTGCCGCGGTGATCGGCCACGTGGTACGAAAAGAGCTGCGTCGGCACCACGCTCAAGATGGGCAGGAGCAGCGGGTTCGTGATCGGGACGGGGAAGCTCGCCTCGGCGAGCTTGGGCACGTTGGCATCACCCTCTGAATAGATGGCGATGATCTTGCCGCCGCGCGCCTTCACCTCCTGCAGGTTGCCGAGGATCTTCTCGTAGTTGACGCCCGCCTCGTGCGCCGAGTCCTTGGTGGCCATCACCATCACCGGCATGTTCTCGTCGATGAGCGCGATGGGGCCGTGCTTCATCTCGCCGGCCGCGTAGCCTTCGGCGTGGATGTACGAAATCTCCTTGAGCTTGAGCGCCCCCTCGAGCGCCACGGGATATTGCGGCCCGCGGCCGAGGAACAGCAGGTCGCGCGCCTGCGAGAAGCGATAGGCCGCCTCTTTCACCAGCGGCTCGGTGAGGAGCACGCGCTCCATCAGGGCCGGCAGCTCGCGCAGGTGCGTCAGGTGCGCGCGCGCCTGGTCTGCGCTCAGCGTGCCGCGCAGGCGGCCCAGGCGCACCGCGAGGAGGAAGAACGCCGCCAGCTGGGTGGTGAACGCCTTGGTGCTGGCGACGCCGATCTCCGGCCCGGCGTGCGTGTAGAGCACGTCGTCGGCCTCGCGCGAGATGGCGCTCCCCACCACGTTGCAGATGGCGAGGCCGCGCGCGCCGCGGTTCTTGGCCTCGCGGAACGAGCCGAGCGTGTCGGCCGTCTCGCCGCTCTGCGAGACCGCCACGCAGAGGGTGCTCTTGCTGACCAGCGGGTCGCGATAGCGGAATTCGGACGCGAGGTCCACCTCGACCGGGATCCGCGCCAGCGTCTCGATCATCAGCTTGCCGGTGAGCGAGGCGTGCCAGCTCGTGCCGCAGGCGACGACCTGGATCTTGTCGATGCCGCGCACGTACGCCGCGTCGAACTTGCAGCCGTCGAGGTAGACGTCGCCCTCCTCCACCGAGCCGCGGCCGCGAATGGTGTCGGTGAGCGCGCGCGCCTGCTCGTGGATCTCCTTGTGCATGAAGTGCTTGTGGCCATTTTTTTCGGCCATCACCGGCGACCAGTCGATGTGGCGCACCGGGCGCTCCGCTGGCTCGCCCTTGGCGTTGGTCAGCGTGATCTTGTTCTTCTCGATGACGGCGAAGTCGCCCTCCTCTAAGAAGATGACCTCGCGGGTGTGCTCGAGGATGGCCGGCACGTCGGACGCCACGTAGTTCGCGCCCTGGCCAAGGCCCAGCACCAGCGGCGACGAGTTCTTGGCGACCACCAGCACGTCGGGCGTGTGCTCGCTCACCACCGCGAGCGCGTAGGTGCCGCGCACCTGGGCGATGGCCGCTCGCACCGCGGCGGGGAGGTCCTTGCCCTTCTTCTGCTCGTTGGCGATGAGGTGCGCGAAGATCTCGGTGTCCGTCTCGGAGCCAAAGGTGTGGCCGGAGGCCTGCAGCGCCGCCTTGAGCTCGAGGTGGTTCTCGATGATGCCGTTGTGGACGACGGCAACGCCCCCGTACTGGTGCGGGTGCGCGTTCTCGTCGCTCGGCCGCCCGTGTGTGGCCCAGCGCGTGTGGCCGATGCCGATGCTTCCCGGCGGCGTGAACTCCTTCAATCGATTGACGAGGTTCGACAGCTTGCCCTTGGCGCGGACGACCTGCAGGCCTTCCTTGCCGAGGATGGCAACGCCTGCCGAGTCATACCCGCGGTACTCCAGCTTGCGGAGCCCATCCACGAGGAGATTCGCGCACTCCTCGTCGCCCACGTACCCAACGATGCCGCACATTCACGCCTCCAATGAGCCCCGCCCGGGGCAACCGCAAATCGTTTACTTCGCGTCTTTCTTGGCGGCCTTCTTGTTGGCCACCCAGCCTTCGATGTTCCGTTGCTTGCCCGCGCTGACCGCGAGCGCGCCCGCGGGTACGTCCTCGCGCAGGGTCGTGCCCGTGCCGACGTAGGCGCCCTTGCCCACGGTGATGGGCGCGACCAGCTGCGTGTCGGAGCCGATGAAGGCGCCGTCTTCAATCGTCGTCACGAACTTCTTCTCGCCGTCGTAGTTGCAGGTGATGGTGCCGGCGCCGACGTTGACCTTGTCGCCGATGACCGCGTCGCCGAGGTACGCGAGGTGGTTCGCCTTGCTGCCCTTGCCGAGCGTGGTCTTCTTCAGCTCGACGAAGTTGCCGACGTGCGCGTCTTCGCGCAAGACCGCGCCGGGCCTGAGCCGCGCGAAGGGGCCGACGACGCAGCGCGGGCCGACCTCGGCCTGCTGGAAGTGGCTGTAGGCCAGGATCCGCGCGCCCTCGGCGACTTGCGAATCGATGATGACCACGCCGTGGCCGATCTCGACGCCCTTGCCGATCTTCGTGCGCCCGTGCAGCGCGCAGTCTGGATAGAGCGTGGCGTCGGGCGCGATCTCGACGCCGTCGTCGATCCAGACGCGCGCGGGGTCGAGCACCGTGACGCCCGAGCGCATCAGCGCGTCGATCTTGCGGCGGCGCAGCTCGCCCGCCACCATCGCCAGCTCGGCGCGATCATTCACGCCCGCCACTTCCAGGTGCGAGACCTCGATGGCGACCGGCGCCGCCGTGACGCGATCGCGCGCCAGGACAGAGGCTGCCGCGACCAGATCGGTCAGGTAGAACTCGCCCTGCGCGTTCTTCGACGAAGTGGCGGCGAGCGCTTTCCACATGAAGGCGGCGTCGCAGACATAGATGCCGGCGTTGCACTCGCCGATGGCGCGCTCGGCCTCGCTCGCGTCTTTCTCCTCGACGATGCGCGAGACGTTGCCCGCCGCGTCGCGCACGATGCGTCCGTACCCCTTGGGCGAAGGCGGGCGCATGGTGAGCATAGCGATGGGGCTGCCTGACTTCGCCTGCGCGTCGATCAGCTGCTGCAGCGTCTCCAGGCGGACCAGCGGGACGTCGCCATAGAGGATCAGCACGCGACCCTGGTCGGCAAATCCCTGCGACGAGAGCGCCTCCTTGGCGCAGGAGACGGCGTGCGCCGTGCCGAGCTGCTCGGCCTGCAGCGCAAAGGAGAGCGGCGCGCCTGGGAACTGCTCGCGCAGGGTCTTCTCCACGGTCTCGGCCTGGTGGCCGACCACGGTGACGACCGGCGAGGATCCGAGCTCGAGCGCCGCGCGCACGGCATAGGCAGCCAACGGCTTGCCGCACGCGAGGTGCAGCACCTTGGACTTGTCCGACTTCATCCGCGTGCCCTTGCCAGCGGCCAGCACCACCGCCGCAAGAGTCGATCCGGTCTCCATCCACTGCCTCCACTTGCAGAGCCGACCGCGAGGGCGTCGCCTGCCGAACAGACTCTTCACCGGTCGCTCGCCCGGATGCGGGTCAGGTAGGGATTGTTTTGCCCAGCGTCAACCCGGGCCGGCGATCTCGTCCTCGCGATCGTGTCATTTCGAAACCCCCGATTCCAGTTTGGTACTAGCCGCTCGACCGCCTGCCCTCTGAGCGGCCGCCGACAGGCGAGCCCGCGACAGCAGCCTTAGCGAACGGCGTGCCATGTTAGCGTTCGCGACATGCGGGAGGCGCAGCCGCCACGGTTCGTCGACCTGCACCTCCACGCCGAAGGCATCTCGGACGCGGATCTCGCGACGCTGGCTTTTTTTGGGCTGTCGGCGGCGCTGACCTGTGCGCACGACGCGGGCGCCTCGACCAGCGACGAGCTGCGGCGCCACTGGGACCACCTGGTCTCGGTGCAGGCGGCGCGGCTCAAGGGCGCGGGGATCCGGCCGCTGGTCGCGCTCGGCGTGCATCCCGCGCGCATCCCCTGGCACGGCATCGACGCGCTCCTGCATGACCTGCCGCGCTACTTCGACGACCCGCGCGTGGTCGCCTTGGGCGAGCTCGGGCTGCACGCGGGCGGCGAGCGCGAAGAGGACATCTTGCTGCGCCAGCTCGCGCTCTCGCTGGCGCTGCGCAAGCCGGTGCTGGTGCACACGCCGTCGCTCGACAAGCTGGCCCGCACGCGGCGTCTGATCGCGCTGCTCCGCGAGTCGCGCGTGCCCCCCGCGCGCGTGCTCATCGACCACGTCAGCGAGGAGACGTTTCCCCTCGTGCGCGCATGCGGATTCTGGGCCGGCCTGACGCTGCAGCCGGGGGGCCTGGACGCGCAGGCCGCGGTGCGCCTGATCAAGAAGAACGGCGCCGAAGGGGTCGCGCTGACCTCTGACGTCGGCGAGGGCGCGAGCGATCTGCTGGCCCTTCCGCGCGCCTCGGATGCGCTGGCCTCGGGCGGACTGTCGGAGGAGCTGCGGCGCCGGGCGATGCTCGAAAACCCGCTCGCATTCCTTGGGCTCGGCATGGCCGGAGCGCTCGCCCGCCAGCTGTAGAACGGCGCACTGCGCGTGCGTCCGCGCGCCCTCCGATCGCGCTCCTCCTCGGGCAGGTGACCGAGGATCCGATTTCCTACATTGAGGCAACTCGGCTTGCGCCCTTACGGTCGTAGCTCGACCGGCGTGACGCTCCTGCTCAGCAGGAGCTCCCGCGACCGGGAGGGGACAGCGCCTGCTCCTGCTTTGCGGCGCTGATGCAGCTCGAGGTCGTGCACGCGCCACTGACGGAGGCGTTCGTGCTTGTTGCCGCACCGCTAGCGCTGGCGCTCTCTCTGGGAGCGGCCCACCCGCACCTCTTTTTCACGTCGTCCGACGTCGCGGCGCTGCGCGCGAAGTCGTCCACGACGCACAAGCCGATCGCCGACAACATCGTCAAGATCCTCGGCCAGCACCTGACGGATCCGGCGCCGACCACGGCTGACTATTCGGACAAGCGCTTCTTCGGAAACCAGGTCGCGGCCTTTGCCTTCGCCTGGCAATTGACCGGCGACGCGCGCTACGCGGCCATCGCGCGCACCCAGCTGCTCACCTACCTGACCTGGAGCGATTGGGGCTTCGGCGAAGGCGCGCCCGATCTGAACACGGCGCACATGCTGCTCGGCGTCTCCTGTGCCTATGACTGGCTGGTCGGGTACTCGGGCCTCTCGAGCACCGAGGCCAAGGACATCGCCGCCCGCCTGGGCACCGAGGCGCAGCGGCTGGCCGACTCGATCCCGACCAACTGGTGGCCGCTCGAGTACGTCCAGAATCACAACTGGATCGACACCGCCGGCCTCGGGCTGGCCGGGCTCGTGCTGCAGGGCGAGGACGCGCGGGCGGCGAGCTGGCAGTCGCTCGCGACCACGAACCTTGCGAACATCGCCAAGGCCATCGGGCCCATCACCGACGGGTCGTGGCACGAGGGGATCCCCTACCAGGCGTACGGCCTCGCGATGTCGATGCCGTTCTGGACCGCGCTGGCACGCACCGGCGTCGACTACACCGACATGGGCATCCTCCGCGGCTATGGGCACTTCCGTCTGGCCACCGGCGTGGCCGAGGCCTTTCGCCAGAGCTACCTGCCCTATGGAGACTTCTTCGGCTGGTCGCCCGAGCAGACTACAGAGATCCTGCGCTACACCGCCGCGCGCTTTCACGACCGCGAGGCCGAGGCCGCCGCAGAGCGCTGGTTCGCCGCGGGCAGCCGGACCACCCTCGTCCCCGAGCTCTGGTACGAGGTGTTCGAGTACCTCTGGTACGACCCGACGGTGGTCGCGGCCGACGTGAGCACGCTGCCGCTCGACTCGCACTTCTCGGACTTGCAGTCATCGGTCTTGCGCAGCTCGTGGGGCGCGGGCGACCTGACCCTGGCGTTCAAGGCCATGCCCTACGGCGGCCGCTTCAACTGGGACCGCGTGCGCACCGGCGGCAACCCCGGCGGGCACATAGAGTGGGGCCACGACCACAACGACGACATGTCCTTCTGGCTGTACGGGAGCGGGACCTGGCTCGCCCCCGAGGCGATGGGCTACGACGCCGGCAAGAACACCGGGTACACCGACTGGGCCAACGCCACCTCGTTCCACAACTCCATCCTCGTCGACGGCCAGGGCCAGCTCGGCGACGCGCGCGCCTCCGACAGCGAGTGGAACAACCCCTGGTTCTGGGAGCGCGACGCAGCTCCCTTGCGCACCGCCAGCGTCGCCGACTACGCGCTCAGCGGCGGCCGCGGCGCCAAGCTCTTCGACCCCGCGCTCGGCATCACCCGCTGGGACCGGCTCGTCGTTCTCTCTCGGCACCGGTACGCGCTGGTCTGGGACGACATCGCCTCGACCGCGAGCCACGCCTACGACTGGGTCTGCCACTTCCCCGACGGCGCCGCGCCCGACGGCCATGGCTGGGTGCAAGGCACGGCCAAGAACGGCCAGGTGCTCGGCGTCCGCGTGGTCTCGCCGGCGCTGTGGACCACGCAGGTCGGCAGCCAGACTGCCGAGCTGATGTGGAAGTTCGACCCGGACGCGCAGACCTCGTTCGTGCGGGTGCGCCCGGCGACCGCGCAGGCGTCGCAGCAGTTCCTGGCCGCCCTGGTCCCGGTCGGCACCGCCGCGTGGGCGAGCAAGCCCGCGGTCACGCCGCTCGACGCCAGCGACCCCGGCGCGGGCATCGTCATCGCCGAGGGCGCCGCGGGCCCCGAAGAGCGCTGGATCTTCTCGCGCACGGGCGCGAACGCCAAGATCGCCGGCGATCTCGTGTTGACCTCGGGCCTCGTCGGCATGGCGGCGCGCAGCAACGGCGTTCCAGTGCGCGCCTTCCTCGTCGGCCCTGGTCGGCTGAGCGATGAAAACGGCGCCCGCGATCTGCTCGTGAGCAAGAGCGCCGCGTCGATCGAGGCCGACCTGCGCGGCACCACGCTCGTCGTCACCGGAGAAGGGGTCGCCGATTTCTCGGCTTACGCGCCCGGCGCGACCCGCGCAACCCTCAACGGAGTGGCGGTTTCGATCGGCACCGCCGGCAGCATGGTCGGCTGGCCCGCCTCGGCCGTTGTCTCCGACGGCGGAACCGACGGCGGCCCTCCGCCGGTCGATGCGGGCACGACGAGCGACGCGGGAACCCCGCCCGGCCCGGGCGTTGCCGATGCAGGATCCCATCCCGACGCCGGGTCTGCAGACGCTGGTTGGTCCTTGCCTGACGCCGGTCTCGCCGACGCAGGCTCGTCCCCAGCGGACGCGGGCGTCGCCGACGCGGGTTCCTTCACACCCGACGCTGGCGCGCAGGACGCTGGAGGCCAGGGCGGCGGCTCTGCGCCAGACGCTGGAGTTGCCGACGCTGGCTCTGCAGCCCCAGACGCTGGCGGAGTGGGCCAAGTCTCCGACGCCGGCACGCCCCCCTCAGACGCCGGAGCGGCCCCCGGCGCTGGCGGCGCGGACGCCGGCGCCACCACTGCCGACGCCGGGCCTGTCGCCGACGCTGGGGGCACGACGGCCAGCGATGCCGGCGCGACCGGCACCACCAATCCGCCCAGCATTCCCGTCGGCGGCGGAGGGTGCGCTGGCTGCGGCGCCGGCCCGGGCGCCAATGCAAGCAGCGCTGGATTGCTGGCCATCTTGTGGGCGCTGTCTCGTCGCAAGCGAACGCGCCGTCGGAGCTGAGCGACCGTCACGGGCGGCCGCCGACATGTGGGGATTTCTCTCCGCGTCGGAAAGGAGCCAGAGCTGGAAGCGTGTGCTACCGTTCAATCGGATCGCGCGCGACGCTTGCCGGGAAGGTCCGGCCCACCTGCCGCTGTTACACCGATTGCGATGACCCGAATGCGCAGACCGGCGGTTGCAGCAATCGGAGCGGCCCTCTGCGCGGCACTCTGTGGCGCTTGCCGTCGCTCGGCCACGGCGCCGGCAGCGCAAGTCAGGCCAGCGATCGCCGCCACGCTGATCGGCTCTTCGGTCCCCGCGGGCAGCGCGAGCCCGAGCCGCAATCTGTTGCCCGACATTCGCGCCCAGGCGCAGCGCAGCCACTCGCATCCTGAGAGCGCGACCGCGACCTGCGTCGAGCCAGTGTTTGGCCACGAGCCCGAGCTGACCGAACTGGTCGAGGCCGCCGCGCGCCACTTCGAGCGCGGCCACTACGAGGAGTCGCTCGAGTGCGGCCGTGAGGCCGCCCGGCTGGAGCCCCAGAGCGTAGCCGCCCACCACTTCCGAGGCGCCGCGCTGGCCGAGCTCGGCCGCATCGACGAGGCGCGCACCGCCTATGCCCGCGCGCTCGCATTGGATCCCGAGGACCCCGAGGTGCTTCGCAGCGTCGCCGACCTCCACGTCCGGAGGCTCGGCAGTCGCGACGACCTTGAGCTCGCGCTGCAGTACGTGACTCGGGCCCTGCCACGCGCGGTGCGCTTGCACGACACGCTCTTGCAGAAGGAGCTCTATTTGCTCCAGGGCATGGCCCACGATGATCTCGGCCGCCCGGGCGACGCGCTCGGCAGCGTCTCCATGGCGCTGCTCTATGACCCGAAAGATCGCGAGGCCCGCCGCGAGAAAGGCGTGGCCCTCTTCGAGCTCTGTCGCTTCGACGAGGCCCGCGCCGAGCTAGACACCCTCGTGTCGTCTGGTCCGGACGCGTGGGCGGAGCACTACCTCGGCCTGATCGCGGAGCGCCAAGGCGACGAGCGCTCTTCGGCGAAGCATTTTGCCAAGGCCACCCAGCTCGATCCCGAATCCTTCAAGCCCGCCGCCGGCGCCACGCTCGACAAGTTCGCGCAGGTCGTCGAGGAAGAGGTTGCGCGGCTGCCCGACTCCATCCGCGCCGGGCTGCAGAGGAGCGCCTTTGCGGTCGAGGACCTGCCCCGCGAGAGCGATCTCAAGACCGTCGATCCGCCCCTCTCGCCGGGCATCCTCGGCCTCTTCAAACCGCCGCCAGAGAACGCCGGCCGCGACACCAAGCCCGCCATCATCCTCTACCGTCGCAACCTCGCCCGCGCGGCCCGCAGTGACGACGAGCTCCACCGCGAAGTGCGCGACACGCTCTTGCACGAGGTCGGTCACCTCAATGGCGAGGACGACGACCAGCTCCGCGAGCGCGGCTTGTAGCTCTTCGTTCGAGGCCCTTTCATGAAGATGATCGACGTCGGTGACAAGGACCGCACCTCGCGGGTAGCCGTGGCGCGCGCCGAGCTGCGCTGCAGCCCCGAGGCCCTGGCGCTGCTTCGCGAAGGCAAGCTGGAGAAAGGCGATGCGCTGGCCGCAGCGCGCATCGCGGGCATCCAGGCGGCGAAGCGCACTCCCGATCTGCTCCCCCTTTGCCATCCCATCGTCCTCGCGGGCGCGGAGTGCACGGCCACCATCGACGAGCCGGCCGGCGTGGTCCGCATCGAGGCCCGCGTCCACGCCGTCGAGCGCACCGGCGTGGAGATGGAGGCCCTGACCGCCGCCTGCGCCGCTGCCTTGACCATCTACGACATGATGAAGCGCCACGATCGCGGCATGGAGTTGGTCTCTGTTCGCCTGGTGGAAAAGACAGGCGGGCGCAGCGGCGACTGGCATCGGCCGGGCGAGAGCAGCTAGAGCGCCGAACCCGCTCGGCCGATCTGCTGCGCATTGCTCCGTCTCTCCACGGTCCTTCAACCCGGTCGGTCTCTAGGGATCTTCTTGCGGCGTGCCCTGCGGCTGGGTCGCGAGCAGCGCTCCCCAGGCGACGCCCGCGACGGTCAGGGCAGCACCTGCCAGCGCGAGCCCCGCGATGCGCTCCCCGAGCAGGAGTGCGCCGAGCGCCAGCGCGGCTACCGGGGTGAGCTGGGTGATGATCCCAGCCGGCGCGGCGCGTGCGTAGCGCAATGACCAGGTCATGCCCATCTGGGCGACGAGCGAGACCAACCCGACCGCCAAGAGCAGCACCCAGTCCCAGGCGGAGGGAGCCACCCACAGCCGCGCGGTGGGGCCAGCCGTGATCAGCATGCCGAACAAGCAGAAAGATCCGAAGATCTCCCACGAGCCGTCGGTGCGGCGCACTTCGCGAATGGTTGCGATCGCCGCGCCCGAGAGCATCGCGGAGGCGACGCCGATCACTTCCCAGCGCCCGATGTGGAAGTTGCTCGCCCCTCCGCTCCCTCCGACCACCAGGGCAACTCCCGCGGTTGTCACAAAGAGCGCGAGCGCTGCGTGCGCGCCGAGCGGCTCGTCCAAGAGCAGCGCCGCCCAGAGCGCGGTAAAGACGGGCGCCGTGTAGTTCAAGAGCGTTGCCACGCCGACGGGCAGATGCTCGATGGCGAGGAAGTAGCCCAGCACCGCCGCGCCCCCGAGCACTCCGCGCTGGACGAGACCCCGGACGTTGCGCGCGCGCAGCCGCACCCGGCTGGCGACCACGGCCACCGCGGCGCAGCCGACCGCGAACCGGACAAACGCGACCTCAGGACCTGGCAGCCTGCGAGCGGCCAGCTTGGCGAGCAGCGCCATGACCGCAAACAAGAGCGATGAGATCACCAGCACGAGCCACGGCGGAAGCGCGGGGCGGCTCTCGCCTTCGGCCTGCTCGACCACCTACTGCCTCGACCGCGAGGTTCTGCTGCCTGCGCACGCCGATCGCCGAGCTTCGACGAACGGCCTTGCCGTGGCGCTGCTCAGCGGAGCACCAGAGGATGGTTCACGACGTCGCGGCCGAGGCACTAGTGGAACTTTCCGCCCGCCGCGACGAAGCGCTCCGCGTCGATGGCCGCCATGCAGCCCGTGCCTGCCGCCGTGACGGCCTGCCGATAGACGGGGTCCGCTGCGTCACCTGATGCAAATACTCCCGGCACGCTGGTGCGCGTCGTGCCCGGCTGCACCTTGATGTAGCGGTTCGCGTCCATCTCGATTTGGTTTTCAAAGAGCTCGGTGGTGGGCGAATGGCCGATGGCCACGAAGACCCCCTTGCAGGAGATCTCCCGGAATTCGCCAGTCACCGTGTCCTCCGTGCGCACGCCCCGCACCCCGCCCACGCCACCTGAAAATCCAGGCCCCTTCTCGCCGAGCACCTCGACCACGCCCTGGTTCCACGCCCAGTGGATCTTCGGATTCGCCTTGGCGCGGGCCTGCATCACCTTCGAGGCGCGCAGCGAATCGCGCCGGTGGATGACCGTCACCTTGGCGCACATCTTCGAGAGGAAGAGCGCCTCTTCCATGGCCGTGTCGCCGCCGCCGATGACCACGATCTCCTGGTTCTTGAAGAAGAACCCATCGCAGGTCGCGCAAGCCGAGACGCCGTGGCCGCGCAGCGCCGTCTCGCTCGGGATGTCGAGCCACTTTGCCTGCGCGCCGGTGGCGATGATCACGGAATCGGCCAGCATCTGCCGCCCGCTGCCCTCGATGAGGAAAGGACGCTCCTTGAAGGAGACCTTGTCCACGAGGCCGTCGATCATCTGGGTGCCAAAGCGCGCCGCCTGCTCGCGGAACAGCTCCATCATCTCCGGGCCGAGGATACCCTTGGGATAGCCGGGATAGTTCTCGACATCCGTGGTGATGGTCAGCTGCCCACCTGGCTGCAAGCCGGTGAACAAGACGGGCGCGAGGTTGGCCCTCGCAGTGTAGATGGCTGCCGTGTAGCCGGCGGGTCCGGACCCGATGATGACGACTTGGTGCCGTTCCACGATTGCTCCTGCTTGAGGTGACCGGCCAGGTGAGGCCCAGCGCGGGAAGGCCGCGCAGTGTAACCCTCCAGCACGAAGGCGCGCCGCCGAAACCGATCTGTTAGACTGAAGCATGGCAGCACTGCCGAGGGGTTGATGGATCCCACCCAGCTCAAAAAGATTCCCCTCTTCGCCAACCTGACCAGCGAGCACCTGGGCAAGGTCTCGGCCATCGCCACCCAGAAAGAGTTCAAGGCGAACGAAAAGATTTTTTCCGAGGGCGATGTCGGCACTGAAATGTTCCTCATCATGAAGGGCAAGGTCCGAATCTCGAAGATGGTTCCGGGCGTCGGTGAAGAGGCCTTAGCAATCCTTGAGCCAGGGAGTTACTTCGGCGAAATGGCCCTCATCGACGACACTCCGCGCTCGGCGGACGCGACGGCGCATTTGTCGTGCATGCTCTGGTGCGTGCAGAAGGCCGACCTCGAAGAGCTGATGTTTCTTCACAAAGATCTCGCCTACGAGCTGCTCTGGACCTTCGTCCGCACGCTCTCGGCACGCTTGCGCGAGACCAACGACAAGATCAAAGCCTTCTTCGCGCTCTCGGCCCGGTTCTAGGCGTTAACGATTCCAAATTTGGACCGGTCGGTTCCAAAAACAATCGATAGGTCTAAATTTGGAACCGCGGGCAGTGGAACCGCTATCATTAGAAGACTGGTCCGCACCCGCTGGCATGCTCGCTGCAGTCGACTCGCGCCGTGGGAGCGCGCGAACGAATGCAACGGCTCGGTGCGGAAGCGCTGTCGGAGGCGGAGCTGGTCTCGCTTCTCGTTGGCGGTCGCGATCAAGGCCGAAGTGAGGCGGTTGGGGCCGCTCTGGTTGCCGGCGGGCTCGCGCAACTTCGCGCACTGAAGCCGGGTCGCCATTGTCCGGGCGCGCGCATCGGACCCACCCAGCTCGAGCGCCTCCAGGTCGCCCTCGAGCTTGGACGCCGCACGGTGCTCGCGTCGCTTCCAGAGCGCGCGAGCCTTCTGGATCCCGCCGATCTCTGCGCGCACTTGCTGCCGCGGCTGGCCCACCTCGAGCGCGAGGAGTTCTGGGCCATCCTCCTCACGGCGCGGCTCGAAGAGCTTCAGACCGTTCGCATCTCCTTGGGCGGCATCACTCATTGCTCGCTCCTGCCCCGGGAAGCGTTCTCGCCTGCGGTGATGTTGGGCGCGCCGTGCATCGCCTTTGCTCACAATCATCCCTCCGGTGATGCGCAGCCCTCCGCTGAGGACGTGCGCCTCCAAGGCTTGCTCGACGACGCGGGCCACGTTCTCGGCGTCGAGGTCATCGACCACCTCGTCATCACCGCGCGCGGCCATCACAGCGCCCGCCACGGGCTCCTCTCCCTCGAGGGTGAGCCGCTCGTCGCACCAGATGACACAGCCCGCCCGGTCGAACCCCGACCGCTCGCGTTCAAGGAAAGCCGACACTCATGTCCGAGACCCCGATGACCAATGACTCCGAGCAGGTTTCCGCCGACTCGTCGGCGCTGCACGCGTCCCTGCGACAACACTTCGGCTACGACAGCTTCAGGCCTGCGCAGGAAGAGATCTGCCAGTCGGTCCTGAGCGGCAGGCCGACCATCGCCATCCTGCCGACCGGCGGAGGCAAGAGCCTCTGCTACCAGCTGCCCGCGCTCTTGTTGCCGGGCACCAGCGTGGTCGTCTCGCCGCTCGTGGCTTTGATGAAAGATCAAGTCGACGCGCTCACCGCGCGCGGGATCTCCGCGACGTTCATCAACTCGTCTCTCGGCGAACAGGAGCGCGCCGATCGACAGGCGGCCCTACGCCAGGGCGCCTTCAAGCTGGTCTACGTTGCCCCCGAGCGATTTCGCTCGAGCTCGTTCGTGCAGGCGATGTCGGGCGTCCGCTGTCCCCTGCTCGCGGTCGACGAGGCTCACTGCATTTCGGCCTGGGGACACGACTTCAGGCCGGACTACCAACGGATCGCCCAGGCCAGGGTCCGGCTCTCGGCGGAGCGCGTCTTGGCCTTGACCGCGACCGCCACGCCCGAGGTGCGCAAGGACATCGCCGACGCGCTCGAGTTGCGTGACCCCCGGGTCTTCGTTGCGGGCTTTGATCGTCCGAACCTCTTCATCGAGGTAGACCGCGTGGCCGGCGACAAGGAGAAGCTCGGGCGGCTTTTCGCGCTGGCCCGCACGGGCGAGCCCGGGCTCGTGTACGCCGCCACGAGGAAGAACGTGGAGAAGATCGTGGCGGCGATGCAGGCGGCCGGGCTGCAAGCCCGTGGGTATCACGCAGGGATGGAGGACGCCGCGCGCTCCGAGGTGCAAGAGGCATTCTTGCGGGGGCGCATCCCCGTGGTCGTCGCCACCAATGCTTTCGGGATGGGCGTCGACAAGCCCGACATTCGTTTCGTGGCGCACTTCGACGTTCCGCGCTCGCTCGAGGCGTACTACCAGGAGATCGGCCGCGCCGGCCGCGACGGGCAAGCAAGCCTCGCGGTGCTCCTCTTCAACTACTCCGACGTCCTCTTGCAGCGGCGCATGATCGACGGAAACTTTGCCGAGCCCGCGCTGGTACGCCGGATCTGGCAGGACGCCCGCCACGCCTCCGAAGGGCACAGCACCGCGCTTGCGCGCAGCGCCGGGGTCCACCCCAACGAGGCCCGCGCTGCTCTCAAGCTTCTCGAGTCTGCTGGACATCTCGAGCGGCGGCGCGGCGCTGGACCGGACTACGTGATCCTGACGCCGCAGATAGGACCTGCGGAGCTCGCGGTGCCTTTCGAGCTGGCGGCGCAACGGGTCGCGCTCGAGCGGAAGATGCTCGACAGGCTGGTCCGGTTTGCTGACACCGCCAGCTGCAGGCGACAAAACCTCTTGCGCTACTTCGGCGACCGCGAGGCGCGGACCGACTGTGCCTCGTGCGACGCCTGCGTGGGCAGCCGCGCGCCGGCACCGGAAGAGCTCGCGGCAGCGGCGGCGAGGCGGCGGCCGGCCAAGGCTCCCGCGGCAACCCGAGCGCCGGCCCTCGATGCCCCTTACGACGTCCAAGTGTTCTCAGCCCTGCGCGCCCTCAGGACAGAGATCGCGCGTGATGGGCGGCTGCCCCCTTACGTCGTCTTTCACGATGCAACCCTGATCGAGCTGGCTCGGGCGCTGCCAGAGACCGAGCAAGAATTTCTCGCGGTCAAGGGAGCCGGTCCTGGCCGCTGGGAGAAGTACGGGCAGCGGGTTCTCGCTGTCACCGCCCCGGCGGCGAGCCGTGCGCGCTCAAGCGGGCGACCAGCGCAAGCCGCGGCGCAGAAGGCCGAGCCCGCTCCGGGCCAGCACTGGCCACCAATCGCGTCCGAGCGCGACGAAGAGATCGTCCGCTACGGTGCCCCGCGCCGTTCGCCGAGCTCTTCAATCGCCGACGCGTCGCTTCCCGCCTGGCATGCCGTCTTTGCTCTCTGCGAGCGCGGCCTCGATCTGCAGCAGATCGCGGCGATGCAGTGCGACTCGATCAGCGCGGTGGCGGCGCTTCTGGCCGAGGCTCTGGCTGTCGGAAAGCCGGTCGATGCCGCCAGGCTGCTCGGCGCCCGCTTGACCGAAGAGGTGAGGGCGCTTGGGCCTGCGGGCCACGACGAGCTGGTCGCGATCCGCAACCGCCTCTCTTCGCCGGTCAGCTTTGGCGAGCTGCAGTTGGCACTGGTCGCGGTCGCGACCAGCGCGCCTTTCCAGGCGCTCAGAACGGCCTGAGGGCGCAAATCTGCTGCCGCCCGCGCCCCTGGCGGGTCCGCGCACGCGCGTTGGACCCTTGTGCTACGGTGCGCGCCGTCCAATCAAGCCCCGTTCGCGAGAGCGGGAACCGAGGAGAGCATGGCGACGAGCGGTCTGAACAAGGTGATGCTGATCGGCAACCTCGGAAAGGATCCGGAGGTCCGCTACACGCCCGGCGGGCAGGCGGTCGCGAACTTCAACATCGCCACCAACGAGGCGTGGACGGACAAGGCGGGCGCCAAGCAGGAGCGCACCGAGTGGCACAAGATCGTGGTCTGGGGGAAGGTCGCCGAGCTCTGCGGCGAGTATCTGAGCAAGGGCCGCCAAGTCTACATCGATGGGCGCCTCCAGACCCGCGAGTGGAACAACAAGGAGGGGGTCAAGCAGTACACCACGGAGATCGTGGCAAACCAGGTTCTCTTCCTCTCCGGCGGCGAGCGCGGGGCTGGGCCGCGGCGCAGCGGGGGCGGAGCGCCCGACGACTTCGGGCCTCCTCCTCCTGGAATGGACGAGGGCCCGAGCGGCCCGAGCGGTGGTGGTGGCGGCGGCGGCGGCAAGGGCGGCGGCAGCGAAGACGACATTCCCTTTTAGTCTTCGCGAGGTCTCGCGCCGCGTGAGCTAAGGCAAGTGCCAGGGCTCACGAAGGCGCTGGTACTCCGCTTCTGGCAGCTGCACAAGCCTTGGGAGCGCCGCCGGGTCAAGCCAACCGAGGAGCGCGGACAGCGACTCGCGCTCCATGGACGTGCAGCCGACAGTCGGGCGTTCTGCCTTCCAGACGTGAAGGAAGATGCAGGACCCCGCGCCTGCCTGCGCCGGAGATTGGTTGTGCTGCACGACCAGCGCGAGGTCATAGAGTTCGTCCGGCCGGCGGAGCAGCTCCGAGCTGGTCCAATCGCGCCGCGAGACTTGGGAGGAGTCCAGGATCTGGTTGTAGTGCGGCGAGCCCGGGTCATCGACGCACTCGAGCGTGGCCGAGGCTTGCAGCCAGCTCAGGGCCGAACCCCCGGGCGCCGCCGTCGCGATTCCAAACGCGGGCCCCAAGGCGAAGACGCCGGCGGGTGCGCGGCCGTCGCCTTCGCGCTTTTCGGGCGTCCCAAGAGGTCCGCCGTGCAAGCCGCGGCCCCAGCCAAGGCCGTTTTTGCCGAGGTTGACTGCGATCGGGTCTCCGAGCTGCTGCCACCCGGCAGAGGCGCGCCGATAGCGCCGCAGCTCGCCGCGGGTCGATTCCCAAGACGGCGAGCGAACCACCAGCAGCTGGGCAGAGGTGCCGGTCGGAAGATCGCGGGCAGCGATCGAGGCGCAGGCGCAAAAGGCGACAGAGCACGACACCAGGGCAGCCCGCATCGTCAGCTCGTAGCGCGTCCGTGCCGTTGACTCAAGCGGGCGCCGCGTCGTCCGCACGCCGGTCGCGAGCGTCCCTGCTTCCGCAGCGGCCCACCACCCTCGGGCCGTGGTGTCGGCATGGAAGTCGAGGGGGCCATGCTGCTCACGTGTCGACTGGAACGACTCCGCGGGCGGGACTTCGCGCGCATCCACAAGCGGATGACGAGCCTCGGTGGTCTTCGACGGCCCCAGCAGCTGGAACCCGCGCGGGCTGCTGGAGGCCGGCTTCATTCACTGCGGGGCGGCTCGCGGCGCGTCGAGCACGCCTGCGAAGTGGGTTTCGAGCAGCCTCCAAAGTCCGGGAAGGTCAGCGGTCAGCTCGTGGCCCTCGTCCAGCTCGACCAGCTTCACCGGCAAGCCGGCGGCGCGCATGCGGCGCTCTTGCTCGCGCGCCAGCTCGGGAGGCACGGTCTGATCAAGCAGGCCCTGCACCATCAGCGTCGGCGCGCGCGGCATGGGGTTTGCGGCGTGGAGTGCGGCGTCCTCGAGGAAGCGCGACGACAGCCGCTCTTTGCGCTTGAGCGCGTGGTGGTCGAACTCAAAGGAGCCCTGCGCGCGCCACTGTTGCAGCAGTGGCTCGCCCATGCGCGCGGACCAGCGGCTGGCCAGGTCGAACGCCGGCGCGAGGAGCGCGAGGCAGGCGACCCGCTCGGGCCTGGCGGCCGCGAAGAGCGCGGCCAGATAGCCGCCGAGGCTCGAGCCGATGAGGCAAAGCGGCTCGGGGCGCTCGGAGGCGAGCGCGTCCACCTGCGCCAACATGCGCGAGACGGTCAGCTCGAAGAACGACGGCTCGTTCAAATCAGGAGCCTCGAGCCGAAGCCCGCGCTCGGCGAGCCGGGCGCGAACGAAACTGGCCTTCGCGCTCCCGGGCCCAGAGCCGAACCCGTGCAGCCAGACGAATCTCGGAGGTGCGTCCATGCCCCCTGTGATAGATCGCGGCCGTATGCCTCGTCTCGCCCTGCGCGCCTTGCGCATCCTCGCTTGCATGCTCAGCTTCACCGTCGCCGCCGGTTGCGGAGACTCATGCAGAACGCTCGCCGACCAGATCTGCCTGTGCCTGCCCGACGACGGCACGCGGGCGGCGTGCGCGCAGCGGGCCAAGGACGCGGAGCAGAGCTTCTCGCTGCGCGCGGAGGATCAGGCATTCTGCCAGCGAAAGATCGACGCCCACTCCTGCGACTGCAATCAGCTGCAGTCGGCGGCGGGCAAAGAGGCGTGCGGCATCTCCTTCGGGAGCCCCTGACCGCCCGGGCCGTCGATCCTCTCGCTGTGCGCGCAGTCGCGGCAACGGAGGATCAATGGCACGGATGATGGTGACGGGCGCTGCGGGCTTCATCGGCGGACACATCAGCCAGGAGCTGCTTCGCCAGGGGCACGAGGTGGTGGGCCTGGACGACTTCTCCAGCGGCAAGCGCGAGACGGCGGCGCTGCTCGGCCGCGAGCGCGGGTTCTCGCTGGTGGAAGGCTCGATCGCCGACCCGGCCGCGGTCGAACAGGCGGTCCAGGGCGCGAAGTTCGTCTTCCACCTGGCCGCGCTGCCCTCGGTGCCGGTCTCGATGCGCGAGCCCGAGCGCACCAACTTCGTCAACGTCGGCGGCACGGTCAACGTGCTCGAGGCCGCGCGCAAGGCCGGCGTCGAGCGCTGCGTGTTGGCCTGCTCCTGCGCCGCCTATGGCGATGGACCCGAGCAGCCCAAGCACGAGGCGCTGCCGGTGTTGCCGATGTCGCCCTACGCGGCGCAGAAGATCGCCGCCGAGCTCTATGCCCAGACGTACACGCGGGCCTTCGGCCTGCCCTGCGTGGCGCTGCGCTTCTTCAACGTCTATGGCGATCGGCAGGACCCGAAGTCCGAGTACGCCGCGGTCATCCCGCGCTTCGCCACGCTCCTGCTCCAGGGCAAGCGGCCGGTGATCTTCGGCGACGGCCAGCAGACGCGCGACTTCGTCCACGTCAGCGACGTGGTGCGCGCGAATCTCCTCGCCACCACGGCCAAGGACGCGCCGGGCCAGGTGCTGAACGTCGCCAGCGGCAAGAGCGCCAGCCTGCTCGAGCTGGTGGGCCTCTTGCGCGAGACGGTCGGAGCCGCGGCCCGCGGCATCGAGCCAGACCACCAGCCAGAGCGCGCGGGCGATCTGCGCGTCTCGTCCGCGGATCTGACCAAGACGCGCAGCGTGCTCGGCTACGAGCCCAGAGTGGCGCTGCCCGAGGGCCTGCGGATGCTGGTCGAGTCGATCCGCGGAGCGATGGCGGCCTCGGCTGCGGCGTAGAGACCGCAATCTGAATGAATGTTCATTCAGATCTCGGCCAACCCGCTGATCAAGGTCTGCAGATCCGACGGCAGCGGCGAAGTGAAGCGCATCCGCACGCCGGTCGCCGGGTGGGGAACAACCAGCTCGGCGGCGTGGAGCGCGTGGCGCGGCAGGCGCAGCGCTCTGCGCTCGGCCTCGGTGACCAGCTGATCCCACTCTCCCGCCGGAGGTGGACCAAGGCCGCTCTCGACCAGCCGCAGGAAGATGGCCGCGTCGGGCCCGTAGAGCTTGTCGCCGACCAGCGGCAGCCCGGCGAACGCAAGGTGCGCGCGGAGCTGGTGCTGCCGTCCGGTGCGGGGCGAGCAACGCAGGAGCGCGAGCGGCCGGCCGGCGCCGTCGCGAAAGCGGTTCACGACGGAGAACTCGGTCAGCGAAGGCGCCCCAGCCGGGTCTATGCGGACCATGACCTTGATGCGCTCGGTGCCCACCGCGAGCGGCTGATCGACGACGAAGTGGTCGGTGGCCGGCGCGCCCTCGACCAGCGCCAGGTAGCACTTGTCTACCTGCCGCTCGGCGAACGCGCGCTTGAGCGCCTTGGTCTCGGTGGGGCTGCGTCCGCAGGCGACGAGGCCGCTGGTGTCGCGGTCGAGCCGATGCGCGGGGTCCGGCTTCTGCCCGGCGCCGTTCCGATGGTACAGCTCGAGCGCGCGGGTGAGCGTCGTCAGGTGGTAGCGCGCAGTCGGGTGGAGCGCCAGATAGGGCGGCTTGTCGACGATCAGCAGCGCGTCGTCCTGGTAGACGATGGCGAGCGGGGCGGGCTCGCCGTCGTCGCCGATGGCCCGCTTGCGCAGCGCGAACGAGAGGCCGGGCCAGAGCAGCGTCTCGGGCAAGAGCGTCAGCCCCTCGGGCGCGACCAGCGCGCGGCCGCGCAGCATCTTGTCCACCTGGTGCGGCAGCATGCGCGGGATCTTCTCGGCGACATACGCCGCGAGCGTCCAGCCGGCGTAGTTCGGCTCGACGACGTACTCGACGAGCGGCGCGGTCTGCACGTCGGCAAGCGTACAGTGGCCGCCCCGGCCGGGCACGCGCAAAGCGTCCGCTTGCGGAAGGAGGAGGCGCGGCCATGCGCCCGGCCGCTTGCCAATCGGCGCCGGCGTGCAGAACGTCCGCGCCATGAAGATCCTTCACATCGTCGGTGCGCGGCCCAACTTCATGAAGGTCGCCCCGGTCATCGCGGCGCTGCGCAAGATCGCAGGGGTCACGCAGATCCTGGTCCACACCGGGCAGCACTACGACGCCAAGATGTCGGACGTGTTCTTCCAGGACCTGGGCATGCCGGACCCCGACGTGCACCTGGGCGTCGGCAGCGGCTCGCACGCGCAGCAGACGGCCAAGGTGATGACCGAGATCGAGCCGGTGCTCGAGGTGCACAAGCCCGACGTCGTGGTCGTCGCGGGCGACGTCAACTCGACCATCGCGGTCGCGCTGGTGGCCGCCAAGATGGGCATCCCGGTGGCGCACATCGAGGCGGGCCTGCGCTCGCGCGACTGGACGATGCCGGAAGAAGTGAACCGCGTGCTCACCGACCGGCTCTCTTCGCTGCTCTTCACGCCCAGCCCCGACGGCGACGCCAACCTCGCCGCCGAGGGCATCGAGAAAGATCGCGTCCACTTCGTCGGCAACGCCATGATCGACAGCCTGCGCGCCGCCCTGCCGCGGGCCGAGGAGAGCAAGATCCACGAGAAGCTCGGGCTGACCAAGGGCAACTACGCGCTGGCCACGCTGCACCGGCCGGCCAACGTCGACGACCCGATCGTCTTCGGCCGGCTCCTGTCGGCGCTCAGCGAGGTGGCCTTCTTCCTGCCGGTGGTGCTGCCCATCCACCCGCGCACGCGCGGGCGCCTGACTGCAGATGCTGCCCTGCGCGCGCAGATTGAAGCGGCGCCGAACATCAAGCTGGTGGACCCGCAGGGCTACCTCGACTTCCTGGCGCTGACCGCGCACGCGAAGCTCGTGCTCACCGACTCGGGCGGCATCCAGGAGGAGACCACCGCGCTCGGCGTCCCCTGCCTGACCTTGCGCGAGAACACCGAGCGGCCCGTCACCTGCACCGAGGGGACCAACACGCTGGTCGGCCGCGACCCGGCGCAGATCGTGCCCGCTGCCACCGCCATTCTCGACGGGCGGGGCAAGAAGGGGCGCGTTCCCGACCTCTGGGATGGCCGGGCCGCCGAGCGCATCGCCGACGTGCTGGTGCAGTTCTGCGCCGCGCGGGCCAAGCACGATCACGCGCGCGGCGACGCGCCCGCCGAGCGCAAGAGCGCGAGAGGGTAACGGGCGCCTGCTTGTTGCGGCCGCGCCAGCAGCTCTTCGAGGCGGCCAAGCTCGATCGGCTTGACGAGGTGCGCGTCGATCCCTGCGTCCACCGAGCGCTTGCGGTCGGCGTCCTCTCCGTAGCCGCTGAGCGCGACCACAGAGCCCGGCGGCACCGGCAGCCGGCGCAGCGCCCGCGCCACCTCGAAGCCGTCCATCCCGGGCAGGCCGATGTCGAGCAACACCAGATCGGCGCGCCACACGGCGGCGATCTGCAGCGCGACCTTGCCGTCGTGCGCCATGCGCGCCTCGTGGCCGAGGGCGCCGAGGAACTCGGTGAGGGTCTCGGCGGCATCGACGTTGTCGTCGACCACCAGGACGCGCTTCGACTCTTGCATGGCCAAGGGATTAGCCTCCGCCGGACTCGCGGGCAATGGCTTGACAAAGCAAGCCGTGATGTATCGCACTCTGCTAAGAAAACGCGGTGACGCCTCTGCAGACGGCTGCCGCCGCGCTCTCGGCCACGGCGGCGGTGGGATGGCTCTTCTTCCTCTTTGCCGGCCGGACGCGCGGGTCGGTCAAGCGGCTGGCTTTTCGCGGCACGCTCGTGGCGCTTTGCGGCGGCCTGCTCGTCATCGGGCGGCGCACCGGCGCCCTCGCGCAGGCGGGCCAGGCAGGGCGGCTGGTGGTGCTGGCGGTCGTCGGACTGCTCGTCCTCAGCTACCTCTACCTGGTGCGGTTCTGCCCCTCGTGCGGGCGGATGCACCGCAACTTCAAGCTCCTGGCCTGCGCGCGCTGCGGGACCCCGCTTCCCCAGCACGGCCTGACCAACAAGCCGCGGCGAGCGGCGCCGCAAGCGCCGGGGACCCAAGCGCGCAAGCGGCTGCTTCTCTAATGCAGCGATGTTGCATTAGTGCTCGGCGGCCGAGGTGCGGCGATCTATTGGCGGTGCACGCCGAGCCGCACCAGCGAGGGGGTGCTCGTGGCTGGGTCTTCCAGCGCCTCGCGCAGCCGCTTCTCATCCTCGGCGAGCGGCTCGCGCGCGTCGCCAACGGCGCTGGCGAGCCGCGCCTGGGTCTGCGAGAGCGCCTCTTGCAGCAGCTTCGCCGCCAGCGGCTCGTCGCCTGATGCGGCGGTCAGCGCAGCGGCGCGCAGGACGTCCAGGGCCTCGCAAAAGCGGTCGGCCGCGCGCTCCTCGTCGAGCGCCCGGCGCGCGTGCACCGCGGCCTCGCCGAGATCGCCTGCCTCCTCGAGCGCGTCGCGGCGCAGCTTCGCCCCGTGCGGCTTTGGCAGCTGCCCTTCAGCCTCGGCTCGCTCCAGCGCCGCCACCGCCTCCTCCGCCCTGCCCGTGATCGCGCGGAGCCGCGCCCAGAGCGCGTGAAAGCGCACCCAGTCCTCGCCGGCCGCGTCCTCCTCGTCGCTGTCAGAGGCGTCGAAGAGGCGCGACTCGGCCGCCCAGCGCAGCGCGCCCTCCTCGAGCGGCGAGTCGAGCCTGGAGGAGGCATTGCGCGCCCGCAGGTCGCAGAGCTCGATCGCGACCTCGAGGGCAGTGAGGACGACTTCCTCCGCGCCGGGAGGCGGCTCTCCCGCCTCGCGGAACGACCGCACGTCGCGCTCGAGACCTTGGATGGCGCGCGCGAAGCCCGCCTCGGCGTCGGCCGCGCGCCCCTGCTCGCGAAGCACGCGCGCGAGGCCAAGCTCGGCGGCGGCGAGGCCCGGCGCTGCCTTGAGCACCTTGCGAAACTCGCTCTCGGCGCCGTCAAGATCGCCAAAGTCCTCGAGGTAGATCTCGCCCAGCGCCCCGCGGGCCAGCACCTCCGCGCCCCCGCCCGCCGCGGCGCATCGTCGCAAGATCCGCACCGCCTCCTGCGGGCTCTGGTGGCGGAGCTCGAACGCCGCTCGGCGGATCTCGTCCAGCAGGGATTCGTCGATCTCGGGTGGTTCGCCCATGGCGCCCTTTTATCGCAGCGCGAGACCTGGCGCCGCCGATCGTGTTGCGCCGCGCGCCTCACAGGGGATAGAACGCGACGTGCGCCTCGCAGCCCTCATTCCCGCGCGCTACGCAGCAGAGCGCCTCCCTGGCAAGCCGCTCGCCGACATCGGCGGAGTGCCGATGGTGGTCCGGGTCGCCCGCATCGCCGCCTCCGCCCAAGGTGTGGACGAGGTCGCTGTCGCCACCGACGACGAGCGCATCGCCCGGGCCGTGCGGGGCGCGGGTTTCCGCGCCTTGATGACCAGCCCCGATTGTCGCAACGGCACCGAGCGCGTCGCAGAGGCGGCGCGCGACCTGCCTGCCGATGGCTACCTGAACATCCAGGGTGACGAGCCGCTCCTCGACCCGAAGGCCATCGAGGCGCTCGCGGCCCTGGTGCGTGCCGGCCACGCCATGAGCACGCTCGCGCGGCCGCTCCTGCCCGGCGAGGACGTGAACGAGCCGAGCCTCGTCAAGGTGGTCCTCGGCGAAGGCGGCCGCGCGCTCTACTTCTCGCGTTCCCTGATTCCCTATCCGCGCGCGACGGGTGTGGTGCAGCCCTTGATTCACATCGGACTCTATGGGTTCTCGCGCGATTACTTGCAGACCTTCGCGAACCTTCCCGAGACCGCTTTGGAGAAGGCTGAGTCTTTGGAGCAATTGCGCGCGCTCTTTCACGGGCAGTCGATTCAAGTAGCCTTGGGTTTCTGGAATTCAATCGCCGTCGATACACCGGCAGATCTCGAGAAGGTCCGCCGCGCCGTCGAGGCCAAAGAGCAGACTAGGAGCTTCGCGTGAGCCGACAAGGTCAATCGGAAAGCGGACGTGCCGGCAAGCGCACCAAGTTCATCTTCGTCACCGGCGGCGTCGTCTCGTCGCTGGGCAAGGGGCTGACGAGCGCGTCGTTGGGAGCGCTGCTGGAGAACCGCGGACTCAAGATCACCCATCTCAAGCTCGACCCCTATATCAACGTCGACCCGGGCACGATGAGCCCGTTCCAGCACGGCGAGGTCTACGTCACCGACGACGGCGGCGAGACCGACCTGGACCTGGGTCACTACGAGCGCTTCTCCTCGGCGAAGATGTCGCGCAACAACAACGCCACCACCGGCCTCATCTATCAAAACGTCATCAACAAAGAGCGGCACGGCGAATATCTCGGCAAGACGGTGCAGGTGATTCCCCACATCACCGACGAGATCAAGCGCTTCATCAACACCGCCGCCGACGGCAACGATCTCATCATCGTCGAGGTCGGCGGCACGGTCGGCGACATCGAGTCGCTGCCGTTCCTCGAGGCCATTCGTCAAATGAAGTACGACGTCGGCTCGGACAACGCCCTCTATATTCATTTGACGCTCGTGCCTTATATCGCCACCGCGCACGAAGTGAAGACCAAGCCAACTCAACACTCAGTAATGAAGCTGCGCGAGATCGGCATCCAGCCCGATATCCTCATCTGCCGCACTGATCGGCAGCTCACCAAGGAGATCAAGGACAAGATCGCCCTCTTCTGCTCGGTCGAGCCCGGCGCCGTCTTTACCGCTGCCGATGTCGGCACCATCTACGAGCTGCCCCTCGCGCTCCACGAAGAAGGGCTCGACGACAGGGTTGCCGAGCTGCTCAACATCTGGAGCCGGGCGCCGCGGCTCGAGCGCTGGGAGCGCATCGTGCGGGCGGTCAAGCACCCGACCAGCGAGGCGCGCATCGCCATCGTCGGCAAGTATGTCGATCAGACCGAGTCCTATAAGTCACTGAACGAGGCGCTGGTGCACGGCGGCATCGCCCATGAGTGCCGCGTCAATATCGACTATATCGACTCTTCGACGATTGAGTCCAAGGGCGCCGAGGCGCTGCTCGGTGCCGCCGACGCCATCCTCGTCCCGGGCGGCTTTGGGATCCGCGGCACGCAAGGAAAGATCGAAGCCGTCCGCTTTGCCCGCGAGCGCAAGGTTCCGTTCTTTGGAATCTGCCTTGGTCTGCAGATGGCGGCCATTGAGTTTGCCCGCAACGTCCTCGGGCTCGAAGGGGCCAACTCAGTTGAGTTCGACGAGGACACCAATCACCCGGTGGTCAGCCTGATGGCCGACCAGAAGACCGTGACCGCAAAAGGCGGCACCATGCGGCTTGGCGCCTACGCGTGCACGCTCAAGCCCGGCTCGCTCGCGCACCGTCTCTATGGCCGCGAGGAGATCAGCGAGCGCCACCGCCACCGCTATGAAGTGAACAATGAATATCGCAAGCGCTTCGAGGAGAAGGGATTGATCGCCAGCGGAATCAATCAAGACCTCGGGTTGGTCGAGATCCTTGAGTTGGCCGGTCACCCGCACTTCCTCGGCTGCCAGTTCCACCCCGAGTTCCAATCCAAGCCCTTCCAGGCGCACCCGCTCTTTGCCGGCTTCGTCGGCGCGGCCATGGCCCAGCGCGCGCGGAACCTCGCGGGCAACGGCCACGCCGAGCCGAAAAAGGCGGAAGAAGCGGCGCCGATTCCGCCTCCCATCGCGCGGGCGTGAGCACGGCGATGAACGTCTCCGGCATCGAGGTCGGCGAGGGGCACGAGCTCCTGCTCATCGCCGGCCCCTGCGTCATCGAGAGCGAGGCGGCCACGCTGGCCAATGCGCGCCGCGTGGCCGAGGCCAGCCAGCGGCACGGCGTGCCCGTGATCTTCAAGTGCTCCTTCGACAAGGCCAACCGCACCAGCGTCAAGAGCTTCCGCGGGCCGGGGTTGGTTGAAGGGCTCCGGGTCCTCTCCAAAGTGAAGGCCGAGCTTGAGTTGCCACTCTTGACCGACGTGCACGAGATCGAGCAGTGCGCCCGCGCGGCCGAGGTCGTCGACGTGCTGCAGATCCCGGCCTTCCTCTGCCGCCAGACCGATCTGCTGGCCGCCGCGGGCAAGACGGGGCGGGCGGTCAACGTCAAGAAGGGCCAGTTCCTCGCGCCCGAGGACATGCGCCACGCGGTCGCCAAGCTCGCCGAGGTCGGGTGCAAGGACGTGCTGCTCACCGAGCGCGGCAGCTCGTTCGGCTACCACAACCTCGTCGTCGACATGCGGGGGCTGGTGGCGATGCGCGCGCTGGCGCCGGTCTGCTTCGATGCCACCCACTCGGTGCAGCGGCCCTCGGGCGGGGCCGATGGAACGACCTCCGGCGGCGATCGCACCCTGGCGCCGCCGCTGGCCCGCGCGGCGGCGGCGGTCGGCATCGACGCGCTCTTCTGCGAGGTGCACGAGGACCCGGACCGCGCGCTCTCGGATGGGCCGAACTCGCTGACGTTCGCGCTCTGGGACGCGCTGGTGGCCGACGTCCTGCGGATCCGCGCGGCGCTGCGCCGGCGCTGATGAGGTCCGCGCCCATCGCCCTCTTGGCCGCCTGCGCGGCGCTCGGGAGCTGTGCGCGCGCGTGCAGGCCCGCGGTGCCGATCCTCAACTACCACTCGATCGGCGACGCTGCCGACCCCTTCGCTGTGAGCGCCAAGGACTTCACCGGGCAGCTCGACTTCCTACGCGCAGAGGGGTTTCACACGGTCTCGCTGCACGAGCTCTTCGAGCACGAGCAGCGCGGTGCGCCGCTCCCGGCCCGGCCGATCGTCGTGACCTTCGATGATGGCTTCCTCGACAACCTGGCGCTGGCGCTTCCTCTCCTGCAGGCGCGGGGCCTGAAGGCGACCTTCTTCGTCGTCACCGGCTTTCTCGCGGACGACGAGGCGCACCGGCGGACGGACGAGCGGGGCCGCAAGTACCTGCTCTGGAGCGAGGTTTACGCGCTGGCCTCGGCGGGCATGGAGATCGGCTCGCATTCGACGTCGCACCGCCGGCTGCCGGACCTGCCCGCGGCCGAGATCGAGGCCGAGGCGCGCGCCTCGCGCGAGGTGCTGCAGGCGCGGCTCGGCCGGCCCGTCGAGTTCTTCGCGTTCCCTTTCAACTCCAAGCGCGGCGAGGCGCGGCAGGCGGTCAAGGACGCCGGCTATCGCGGCGCGGTCGCGGGCGTGAACGGCAGCGCGGACCCCTTCGAGCTCTATCGAATCGGCGCCTACAAGAGCATGACCGTCGATGACCTCAAGACGCGGCTGCGATAAGAGAGCGCGCGTGGAGCTGCCCAAAGAGCTGCTGCTGAGCCTGAAGCTCCTGGTCCTCGATGTCGACGGCACCTTGACCGACGGACGGCTCTACTACGGCGCCGAAGGCGAGGCCTGCAAAGCCTTCGACGTGCGTGACGGCCACGGACTGCGCCTCTTGCAGATGTACACGGGCATGCGCGTCGCGGTGCTGACCGGGCGGCGCGCGGATCTGGTGCAGGCGCGGTGCCGCGAGCTGTCCATCGACCCGGTCATCGGCAGCTCGCGCGACAAAGGGAAGTCGCTCGGCGAGCTGGCGCTGAGCACCGGCATCCCGCTGCGACAGACGGCCTTCATGGGCGACGACGTCAACGACCTGCCCGCGCTGCGGCTCTCGGCGCTCGCGGCGTGCCCCTCGGACGCGGTGGACGAGGTGTTGCGCGAGTGCGCCTTCGTTTCGACCAAACCGGGCGGGCGCGGCGCGGTGCGCGAGCTGTGCGAGACCATCCTGCGCGCCTGGGTCGGCTGGCCGCCGCCCGACGACGCGAGGATCGTCCAGCCCGTGCAGCCGCGCGAGGCGAAGAAGCCATGACCGGGGGCGCCCAGGCCCTCGCGCCCCGGCCGGTGCCCTTCTGGAAGCGCTTTCGCCGCGAGCTGCGGGTGCGCGCGCTGCTCCTGGCGCTGCCGCTCTTGTCGCGCTTGCCGCACCGGCTGGCGGTGGCGCTGGGCGCGCTGGTCGGCACCTGCGCGTACTACCTGGCTGGCGGAGAGCGGCGGCTGGCGCTCAGCCATCTGGCCCTGGCTTTCCCGCAAGCGACCGGGCGCTGGCGCCGGCGCGTGGCGAGGCGGTGCTTTGGGAACCTCGGCCGCTCGGCGCTCGAGCTGGCCGCGGTGCAGTCGTTCGCCGCTCGCCTCCCCGAGGTGGTCGAGCTGGATGAGCCCGCGCGCGCGCTGCTGGCCGACGCCCACGCCGAGGGCAAGGGAGGCCTCTTCGTCTGCTGCCACATCGGCAACTGGGAGCTGCTCGCGCGGCGCATCGTGCTCGAGGGGTACAGCTGCGGAACGGTGGCGCGCGAGACCAGCGACCCGCGCATCACCGCGCTGCTCGAGGCGAGCCGCGGGTCGGTGGGCCTGCGGACGCTCTGGCGGGGCAAGCCTGGCCTCGCGCGCGACCTGCTCAAGCTGCTTCGCGGCGGCGGGCTGGTGGGGATGCTCATCGACCAGGACACCAAGGTGCAGGGACAGTTCGTGCCCTTCTTTGGCAAGCTGGCGTTCACTCCGCGCGCGGCCAGCGACCTCGCGATCCGCACCCGCGCGCCGGCCATCTTCGGCTGCGTCCACCGGGTCTCGCCGACGCGCCATCGCATCGTGCTGCGCCGGGTGCCGTTGCCGTCCACCGGCGATCGCGATCGCGACTCGCTGGAGCTGACCGCCGCCCTCACCCGCGAGATCGAAGCCGAGGTCCGGGCGACCCCCGAAGAGTGGGTCTGGATGCATCCGCGCTGGCGGACCAGACCACCCGAGCTGTCGGAAAATCCGCCCACACCCTGAACCTTTAGACACCTGTGCTGCACCGGCCGCGAAGCGCGATGGGCCCTCGACAGGGCGGACGGCCGCTGCTATGCTTCTTGCAAATGCGGCGCCAGTCCCCCCAGGCGGCACTGGCCGCACTCTTGCTCTTGGTCGGGTTGGCCGGCTGCCAGAAGTTTTTTTCGCCGTCATCAGAGGGGGTTGGCGTGGTCGGCCGGTTGGCGGGTGAGCAGGAGCCAGCGGACGTTGTGCTCCGGCGATTGGCCTTCGTCCGCCTGGCCGACGGCCGCGTGGCCGCCCGCGGAACGGCTGCGGAAGCGTCCTATCGCCAGTCTGCAAGCACGGTCGAGGCCATGTCGCTCTCTGTCGAGCTGCCGCCCGGCTCTCACGCTCCCGCCGACGTCGGCCACCTGCGCATCACGGCCCCGCAAGCCAGCGGCGACCTGACGGCGCGGACGGGCCTTGGCTGGGGGGGCGTGGACGCCAGGGCCGAGCGCGGCGATCACGCGACCACCGAGCGGGTGCTGATCGACGGTCCGGGCAATCGCGTCACCTCGCCGACGCTGGTCGACGCCGCGGGGCCAGGCTACGCGGTGCACGGCTCTTCCCTGACCGCGACGGCGGACGGTCGGTCCATTCGCCTCCAGGGCGGAGTGCAGGGTCGGCTCACGCCGGCACCCCAAGCGCCCCACTCGCCACCGCCCGCGGTGAAGAAGCCCGCGCGCAAGCGCCGGAAGGCGCCATGAGCCCGCTCGCCCTCGGCCTGCTGCTCGCCGCCGCCCAGCAACAGAGCGCGCTGCAGAAGGCGCCGCCTGCGCCGGTGGACTTTGGCGCGGTGACGATGACGCTCGAGCCCAAGGACAACCGGACCTTCCTCGACGGCGACGTCTGGCTGCAGAGATTCGACCTCAGGGTGACGGGCAAGAAAGCGGTCGCCGAGTTCAGCCAGGACGAGCCGAAGCGGCCGCACGAGCGCTCGGGCAAAGCGCCGAAGAAGGCCGCCGACGCCAAGGCCGCCGAGCATGGCCTGACCAGCTTCACCGTCGATGGCGCCGTGCACGTCGAGCGGCCCTCGCCCGCCACCAGCCGCACCGCTGATGGCGACCACGCGGTCTACGACGGCCCCGCGCAGACGCTCTTGCTCACCGGCGCGCCCGCGGTTGCGCCGCCGTTCTTGGCGAACCTCGTCGGCCCGGTCCTGCGCGAGGGCAAAGAGCTGATGGTGGGCGAGCGGATGCTGCTCCACCTCGACACCGACGAGGTCGAGGTGACCAAGCCCAGGCTCTGGCTGAACCGCTCGCTGCCCGGCGTCGACCAGGAAGCGGGGGCCGCCAAGGCTTCCACCCCAGCGCCCGCCCCGGTGCGCGTCGAGGCGGGCACGCTGCGGCTCGACCAGCAGCGCAAGGTGGCGCGCTTCCGCGATCGCGTGGTGGTCCACCGCGGAGATCTCACCGTGCGCGGTCCGCGCATGGACGCGCGCTACGACGACAAGGGCGAATTGACCACGCTCGAGCTGCGGGGTGGCGTCACCATGGTCGAGGGCGATCGGCGCGCGGTGGGCAAGCAGGCCGACTACGACGCCAAGACGCGCACGCTGGTCTTGACGGGCGACCCCAGGCTCTACGACCGCGGCGATGTCCTGCGCGGCGACCGCATCGAGATGCTCCTCGACACCCACGAAGTGAAGGTGGACAAGGCGCACGGGCGGCTGCGGCCCGAGCAGCACAAGGACGAGCCGTCCGCGATCGGCAAGAAGCCATGAGCGCCGTGGCGACCTCGCACCTGCAGGCCATCGGGCTCTGCAAGTCGTTCCGCGGGCGGCGCGTGGTGGACGCGGTGTCGTTCGACGTGCGGCCCGGCGAAGTGGTCGGGCTCCTCGGACCCAACGGCGCCGGCAAGACCACGAGCTTCCACTGTGTGGTCGGCCTGCAGCGTCCCGATGCGGGCCAGGTGCTCCTCGGCGGCCGCGATCTCGCCGGCATGCCCTTGCACAAGCGGGCGCGCCTGGGCCTCGGGTACCTGCCACAAGAGGCGTCGATCTTCCGCAAGCTGACGGTGCGCGACAACCTGCTCATCGTCCTCGAGGGCTCGGGCTTGAACAAGGCGGCGCGGCACGAGCGCGCCGATCGCGTGCTCGAGGAGTTTGACCTGCAGCGCGTCGGGGGCTCGCTTGGCGAGACGCTCTCCGGCGGCGAGAGGAGGCGCGCGGAGATCGCCCGCTCGCTCTTGACCGACCCGAGCTTCCTCCTCTTCGACGAGCCGTTCGCGGGCGTGGACCCCATCGCCGTCGCCGAGCTGCAGCGCCTCATCGCCAAGCTGAAAGCGCGCGGCCTCGGGATTCTCGTCACCGATCACGCCGTTCGCGAAACGCTGGGCATCTGCGACCGCGCCGTGTTGTTGGTGCAGGGCAAGCTTCTCGAGGCGGGAACGCCCGCCGAGCTGGCCGCTTCAGACAGGGCGCGAGCCTTGTATCTCGGCGAACGTTTCAGGCTAGAGTAACCCGGAGATCACCCAGATGGCGCTCGAGCTCAAGCAGAACCTTCGCCTCAGCCAGCAGCTGGTGATGACTCCCCAGCTGCAGCAGGCGATCAAGCTCCTGCAGCTGAGCAGGCTCGAGCTTGTCGATCTGATCCGCACCGAGGTGGAGCAGAACCCCCTCTTGGAAGAGCCCGCGGAGGGCTCCGAGGCCGAGCTCAACGAGGTCCCGGCCGAGATGGTGCCGATCCTCAACGAGTCGATCGAGGCCTCCGAGCTCTCGGTCGAGCGGCCGCCCGACGCGCAGCCCGATCTGAAGAAGGCCGCCGAAGGCGACATCAACCGGAGCGAGATCGACTGGGAGCAGTATCTCGACAACTACCAGACGCAGCACACGGCGCCCTCCGGCAGCGGCGGCAGCTCGCTCGACGACATGCCCTCGTTCGAGGCCAGCCTCACCCGCGCCAAGGACCTGACCGAGCACTTGATCGAGCAGCTGCGCATGGCGCGCCTCACCAAGGAAGAGGAGCAGGTCGGCGCGCTCATCATCGGTAACTTGAACCGCGACGGGTACCTGGAGATCGATAAAGACTTATCGATCGACGGCGACGGCGAAGGCATGACCGGCCGCTGCGATCCGGTGCTGACCCTGGCCCTGCAGTCGGGCTGCACGGCCGGCACCGCCGAAAAGGTGCTCAAGCGGATCCAGCGCTTCGACCCCGTCGGCTGCGCCTGCCGCGACCTGCGCGAGTGCCTCTTGGTGCAAGCGCACCACTTCGTCACCGACGGCGAGGGCAAGGACAACCCCGACGCAGAGCTGCTGCCGGCCATCATCGGCAAGCACTTGAAGTCGGTGGAGACCAAGAAGTACTCGGCCATCGCCAAGGACCTGCACGTGGCGCTCGACGAGGTGGTCGCGGCCATCAAGCTGCTCAGCCGGCTCGAGCCCAAGCCCGGCCGCCTCTACAACGGCGACGAGCCGCAGTACATCACCCCCGACGTCTACATCATGAAGGTCGGCGACGGGTACCACACGGTGCTCAACGACGACGGCTTGTCGAAGTTGCGCATCAGCAACCACTATCGAAACGCGCTCAAGGACGGGGCCAACAAGGGCGCCACCAAGGAGTTCATCCAGGAGAAGATGCGCTCCGCCGTCTGGCTGATCCGCAGCATCCACCAGCGGCAGCGCACCATCGTCAAGGTCACCGACTCGATCATCAAGTTCCAGCGCGACTTCCTCGACAAGGGCATCGCCTACTTGAAGCCGCTGATCCTCCGCGACGTCGCCGAGGACATCGGCATGCACGAGTCCACCGTCTCGCGCGTGACCACCAACAAGTACGTGCACACCCAGCAAGGCATCTACGAGCTGAAGTTTTTCTTCAACTCGTCGATCAGCCGGGTGGGCGGCGAGGACATCGCCAGCGAGGCGGTGAAGAACCAGATCAAGCAGATCGTCGCCAAGGAGCCGGCCGACAAGCCCTTCAGCGACCAGAAGATCGTCGAGATCCTCCGCAGCCAGAACGTGGACATCGCCCGCCGAACCGTCGCCAAATACAGGGAGGTTCTTGGTATCCTGCCGTCCAGCAAGCGCAAGAGGTACTTCTAGCAAGCAGCACTGACGCGAGATGCTCCGCGCCGCAACCGGAGGACCGCATGCAGGTGAACATCACCTTCCGCAACATGTTTGCCACCGACGCACTCAGGAACCACGTCGAAGCAAAGCTCGGCCACATGGTCGCGAAATACCTCGACAAGGTGACCGAAGCGCACGTCACCTTGTCCCTCGAACGCTACCTGCACCACGCCGACGTGCAGCTCCACGCCGGCAGCTTCCACGTGCGGGGCAAAGAGAAATCCGAGGACATGTACGCCTCCATCGACATGGCGGTGGACAAGATCGAGCGGCAGCTGAAGAAGTACAAAGAGCGGCTCAAGAGCCACAAGCCCAAGCACGACTCGCACGGCAAGGCGCCGGTGCGCGTGCGCCACGAGATCCTCTCGCAGAACGAAGGCGAGCCGCTCGGGTCGCAGGTGGTGCGCTCGGGCGAGTTCCTCGCCAAGTCGATGTCCATCGAGGAGGCGGTCATGCAGATGGACCTCATGAACAACGACTTCCTCGTCTTCACGCGGCCGGACAACAGCGAGGTCTCGGTGGTCTACCGGCGCAAGGATGGCAACTACGGAGTGCTCCACCCCGGCGAGGGCGGCGAGGCCGTCCTGCCCAAGGACGCCGTCCGGAACGGCGGCGCCGTGCAAGCCGAGAAGTAGCCAAGGCCACCAATGAAGATCGCCGAGTTCCTGCGCGAGGACCTGATCGTCCCCGAGCTTGCCGCCAAGGACAAGCCCGGGGTCCTCGCGGAGCTGTGCGCGGCCCTGGCCCGGGTCCATCCGGGCCTGTCCGCGGCCAGGCTCACCGAGATCCTGCTCGAGCGCGAGAAGCTCGGCTCCACCGGCATCGGCGAGGGCGTGGCCATCCCCCACGGCAAGCTGCCCGGGGCGACCACGCTGCTCGCTGCCTTCGCGCGGAGCCCCGCCGGGGTCGAGTTCGACGCCATCGACAAGCGGCCCGCGCAGCTCTTCTTCGTCCTCTTCGCGCCCGAGAACTCCGCCGGCATCCACTTGAAGGCGCTGGCGCGCATCAGCCGGCTCTTCAAGAGCGGCAGCTTCCGGCGCGCCATCCTCGAGGCCCAAGGCGCCGCCGGCATCTACCAGCTCATCTCCGAGGAAGACGCCAAGTACTGAGCGTTTCCGTTAGGGTCATTGGCCGATGGACTCGATCAAGGTCTCCGCGCTGGTGCAGGACGCGTCGTTCGACCTGCGCCTCGAGCTGCTGGCGGGGCAGGGCGGGCTCGATCGGCGCCTCGTCAGCGCGCGCATCCAGAAGCCTGGCCTCGCGCTGGCGGGCTTCACCGAGCACATCCACAAAGATCGGCTTCAAGTCTTTGGCAACACCGAGCTCAGCTACCTGGCCACGCTGCCCGAGGCCCAGCAGCTCGAGCGCATGCGGTCGCTGTTCACGCTGCCCATCAGCTGCCTGATCGTCACCAAGAACCTGCCCGTCAACGAGATGCTGCGGCGCGAGGCCGAGAGCGCGCGCGTGCCGCTCCTGCGCTCGTCGTTGCTCTCGTCGACGTTTATCGAAAACGTCGAGCGCTTCCTCGAAGAGGCGCTCACCGCCTCGACCAGCATGCACGGCGTGCTCATCGACGTCATCGGCGTCGGCGTCTTGATCCTGGGCAAGAGCGGCATCGGCAAGAGCGAGCTGGCGCTCGACCTGGTGACCCGCGGCCATCGCCTGGTGGCCGACGACATCGTCGACATCAAGCGCAAGCAGGGCGGCGCGGTGTTCGGCTCGGGCAGCGACATCATCAAGCACCACATGGAGATCCGGGGCCTCGGCATCATCAACATCAAGGACCTGTTCGGCGTGGCCGCGGTGCGCGAGCGCAAGAAGGTCGAGATGGTGGTCGAGCTGGTCGAGTGGGAGGACAAGGTCGAGTACGACCGCCTCGGCATCGAGGAGCAGCGCTACAGCATCCTCGACTGCGAGGTGCCGCTGCTCGTCATCCCCGTGCGCCCCGGCCGCAACTTGACCACGATCGTCGAAGTGGCCGCGCGCAACCACTTGCTGAAGTTGCAGGGGCACCACTCGGCGCGCGAGTTCCAGGACAAGCTCAGCAAGCAGATCGCGCAGGCGACCTTGACCCGCGGCATCGGCGACGAGGTTGAGTAGCGTGGAGCCTCATCGCATCGTCCTGGTCACCGGCCTGAGCGGGTCGGGCAAGTCGACCGCCATAAGAGCGCTGGAAGACTCGGGCTGGTTCTGCATCGACAACCTGCCCGTCGTCCTGTTGCCGAAGTTGCTCGAGCTGGTGGGCCACGGCGCCGGCGAGGAGATGCCGCGGCTCGCCCTGGTGGTGGACGCGCGCGAGTCCCGCTTTCTCGAGTCCACGCCCGCCGCCGTGGCGGAAGTGCGCCGGAGCGGCCACGACATCGAGGTGGTGTTTCTCGAGTGCTCCGACGACGCGCTCCTCCGCCGCTTCAGCGAGACGCGCCGGCGCCACCCGCTCTCGCCCGACGGCTCGGTCGCCGACGGCATCGCGCTCGAGCGCAAGATGCTGCAGGGACTGCGCGCCATCGCCACCCAGGTCTTCGACACCACCCGGATGACGGTGCACGAGCTGCGCGAGGCCTTCACCAGCCGCTTCGGCTCGCAGAAGCAAGACTCGCTCAACGTCACGATCATCTCGTTCGGTTATCGAAACGGGCTGCCGCAGAACAGCGACCTGGTCTTCGATTTGCGATTTTTACCGAATCCCTACTTCGTCGAGGGCCTGAAGCCCCTGCCTGGGACCGACCCGCGCGTCTCGCAGTGGATCCTCGCCAAGCCCGAGGCGCAGGAGATGATCGAGCGGCTCCACTCGCTCATCGCCTACCTGCTCCCGCGCTACCGCGCCGAGGGAAAGAGCTACCTGACCATCTCGCTTGGCTGCACCGGCGGGCGCCACCGCAGCGTCTGCCTCGCCGAGGAGCTGGCCGCGCGGCTGCGCCACACCGAGGCGCGCGTCAAAGTCCAGCACCGGGACGTCGAGCGCCATTGACGCGCCAACGCCCTAGCTGTCGCGGCGCCTTCGGGCCAGCTCGTCCTTGCTGAACACGCCCTTCTCGACGCAGAGCGTGACCAGCGTCTTCAAGACGTGCGCGCCCTTCTCCAGGCTCTCCTGGATGGCCTGCAGCGTGTGCAGCTCGTCGGGGCTGAGCGCCTCGGGATCGACGTGGATCTCGAGGTGCTCGTCGTCGCCGCCCTGCGGGGAGTCGTCGATCTCGATCTCGATCTCCTCCTGCTCGACCGGCGGCGGAGGGCGCGTGCGCGAAGGCGGCTGGGGTCGGAACTGCGAGGGAGTCGCCCCCGTCGCCGGCGCTGCCAGAGCGCGTGCCATCCGCGACGGCGTCTTCGCCGGCTCGGGCGGCCGGAGGTCGACGGCGGTCGCGTCGGGCTCCTGCTCCGGCACGTCGATGGGCGGCGGCGAGTTGGCCGAGTGCAGGTTCTGCGGCACCTCGACGCCGAGCTGCCGCGCGAGGCGCGCCAGGGGCGAGGCCGACTCGTCCATGACGTTGACGACCTCCATCGCCTCGCCCTCTTCTTCGGCGGACTGATCGGCGATCTCGATCGCGCCCAGCTCGTGCTCGCCCTTGGCCGACGACATCCGGGGCATCTGGACGCCGTAGTGAGCGCGGGTGACGCGGATGATCTCGGTGGGCCCGGCGACCGCGGGGCGCACCCGCATCTGCGTCTTCCGGCGCACGAAGTTCACGGCCTCCGTGTCGGTCGGGTCGGCCATCGCCAGCCAGAGGAGCTCGCCGTTCTCGCGCAGCGCCACCGGCAGCACCAGCCGGTCGAGGCAGACCCGCCCGTCGAGCAGCAGGAGCGCGTCGGGCTCCGGCGGCGTCATGGTCAGATCGATGCGCGGCAGGCCGAGCTCGATGGAGATGGCGCGCGCCACCGCCGATTCGCTGGCGTAGCCCATCTCGGCGACCTGCTGCACGACGTGGCCGCCCGCGTGCGAGCCGGCGCGGCTCATCACCGCGTCCACCTGGCGCTCGTCGAGCATGCCGATCTTGCCGAGCAGCTCTGCAATGGCGGAATGGGCCACGGGGTCAACTTATCCCGGCGGCGCTCGGCAGGCTATTTTCAGTGCCCCGGACGCTCGAGCGGCGGCGTGAGTTGCACCAGGTACTCACCCGAGAAACAGGCGTCGCAGAAGCCGCGCGGCTCGGCGGAGGCGGCCTTCATCATGCCCGCGCTCGACAGGTACGCGAGCGAGTCCGCGGTGCAGTATTTGGCGATCTCGTCCAGCGTGTGGCTGGCGGCGATCAGCTCGCTGCGCACGGGGGTGTCGATGCCGTAGTAGCAGGGCCAGCGCGTGGGCGGGGCGCTGATGCGCAGGTGGACCTCGCGGGCGCCGGCGTCGCGCACCATCTTGACGATCTTGCGGCTGGTGGTGCCGCGGACGATGGAGTCGTCGACGATGACCACGCTCTTGCCTTTGACGATGTGCTTGACCGGGTTGAGCTTGAGCTTGACGCCGAAGTGCCGGATCGACTGCGCCGGCTCGATAAAAGTGCGCCCGACGTAGTGGCTGCGGATCAGGCCCAGGTCGTATGGGATGCCCGACTCCTCGCTGTAGCCGAGCGCCGCCGGGACGCCGCTGTCGGGCACCGGGACGACCACGTCGGCCTTGACCGGCGCCTCGCGGGCGAGCTCGCGGCCCAGCTCTTTTCGCGTCTTGTAGACGCTGCGGCCAAAGACGATCGAGTCGGGCCGCGAGAAGTAGACCAGCTCGAAGACGCACTTGCCCGACCGCGTCGGGGCCTGCCGCTGGACGGTGCGCAGGCCGGAGGCATCGGCGACCATCATCTCGCCGGGCTCGACCTCGCGCAGGTACTCGGCCTCGATCAGGTCGAGCGCGCAGGTCTCGCTGGCGAAGACGTGGGCAGAGCGCAGCTTGCCGAGCACCAGCGGCCGGAAGCCGAGCGGGTCGCGCACGGCGATGACCGAGTCCTCGGTGAGAAAGAGCAGCGAGTAGGCCCCGCGCACCCGCGCCAGCGCGCGCTGGATGCGCTCGAGGATGGGCCCCTGCTCGCGGGCGACGAGGTGGACGATCACCTCGGTGTCGCTGGTGGACTGGAAAATTGCACCTTGATGTTCGAGCTCGCGGCGCAGCTCCTCGGCGTTGACGAGGTTGCCGTTGTGGCAGACGGCGAGCTGCCCGGCGCTGGTCTTGAAGAGGAAGGGCTGGGCGTTGATGAGCACGCTCTGGCCGGCCGTCGAGTAGCGGGTGTGGCCGATGGCGGCGTGGCCGGGCAGGGTGGCGATGGCGCGCTGGTCGAAGATGTCGGCGACGTGGCCCATCATCTTGTGCAGCTTGAGGGTGCGGCCGTCGGTGGCGGCGATTCCCGCCGACTCCTGCCCGCGGTGCTGCAGGGCGTGGATGCCGAGATAGGTGAGATTCGCGGCCTCGGGCTCGCCGTGGATGCCGAAGACGCCGCACTCGTCGTGGAACTTGTCGTCGTCGGTGGGCTGCGCCATGAGGGCTGGCAGGGTAGTCGCAGAGAGGCGCCCCCGCAATGTGATCGAGAAATCCCCTTATACTCAGTGCATGGATGACCACGAGCGCCGCATCCTCGCCGCCCGCGCGGCCCTGCGCGAGCGCTTCCTGGCCAGGCCGCAAGACGCGGGCGACCTCGGCTCGGGGCCGCCCAATCGGCACCGGATGCCTCGCCTCCCGCCCGGCCAGACCGAGTCGAAGAAGTGGCCGGTGCTCGACCTTGGCCGTCACCCAAGCATCCCCTTGCACAAGTGGCGGCTCCAGATCGACGGCGCGGTGCAAGAGCCGCAGGCGCTGGGCTGGCCGGAGCTGCTGGCGCTGCCCCAGCTCGAGGACGAGAGCGACTTCCACTGCGTGACGAGCTGGTCGAAGATGGACTTGAGGTGGAAAGGGGTGCAACTTTCCATCCTCCTTGCGCTGGCCCGCCCGCTCCCCGATGCCTCGGCAGTCATGCTCCACTCGTACGATGGCTACTGCACCAACCTCTCGCTGCACGAGGCGCTCAAGGACGACGTACTCCTCGCCCACACCGTCGACGGCGCGCCGCTGCCCATCGAGCACGGCGGCCCGGCGCGCGTCATCACCCCGCAGCTCTACGCCTGGAAAGGTGCCAAGTGGATCTCACGCCTCGAGCTGATGACCGTCAATCGACCCGGCTTCTGGGAGGAGCGCGGCTACAGCAACTCGGCGCTGCCCTGGCGCAACGATCGCTACGGGTAGGCCTCGCCCTCGCGCTGCTGGCCGCGCCCGCGCAGGCCGCGCGGCAGAACCTGCTCGAGGCGGTGCAGGAGGCGCTCGCCAAGGACGAAGGGTTCACCGAAGAGGGACGGAAGCAGGTGCTGGAGGCCGTGCGCGAGAAGTTCGCCGACTACGGTCTCAAGGTCGTGCGGCCCGATCGCGCCGACGTCGGCGTTACGCTGCGGATGATCGCCGAAGGGGCGATGGACAACGTCTCGCCCGAGCGCATCGCCGAGGTGGCCTTCGCGGCCTTCGTCGCCGTCACCCGCGGGGCGCAGCCGGAGGTCGTCGAGGGCATCGGCCTGTACGGCTATCGCAAGCAGATCGCAGGCGACCGGATCGCCACCTGGGCCAATGGCTACAACGACCTCGCCAAGGCGGGCGTGCCGAGCGACGTCAGCGCGGACCTGGTGCGCAACGCCATGGAGCACGACTGGGACGACAAGACATTCAATACCTTCAAGTGGTCGCTGGTGACCGGCACCCAGCGCAAGTTCGACATCCGCCGCTACGCGGCCTTCGAGTTCCTCCGCATGGAGGAGGGCAAGGAGGGGCCGGGCGCGATCACGCTCGCGGCCGCGCGGACCTTCGCCAAGGCGCAGCGCGACGGCAGCGAGGTGCCGATCCCCGACTATCGCGGCGTCTTCAGCATTACCAAGGAGCCGCCGGCGCCGCCTCCAGCGCCCATCGCCGACGAGGGCAAGCAAGCCGAGGCGAAGCCCGAGGAAGCGCCCGCGCAGGCCGCCGACCCCGCCGCCGTCGAGGCGTACGCCAGGGCCGACCAGAAGGCCACGGCCAGCGAGGCGGCCGCGACGCAGGCGGGAGAAAAGGCCAGGCAGGAGCGGCAGGAGGCGGAGAAGGCCGCGCAAGAGGCAAGCCTGGCGCGCGCCAAGGCCGAGGCCGCCGAGAAGGAAGCCGCTGCCCAGCAGTCCGCCGCCGAGCAGGCCGCGCAAGAGACCGCGGCGCAAAAGGCCGCCGAGGATCGCAAAGCGGCCAAGGCCGCGCGGCGGCAAGCGCTGGCCGACCAGAAGGCCGCCGAGAAGCTCCGCAAGAAGGCCGAGGCCGACCAGAAGGCCGCCGCGCGCGCCACCAAACGGGCGGCCAAGGCGCGCTCCGCCGCCGATCGGGCCAAGGGCGCGGCCGCGAGCGTCCCCGAATCGGCGGCCGAGGCGCGCGCCGATGAAGGTGGCCCGAAGGCGAGCACGGCCCCGCGCGACGAGAAGATGAGCGCGCTCTGGCCCAAGCTGGACGCGGCCGCGCGCGCGTACATCGGCACGCCCTATGTCTGGGGCGGCGAGACCAAGAAGGGCATCGACTGCTCGGGGTTCACCAAGCAGAGCTATCAAGAAGGCGCGCAGATCGGCATCCCGCGCAACAGCCGGCAGCAGTGGAAGACCGGCGCGCGCGTGGACTACGACAAGCTGCAGGAGGGCGATCTGGTCTTCTTCGACACCATGGGCCACGGCGTCTCGCACGTCGGCATGGTGGTCGATCCGAAGAGCAACCACTTCATCCACGCCTCGTCGTCGCGCGGCGTGATCGAGGACGACCTCGGCAAGCAGTGGTTCAAGAAGCGGTACCTCGGCGCGCGCCGCGTGGTGCGCTAGGTTCTAGAGATGAAAACGGCCCTGCGAGCGCTGGCACTCCTGGCGCTCGCGGCCGCCCTGGCGGTGCTGGTGCTGCCGCTCGGCCGCAGGGCAGAGGTCGCGCTGCCCCGCTCCTGGCGCGGTCGGGCGGCGTTTTCAAAGGCTGGCGCCGGGCCGCTCTTCGCGGGCGCCGCCAAGGTGCGGCTCGAGCTGGCAGCGGGCGTCGCGCTCGCCGGCTATCCCGGATGGCGCCACGCCGAAGGCCCGGGCGATGCGCTCTTCGCGCGCGCGCTGGTGCTCGAGTCCGGCGGCCTGCGCGTCACCCTGGTCGCGCTCGAGACGCTGCTGGTGTCGGCCGATCTGGAGGAAGAGGTCTTTCGCCGCGCCGGCCTGCCCGAGGACGCCTGCGCGCTGATCGCCGCCAGCCACACCCACTCGGGGCCCGGCGGCACCTGGGACAGCGCGGTGGCGGGGCTGATCGGCAGCGGGTGGTTCGACCGGCGCGTGCAGGGCGAGGTGGTCCGAGCGGCCGCCGAGGCCATCGTGCTCGCGACCCGGGCGCTGCGCCCGGCCGCTCTGGGAGCGGTCCAGCTGCGATCGGCGGACGGGTTCGCGCTGGCCAGGGCGCGCAGCGGGGAGGCTGTGGACTCGTCGTTTACCGAGCTGCGCGTGGCCGACCCGGCCGGGCACCCGCTTGCCACCGCCGTGGTCTACGCGATGCACCCGACCGTCCTCGGCCGCTCGCGGCGCCTGTCGGGAGATTGGCCGGGCGAGGCCGCGCGCTTCATGGAGGAGGGCGGCGGCGTGGCGCTGATCTTCCAGGGCGCGGTGGGCAACACCACCTGGCCGCGGGAGGGCAGAGAGGACTCGCTCGCGGCCGTCGCCAGGCTGGCCGGGAGCGTCGCGAACCAGGCTCGCGCGGCCGCGCCCATGGCGCTCCGGAGCACCGTCCAGTTGTCGTGCAGCGCGCGCCTCACCGCCCTGCCTCCGCCCCAGGCGAGCGCCGCTGTGCCTTGGATCTTGCGCCAGGCGGCCACCAATGCGCTCGCGCTCGCGGACCCGGAGCTTGCCGTGCAGCTCGAGGTCGGGCTCGGCGAAGTGACGTTGCGCGGCGTGCCCGGCGAGCCGTCGGCGTCGGCGCGCGCTCCGCTCGGAGCCCAGGTGGTCGGCCTCGCCGATGGCTACGTCGGCTACGTCGAGTCCAAGGAGATCATCGAGCAGGGGACGGGCGAGGCCGGCAAGAGCTACTTCGGCCCGGGGCTCGCCAAGGCCCTGGGCTTGGACGGGCGCTGACTCAGCCCACCGCGGCGACGAAGGGCACTTGCACCTCGGAGGCCACGACGCGGTTCCGGCCGGCCCCCTTGGCGAGGTAGAGCGCGGCGTCGGCTGAGCCGATCATCGCCGCCGGAGTGCGCCCGTGCTGCGGGTGCGCAGCGACGCCGAGCGAGATGGTCGCGCGCACCACGCCGCCGTCGGGCAGCTCGATGCGCAGCGCCTCGACGCGAGAGCGGATCTCCTCGGCGCGCTTGACCGCGTCGGCGAGCGTGGCCTCGGGCATGACCGCGACGAACTCCTCGCCGCCGTAGCGGCAGACGTGGTCGTCGCCGCGCAGGGCGCCCTGCATGGTGGCCGCGATCTCGCGCAAGACCAGATCGCCGACGGGGTGGCCGTGGGTGTCGTTGAGCCGCTTGAAGTGATCGACGTCGGCCATGATGACGGCCAGCGAGCGGCCCTTTCGGTTGGCGCGCCGGAGCTCCTTGTCGAGCGACTCCTCGAGGTGGCGCCGGTTGTAGAGGCCGGTCAGCGCGTCGCGCACGGCCTGCACGCGCAGGGTGTCGCGCAGGCGCAGGTTGGCGAGCGCCAGGGCCACCTGGTCGGTGACCGCGGCCACCGCGTGCGCCACGTGCTCGGGCGGAAGCGTGGACCAGCGCACCGTGAGCAGACCCATCGCTTCGCCGTTGGCGTGCAGGCCCGCGCAGATGCGCGGCTCGCCGCCTTCCGAGTGGAGGCAAGCGACGAGGCCGCCGGGGCCGCTCCGGTGCGCGCGGCCGCGGCGCAGCGCCCAGCAGTCCTCGGGCGCGAAGACATCCTGGCCGGGCTCCGCGGTTCCCCACGCGGCCGCGGGCTCGACCATCTTGCGCGACGAGTCGTGCAGGAGCACCGAGCCGGAGCTGCCGGGAAAGAGGCGCGGCAAGCGGTCGGAGAGGACCTTCAGCGCGTCCTCGACGGCGGCGCACGACTGGAGCAGCTCGGCCAGCAGGCCAAGCTCGGCGGCCTGGCGGTTTCTCTCCTCGAGCTGATCGACCGTCCGGCGCAGGCCGTCGTTGACTTGCCGCAGCTCGGTCTCGGCGCGCTTTCTGTCGGACATGTCGCGGAGGATGCCGCTGAAGAAGCGCCCCTCGTGGGTGGCGAAGCTTCCCATCGAGATCTCGAGCGGGAATTCGGCGCCGTCGCGGCGCAGGCCGAGGAGCTCGGCGCGCCCCGTCTGCCTGCCGTCGCCGCCCGAGCCGATGCGCGCCATGGCCTTCCGGTGGCCTTCGCGCAGCCGCTCGGGCAGCACGACCTCGAGCGCGGCGCCGACCATCTCCGGCTCGGTGCGGCCGAAGATCACCTCGGCGGCGCGGTTCCAGGAGGTGACCACGCCCTGCTCGTCGAGCGAGACGATGGCGTCGCTGGCCGACTGGGCCACCGAGCGGAAGCGCAGCTCGGAGGCGCGCAGCGCATCGTCGGCGCGCTTCCTGCCGATGGCGTGGCCCAGCTCGCTCGAGACGGCGTTGACCACCTCGTGAAAGAGCGAGTCCTCGGCGGCGGCCTCGCGGAAGGCGAAGCCGAGGACCAGGGCGATCTCGTCGCCGGTGACGATTGGCACCGCGACCGCCGAGCGCAGCCCGAGATCGCGCGCGACCGCGGCCCGCGCGGTCTTCAGCTCATCGAGGTCGCTCCAGGCCGTCTTCTGCGTCAAGAGCGCGCGCATGGGCAGCGAGTCGGCCACCGCCTTGCCTTCCACGAGCCCCGCGTGCGTCAGCGACTGCAGCTGCTGGTCGATGGTGAAGGCGTGTCCGATGGGCTCGAGGCCCCCGGAGACGACGAGCCACGCCTCTCCGAACGAGGCGTTCGAGGCCTCCGAGACCACCCGCAGCGCGATGTCGATGAGCGAGCGCAGGTCAGGCGCGGCGGCCATCGCCGACATCAACTGCTGCTGCAGCCGGAGCAGCCGCTGCTCCTTCTGGTCGCGCTGCATGCTGCGGAACTGCTCGTCGGAGCGCTTGCGGTCGCTGACGTCGAGGAGGAAATAGGTGCCCTCGCCGTTCTGCGGGCGCGAGGCGGACACCAGGACCGAGAGGCGCTCGCCGAAGGGCTGCGCGTGCTCGACCTCGGCGGCGCCGTGCCAGAGCGCGGAGAGCGGATGCTGGCCGGACTCGGCGGAGGCGCGCGGCAGATCGGTGCAGAAGAGCCTGCCGGCCTCGATGTCGGCGCGGGTGCGGCCGAGCACCTCCAGCAGCATGTCGTTGGCGTCCACCACCCGGCCGTCGTCGGAGAAGATGGCGATGCCCGCCATCGGCGAGGCGAACGCCTGGCGGAAGCGGGTGTCGCTGCTCACCCCCGGGCTCGAGGAAGAGGAGCTGGTCGATGTGCAGGTCGATGGCGAGGCGGTACTCGAGCAGTGTGGCGAGGCCGATGAGCAGCACCAGCGCGGCCAGGCGCGGGAGAGCAGGCGGTAGCGCGGCGTGGCCCAGCGGCGGTCGTGGAGGATGAGCAAGAGCGAGGCGCCGGCGGCCACGAAGCACAGCGCGGCGTTGGCCTTCATCTGCACCCACTCCGGCAGGACGCTGCGGAGCACGCGCACGTTGAAGCCCCAGCCCGAGATGCAGACGGCGCCGATCGCCAGCACCAGCGACGCGTAAAGCTGGCCGAGCCGCTTGAGCCGCTTGCTGGTGGGGATCACGGCCAGAGATCGAACAGCCGGGCTGAAACTTGAGCCCACGGTGTCAGGCGGCGCTCAGCCGGCGGCGCGCGCCAGGCGGTCGCGGACCGCGTCCCACTCCGCGCCGGCGGGCACTTCCTCGATGGCCAGCGCCCCGCAGCCGCGGCCTTCCAGATCGCGCAGCGCCGCATACAGCCCGCGCGCATAGTCGGTGGCGCCGGCGGCCAGTCGGACAACGTGCTGCGCTCGCCCACCGCTGAGCGCCTCGGCTGCCTGCTCGCTGTAGTGGACCGCGCCCACGGGCGGCTGCAAGGAGGCGACCAGCGCGGCGAGCTCTTCGGCCTTTGCCAGCCGGACTTGCGCAGCGGGCGCGTAGTGGCGCGCGTGCAGGCCGGGCGAGGCGAGCGTGCCCGCGCTGGCCTCGGGTCCGAGCGCCAGGGGCCCACAGACGGCCTCGAGCGCAACCCGCGAGATCGCGCCCGCCCGCAGCAGGCGCGGCCCGGAGGCGACGAGCTGCACCACGCTCGACTCGATGCCGTGCTCGCAGGGTCCGCCGTCCAGCACGGCGTCGATGCGGCCGTCGAGGTCGGCCAGCACGTGCGCGGCCGAGGTGGGCGAGACGTGCTCGGAGCGATTGGCGCTGGGCGCGGCCACCGGCGCCTTGATCCGCTGCAACAGGGCGCGCGCGACGCGATGGTCGGGCGCGCGCACGGCGACGGTGGGCCCGCCCGCGGTCACCTCGTCGGGCACCAGCGGCGAGCGCGGCAGCACCAGCGTCAGGGGGCCGGGCCAGAAGGCATCGGTCAGCTTCTGCGCCAGCGCCGGCCACTCGGCGACCAGGGGCCGCGCCTCGGCAGCCGAGAGGACGTGGACGATGAGCGGGTTCGACGCCGGCCGCCCCTTGGCGGCGTAGAGGGCGCGCACGCCAAGCGCGTCGAGGGCGAGCGCGCCGAGGCCATAGACCGTCTCGGTGGGAAAGGCGACGAGCGCGCCCGCGCGGAGCAGCCGCGCCGCTTCCGGGATGCCCTCGGGCGCGTGCAGCCGGCGGGTGATCTTCAGGCGGCCCCCTCGCGCGCGGACTCTTCGCCGAGCACCTTGGGCAGCGCGCCCTGCCAGGCGGATTTGAGCTCCGCGACGCTGGCCGAGAGGAGCGCCCGGCCGCCCTGGGCGCGGATGGCGAGCGTCGCTCCCCCCACTTCGCCGAGCTCGTGGAGCTGTGCGCCCGCCTCTTTGCAGATGCGGACAAGCTCCGCCGCGCTCTCCGCCGGGTAGCTGACGACCACGCGCGAGGCGTCCTCGCCAAAGAGGAGCACGTCGGCGCGCCCGGCCGCGTTGGCGAGCGTGGCGACGGAGACGTCGGCGCCGAGCGCCTTGCCAAAGCAGCACTCGGCGAGGGCGGCCGCGAGCCCACCGTCGGAGCAGTCGTGGGCCGAGCGGACGAGGCCGGCGCGGACCGCGGTGCGCACGGCGAGCTGGCCGGCTTTTTCCCGCGCGTAGTCGAGGGGCGGCGGCTGACCGGCGATGCGGCCGTGCACGGCCTTGAGATACTCGCTGCCGCCCAGGCTCCGCGCGGGTGTGCCGTGCGCGTCGCCGATGAGCGCGATGCGGTCGCCGGCCGCTTGAAAGCTTGCGCCAACGCTGGTGCTGCAGTCGTCCACGAGGCCGACCATCCCGATCGTCGGCGTGGGGAAGACCGCCCGCCCCTCGGTCTCGTTGTAGAGCGAGACGTTGCCGCTGACGACCGGCGTGCCGAGCGCGTTGCACGCCTCGGTGATGCCCAGGCAGGCCTGCTCGAACTGCCACATGATCTCGGGCCGCTCGGGGTTACCGAAGTTGAGACAATCGGTAATTGCCAATGGCTCGCCGCCGACGCAGCTGACGTTGCGCGCGCTCTCGGCCACGGCGTGCGCGGCGCCGAGCAGCGGGTCGAGGTAGCACCAGCGCGAGTTGCAGTCGATGGAGATGGCCACGCCGCCTTCGCGCTGGCCGGTGAAGCGGACCACCGCGGCGTCGCCGTCGCCGGGCCGCACCGCGGTGCCGAGCCGCACCATGTGGTCGTACTGGCGGTAGACCCACTCCTTGGAGCCGACGCTGGGCGACCCGAGGATTTGCAAAAGCGCCGATGTTGCACTCGCGGATCCGGTCACGTCGGCGATTGTCGAAAGCTCGAGCCGCTGCACCTCGTCCTGCCAGGAGGGCCGCGCGCGCGGGCGGTCGTAGAGCGGCGCCTCGTCGGTGAGCGGCGCGATGGGCAATTGCGCGACGATGTTGCCGGCGCTGGTGATGACCAGCTTGCCCGAATCGGTGACCCTGCCGATGGTCGCGTGCGAGAGGTCCCACTTATCGCAAATTTGGAATACCTCCGCCTCGCGGCCCTTCTTGGCCACCAGCAGCATCCGCTCCTGCGACTCGCTCAGCATCACCTCGTAGGGCGTCATGCCGGTCTCGCGCCGCGGCACGGCGTCGATGTCGAGCAAGAGGCCGGAGCCCGCGCGCGAGGCCATCTCCACGCTCGAGGAGGTGAGCCCGGCCGCGCCCATGTCCTGGATGCCGACCAGGCAGTCGCTCTTGAAGAGCTCGAGGCAGGCCTCGAGGAGCAGCTTCTCCATGAACGGGTCGCCGACCTGCACGGTGGGCCGTTTCGATTCGCTCTCTTGGTCGAACTCCGCCGAGGCCATGGTGGCGCCGTGGATGCCGTCGCGGCCGGTGCGCGCGCCGATGTAGATGAGCGGATTGCCGACGCCGCTGGCCGTGCCGCGGAAGATCCGATCGGCCTTGAGCAGCCCGAGCGTGAAGGCGTTGACGAGGCAGTTGCCGTCGTAGCTCTCGTCGAACTGCACCTCGCCGCCAACCGTCGGCACGCCCATGCAGTTGCCGTAGTGGGCGATGCCCGCGACCACGCCTTGCAGGAGCCGCGCGGTCTTCGGGTGCGACGGCTTGCCGAAGCGCAGCGAGTTGAGCGAGGCGATGGGCCGCGCGCCCATGGTGAAGACGTCGCGCAGGATGCCGCCGACGCCTGTGGCCGCGCCCTGGAACGGCTCGATGTAGCTCGGGTGGTTGTGGCTCTCCATCTTGAACGAGACGGCGAGCCCGCCGCCGACGTCGATGACGCCTGCGTTCTCGCCCGGCCCCTGCAGGACGCGCGGGCCCTTGGTCGGCAGCCCCTTGAGGAAGCGGCGCGACGACTTGTACGAGCAGTGCTCGGACCACATGGCGGAGAAGACGCCGAGCTCGACCAGGTTCGGCGGACGGCCCAGCCGCTCGACCACGCGCGCGTACTCGGACGGCGAAAGACCGTGCTGCGCCACGACCTCGGGAGTGATCGGCGTCTCCATGAGCGCGCCACATAGCACCTACGGCCCGCTTCTGCATTACAGTCGGCGGCGATGGTCAAGCGGCTGAAGAACACCAAGCAGCGCTTGCCGGCCTTCGGGATCTTCTCGCGCAAGAAGTCGCTCTACTCGACGCGGCGGCTCTCGGAGGCGGCGCGCGCCGCGGGCCTTGCGCCCAAGGTGATCGACGCGCTCAAGTGCCACCTCGTGCTCGAGAAGAGCCGGCCGCGGCTGCTCTTCGAAGGCCAGGACCTGAGCCACCTCGCGGTGGCCCTGCCGCGGATCGGCGCGCGCATCACCTCGCACGGCCTCGCCGTCGTGCGGCAGCTGGAGGCGATGGGCGTGCCGGTGGTCAATGGCGCCAACGCCATCGCCCAGAGCCGCGACAAGCTGCGCTGCCTGCAGCTGCTGGCGGCGCAGGGCGTGGACATCCCGCGCACGGTGCTGGCCCGCGGCGCCGGCGAGGTCGAGCTGCTCCTCGAGCAGGTGGGCGGACTGCCGGCCATCTTGAAGCTCATCCAGGGCACGCAGGGCGTCGGCGTGATGATCGCGCACAGCCGCGCCGAGGTGGAGAGCTTCCTCTCGACGCTCTGGGACCTGGGGCAGGAGATCCTCCTGCAGGAGTTCATCGGCGAGTCCAAGGGTCGCGACGTGCGCGCGCTGGTCGTCGGCGATCGCGTGGTGGGGGCGATGCGGCGGGAGGCGCGCGCGGGCGAGTTCCGCTCCAACATCCACCGCGGCGCCAGCGGCGTGCCCATCGTGCTCGAGCCCGCCTACGCCGAGGCCGCGGTGCGCGCCGCGCAGGTCCTCGGGCTCGAGGTGGCGGGCGTCGATCTGCTCGAGGGGGCTGCCGGGCCGAAGGTGATGGAGGTGAACTCGAGCCCTGGCTTCGAGGGCCTCGAGAAGGCGACGGGCCTCGACATCGCCTCTGCCATCGTCGCCCACGTCAGAGGCCGCGTCCGCGCGCCGCCCATCCTCGCCGTGGGCGTCTAGGAGGTCGTTCGCCGACGCGAACTGTCCTGATCCCGCGCGCACCGTCGCGCGCATTCAGGGCTAGCGCAGCTTGAAAGATGACCCCAGTGAATGGCTGGTAAGCGAGCGGGCGGTCGCCCTGCTGCGTCCTGGCGCTCGCCTGTCTGGCCACCGGCGCCGATCAATGTTGGCGCACCTTTACCGAAATGTGCGCGCAGCACGCGCATCGAGGGCTTGCCGCGACCGGTCGGGAAAAGGGATGCTGCGCGGCATGGGAGCGAGAGCAGTGCACCGGATCGCAACGCCGCTGGGCTCTACGCAGAGCGTCCACCAGCTGGATCGCGATCGCGGCGAGGCCGTCGAGGTCGTGCTCTACCACGACGTCTTTTGCTCCTGGTGCTACATCGCCGACCAGCGGCTCGACCTGCTCCGCGACGAGTACGGTTCTGCCTTGCGCTGGTCCTTGCGCGGCTTTCCGCTCCGGCCCGAAGATCGCCACCCCGACAAGAAGCAGCGACAGCTCCTCGCGCGCCATTTCCGCCGCGTCGCCAAGGAGAAAGAAGGACGCGGCGTGAAGGCCGATCTCTGGACCGGCCGCGATCCGCCTTCCAGCAGCATGCCCCCGCTGGTCGCGCTCGAGGCCGCGCTGGTCCAGGGCGATGACGCGCAGCGCGAGCTGCTCCAGGCGATGCGCAAGGCCGCGTTCGTCGATGGCATCAACGTGGCCCGCCGCGACGTGGTGCTCGAGTTGGCCGCGCGCGCCGGGCTCGACATGCCGCTCTTCCTCGAGCGCTTCGACCAGGCGCGGACCTCTTCCACCGTCGAGGCCGCGACCGAGGACGCCGAGGCCCTCGGCATCAAGGGCGTGCCGGCGCTGGTCATCGGCGGCGAGTGGCTGATGCAGGGCGCGCGCGAGCTCTCCGAGTACCGCCAGGTGATCGACAAGTACCTGGCCGAGCGCGCCACCGGCGCCGTCCTTCGCGTTCTGCACTGAGCCGTCCCTCGCCACATTTCCGTATTGCGCCGGGCCAGCGCAAGCGCTTCTGCTCGGCGCCCCATGAACTGCCGCCTTCTCGCGCTCGCCCTCTGCGCCAGCACCCAGGCGCTGGCCGCCGGCTTCTACTTTCCCGACCTCGGCGCGGGCCCGCTCGGCCGCGGCGCCACGGGTGCCGCGGGCGCAGGCGACCTGTCGGCCATCGTCCACAACCCGGCCGGCCTGCTCGAGCTGTCGGGGCTGCGAGTGCAGGTCGAGCTCTCCGCTGCCGACCAGCCCGCGAGCTTCACCCGCGCCGGCATCTGCGGGGGCGGCACCTCGCTCTGCCCCACGGTGTCGAACTCGAGCGGCGCCTTCTTGAACACCGTCTCGGGGATCAGCTATCGGTTCGGCGACTTTGCCGTGGCGCTCGCCGCCTACGGGCCGCCCTCGATCGGCCGCTACCAATATCCCGACCCGCGCGACGCCGGCACCGCGAACGCGGCCGCACTCAGCGCGCCCCAGCGCTATTCGCTCATCGCCAGCGACAACTTCATCTTGTACCCGGGCGTCGGCGCCGCTTATCGAATCGCGCGCTGGCTCGACTTCGGCGCCGTGGCGCAGCTGAGGACGGTGCACGTGAAGCAGACGCAGTCGCTCTACGTGCTCGGCGACCTCGGCGGCGACCTGCCCGAGGCCGACGCGGTGGCGACCTTCGATGCCAAGGAGAGCGCGCGGCTGGTCTTTGGCGCCGGCCTGATCGCGCGGCCGCTGGAAGGGCTCTCCATCGGGTTGTCCGGCCGGCCCGCGGTCCCGGTGCACGCGACCGGCACGCTCGACATCAACGCCCCGCTCGCCAACGCGGTCGGCGTGGTGGTCTCGGGCCGCGCCGCGCGCGTCGACCTGACGCTCCCGGCCGACGCGCGCTTGGGCCTTCGCTACGATCGCCCGGAGTGGATGGCCGAATTCGACCTCACCTGGGAGGGCTGGGGCGGCCTGCGCGAGATGGTGGTGACGCCGGTCGACGTGGTGCTCAAGACCGGCACCGGCGCCAACGAAGTCGACAACCCCGTCGCCCCCATCCACATCCCGCGCCACTACCGCGGCTCCTTCTCCTTCCGCCTGGGCGGCGAGCGCGAGCTGCCCTCGAGCTGGCTTCCCTCGAGCTTCTCTCTGCGCCTGCGCGCCGGCGCGCTCTACGAGACCTCGGCCATTCCCGACGAGACGCTGCAGGCCGACTTCCCAAACTTGAGTCGCGGCGCGGGCACGCTCGGCGCCACCGTCCGCTACCGCGCCCTGGCCGTGACGGTCGGCTACGCACATTTCTTCGAGAGCTCGCGCACCGTGACCAGCAGCATCGTCGCGCGCATCAACCCGCTCGGCTCGCGGCCCTTCATCGTCGGCAACGGCCAGTACCAGAGCTCGCTCGACGCCCTCGCGCTGCAGGCCGCCTGGGCGTTCCAGCTCTAGCAGGTTGCTGAAGAACCCGGCCGACGGGAGGGTTTTTCAGCAGCCTGCTAGGGCGTGTAGTGGTTGTTGTAGCAGCGCACCACCGGGATGCCGTTCCCAGAGGAGGGAAAGGCGTCCGGATCATTGCTGACGCCGAGCACCCTGCCGCCGTCCACCTGGAGGCGGGTCGCGTACTGCGGACTGTACCCGACCCGCCCGGTGCGGGTGCCGCAGATGCGGTCGTCGGGCGTCACCGTGGAGGAGCTGCGCTTGCGCACGTACGCGCAGCCTTGGATCAGGCAGGCCGTCATGGCGATGGTCAGAAACATCCGCATCAGAAGCCTCAGCATCCTGACGGAAGTGTGCTGGCTCTGATTCAAGTCGTCAACCAAGAGAGCCCTGCGTACTTCTGCCCGGAACTGTTCCCCATCCAGGACGCGCACGGCGCGGCCCGGCCGTACTAGGATGCGCGCCCATGTCGCCTGTCGCCGCCACCTTGATCATCGCCGCAGGGCTCGCCGCTTTCCTCTACACAATGGGCAAGCGCATCCGCCCGCTGCTCTACGCGCGCAAGGACGTGCGCTGGGACCGGCCCGGAGAGCGCACCGAGAAGCTGGTCGAGTACGGCCTCGGCCAGAAGCGCATGCCGAGCAAGCCCGAGCGCACCGCGGGCCTGGCGCACGTGCTCATCTTCGTCGCCTTCTTGGTGGCGCAGGTCGGGACGCTGACCTCGTTCGGCCTCGCCTTCAGCGAGCACTTCCGCTTCCCGCTGCTCAACGCCGGCAACTTCGTCGGCCAGGGGTTCTTGCTCATCAAGGACCTGATTGATCTGGCCGGCACGCTCGGCTGCGCGGTCTTCCTCTACTACCGCGTGGTCGAAAAGAAAGAGCGGATGACGCTCTCGTGGGAGGGCACGTTCATCCTCTGCATGATCATCGGCGTCCTCTGGTCCGACGTGCTCATCGACGCCAGCGCGCTGGCCCTCGCGGGCGAGAAGCCCTGGTTCTTCCCCGTCTCGGGCGCCGTCTCCAGCCTCTTTCTCGCCGGCAAGGACCCCGAGTTCCTCCACATGCTGGAGTCCTTCGGCGTCATCCTTCACATCATCATCGTCATGGTGTTCTTGAACTTCCTGCCGCTCGGCAAGCACTTCCACATCCTCACCGGCCTGCCCACCGTCTTCTTCCAGCGGCTGACGCCGCAAGGCCAGTTATCGAAATTGGATTTGGAAAATTCGGAGAAGTTCGGCGTCGCCAAGCTGACGGATCTGTCGTGGAAGGAAGTCCTCGACACCTATTCCTGCACCGAGTGCGGCCGCTGCCAGACCTATTGCCCGACCTATGTGACGGGCAAGCCGCTGACGCACAAGGAAGTGAACCGGGCCATTCGTCACCACGCCGAGGCCGTCCAGGCCGATATGCCGCTGCCGCTCAGCATGCTGCTCAAGAAGCTGAACCGCGTGCGGCCCGTGGCCGGCGGCGGCGCGCACGATGGCCACGGCCACGAGAACGGCCAGGACGTGGCCACCGGCCTTGAGTTGCCCAGTGAGTATTTGGAGAAATTACCCAACCTCGTCGGCGAGGGCGGCGTCCTGCCCGACGAGACCATCTGGGCGTGCACCACTTGCGGCTGGTGCGAGCAGGCCTGCCCGGTGTTCATCGAGCAATTGCCGCGCATCGTCGATATGCGGCGCAACCTGGTGCTGATGGAGTCGCGCTTTCCCGACGAGGCGGCGCGCGTCTTCAAGGGAATGGAAAACCAGGGAAACCCCTGGGGCATGGGCTCGAACAAGCGCGCCGAGTGGGCCGCAGACCTCAACGTCCGCGTGGCGGCCAACGTCAAAGAGGCGGCCGAGAACTTCGAGTGGCTCTTCTTCGTCGGCTGCGCCGGCAGCTTCGACGAGCGGCAGAAGAAGGTCTCGCGCGCGCTGATCAAGATCTTGCAGGCCGCCAAGGTAGACTTCTGCATCCTCGGCGAGGAAGAGACCTGCAACGGCGACTCGGCGCGCCGCCTGGGCAATGAGTATCTATTCCAGACTCTAGCCCAGCAGAATGTAGAGACGCTCAACAACTACGGAGTGAAGAAGATCATCACTCAATGCCCCCATTGCTTCAATACCCTCGCCAATGAGTATCCGCAGTTCGGCGGCCACTTCAAGGTGCTGCACCACAGTGAAGTGATTACCCGGCTGGTTGCCGAGGGCAAGCTTCAGTTGGGACAGGTTTCGTTGGGTGAGGACGTCACCTATCACGATAGTTGCTATCTGGCCCGGCACAATGGAATCACCGAGGCGCCGAGGCAGGCGCTGGTGAAGCTCGGTCTCAACATCAAGGAGATGGACCGGAGCCGCACCGAGACTTTCTGCTGCGGCGCGGGCGGCGGGCGGATGTGGCTGGAAGAGACCATGGGCCAGCGCATCAACCAGAACCGCGTTGACGAGGCGGCGGTCACGCTTTCGGGCAAGGGCACGGTGGTCACCAGCTGCCCGTTCTGCCTGACGATGATCAAGGACGGCATCGGCGAGACCGGGCGCAGCGAGACCATGCAGGCCAAGGACCTGGCCGAGCTGGTGGCGATGGGGCTGCCCAGCACCTAGCCAAAAGTGGGGCAATCGGCCGCGCGCATCTGGAGGTAGAGTGCGCCGCGATGCCCGTGCGCCCACTCCTCCAGGCCGATCTACCAGCAGCGGCTTCCTTCGCCGAGCGGGCGCGCGCGCGCGATCCGCTCATCGAGCCGTTCGCGACTTCCCTGCCCGCGCTCTGGAAGAGTGAGCGCGCGCGCCGCGACCTGTTCTTGCTTGCCGAGGAGAAGGGGCAGGCGTGCGGCGTCTCCTTCGCGCTCATGCGCGAGCCCGGCCAGCTCGAGCTGTACGCCGCGGTGGACCCGCGCGAGCGGCGGCGCGGCGTCGGCAAAGCGCTCCTCAAGCCGGTGCTCGAGGTGGCCCTGCGCGAGAAGCTCTCCCTGCGCGCCTCGACGCGGAGCCTGGCCGCCGGCGGGGGCTTTCTCACCGCGCACCGCTTCGAGCCCGACTCGCGCGCGCTTCTGCTCGAGCGCTCCGCCACGCCGCCCCCGCTGCCGCCGGCCACCATCCGTTCGCTCGACCTGCGCACCGAGGGAGACCGCGAGCTCCTCTTGTCGCTCTCGGCCGGCGCCTACGCCGAGGCGCCGGGCAACATCCGCTGGAGCGCGAGCGACCTGGCCCGCTTCGACGCCTCCTCGTCGGTGGTCCTGGTCGCCGAGCACGAGGGCGCGCCGGCCGCCTATCTCGCCAGCCGCGAGGTGGGCGAGGCGCTCGCCATCGAGGAGATGGGCACGCTGCCGGCCGCGCGCCGCAAGGGGCTCGCGCGCGCGCTCATTGCCTCGGCGCTGCGCCGCACCTCGGCCCGCGCCGCCGTGGCGTGGGTGGACGCGGCCAACACCGCGGCAGTGGCGCTCTATCGCGCGCTCGACTTCCGCGAAAAAGGAGCGCGCGCCACCTATGTTCGCGCGGCCGCCAAGCCGAAAAAAGAGCCGGCTCCGATCGTGACGCCTGCCTGATCAGGGCGTCTGCGCGCTTGCTTCAAAGAGAACCCGGACGCCCAGGCTCCTTCGCGCTCGCTGACTCGAGCTCCTTGGGCCGGCGCGCGCGGACCATGCGGACGCGCCGCTCGTCGCGCTGGACGACGGTGAGCTCGAGGCCGCCGACGAAGAAGCAGTCGTTCACTTGCGGGATCGCGCCGGCCGCGGCGTTGAGCATTCCGGCGACGGTCTCGTAGTCGCCATTCTCGGGCAGCTCGACCGCAAACGTTCGCGACAGCTCGGGCAGCCGCGTCTCGCCCGGCACCAGCGCGCTGCCGTCGGCGCTGATCTGGATGGTGGGCCGCTGCTCACCTGGGTGCCCTTCGCGCAGCTCGCCGACGATGACCGAGAGCATGTCCTCGAGCGTGACGATGCCCTCGAGCCCGCCGAACTCATCGACGATCATGGCGATGTGGCTGTGCTTGGCCTGCATCTCCTTGAGCAGCGCCCCCACCGGCTTGTTCCAGGGGATGAAGAGCGCCGGCCGCAAGAGGTCGTGCAGCACGATCAGCTCGGGGTTGGCGAGCAGCGCGATCACGTCCTTGGCGTGCAGCACGCCCTTGATGTGGTCGAGGCTGCCATCGAAGATCGGCAGCCGCGTGTGGCCCTCCTCGGCGAGGAGCGCGATGACGTCCGAGGCGCTCGCCGTCAGCGGCACGCCGACCACCTGCGTCCTCGGCACCATCACCTCCTTGGCGGTCAGCTCGGCGAAGGAGAAGAGGCCGTGCACCATCTCGGCTGACGGCGCCTTGCCGCCCGAGCGGGCCTCCTCGCTGAGGATCTTCTCGATCTCCTCCAGCGGCGGCGGCGGCGGCGTGTAGCGGGCCTGCGCGCCCTGCCGCAAGAGGACCTTGTCGAAGAGGCGCAAGAGTACGCGCGAGGGCGGCCCGAGGACGAAGACGACGACCCGGGCGAGCGAGGCGAGCGCGAGGCCCCAGGCGAGCGGATTGGCGACGGCCAGCGAGCGCGGCGCCAGATCGAGGATCAGCGCGAGGCCCCCCGCGAACAGCCCGGCGGCGATCTCGATCGAGCCGCGAGGCAGCCAGGGCAGCCCGAGCCGCGCCGCTGTCTCGCCGGCCGCCAGCGCGCAGGCCACGGCGGAGAACGCGAGCAGCGCGCTCGACATCGCGCGCAACGCCGCGGCGGTCGGCTCCGGGTCCTGCTTGAGCGTCAGCAGCCAGCGGGCTCCGCGCGCAGCCCCCGGTGCCTGGGCCGCCGCGCGCACCTCGTCCTCGCCGAGCGCGAGCAGCGCCGCGTCCACGCCCTGCAAGAGCGCCCGGCCCACGAGCGACAAGGCGGCGGCGAGCAGCTCGAACATGGAGCCATCGTAGCACCCGCCAACCGCGCGCCGTCCCGCAAAGGAAACAGCGAGCTTCAAGGTAGATGCGAGAAGCTCGCCGGCCCCGGCCAGGAGTCTGGCCGCAGGGAGGGGAGGCTCGCCGAACTTGTTCGGCGAGGGGAACCGCAGGTTCCCTCCAACGGCTAGCAGCCGGCGAGCTTCAAGCGCATGCGAGAAGCTCGCCGGCCTGCTAGGGTGCGCGCGCATGAAAGCCCGAGTGATGGTGACGTTGAAGCGTTCGGTGCTCGACCCGCAGGGGCAGGCCGTGGGCCGCGCCCTCGCTTCCCTCGGCTATCCCGAAGTCCAGGGCGTGCGCCTGGGCAAGGTGATCGAGCTCGACCTGCCCGACGACGAGCAGCCTGCCGCCGAGGAGCGCGTCAAGGCGATGTGCGAGAAGCTCCTCGCCAACACCGTTATCGAAGAGTATCGAATCGAGTGGGGGAAGTAGCCGATGATGTTTGGAATCGTCGTCTTCCCCGGCTCCAACTGCGACCACGACGTCTACCACGTCGCCAAGCACGTCCTTGGCCGCGCCGCGCGCTTCATCTGGCACAAGGATCGCGATCTCCGAGGGGCCGACGTGGTGGTCCTGCCCGGCGGCTTCTCCTACGGCGACTACCTGCGCACCGGCGCCATCGCCCGCTTTTCGCCGGTGATGGAAGAAGTTCGCAAATTTGCAAACAAGGGCGGACACGTCGTCGGCATCTGCAACGGTTTTCAAATCCTGCTCGAGGCGGGGCTGCTCCCCGGCGCGATGCGGCGCAACGACAGCCTGCGCTACGTCTGCCGCGACGTGCACCTCAAGGTCGAGAACGCGCTCACGCCCTGGACGCGCAAGTACGCGCGCGGCGAAGTGGTGCGCATCCCCATCGGCCACGGCGACGGCAACTACTTCATCGACGACGAGGGCAAAAAGAAGCTGGAGGGCGAGGGGCAGATCGCCTTCCGCTACGCGGACAGCGCCGGCAACATTGGCGACGCCGCGAACCCGAACGGGTCGATCGGCAGCATCGCCGGCATCACCAACGCGCGCGGCAACGTCCTTGGCATGATGCCGCACCCGGAGCGGCTGGCAGAGAGAGTGCTCGGCGGCGTCGATGGCATCCGGCTCTTCGAGAGCGTCGTCGAGTCGATCGAGTGACCCTGCGCGGCTGCGCGCTGGCCCTCTTGCTGGCCGCGCCCGCGCTGGCCGCGCCGCCCGACGCGAGGCTGCTGCTCTTTGGCAAGAAGCCCCACTTCGAGAAGATGGATCAGGGCTTCCTCGCGGTGCTGGTCGATGCGCCGGGAGTCCTGTCCGCCGAGCTCTTGCCCACGCAGGAGCTGCTGCTCGACCCCAAGGGCAGCGGCGTGGCGCACGTCTTTCTCTTCACCGAGCGGCTGGTCCGCGTCATCGAAGTGGCGGTGGACACGCCGCTGCCCGCGCCGCCGAGCGAGCCCCCGCCGGCCGGCTGCGCGGCACAAGAGGGCACGGCAAGAATTCCAACTCAAGCTTGCTATGACCATTGGCGCGCGCACCTCTTGCACGCCAGCGTCGCCGAGGCCCCGCGCATCGCCTTCGAAGACGCGGGCCTCTTTGCGGAGTTGAAGGCGGCGCAGGCGGCGCTCGACCAGGCCGGCCTCGCGCTCAAGGTCGCGTTGACGCCATTTGGTTTGCGATTGATTGGCACCGCGGAAGACAGCGAGCGCCGCAAGGCCTTGATGACGGTCTGGCCCGCCATCCTCGGGCCGCTGCGCATCGATCGGTGATCAGCCCGATTCTCCCCGCAGCACTCGAGCGAAGATCGGCGCGTGGCGGAGGCGCAACCTCTGGCAGCCGTCCTGCTCGAGCTCGTAGGTGACGACGGGCAGCGCGCGCTCCTTGCACCAGGTGCCGAACGAGCCCGGCGTCGCGTAGCCGACGTCTGGCACCAGCGGCAGGCCGGAGCGCTCCGAGAGCCACTTGCCGAGCGCGCTCGGACCAGGGTCATCGACGCAGGCGAGGTCCGAATGGATCGAGATCACGGCCTCGGGCCGCAGGCGTTCGACCAGCGCGATCAAGGCGCGCGTCTCCGGCTCGGACCCCGCCGACGCGCCGGGGCTGAGCTCGCCGGGTGGGAGCTTGCCCCAATCGCGGGTGGGAAAGTTGCGGTTCAGATCGACGCCGCGCGCGTTGGCCCGCAGGCCGAGCAGGGCGCCGTCGGGGTTGGCGCAGAGGACCACCGCCGCGCGCAGCCGATCGCGCCGGGCCGCCCGCAGCGCGGCTGAGAGCACCACCGTGCTGTCCGGCTCGTTGCCGTGGATGGCCGCGAAGACGAGCAGCCTGGCCTGGCCTGAGTCGGGCAAGAAGAGGCGCAGCGGGACGCCGAGCGCGCTCTGGCCGTAGGTCTCGCCGGGCCAGTCGAGGTGGCCGCGGTCGGTCTCGGGCAAGAGCTCGTCGGGCATGGCCAAAGATGGATAGCAGAGCCGCTATGCGGTCGCGACCTCGAGCCTCGGCTCGGTCGCCGGCTGGCGCGCGGGCTGCTGCACCGCTGGGCGCGCAGCGTCCGACGACCAGCGGCGCAGCTCGGCCTTGCCGCCCGCGATGCGCAGGTGCGGGAAGCCCTCGAAGGTCTTGTGCGGCGCCGGCATGGTCCAGCTGCCCAGGTTGAAGTAGCGCGTCTGGTTGCCCACCGACTCGTTCACCATCCGGTGGCTGTGGCCCATGACGATGAACTTGACGTCGAAGATCTGCGCCACGCGGCGCGCCGCCTGCTGCAGCATCGGGTGCGCGTCGGTCTGCCGGCGCCGGCCGAGCACCGCGTTGAGCGCTCCAAAGAGGATGCCGACCACCGTGACGCCGAGCAGCTTGCCGAGCCAGCCATGGGCCGTGACGACCGCGCCGACCGCCGTCAGGAGGCACACCAGCGCGAGGAGCATGCGATCCAGATAGAAGAGCTGCATCGAGTCGAAGAGGCTCTGCTCGGCCGGGCGCGAGGCCACTTCGAGGAGCCGCTGCGCCTTGCGGCGATCACCGTGTGCGAAATGCGAGAGCTGGCGGCTGACGTAGCGGAGCGCCTCGTCGTCGCTCTTGCCCATGGCGATGCCGGCGGCGCGGGCCGCGGCGCGACCCAGGCTGAGCGACTTCTGCGCGATTGGGTAAAGAAGTCGCCACACCATGACGAAATAGTCGGCCGCGATCTGTAAAGGATTTCCCATCTTGGCCGTCCACTGGACGAACTCCTTGAAGCCCCAGGTGTCCGCGTCGTCGAGGTCGAACTGCGACACGTACTTGTTGGCGAAGAAGCGCATCACCTTGCTGGACATGGGCAATTCGAAGCTGCTGCCCTGCGCCGCCGCGTTCTTGTAGGGGGCGAGGAAGTCCTCCTGCATGCAGTAGCGATCGTGGGCGTTGCCGTGCTCGGCGTAGAGGAAGCCGGGCTCCAGGTAGAACCAGTCGTGGAACTCGACCTGGCGGTCCACCGCGCGGCGCAACGCGGCGCCGCCGGCGTGCTCGGCCAGCAGGCGGCGGAACTCGGCCTTCACGCCCGGCCAGGAGAACTCGGCGTCGTGGTTGCCGCGGATCAAGGCGATGTAGTTGCCAGCCAGAGCAAAACGGGCGAGCGCGTCAAAGACGTCGGAGTGGCGCTCGAAGACCTTGCGGAGCTTCCAGACGCACTTCTCTTCGTTCGGGTCGAGGCCGAAGAGGCGCTCCTCGTCGCGCACCTCGAAGCCCGCGTCGCCCGCCTCGGGAGTGACGGTGATGGCGACGAAGTCGATGATGTCGCCGTTCAGGATCAGCTTCCACGGCTTGCCGTCCTCGCGGACGCTTGCGTGGTGGTCGAGGAAGGCGACGAGCTGCCGGTCGAGGAGATTCGGTCCGGGGCTCCGCGCGCCGGGCTTGAGCGCCTTGAGGTCGATGCCGAGGTGGACGTCGCTCAGCGCCAGGACGTTGTGCGGCCTTTCCTTCGCGCGGACGTGGCGCCACATCTTTCGCAGACCCATGAGTTCACCCGCGGACGCGCTGGCTGTCCGACAGTGATCAAGAGCAAGTGACGTGCCGCCGCTCGCACGGCTGCCCCCCAGGTCGGGTAAGCTTCTGCGTCATGGCCCAGCCGCCCGAGCTGTTCCGCGACACCGAGGACTCCGGCGAGCACACCGGCCACACCTTGGTGGTCGAGAAGCGGACGCTCCTCAAGCTGCGCAAGTGCCGGCTCTTGGTGCAGAGCGGCGCCGACGCCGGCAAGGTCGTGGTCACCGAGAAGGAGCGCATCCGCGTCGGCCATGCGCGCGGCTTCGCGGGGCCCGACGGGGTCAACAACGACCTCTCGCTCGAGGACAAGAAGGTCAGCCGGCACCACTTCGAGATCACCTTTACCGAAAACGGCTACCTGCTGGTCGACTTGAACTCGACCAACGGGACCTTCCTCGACGGCAAGCGCATCGAGCGCGGCTACCTCGCGGCGGGCAGCCAGATCGTGGTGGGCGACGACGTGCTGGTGTTCGCGCCGCTCGACGAGGAAATAGAAGTATCACCGGACGCGGAGGGCTTCTTCGCGGGCATGGTGGGCCGCTCCTTGAAGATGCGTCAGATCTTTGGCTTGTTGAAAAAAGTCGCGCCGATGGACGTGAGCGTCATCATCACCGGCGAGACCGGCACGGGAAAAGAGCTGGTGGCGCGCGCGCTCCACGAGCACAGCCACCGGCGCAAGGGGCCGTTCGTGGTGCTCGACTGCGGCGCCATTCCCGAGAACCTGATCGAGAGCGAGCTCTTCGGCCACGAGCGGGGCGCGTTCACCGGCGCCGACCGCGCGCGCGAAGGGGCCTTCGAGCGGGCGCAGGGCGGGACCATCTTCCTCGACGAGATCGGCGAATTGCGCATGGACCTGCAGCCGCGCCTCTTGCGGGTGCTGGAAAATCGCGAAGTGCGCCGCGTCGGCGGCTCGCAGGTCATCGACCTCGACGTGCGGGTGGTGGCCGCGACCAACCGCGATCTCTCCAAGGAGGTCGTCGAGGGGCACTTTCGCGAGGACCTCTACTTCCGCCTCGCGGTCATCAACATCCAGCTGCCACCGCTCCGCCAGCGGCGCGAGGACGTGCCCCACCTCATCCAGCACGCGCTCGGCGCGCCTGGCGTCGTCGAGCGGCACGGCGTCAAACGGGTGACGCCGGCGGCGTTGGCGCTCCTCTCGGGCTACGCTTGGCCCGGCAACGTGCGCGAGTTCATGAACGTGATGAGCCACGTCCTGACCTTCTCCGAAGGCCCCGACATCGACGTGGCGCACCTGCCGCCGCGCTTGACCGGGGGCGCGGCGCCCAAGCCCCTCGGCTTCAATGAGCACCTCGGCTTCCACGAGGCCAAAGAGCAGATCATGGAGGCCTTCGAGCGCGAATACCTGAGCAGCCTGCTCAAGCGCTGCGAGGGCAACATCAGCCGCGCCGCGCGCGAGAGCGGGCTGCACCGGAAGTCGATCGAGCGGCTCCTGAAGAAATACGAGCTCGACGCCAAAGACCTGGCGAAGTGAGCCGGGCCGCGTCGTTCGACGGACCAGGAGTGTCCGTATATAACCAGACGCATGGGAAAGAATCTCCGGCCCGCGCTGGCTCTGGTCGCGGCCCTCGCGTGCCACGACGCCGAGGTGCCGGCGACTCTGCTGCAGGGCGTGGTCGAGCTTGACGAGCGGCCGCTCGGCCTCGAGCTGGCGGGCCGACTGAGCGGGGTGCCGGCGCGGCGCGGGCAGCTGGTGAAGAAGGGCGAGACGCTGGCCGTGCTCGACGACGGACTCGAGCGGCCGCAACGTCAGGCGCGGGTGGCCGACGTGCGCAGCGCCGAGGCGCAGCTCGCGCTCTTGCTGGCCGGTTCGCGCCGCGAGGACATCGACGCCGCCTCGGCCCAGACCCGCTCGGCGCTCGCCATCGAAGGCGCGGCCAACGACGCGGTCGCGCGCGCCGGCAAGCTGGTCGCGGGCGGCTCGGTGCCGCGCGCGCAGCTCGAGGACGCCCAGTCGCAGCAGCGCCGCGCCGTCGCCGACCGGCAGGCCACCGAGGACCGCCTGCGCCTCTTGCGAAAAGGCTCGCGCCGCGAGGAGGTCGCCGCCGCGCGCGCGAGGCTCGATGCGGCCAACGCGGCGCTGGCGTTGGCCGACGCGCGCCTCGCCCGCCTGGAGCTGAAGGCCCCCATCGACGGCGCAATCTTGGCGGTGCACTGCGAGCCGGGCCAGGTGGTCACCGCCGGCATGCCGGTGGTCACGCTCGGCGACGTCGAGCATCCGTACCTCGACCTCTTCGTGCCCCAGGACCACCTGCGCGGCGTGCGCGTGGGGCTCGCCGCCAGCGTCCGCGTGGACGGCGAGGTAAAGCCCTTCTCCGCCCAGGTCGAGGACGTGGGCCGCCGCACCGAGTTCACCCCGCGCTACCTGTTCTCGCCCAAGGAGCGGCCAAACCTCGTCGTGCGCGTGCGGCTGCGGCTCGACGACCCGCGCGGCCAGCTGCACGCCGGCGTCCCGGCCAGCGCGCAGCTCGACTCGCCGCCCTTCCGCGAAGGCACCTGAGTCGTGGGCGAGCCCATCATCGAGACCCACGCGCTCGAGCGGCGCTTCGGCGACCTGGTCGCGGTGCGCGACGTCTCGCTGCGGGTGGAGAAGGGCGAGATCTTCGGCGTCCTCGGCCCCAACGGCGCCGGCAAGAGCACGACGATCAGGATGCTGTGCGGAATCCTCGACCCAACGGGTGGCTCGGGCAGGGTAGTAGGGTTTGATGTCGCAACTCAACCGGAGCAAATCAAGCAGCGCATCGGGTACATGACCCAGCGCTTCTCACTCTATGAAGATCTGACCGTCTTCGAGAACCTTCGCTTCTATGCCGGACTCTATGGCGTCGCGCGGCGGCCGGTGCTCGACGCAGCCCTGGCGCGCGCGGGGCTGAGCGACCGGCGGAATCAGATCAGCGGCACTCTATCCGGCGGCTGGAAGCAGCGCGTGGCGCTCGCCTGCGCCACCGTGCACGCGCCGCCGTTGCTCTTTCTCGACGAGCCCACCGCCGGCGTGGACCCGGTGAGCCGCCGTGAGTTCTGGAACCAGATCCATTCCATCGCCTCCAACGGAGTGACTGTCTTGGTCACGACTCACTATATGGATGAGGCCGAGCGCTGCCACCGCCTGGCCTTCATCTCGCGCGGCCGCCTGCTCGACGTGGGAACACCCGCCGAGATCATCGCCCGGCGCGCGCTGCGCGTGGCCGAGCTGGAGGTGGACGACGCGCCGGCAGCGACCAAGGCACTGCATGCGGACCCCGCCGTGGACGAGGTCGCGCACTACGGTCACGTCCTTCGATTGGCCACGCGCGGTGGCGTCGATCCGCAGACGCTGTCGGCGGAGGTGCTGGGTCGCGCACAGGTGCAGATCGTCTCGTCGCGCCCGGGCCGCACCACGGTCGAAGACGCGTTCGTCTCGATGGTGCGCGGCGAGGACCGGTCATGAAGGCGCTCGGCCGGCTTGGCGCCGTGGCGCTCAAGGAGCTCTTGCAGCTGCGCCGAGACCGGCTGACGCTGGCGATGATGGCCGCGCTGCCAGTCTTACAGCTGCTCTTGTTTGGATATGCCATCGATACAGACGTGCGGCACATCCCGACGGTCGTCTACGACCAGGACCGCTCGGCATTCTCGCGCGACCTCGTGCAGCGGTTGCACGCGACCGGATATTACGATTTCGTCGGCAGCGTCTCGGGATATCCGGAGATCGAGCGGGCGCTGCGCACGGGCCTCGCGCGCGTGGCGCTGGTCGTTCCCGCCAAGGCCGAACGCGAGAGCGAGCGAGGGGCGACGGTTCGACTGCAGTTGGTGGTGGACGGCAGCGATCCGCAGACGGTGGGCAGCGCCATCAACTCAGCCGCGGGCCTTGTCGCCGCGCGATCAGCGGACCTGGCCGGCCGCGGGCCACCCGTCGAGCTCGAGCCCACCACCTGGTACAACCCGGAGCAGAAGACGGCCATCTACATCGTTCCGGGCCTCGTCGGCGTCCTTCTGACCATGACGATGGTGATGTTGACCTCGATGGCCATCGCCCGCGAGCGCGAGCGAGGCACGCTCGAGCAGCTCATCGTCTCGCCCTTGCGCAGCTGGGAGCTGGTGCTCGGCAAGATCCTGCCTTATGTCGTGATTGGGTATGTGCAGATGACTCTGGTGCTGCTCATCGGCCGGCTGGTGTTCGACGTGCCCATCGTCGGGTCTTTAGGTTTACTCTACCTGCTGGCCGCGCTCTTCATCGCCGCCAATCTGGCGCTGGGTCTCTTCTTCTCGACCCTGGCCAGGACGCAGCAGCAAGCGATGCAGATGAGCTTCTTCTTCCTCCTGCCCAATATCCTCCTCTCGGGCTTCATGTTCCCCTGGGACGCGATGCCAGAGCCTGCCCGCGTCATCTCGGAAGCGCTGCCCAATACCCATTTCCTCCGCATCGTCCGCGGCATCATCCTCAAGGGCGCAACCCTCGAAGACCTCGCCGTCGAGCTCTATTGGATGGCCGGTCTCTTCGCGGTGCTGGTGGTCCTGGCCTCGCTCCGCTTTCAGAAGAAGCTCGGCTGATGGCGCGCAAACGCTCAGGCATCGAGCCGCGGATCGTGCGCGCCGCGCGCGAGCGCTTCCTGGCCGAGGGCGTGGACGGCGCCTCGCTGCGCCGCATCGCGGCCGACGCCCGGACCAACCTTGGGATGGTCTATTACTACTATAAGACCAAAGACGACCTGTTCCTGGCCGTGGTCGAGGATGTCTACGCGGGGCTGCTCGTCGATCTGGAAGTGGCGCTCTCGCTCGAGCTACCCTTCGAGGAACGCATCGCCCGCACCTATGCGCGCTTTGGCGCCTTGAGTGACGATGAGTTCACGGTCCTTCGCCTCGTCCTGCGCGAGGCCATGCTCAGCTCGGCGAGGCTCGGCAGCGTCATCCGCCGCTTCACCGCCGGCCACATCGGCCTCGTCATGGCGGCGTTTCTCGAGGGAATCGGCTCGGGCAGGGTGCGCGGAGACCTCGACCCGTCGGCGCTCTTCCCCTGCCTGGCAGGTCTCGCGGTGGGCGTGCTCTTCGCGCGGCGGCTGCAAGAGGCGACGCGCGAGGGGAAGGCAACGCCGCCGTTCGCGGCCCCCGACCCGCGCGAGGTGGCCAAGGCCGCCGCCGAGGTGCTGCTGCGGGGAGTGTCGCGCCGCCCGGGTGGCCGGTCTGTGGCCCGGGCGAAGTCAGGAGCCGCCACCCAACGGGCTGCATCTGGAGGAATCGCCTCGAACACTCCACGCAGCCGGGGGGCGTTGCGGGGTACTCCCCGCAAAAGCGGAGGCGCTCCAGCGCCGGAGCGCCCCAAGGTTTGAGCTTCTGGAGACGTCCTATCGCCCCGTCCCCTGGAGAGGCTCTCCGCACGCGCGCGGCTGATCGTGCCTCTGCCCTGCGGCGGACGCGACTCTGAGGCTGGAGGCGCAAGGCAGCTCTTCCTTCGACAATTTCAGCAACAATCGGCGCTGCGCGTGGACCAGACTGGGGAAGTGACCGTTTCCGCCGCTCGCTGAGCCGCACCCGGTGTGGCCGGCTGGCCCGCCGGAAAGTTTCAACGCTGCCAACGTAGGAGGAATCAAATCATGAAAAAAATGCTCGCAGCGACCCTCGTGCTCGCCTCGGCCTGCACCTATGCCCAGCTTTCGCCCACCGGCTCCGAGGTGCGGGTCGTAGTCCAGGCCCCGCAGGAGTCGTGCAAGAACCTGGGCCCCGTCATCGGCGAAGGGGGCGGCGGAGGGGGCGGCTTCGTGCGCAACGACGCGTTGATGGAGCACGCGCTCAACGACGCGCGCAACAAGGCGGCGGCCATGGGGGCGACCCACTTGCAGACCAATGGGCCGCAGCTGGGGAGCGGCGGCCACACCACCATCTCGGCGACGGTGATGGGCGTGGCCTTTCGCTGCGGCGCTTGAGTTGAACTAAAGGGCCTTCTCGTACAAGCGATAGGTCTTGTACTTCTTGGCGCCCATCCGCTCGATGCCGCGGTTGATCATCACGTTGTCTTCTAGAGTCCAGCTCAGCTCGCCGCCGACATATCCCCGCTTTGCGCCGCGCTCGGCCACTTCGACGTAGAGCGCGGCGGCGAGAGTCCCGTACCTGTGGCTGGCGCGATACTCGTCCTTGATACCCAAGAGAATCAACCGCGCGTGCTTGGGCCGCTTGAACTTGATGCGATAGAGAAGCCTGGCGATATTCAGCGGCCCGAGCTCGCCGTCGAAGTCCTTGATCAGCTCGTTGACGTCGGGAATCGCGAAGCAGATGGCGGCGGCCTTGCCGTCCACCTCGGCGACCAGCGCGATCTCCGGGTCGACGAACATCTTGTACTCTTTGGCGATGATATCGAGCTCTTTGTCGCTGAAGGGCACGAAGCCCCAGTTCTTCGACCAGGCCGAGTTATAGACCTCGCGGATGATATCGACCTCGCGGCGGAACTCGCCCAGCACCACGGGGCGGATCTTCACGTTGGGCAGCGCGCGCGTGCGGTCGGCGATCCTTCGGGTGCGCTCGTCGATCGCGCCCGAGGTGTACCACCAGGCAAAGAGGTCCTTGCACTTGCGATAGCCCGCGGACTCAACCAAAGGTCCGACATAAGGCTTGTTGTGAGTCATGCCGATGCGCGGCGGGGTATCAAAGCCGTCGATCAAGACGCCGATCTCGCCCTTCGAGTCGGGCGTCATCGGCCCGCGCAGCTTGCTCCTGCCCTTTGCCTTTGCCCAGCTCTCGGCGGCGGCGAAGAGGGCGCGCGCCACCTCGGGCCGGTCGGCGCATTCGAAGAAGCCAAAGAAGGCGACGCCCTGCGAGTCGGGGTCGTCCTTCCAGTGCTTGTCGAAGTCGAAGTCGATCTGCGCGCTGATCCGGCCCACAGCCTTGCCGTTCTCGCGCGCCAGGAAGCACTCGAGCTCCCCGTGCGCCAGGAAGGGGCTCCTCTTGGGGTCGAGGGCGCGGCGGTAATCGTCGAGCAGCGGCGGCACCCAGTTCGGGTCGCCTTTCATCCCGAGCGTCCAGGGCAGGTGGAGGAACTCTTCGAGATCTTTCTTGCCGCGCACGGCAGCGACTTCGAGGGCGGAGGCGGACATGGGCGCGACATATCACGCCGCTCTCAGCGCCGCAGCTTGTGCCAGGGCAAGAGCAAGAGCACGCCGCCGATCAGGCAGATGAAGAGCACCGGGTCCTTCCAGAACAGCTCCTGCACGGTGGGTCTGCCTCTCTGCGACGGGTTGCGGCTGCCCCTCTGCGGTGCTAAGCCGACCGGTCCCGCAGGACGAGGAAATCGACCCGATGGACGCCCGCGACTACCGCGACACCGTACACCTTCCCCGCACCGACTTCCCCATGCGCGCGTCCCTGGCCGAGCGCGAGCCCGCGCAGGTCGCCGCCTGGGAGAAATCCAAGCTCTACGAGCAGCTCATCGAGCAGAGCCGCGCCACCGGCAAGTTCGTCTTCCACGACGGGCCGCCGTACGCCAACGGATCGATCCACCAGGGCCACTTCCTCAACAAGATCCTGAAGGACATCGTCGGCAAGATCGCCAACATGAGCGGCAAGGCGTGCGACATCGTGCCGGGCTGGGACTGCCACGGCCTGCCCATCGAGCTGCAGGTGGACAAGCAGCTCGGCGCCAAGAAGCGCGAGCTGACCGGCTCGCAGTTTCGCAAGGCCTGCCGCGCCTACGCCGAGACCCAGGTCGACGCCCAGCGCCGCGAGTTCGCGCGCCTGGGCATCTTCATGCGCTGGGACCAACCTTATTTGACGATGAGCTACGGCTATGAGGCGCAGACCGTGCGCGAGCTCGCCTCGCTCACTCGCAAGGGCGCCCTGTATCGCCGCAAGCGGCCGGTCCATTGGTGCCCGCGCGACGCGACGGCGCTGGCCGAGGCCGAGGTTGAGTATGCGCCGCACAAGAGCCCGTCGATCTATGTGAAGTTCGACGTCGCCGAGATGAGCAGCCTGCTGGCAGACGTGCCGCAGCTCGCGGGCAACAAGCTGGCGCTGGCCATCTGGACGACGACGCCTTGGACCATCCCGGCCAACCTTGCCATCACCGTCAATCCCGAGATTGACTATGTCGTCTACGAGCTGGGCGGGCAGGGCGTGGTGGTGGCGCGCGATTTATTGAACCACTTCCTATCCGAGTGCGCGCCCGAGCAGCTGGCGGTCGGCCTGCCCGAGGATGGCAAGCGGGTGCTGCGCGATCACACCAAGGTGCTGGCCCACTTGAAAGGCAGCCAGCTGGCGGGCTTGAAGTATCGCCATCCATTGATGGATCGAATCTCCCCGGTGGTGCTCGGCGAGCACCCGACCACCGAGGCCGGCACGGGCCTCGTGCACACGGCCCCGGGCCACGGAGAAGACGACTATCAAATGGGCCTCAAGTACGGCCTGCCGATCTTCGCGCCCGTCGACTCCTACGGCAAGTTCACCGCCGAGGCCGGGCTTTCGTTGCTCGGCAAGAAGATCTGGGACGCCAATCCGGAGATCGTGGAGCTGCTGGCGGCCGCCGGCGCCTTGCTCAACGCGGGCGGCAAGGCCGGGCAGATCGAGCACAGCTATCCCCATTGCTGGCGCTGCAAGCAGCCGGTGATCTTTCGCGCCACCGACCAATGGTGGATCGCGCTCGATCAAGAGCTGGAGCTGCCGGGCCTCGGGCGCACCAGCATCCGCAAAGCCGCCCTGGGCGCGGTCGATGGCATCGCCGACGCGGGCGGCTTCATTCCGGCCTGGGGCAAGGATCGCATCCGCGGCATGGTCGAAGGCCGCCCCGATTGGTGCATCTCACGGCAGCGGCAGTGGGGCGTTCCCATTCCCGTCGGATATTGCCACGCCTGCAGGGAGCCCCTCGTCTCCGCCGACGCGATGGAGTTCGTCGCCAGCTGGTTTGAAAAGGAAGGCGCCGACGCCTGGTTCGACCGGCCGCTCTCCGAATTGCTGCCCGCCGATTCCAAGTGCACAAAGTGCGGCGGGGTTGAGTTCGACAAAGAGACCGATATCCTCGACGTCTGGTTCGACTCGGGCAGCTCGTTCGCGGCGGTGCTCGCCAGCGGCCGCTGGCCCGGCTTGTCGGCGCCGGCCGATCTCTACCTGGAGGGCTCCGATCAGCACCGCGGCTGGTTCATGAGCTCATTGATGATCGGCATCGGCACCCGCGGGCAGGCTCCTTATAAGAGCTGCCTGACCCATGGGTTCGTCGTCGCCGAAGACGGCCGCAAGATGAGCAAGTCGCTCGGCAACTATGTGGACCCACAGGCGGCGCTGAAGAAGTACGGCGCCGAGGTCTTTCGCCTCTGGGTCGCCTCCAGCGACTATCGCGACGACGTGCGGCTCTCGAACAACATCCTCGACCAGCTCTCGGAAGGGTATCGGAAGATCCGCAATACCCTGCGCTATTGCTTGAGCCAGTGCTTCGATTTCAACCCGGCCACCGACTCGGTCCACGACGACGAGCTCGAGCCCATCGATCGCTTCGCGCTCTCGCGCTTCGAGCAATATCGCCGCGAGGTGGTCGCCGCCTATGACCGGTATGAGTTCCACCGCGTCTATCACGCCACCGTGGACCTGTGCGCGACGGACCTGTCTGCCTTCTATTTCGACGTCCTCAAGGACCGCACCTATTGCTCGGGCAAGGCCTGGCGCGAGCGGCGGGCGGCGCAGACGGTGATCCACAAGATCGGCCAGGACCTGTGCCGGCTGCTCGCCCCCATCGCCAGCTTCACCACTGAAGAAGCGTGGCAGCACCTGCCCAAGCCGCGCCCGGAGTCGGTCTTCCTGGCCGGCCTGCCGCGCGACGAGCAGAAGCTCGACCAGGACCTGTTGGATCAGTTCGAGGTGCTGCGGGCCGCGCGCGCGCAGGTGAATCTCGAGCTGGAGAAGCAGCGCGCCGCCAAGGTCTTCGGCAAGTCGAACGAGGCCGAGGTGGCGCTGACCTTGCGCAGCCCCGATGAGGACGAGCACGCCATCCTGCGCCAGTTCGGAGAGGCGCGGCTGGCCGATCTGTTCATCGTCGGCAAGGTGACGCTGACGCTCGTGAAGTCCGAGCAGCCGGGCATCGAGGTCACCGCGCAGCGCAGCCCGCACAAGTCGTGCGAGCGCTGCTGGCGGGCGCTGGCCGAGGTCGGCGCCGATCCTCAACACCCAAATCTGTGCGCCCGCTGCGTGCGCGCCGTCTCGGAGGCGCGATGAAGAGCGCGACGCGCTGGAAGCTGCTCGCCGCCATCGCCGGGTTCGTCCTGGTGGCCGACCAGGTCAGCAAGTACCTGGCGGTGGCCCACTTGACCCAAGCCTTCGAGTTTGCGCACGCGCGGACCCTCTCCGAGAAGGTGTCCGCGTTCGTCCAGCAAAAGGATCTGCTCGAGCGCGGCCTCGCCGACCCGCGGCCCTATATCGTCGTCAATTCCTTCTGGCAGCACCGCTATACGCAAAACCGCGGCGCGGCCTGGGGCATCTTGAGCACGGCGCAAGAGCAATTCCGCGTCTGGTTCTTCTATGCGGTCTCGCTCGGCGCGGTGATCTTCATCTTCGTCTATTACTCAAGGCTCAAAGAGTCGCAGCGGTATCTGCAAGTCGCGCTCGCGCTGGTGCTCGGCGGCGCGCTCGGCAACGCGCTCGACCGCATCCTGCGCGGATATGTCATCGATTTCATCGACTGGCATTGGTTCGATCCGAATTGGATGCGCCCCGGCCTGCACTGGCCTACCTTCAATGTCGCCGACTCTGGAATCAGCGTCGGCCTCGTGCTGCTCTTCCTCGAGATGTTCCTGGTCAAGAAGCCCGCCGTGCAGCCTGAGAAGAAGGCCGCGTAGCCGGAGGTCCTCCGCACCATGCTTCCCGTCCTCTTCACCATCACGCTCGGCACCTCCTGGGCCGTCTTTGCCATCGCCTTCGCCGCGCTCCTGATGGGCGCCTGGCAGGGCCGATCGGCAAAGCTCGGCGGCGATCCCACCAGCAAGGCAGTCCAGACCGGCGCGGCCTGGGCCGCCGGCAGCTTCGCTGCCTGCTACGCGCTCACCCGCGCGCTCGACGGGCAGGACTTGTTGCACCTGCAGCGCCCGATCGCGATTCCGCTGCACACGTACGGGTTGATGATCGCGACCGCGTTCCTGATCGGACTCTACCTGGCGGGCCGCGGCGCGAAGCGGGCGGGGCTCGACCAGGAGAAGGTGATGGACCTGACCTTCTGGATCCTGATCGCCGGCATGGTCGGCTCGCGCATCCTCTTCATCATCGTCAATTGGGATGATTATGCAAAAGATCCCATCAGCGTCTTCTATTTCTGGAAAGGTGGCCTCGTCTTCTACGGCGGCTTCCTCGGGGCGTCCCTGGTCTCGTGGCTCTATATGCGCAAGCACCAGATGCCGTTCTTTGCCTATGCCGACGTCTTGATCCCGAGCCTCTCCATCGGCCACGCCATCGGACGCCTCGGCTGCTTCTCGGCCGGCTGCTGCTGGGGTGGCGCCTGCGACCCGCACTACGCGCTCGCGGCCCGCTTTCCGCCCGAGGCGCTCGCCTACCAGAGCCAGCTTGCCGCCCACCTCATCCAGGCGGGCGCGGCCACCACGCTGCCGGTCTACCCGACCCAGCTCTACGAGTCGCTCGGCGAGCTCAGCATCTTCGCGCTGCTGGTGCTCTGGCGCTCGCGCAAGCAGTTCAACGGCGAGATCCTCGCGCTCTACCTGATGCTCTATGCGCCGCTCCGCTCGCTGGTCGAGACGTTCAGGGGCGACGAGGAGCGCGGGCGGGTCTTCAACTTCCTTGGGCCCTGGGCGCGGCGGGCGTGGTGGAACTTGTCGACCAGTGAGCTGATCAGCGTCGGCATCTTTGCCGGCGGCGTCGCGCTCTTCCTCTGGCTGCGCCGCGCGCGCGCCAACGGGCTGCCTGCCCGCGGTCCCCAAGCGTCCGCCGCTTGAGGGCGTGGTAGCGTTTCCACGTGGCAGGCCCCAAGCGCGAAGACCCGGTCTTGACCTCCGAGAAGCTCGGCGAGGAATTGACCGCCGTCGAGGAGCGCCTCGCCATCCTCCACACCACCTTCGAGAAGTACTTTGTCGGCGTCGATCGGCGGCCGCCCGACCGCGAGCGCAAGGAGCTGTCGGACAAGATCCGGCGGCTGCGGACCTCGACGACCAAGAACACCGCGCTGCGCTTTCGCATCCAGACCATCTTCGCGCGGCTCATCAGCTACGAGCGGCTCTGGGACCGGACGCTGCGCGAGATCGAGGAAGGGACCTACCGGCGCGACGTCTTCAAGGCCAAGCTGCGCATCGGCGCGCGCAAGCCCGAGCCGCCAAAAGAGGTGCCGCCCGAGGCGGTCGAGCCGACCATCGCCGACGCCTCGCGCCCGCCTCCGCCCGCCCGCTTCTCGCAGCCTCCGCCTGCGCCGCCCGCGGTCTCCGACGAAAACCTGCGGCGCCTCTATCACACGTACCTGCGCGCGCGAGAGCAGTGCGGCGAGTCGATCGCAGGCCTCAGCTTCGACTCGGTGGCCTCGAAGATCCGCTCCCAGGTGCCGACGCTGCTCGAGAAGCACAAGGCTCGCAGCGTCGAGTTCAAGGTGGTCATCAAGGGCGGCAAGGCCGTGCTCAAGGCCGTGCCCAAGTCGTGAAGACGGCCCTCGCGATCGGCGCTGGGCTGCAACGTTCAGAAGTCATCGCGTGGGCCGCCGGTGCTGCTCGTCTCCCTTGCCGGCGTCCGCTGGGCTGCCCAGCCTACTGACTAGCGGGGGGTGGCGATGGGCGGGGGGAATTTGAACGGCGCGCGGGTGGCGCTTCTGGCAGCGGTGGTGTTGGGGCTCGGGACGGGGTGCGCGCGGCCGCCGCCGTTCCATCGATCGGACGCGCTGGCGCGCTCGCGGGCGTTGCTCGACCGCGTCTCGGCGCTCGAGGCCGACCTGCACTCGCAGAGCACCGAGATCGGCCTCTTCAGCGAGCTGAACGAGCGCCGCCAGGAGGCGACCCAGGTGACCTGCAACGTCACCCAGTCGCACATCAAGGAGATCCAGCGGCTGGCCGAGCTGCAGCAGCAGAAGCGGCGCGCGAGGCAGGCACGGCGCGTGGCGCTGCTCGGAAGCAGCAGCCCGCGCCGCGAGAGCCCCTGGCGGTAGCGCCGCTACTGGAACAGATCGGCGACGGGGACGATGTCGATGTCGGCCTCGGCGGGCGTGCCGAAGGAAAAGCGCTCGATCAGCTTGTCCTCGGCGAGCACCTCGGCCGGCTTCTCGGCTGACATTCCCTGGCCGTCGCGCTGGTACTGGATGGGAGTGGCGGCGCCCGAGAGCAGCGCCCTCTTCATCGCCTGCGCGTCGGGAGTGACCAGCACGATCTGCAGCGAGCACGGGTCCACCCAGCGCTTCCACGCCGAGTTCACCTCGGCGGGCGTGACCGCGGGCAGGCGGCGCCTCCACTCGTCGAGGAAGCCCGGGACGCGGTGCAGGCCCATGGCCTGGTCGTCGAGGGCGTAGCCAAGCTTGCGGGCGTCGGTCTCGTCGAACTGCAAGAGATAGCCGGCGAGGAAGCTCTTGGTGCGCTCCACCTCCTCGTCAGTGAAGGGCTCCTCGGCGAGCGTCCGGTGCAGCTGGTAGAGCGCGGCGCGCAAGGCGAAGAGCGCGTTCTCGTTCTGCACGGGCCGCAGCCAGATGGAGAACTCCTGCAGGTGCCGCGCCCGGCCAGTCTGCGCCTGCGAGGCGGCGCCGCCCTCCTGCTCGAAGTGCTCGATGTACGAATAGTCGCCGTAGTTGAGGCCGCGCTGCTCGCGGAGCCGCCGCATCAGGCGGCCGTGGAACTGCCGGTGCTCGCCGAAGGCGCTGCGGGCGATGCTCATCGCCACGTAGTCAGGCTGGGCGCGGGTCAGCGTCCAAGGGGCGCCGATGGAGATGGCGGTGGCCTGGCCCGGCTTTTCGATAATTCGATAATGGAGCGAGCGGGTCTTCTGCGCCGGAATGGCCACCGTGGCCGCCCCGCGCGCCGGCAGCTGGCCGAGGCCGCGGGCCAGATCCTGCCCCAGCCCCTCCGGGTAGCCTCCCGCGACGCCGACCGTGAGGCGATCGGCGGTGAAGATGCGCGCCGCCTGCGCCTTCACGTCTTGCAGCGTGATCGACTTGAGATCCCTCTCGTGGCCCTCAGTCAGCCGGCCATAGGGGTGGCCCGCGAACAGCAGCTCCTCGAGCGCCGCCTTGCCCAGGTTCTCGTCGTCGGTCTGGCGCAGCCGCCGGGTGACGTCATCGACGGCGGCGTCGCGCAGGCGGGCAAACTCCTTGTCGTCCCAGCGCGGCTTCCGCAGCACCTCGCTGAAGATGGGCAGCACCTTGCCGAGGTGGTCCTTGTGCAGCCGCGTCCCGAACGTGGTCAGCTCCTTGTCGACGCGGGCCGAGATCCGGGCGGAAGCGGGGAAGAGCGCCGCGCGCAGCTCGCGCGAGTCGAGCGACTCGGTGCCGCCTTCGGCCATCAGGCGCGCGGTCAGCGCGGTGAGGCCGGCCTTGCCCGGCGGGTCGTCGATGGCGCCGGCGCGGAACTGGGCCAGCACCGCCACGGCCGCGTGCTCGTTGGCGTCGAGGGCGACGATGCGTGGCCCGCCGCTCGAGTCCATCGAGGGGAAGAGCTCGCGCGTGGAGGCCGAGACGGCATCGGAGGGCCGCTCTACGCAGAGGCCGCCGCGCGAGCCTGCGGGCGCCGCCGGACCGCTGCCAGCGCGGGCCGGCGCGAGATCGGCCGGGCCGAGCTTCGGCACCGGCTCGCTCACGGGCGCAGGCTTTGGCAGAGCTGCGGTCGCGGGCGGCGGAAGCTTGGGCGGCGCGGCCGGCAGCGGCGCGACCTTGGCGGGCGGCTCGACCTGGGCTTGCTTGGGCGGCGCCGGGACAGGCGGCGGAGGCGGCGGCACTTCCGCCTTGCGCACGGGGGGAGGCGGCGCCGGCGGAGGCGGAGCCTCGACCGTCTTCATCGGCGCCGGGGCTGGCGGAGCGACGGGCGCGACCGGCGTTGGAGCGGGCTGCGGCGCCGCCTTCTCGGAGATGGGCGGCGGCTTGCTGACCGCGGGCGGGGCGGTCGGCGTGCCCGCCGCGCGAGGCTGCGCCGTGGCGCCCTGCTGCTGCGCCGCCTTGGCGTCGGCCGAGGCCTGCCGCGCGCTCTTCACTTTCTGCTGCGGCGCACAGGCGGCCGCCAGGAGCAGCGCTGCACCGACGAATCGAACGCGGATCACCGTGCACCTCCCGACTTCGCAGACCCGGACGTGGCGGGAGCCAGCGTGACCGTGGTGCTGTTCTTCTCGACCAGGAACTTCTTGGCGAAGGCGACCAGCTCTTGCGGCCGCAGCGCATCGACCTGCGCGTAGAGCTTGTTGACGTACTGCACGTCGCCGGTGATGGCGGTGCTGGTCGCGAGCCGCACGGCCAGCGCCTTGGCCGTCTCCAGCGAGAGGATGTTCGCGTACTTCAGATTCGAGCGCACCGCGTTCATCCGCGCCGCGTCCACCTTGCCGCCCGCCAGCTCAGCGACGGCGGCCGTCACTGCGGTCTCGACATCGGCGAGCCTTGCCTTATCCTTCACCCGCGCCACCACGCCAAAGAGCGACGGATCGCGATCGCCGCCGTCATTGCCGTTCATGCCATCGACGATCTGCCGCTCGACCACCAGCTCCTGGTAGAGCGCGCTGGTCGGCCCGAACAGGTAGGCGCTGAGCACTGTGGCGGCCGCGCTCGACTTCAAGTCCGCGCCGCTCGGCGTGTGCCACATGAGGGCGATCCGCGAGAGGGTGGGCGTCGGCCACTCGACCGCAGCCCGGCGCGCCTCGCGTTGCGGCGGCTCGACGGGGATCGGCGCCGCCTTGGTCTTGCCCTTCCAGCCGCCGTAGCTCTTGCGCAGGAGCGCGAGCGTGCCGGCCTTGTCGAAGTCGCCGGCCACCACCACGACGACGTTGTCGGGCCGGTAGTAGCGATTGAAGAACTGCTGCGCGTACTCGAAGTTCTCGGGCATGGCCTTGATGTCGTCGAGGTACCCGATGGTCGTGTGCCGGTACGTGTGCTTCTGGAACGCCGTCTGCGAGAGCGTCTCGTAGAGCTTGAGATCGGGGCTGGAGGAGCTCTTGGCGTACTCGCCGAGGATGGCGCCGGCCTCGGTGCGGAACTGCGCCTCGCTGTACTCGAGGTGCTGGAAGCGGTCGGCCTCGTACTCGACGATGGTGGGCAGCGCCTTGGCCGGCCCCGCGTGGAAGTAGACCGTCATGTCGTTCGAGGTGAAGGCGTTCGAGTCGAGCCCCAGCGCCGTCACGGTCTTGGCGAAGTCGTCCGCCGGGTGCAACTTGGTCCCGCGGAACATCATGTGCTCGAAGAAGTGGGCAAAGCCGCTCTTGCCCGGCTCGGGCTCGTTGCGGCTGCCGACGCGAACCATCGTGTAGTAGGCCACCAGCCCCGGCGAGTCATAGGGCACGAGCACGATGCGCAGCCCGTTCGGCAGCGCCACCAGCTGGGCAGGGAAGGGAAACGCCTTGGTTCCGCCGGCGCGCGGCGCGGCCTGCGCTGGGAGCGCGAGGGCGGCGAGCAAGGCAAGTGCGACGAGCGCGCGATGCGCCATGGGGTGGTCCTCCGGCAAAAGGCGGCGCAGCATAGCCGAAAGCGACCGGCCGCGAGGCCGCTTCACGCCCCCACTTGACGCGGCGTGGCCCGCACGGCATAAACCGCCGCCGCGCCCAGGTAGCTCAGTTGGTAGAGCAGGGGACTGAAAATCCCCGTGTCACTGGTTCGATTCCGGTCCTGGGCACCTTTTCAGAGACGGCGGCTATCTCATCCGTCCCACTGGTCGCCGTTGATTTGCTCTGGTCTGTCCAGCCGGTGTCCAAGCCCATCTCCGCGGCAAGCAGCCCCGCAAGCACGGCCGGGGTAATCCCGTCGTAGGTCCGCTCCAAAATCCGTGTATCGGCGTGGCCCATAGTGAGGGCGATGATCTCGTCGGGGAAGACCGCGATCCGCATCCAGCGGCCGTAGGTGCGGCGGAGATCATTGGGAGCAGATCGAGGCGCACGTTGGTCCACGGCAGGAAGAGCATTTCCTGGCCTGGTGCGTGCGCGGCGGCGTAGCGGAGCAGGCTCAGGCAGCCCGGATGGGCAACGATGAAGCAGCGATCACGCGTCTCCGCCTCCGAGGTCGACGAAGATGCGCGCGAACGCGAAGTCGCTGCCGGACAGCTTGGGAAAGTCCTCGTGCAACGTCTCGAGGGGCACGCCCTTCTTGACCAGCTCGCCAACATGCCTGACCGAGACGCGCGTGCCCTCGAACACCGGCTCGCCGCCGAGGGTGTCTGCCCGGCTGACCACACGCTTCTTGCCGCTCTCGAACAGCTTGAGGCGCGCCCGGACGCTGCGGGCGACTTCCTTGGTCGGCAAGACCACGGACAGGTCGCCTCGCATCACTCGCGGCAAGAGAGCGACGATTCGGCGAAGTCGCTGGGGACAGTGGAGAGGACAAGGACGGCAAGCACTGGGGTCAGTGCGCGAAGCGGCGGCATCTCGACGTTCTCGAAGGCGCAGAGGAAGAAGGACGAATGGGTGCTCGAGAAGAGTGCCTACCCACTGGAGTTGGGAGCCGGCGATGGACATGCCGCTCGACGATTGCAAAGCTGCGTTGCGCACCGTCGGCGCGCAATTCGAGAAGGCGACGCTTGCGCCCCCGAAGGCCAAGACACTGGCCCGAGGGAAGGCGAAGAGGCACGGAGATAGTTCCAATGAGTCATTCTACGGTGAAGCTATCGCCGAAGGCCCTGCGTTTCGTGATCGAGGCCATCGACTTCAAGCTGGCAGCCGACCGCAAGCAGCTAGAGTTGCGTCGGCTGCCTCTGGACGAGCGCTCGGACCTGGAGAACGACGTGCGCTTCCTCGAGGAGATTCGGGGGCAGTTCGCGGGTCACGCGGCGGGGTAACAGCTCGTCCGCGGTCTCGAAGTAACTCACTTACTTATAGGAGGGAGTAGACCCAGATCGGAATCAGCCAGCCGGCGACGACGCCAGTCACGAGTGCCAGTGTGATCCACCAGCGGCTCCTTCTCTTCCCCTGCGCACTCCGTCGAGCGCTGGCACCGAGGCCAGCAAGCGACGCTCCGATGGTCAATGCCGGCCAGATATGGATCGCGGCGCGAACAACCATCGACATCGGCTCCCTCGGCCTGCCCAGCAACCAGACGAGCCCGCCGTCGGCCAGCACGCTAGCGGCCAGGAGGGTTGCCCAAAGGTACCAGGCGAGTGAACGCCCCTCGTTCGACGGCAGACGAACTCCCTTCGCGTGTCGCGCTTCTTGTCTAGGCGAGATCCTTTTAGCCGGTCAACGTTGATGTGCCTGCTCCAGGCCAAACGCTACACACCGTGCTCAGCGGGTCACCCACTCGAGCACCGCCGCACGCAGCGCCGCGTGGAGCGTCAGTCCCTTGGCTTTGGCCTGCTTCTCGAGCCGCTTCCACACTGGTCCCGGGAAGCGAATCGACCGGGGCGTGGTCGGCCCGGTCTCCTCGCCTTTCTTGGGCCTGCCGCGCTTGACGTGAATTCCCTCCGCCGCGATGCGAGCGGCGAACGGAATGCGGCGGACCTTGACCTTGTCGAAGTCAATCTCGGGAATCTCGCGAAGCGAAGCTCGCGTTGGTTCCCTGTGCTGTCTACGGGCTTTCTTCATACCGTCTCCTCTCGTGAGCAGTGGCGCGTCGTGCGCTGATGATGCGGATCTCGTCCCTGTCGAGCTCGACGTAGACAGTCAGGAGCACGCGCTGCCGCTCCGACTGCCCGATGAGACTCTCGCGCTCGGGATGCACGGCATCGTCGACGACCAGCGCGAGCGGATCGCCGAATATCGTCGCCGCTTCCTCGAACGAGACGCCGTGGTTCGTGAGACAGAAGCGGTTTTCTTATTGTCCCATGAGAACCGCACCACGTAAGTGTAACACACTTATCTTGAACGCGCACCTGGGCCGGAGGCGTTTCACTTGCGGAGGAGCTTCAGCTTGCGTGGCCGGCCAAGCCGCCTGCCGAGGTCGACGACCACGACGCACGTTCAGGAAAATCGCCAAATCCTGACGCTTAGTGCAGCTCCAGTGATTCGGAGGGAGTCTTTCCCATGCAAGACCAAATAGCATGCAATTGGAGTCGTAGCGCTTCGACCGAGCCAAGGGCTCTTGCCGTCGCTTCCGCGCATCGCTCGACAGCGGACGCACCATCGCTCAAGACGGCGCCTCGATGAGCAGTGGCTTGTAGATGGCGGAGCGCTCCCTTGGATAGCCCTTTGGATTGCAAACGATGCGAGTGCTTCCAACCTGATAGTCGAACGGGTCGTGCATATGCCCGTGCATCCAGAGGAGCGGTTTCCGCTCAAGGATGAGTGGCTCGAGATCAACGGAAAAGAAGCGGTTGATGCTGTGGCCCTTGAACCGCTTGTGAATCGAGCCAGGGTGCGGAGCGTGGTGCGTGACGACGATGTCGCCCTCTCGCATGTGGGATTTCAAGTGGGCGAGCCCGGCCTTGTGCTGGTCGTAGCACCACGGTACCGCGTGCTTGATCACATCGAAGTCGGTGAGCTGCTCTCGATACATCATGTCGTCCCATTGCTGCGGGAACCAGAGCGTGCACCCGAGGAATCGGCGGCCCATGAACTCGACGGGCTCCTGACGCTGATCGAGCAGAGTGAGTCCTGGGATGCCGGCTGCGATGTGCCTCAACGCGACGGTCGTTTCCTCGGGATCGGTGTCGTAGAACTCATGATTCCCGGGCAGGTAGAAGACCCGCTTGTAGGTATCGACGAACCGTTGAAGGACGCGGCCAGCCGACCGCCAGTGCAGAGAAAGGATGTCGCCGGCCAGCACGAGAGCATCGGCGTCGCTCGGCTCCAGCCCCGACAGGAACTTCGCCCCGGCGTCACTCATGTGCTCGAGGTGCAGATCGCTCATCAAATGCAGCTTCATGACTCGTAGAACCGTTCCCGCTTGCGGCGCCAGGCCGGCGTACCAGCGCCGCGCAGATCGCGGTTCACCTGCGCGATGTCGAACTCTTCGGGCGCGAAATGTTCACCGACCCACTCGCTCAATTCCTCGTGCCGTGCGTGCGAAGGCTTTGCCATTGCCTCGACGAGCTCCTCGTATCCATATGGCCCGCCGCAATCCTCTGGCGGACATGCCCGGGCGCCCGCGAGACAGACGGCCTTCGGCTCAGACTTCCCGAGCGGCACGACGTCCTCGACGCGCAGCTCGTGAGCCCAGTCGTCGCCGAAATCGTAGAGGTACTCAGCGCGAGCCCTCTTCTTGAAGAGCACACGAAGGTGATAACCGACCTCGTCGAGCGACTCGCTCGGGTCCTCCTGCGGGTCCGGCATTCCAAAGCGCTCCTCGCCGATCCGGAACTCGTGGAGGTGGCTGTCGGTCCAGCCCATCGCGATCTGCAGCACGTGGTGGAGCTCGCGCAGCGTGAGATCGCCGGCGACGCGCAGGCGGCGCCAGATCGGAGGGCGGACTTCGCGCAACGTCACCTTCAACACGAACGCAGTCTGCGTTGGCTGGGTGCGCTTGGCTGCGAGCGAGACAACCTTTGCTTTCTTCGCCATTCGCGCATTCTAGCGTCCTGGCTGGTTGCGGGCGTGCGACGGAATCGCAGGCGACTGAAGTGGTGAGAAGGGTCGTCAATCGCCTCGTCATCAGCCTCACCATCAAGGTCGTCTGACGAGGGACGAGGCAAATGACGAAGTAACTGATGATGCAGATGACGAGTTTCAAAATGGTAAGCGGCCGAATTGCAGGCGAGACGTTCGCCAGCCCGCTCCCGCCAATCGGGGTGACGAACGGGGGTCGGTGAGGCGCGACCCGTCTCTCCCAACGACCGGATAGAGGGGTCGGGACTCACCTCCTGGATCGGTAGAGGGGCGGGGGCGGATGACTGAGTGAAGTGAGAGAACTTGGATCGAAAGCCAAGCAACCAGAAGGGAGTGATGTTGAGCTCAATATGAGAAAGATGAAGAGGAGGACAGCATAATGAGAACAAGGAAGAAATAGGAGATGAAGGTAGAAATTGCTCGTTGAAGAAGATCCTTAGACGATGATCGACGACGTCGACGGGTGAGAGCGGTCTTCGGGACTTCGACACGAGCCGACAGGACCTGGTAACAACGCTACTAAGACGGTCAGGGGGTCCGATGAGCGCCTTCGAAGAGCTTGTCGCCGCAATGGTCGAGGGTCGGGGCTGGTCCGCTATGGGGGACGGCGACCTCGCCCGCGCGCTCCTGGCTCGCGTCTACGAGGAGCGTTGTCACAACGCCCGGCATCACCGGGAGCGCTACCAAGTCCGCGTGAATCTACAGAAGAAGGACGATGACGCATCTTACGCCGGCTGGATCACCGCTGCAGACAACCCCACCAGCGGTCCGTACCAAGGCACCTCCTTCGTATGGATGCCTTCGGAACGCGGTAGCGTCGCTGTGCTCGTCATTGGCACCAACGGCTTCGGCGGCGATACGCACATCCTCGGCAGACCTGGGCACGCGCGACGGTTGCGAGCGCTAGGGCGGTTGCATGGCGGCTCGATCTGGGTGAAGCCAGATCTGCTTGACCTGAATTCGAAGGTGCCAGACGCCGTCTCGCGCGAGTGGCCCGAGATTCCGAAGGCACTGAGCGCCTATGGTCACGTCATCTATGCAGCCGTGCCGGTTCGATCGATCGAGGATGCGTCAGCCGTCGCTGACCTGCTGGACCTGTTCTTCGTCGAGCACGAGACGCCGCTCAAGGACGCGGCAGGGAAGCGCTGGGAGCAGCGGCGCCAGGACATTACGTGCGCCGTCTTCCCGCGAGTCGAGACCGACCTGGTTCGTCGTCTGCTTGAGGAGCGCCGGTTCGTCGTGCTGGAAGGTCCGCCCGGGACAGGCAAGACGCGGCTCGCCTTCGAGCTCGCGCGGCTGATCGGGAGCTCAACGCTGCTTCAGTTTCATCCTGCGCGGACGTACGAAGACTTCGTCGTCGGCCTCTTCCCGCGCCCGACACAAGCAGGTCTGGCTTTTGAGGTGCGGGCGGGCGACCTCTTCCGCGCCAATGAAGCGGCGCGCAAACAACCGCACGTGCTTGTCCTGGATGAAATCAATCGAGCCGACCTCTCCCGGGTACTCGGTGAAGCGATCGTACTCTTCGAGCCGGGCGAGCAGCGCGCTGTTGATCTACCGCACGCGCCCGAGGGACATTCGCGTCGCTTGGAGCTGGCGCCGCAACTCTACGTGCTCGGTACGCGAAACACAGCCGATCGAACCATCGCTCGCATGGACATCGCGATCCGAAGACGCTTTGCGTTCGTCGAGGTTTGGCCTGACCGCAGTCCTATCGACAAAGAAGCCGTGCAACTCGCGCGCGACTGCTTCGACGATACAGTCCACACATTCACGGAATTTGCGGATCCCGAAACGCTGCGTCTCATTCCCGGACAGGCTTACTTTCTCGACCCACGCCCGGATGCGGAGGTGGACGGGAGGGCCGAGCGCGTTGCGAGGCGCATTCAGTACGAACTCTTGCCACTCTTGCGCGACTATCTATCTGAGCGCTTGTGCGGCAGCGCGACAGAGGAGATCGCCGGCCTCGCCGACCGCCTCGAGTCGCGGCTGCTGCAGACGGCATGAGCCGAGGCCAGACCAGCCGCGGGCGCGCCCGCGCCGTCAGAGCGAGGTTCGCGTTGCCAAGCGCGAAGCCCTTGCTCAAGACAGTCGATCAAGGTGAGCCCGTCACCGTCCATGCCGAAGCTGTCGGGCAAGTCGGCGACCGCTGGATGGGTCCGTTTCTCGATGCAAACGGGCCGCTCCTGCGCCGGCTCGAGCTGCGCCCAGAAGTGCGAACCGAGGGTGGAGTGCGGCTTGTGCTCCATCCGGGAAACCGCATCGGCGCAATCCCACTGCTTTCGCCTTCGACACGCAAGGTAACCGCGGGTCTACTCGTTGCGCCGCGATTCCGGTGGTCCTCGCTCGGCGCCGTCTTTCAGCAGACGGGCTTCTCCGTCGAACCAGCGCTTGGAGCGGCGCAGCCCGTTCCTGGCTCGGCGCGAGAAGTCCCGCCTTGGATCCTGGCCGCGCCAGTCCTTCGTCGCCTCGAAGCGCTGCTCGGCCACGAGCGACGCGGATTCGTGGAGATGCGCGAGACTCGCGCGTCCCCTCGTGGTCGGATCGAGTGGTCGACTTGGGCGAGCCGGCAGGTCCCGCGCGCGCAGCTCGATCGCTTCCCTTGCGTCTTTCCGGATCCGCAATTCGACCCTTCATTGCGCGCGCAGATGCGTTGGACCCTTCGGCGAGTGCTCGATTCGCTGACAAGTGTCGCCGACTCTTCCGTCGGGAGGGCGCTGGCCGAAAAGGCTGCGGCGCTGGATCAACGACTCGGCGATGGGCCGGATCAGCGCCCGCGCGGCGATGCGGTGGGGGCGCTGGGCGCCTTCGTTGCGGAGGCCCAGGAAGCGATGGGATGGGTTGCCGAGGAGCGCGGCCTCGGCGGCGCGCGAGCTCTCGACGGTCTCGCGTGGGACCTGCGCGTCGACCGACTCTGGGAGGCTTGGGTCGCGCGCTTTGCAACCGCGCTTGCCCCGCGGCTCGGCATGACCGTTCGCGCAAACCCTCGCCACTCAATCCACTGGAGTGGCTCGACGCGCTCGCTCTCCGCGCTCATTCCGGACGCCGTTCTGCAGTCGCGCGATCGGATCGTGCTCCTTGACGCGAAGTACAAAGCGCACCTGTCGTTGCTCGCCAGTCGCGGCTGGGACGCGCTCTCGACCGAGGTGCGCGAGGCGCATCGGGCTGACCTGCACCAGGTCCTCGCCTACGCATCGCTCGGCCATGCCGACGATGTGGACGCGTTGCTGGTGTACCCCGATCTCGGCACCGCGGCTGCTCCACCGCGAGCGATCGCGACGCTCCCCGCCGGGCGACGCCGATTGCGGATCATATTGGCGGCACTTCCCTTCGGCTTTGCGGGACCGGACGTCGAGGAGCGCGCGATGCAGAAATGGCGCGAGATGCTGACCACCGGATCGTAGCCATCCGCACCAAAGGGTGCGACCATCCCTTCTACTCGGCGTAGCGACCGTGCGAGGAGCGGCGAGGGATTGGAGTCATCGACGTCACCGTTCCTGTTGGCGCCGGCCTCTGCCTGGGCCGCGTGCAACGAGTTCGCCTTTGCCATCCGAGACAAATACCCGGTCAGTCCGGGCCACACGTTGGTAATTCCGCGGCGTCTGGTCGCCACCTGGTTCGACGCAACCTGGGAGGAGCATCGTGCGATCCTCGAGCTCGTCGCCGAGGTGAAACTACAACTCGACGAGGAGCTGCACCCCGGCGGATACAACGTCGGCTTCAACGTCGGCGAGGTGGCCGGGCAGACCGTGATGCATCTGCACGTCCACGTCATCCCGCGCTTCCGCGGCGACGTGCCCGATCCGCGGGGTGGCATCCGTCATGTCATTCCGGCCCGCGGGAACTGGCAGGCGCTCGGGGAGAAGCCTTGAGCGGGGCGCCCGCCGTGTTCGAGGTGGCTTTTCTGGAGAAGATGCAGCGCCTGCTCGCCGAAGGCGACTTCACGGCGACCTACAAGTTCGCCGTGCTGCTCGGGCTGGTGGAACTGTCTGTCGAAGCGCCGCCGGACGCCGACACGTTCACGACGCGTCAACTCGCCGCGAAAGTCATCGAGCTCTACTGGCCACAGGTGCAGCCGTTTGAAGACCAGTTGCTGATGCAGAACGCCCATCGCCAGGCGCGCGTCGTGACGGCGGTCGCGCGCCTTCGCGAAGAGGCGTCGCGTGCGGGGCTCGCAACCTTGCCGGTTGCAGCCATTGCGCCGCGTCTTCCCAGGCAATGGGGGCGCCTGCTCGACGAGGTCGAGTGGAGCCTTGTTGAAATGCCACTCACCAGGTTGCAGCGCCTTCCTTCGGGGGCTGACGAGTTCATCTATTTCGTTTCGTGGACACACGCCGATACCGAGCAACGCAATGCACAGCTCCGGCGCAAGTTACGCGCCGGCTCATTGGACAATCGCATCCACATGCAACCCGACGTCGTCCCGACGCTCGCGCGCTTCCACTCGATCGTGCGCGAGCTGGTCGAGGGCCGGTGGGTTCGGAAGGTTCGCGAACTGAACGGCGTCGGACTCGGCGGGCCCGACCTCTACTCGCACCTGTTCGGCATCGAGCGCGCGCAGCTAGTGAGACTTGCGGGTCCGTTGCGCGAGCTGCAGCGCGGGCGCTGCTTCTATTGTGACAAGCGGCTCGCGGGCGTCGATATCGATCACTTCCTTCCGTGGGCACGCTATCCGGAGAATCGGCTCGAGAACCTCGTCGCAGCACATGGGACGTGCAATCGATCGAAGGCGGCCCATCTTGCGGCCATCGGTCACCTCGACGGATGGCTCGCGCGGTTCGGCCAACCTGACCTCGCGGAGGTGGCGCGCATTTCATCATGGCCGTCGGGCGGTGGGGCGACACTGGCGATCTCGCGACGGCTCTACGCTTTGCAGCCTGAGAGTGCCCGGCTTTGGTCTGCACCTGGTGAGTTCGCCGACTGGCGACACCCCGACGTGGAAGCGCGCATCACGGCTGTCGAGAAACGGTTGCGCGCGGTCTAGCGATACCAAGCGGGCGGCGTCAGGATGCGCACGGGCTCGCGAAGCTGCAGATGGCGACCGACGAGGCCATGCCACGCCGTGAATGCAGTGGCTACCTCTAGCCGATCCGCGAGCGCGACTTCTTCGAATGCCAGCCGCTTCACCAAATGCCGCCGGGCGATGTGGCCGTCGAAGCGCGGGTCGCGTTCGCCGAGCTGAACATAGATCGGCATGGTCAAAGTCGGTGGCGGGGGCGGACCGTTTGGCCGGCGTGCAGGCAGGAAAGCGCAGAACTTCGACGGCGCGAAGTGATGCGAACGCGGATCGTGCACGAAGAACTGGACGCGACGGCGGCCCCACAGATCAGCGCCAGGTCCTGCTACTTAGTCGTTCCAACTCCAGAGGTTCGCCAGCACATCCGCGGGATCGCCCGCGAAGTGGATGCGGTGCTCGCGCTCACCGACGGGCCGCAATACAGACAGAACGCGCTCGAGCTCGCGGCGGTAGGGCAGCGCCAGACCAGCGAGCAGGGGCGGTTCGAGGTGATTCAGTTCCCGCACGCGAGAGGGCGGGAGATCAGGCAGCAGTACCACCTGAAACGCTTCGTGGCCCTGGGTACGCAACGCCTGAACGAATAGCGCGGACTGATTGCGCCGGCCCGCATCGACATGCGAGCTGACCATGCCAGCAAAGCCGTACGCTGCAGAGAGCGCGCCCGTGTGCCGAGCGAGGAAGAACTTCGCCGGATTGGCGATGGGGTCGGCGCGGCTGATCTCGAGCTCAAGAACGATGCGCTCGCCCGCCGGCCCCGAGAGCATCAGGTCTGCTCGCGTGGAGAAGCCAAGCCGCAAGGAGAGTTCGACGGGAAGAAGCGGCGCCTCGGCTCGTGCGCTCCAGCCACGCGGCAGCACGCTCGCGAGACCTTGTGCGATGCGCGCGGCCAAGGCTCCCATCGGCTCACTCTACCCCCTCGGCAACTTGTCGTTTCTTGCAGCATCAGCCACCATCAACGAATGAAGCTCTTCGTCGGGGTGACCGACGGCGACTGGTTCGAGCTGCTCGCGCACCAGCGGGCTCTCGATGACGTCAACTTCTGGCAGCCGGGCGGCAACCGGCAGTTCCGATCGCTCGCACCGGGCGAGCTCTTCCTGTTCAAGCTTCACAGTCCTGACGACTTCGTCGTGGGCGGCGGCGTCTTCGCGCACTCGCCGCTCCTGCCCGTGAGCCTCGCCTGGGAGACGTTCGGCATCGCCAACGGCGCGCGAACGATCGAGGAGATGCGGGCGCGCATCGAGAAGTACCGACGACGGGCTCCGGCGCGCGAGGACTACACCATCGGCTGCATTCTCCTCGAGCAGCCGTTCTTCTTGCCGCGTCACGCGTGGGTTCCGATCCCCAAGGAGTGGCCGCGCCAGGCCGTGCAGGGGAAGGATACGAGCTTGAGTCGGAGGTTGGAGCAGCGCTACATCGCGCCGTGCAGGAGGCGATGCGAACGGCGTCACCCGCGTGGATGGGAGGGGAGTCCGAGACGCCGCGATACGGGCGGCCGGCGGTCGTCCTCCCTCGACTTGGGCAAGGTACCTTCCGCGTAGTCGTGACGGATGCCTACGATCGGCGATGCGCCGCGACCGGCGAGCGGACGCTTCCCGTCCTCCAAGCGGCGCACATCCAGCCGTACGCCACCGGCGGTGCTCATCGCGTCGACAACGGCCTGCAGCGCGGTGACGGCGGCGTTGTCGCCGAGCAGCTTGCCCCAGTCGTCGACCGGCCGGTTCGAGGTGAGCAGCGTCGATGCCCGCTCGGTTGACGGAAACGCCTGACCCCACAAGCCCGCCGGTTGACGGAAACGCCGTTATCCGGACAGGATCGCGGTTGTCCTTCCTATCCCCCTTGTAGCTCTTGACGGTCAGCTGGGCGCGAAGCTTTTCGCATTGGGAGCATACGTAGGAGAGGTGATCCGGAGAGCACGAGGCGGTCGATGGAGCGCTGATGAGTCCGCCGAGGACGCGGAGATTGCCGTCGAGCTGCGCCTAAACGATGGCACACGCTGCTGGCCGATTGAGCGAGTGATGAAGCGGTTTCAGAACGGAAGCGAGGACTCAATCACCGCATATGGCCTGGGCCTCGGACTGCCAATTGAGAGCAAGGGAAAGAGAAGATGATCGGTCGTTACTGCGAGCTCTTTATTGTCGGTGGTGAGCTGTATGTTGTGTCGCTGAGGGAGACGGATGGTCCTCTGGTGTGGAGTTCAGTTGTTGGCAAGACGAGCACTGCAGCTGCGCCAGAAGAGGTAGGTCAATTGGCGCTGTTTGGGGTCGACGCCTTCAGTCGTGAACCCATCTCCTTTGCGGAAGGGCTCGCGAAAGCGAGTGGGCTATTTGCAGAGTTGAGCTCGAAGAGCCGCAGAGCTTTCTTTGCACGCAAGCCAAAGATGGTTCTCGTCGAGGAAGGACAAGCCAACACTGTGGCGGTGACGCCAACGAAGGCCGTTGGCCGAGAGTACCAGCACGACATCACGCGCCGGCTCGTGTGCCCTAGGCAACCTTTGGAGGTAGGACAAGCGATCAAAGGCTTCATATGAGCAAGAGAGCAAGAGGTGATCGTCAAAGCGGACGGGTAGAGAGCATGAGCACGAGGCCGGGCAAGCGTGAGCGCGTCAGTGGCAGGTCTCGGAGCGTCCCAGGCTGAGAGAACTCTTCGCAGGGGCGCTGCGCGGGGCCCCCTGGCCGCTCACAAGCGCCGGCGCCAGTAGCCCGGGCGCCGGCGGTCGTGCGCGACGGCAATGACGCGAACTCATCCGGCCGCTCCACGAAGAACAGCGCATAGGGGAACCGGCGCAAGGGACAGCGGCGAACGCCGAGCTGGGATGCAACACCGCGAGCGAGAGGGAACAAGCGAGGCTGCTCGGCGAGACGGCGCGCGGCCTCGCGGACGGCGGCGACGAAATCGCCACCCAGGAGGGCTCGCTCCTCATAGAAGGCTTCGGCGGCCACCAGCTCTTCCTCGGCGACCAGATCGAGGCGGACCGGCTTGGTCATGTCTTCGAGCGGCGCTTCGCTTCCAGCTCGTCGCAGACGACGTCCAAGTCTCGAGCGCTCGAGTCGCCGCGCAAGGCGAGCGTGGCTCGCTGCTCCAACTCGGCCGCCCAGGCGCGCTCGACTTCGGCCGGATCTTCGGCCTCGTCGTGGTCGAGGCTGAGGATGAGCTCGCGGACGATTTTCCCCCGTTCAGCAGGGGGAAGTCCGAGCACCTCGGCGAGCAGGTCGCGCGCAGCCATGGGCTCATTGTAGCGCGCCTCGGCTGGAGAGGCAGCGCATCGATCAAGCGCTGGCCTGGCCATGCGCTCTTCTTCTCGCGAGAGGCGGCGACGGAGTTGATCAGGCGGATGACGGCGCGCTGGTCCCGCTCCGGCAGATGGGCCACCTGGCGGAGCTTCTTCCAGAGGCGCTTTTCCTCGGGGGCCGCCAGCGGCTCCGCAGCGGCGGCCGACTTCGGCGGTGATGCGAGGCCCAGGAGCTCGTCGGCCGAGACCCGGAGCGCCTTCGCCAGGGCGATGAGCGCAGGGACCGTGGGGAACTCGGCGACGGTTTCGTAATACGAGATCGTGCGCTGGGTGGTGCGGGTGGCGGCGGCGAGCTGCACCTGGGTGAGCCCACGCGCGAGGCGGAGGTTCATCAGCTTCTTCCCGAAACGTGCCGCCATCAGAGCGGCTTGCCGCGCAGAAAGACTCTAGGGTGGAGACCGTGTTGGACGTAGTCCGCTTGGTCCAAGACTTGGGCAGTATCTATGCCGCATATCCAAAGTGTTGGTTAGCCCTGCACGCAGAGTAAGCGGCGCAAGCGGGGTGAGGAAGGGCTGGGCCCTTGCCCGGAGCGGCGTGGTAACGGATATGTATGAGTACGATGCGTTTTGGGAATCTGCCGGCGCGGACGGGGACAACGGCGAATCACTTTGCGTATCGCGGTGAGCACACAGACACCAATACAGGGCTTCAGTATTTGCGCGCTCGATGGGTGAAGTCTGACGGGGATCGGGTGCCTTTGCGGCCCCTGCGCGGTCGCGCTGCGCGCCCGAGGCGGGCGGCAGCGCGACCGATCGAGCGCGACTACTGGACGTCCACTACCTTGCAACCCAGCACCGGGTTCTGCGCGCCGGGGCCCACGTTGATTCCCCAGGCGCAGACGTCGTGGCGGCCGGGGGAGAGCGAGAGGACGGCGTCGAAGCCGTGCTGCGCGCCATATCCCGGGTAGGCTCTGGCGACGTCGGGGCGCGCGCCGTTCGCGGTGAGCCGCTGAACGCCGGTGCCCACGCCCGGCCGGCCGTCGATGTAGATGTCCGCGCTGATCGATTGCAGCGGGGCAGAGCGGTCCGCCGCCCAGCCCCCGACGTGGATCTTGCCGCCGCCCATCGCCGTCACGACGTCGAGGGTGCCGAAGGGGCTGTCGGGATCGCGGTCGACCACGGTGACCGGCGCGCAGCCGAGCTGGGTGTTGACGGTGCCAGCCCCGATGTTGATCGCGTAGGTGCAGACGGTGAAGTTGCCCGCGGGTACGCCGCCGATGATGCGGTCATAGCCGTGCGCCGCGCCGACGCCGAGGTAGGCGGCGGCGACGTCGGGGCGCGACTGCGAGGCGGCGGACAGGTTGGTGCTGGTCACGACGTTGCCGGCGGGGTCGCGGACATAGACGTGCACGTCGACGCCGGTGGTGGGCGCGTCGGTGTCGATGGCCCAGCCGCTCACCTCGATGGCGTTGCCGGGTATGCCGGTGACGGCGTCGAGCGAACCCGACGGATTGGAGACGCCTGCGTCGAGCACGCCGCAGCCGATCAGCGGATTCTGCGAGCCGGACCCGACGTTGATCGCATAGGCGCAGATCTCATGCGGGCCGGGCGGCACGCGGTCGATGGCGATGTCGAAGCCGTGGGTATTGCCCCGGCCGGGATAGGCCGCGCCCACGTCGGCGCGCCAGGTGTTCGCCTTCGCGATCGCGATGCCGGTGCCGCCGAGGCCAGGAACGCCGTCCATATAGACGTGGACATCGATCGATTGCGCGGGCGCGCTGTCGTCGATCGCCCAGCCGCGGAGCTGCACGCGGCCGGCGAGCGGCGCGGTCACGAAGTCGAGTGCCCCGAACGGGCTGGCGGGGTCGCGCGCCACCATCGCCACCGGCTTGCAGCCGAGCGCGACATTGTTGCCGGGGCCGACGTTGATGGCGTAGGTGCAGACCGCCGTCGCCGAGGCCGGGATGCCGGCAAAGATTCGCTGGAAGCCGTGGTTCTGCCCCGTCCCGGGATACGCGTTGCCGACGTCGGCCCGGGTCAGGAGCGCCTGGAGGAGGCTGGTCTGGGCGACGGCGGCGCCGGACGCGTCGAAGGCGTAGGCGTGGATCTCGATGCCGGAGGCGGGCGCATCGGGATCGATCGCCCAGCCGGACAGCTGCACCGCGTTGGCGGCGAGCGGCTGCGCCAAGTCGAATGCGCCGTAGGGATCGTGGCTGGTGTCGGGCGGCGGCGGCGCAGAGCCGACGAGGCCGGCAAAGACGTACGGGATCGGGTCGCCTTGCGAGACGGCTTGATTCAGGCTCATCGCATCGTCCCAGGCATAGTTGACGGCGCCGTTCTGGTGGATCTCGAAGTGGAGGTGCGCGCCGGTCGAGCAGCCGGTGTTGCCGGCGTGGGCGATGAGATCGCCCTGCGACACGTGCTGACCGACGGCGACGTTCTGCTCATTCAGGTGGAAATAGGTTGTCAGCCAGCCGCCCGAGTGCTGCAGGGTGACGTAGCGGCCGCGGCCGCCGGGCGAGCAGCTGGGCGTGTAGTAATTCGAGGGCCAGTCCGTGCCCACGTCCACCACGTCGCCTTCGAACGGCGCGATCACGCTCAGGCCGATCACTCCATGGGTCTGGATGTCGTTTCCCCGGTGGCCTCCGGGGACCGCCATCTGCGATTCCGCGCCCGAGACGGGCCAGAGCATCTGCCCGTCGGTCTCCGCAAGCGCGGCGCGCAGCGGGGCCAATGTTCCGAGGATGACTGCGGTCAGAATCCAGCTTCGATTGGCTTTCATGGTTGCTCCTGATTGGGTTTCTAGGTGGTGAGGTGTGTTGGTCTGGGACTAGACGAAGGCGACGCGCCCGCGGCGCCGCGCGAGCACGAGCAGGCCGAGCGCGGCCAACAGCGAGCCGCCGGCGCCGCCGCTGCTGCAGCCGCCCATCTTCTGCTGCGCCGGTCCGGTGCCGGTGGTGGTGATCTGCGCGCTGCAGGCGCCGCCGCCGAAGTTGTTCGCCGACCAGCTGGACGCGATGGCCTGGCCGGGGTTCTGATCATTGTTGTTGGCGGTCGGCGGCGCCCAGGTCACCAGGCTCTCGGGGAAGTTGGCCGGGGTGCAGTCCGCGAAGTCCGGGCCGAAGTACTCGGTGAATGAGATGGAGGACTTGCTCCCGTCCAGCCAACCCTGGGCCGCGCTGGTGACGATGTCGCCCAGGTAGGTCTCGCCCCGGTTGGCGAGATCCATCACCCAGCCACCCCAATGGAAGTTTCCGGCGCCGTCGGTGCCGGTCTGCCAGACGCGCAGGCGATAGGAGTGGCCTTGCTGCCAGTCGTAATCGATGTGGGCGTGATAGCCGACGCCCTCGCCGCCGAAGGTTCCACAGGTAGATCCGGGGTCGCCCTCCTGGCCGCAGCCGAGCGAGTCCCAGATGGAGAAGAGCGCCCCCTTGGGGTTGGTCGACTGCAGGCCGATGTAGCCGAGCGTTCCCTGCATCGGGAACTGGAAGGCGAAGAAGCGGCTGGAGCCGGGGAGCGGATCGAGGTCGACGGTGATGACCTGGTCGAAGTTGAAATAGCTCCCGGGCGGGAAGTTGAAGACGCTGTTCTGGTTGACGTTGTGGTTGGTCAGCGCGGACGCAGAAGCCGTCCACGCGAGGCCGGCGATGGCAGCGAGACTACGAATGACTCGGACGAGCACGCTTGAGGCGCGCATATCGATTCTCCTTTTGAGTTGGGCTGAGCGAGCGCCGGTACGCTTCAGCAAGCGACGTGCCGGGGGCGCCTTCGAGAGGAGGCCGACTCAGGCCCGCGCTGCGCGAGGAAACTGCAACACCCTGTTACCCGGTGTCACGCAGTCACGGTGTAACGCAGTAACGAATCACTCTCGATATTGGGTGGGGTCGATGCCCAATCGCTTCACCCAGCGATGCACCTGGGTGCGAAACTTGCCCATCGCGGCCGCGACCGCGGTCACGTTTCCGCGGTGCTCGCGCAGCAGGTCGACCAATCGATCCCTGAGCATCTGATCGCGATTGGAGAGCGCCTTGGCGGCGCCCTGCGCGGACGCTGCCGCCGGGCCGGGCTCGGGCATCTGCGGCGCGCCTTGCAGCGCAGCGGGGAGATGCGGTAGCTCGATCCGGCCCGCGGGCGCGAGCGCCACCGCGGTCATCAGCGTCTTCTCCAGCTCGCGGATGTTGAGCGGCCAGCGATGGAGGAGGAGCGCGCGCGCCGCATCCAGGCTGAGCGAGATCGCAGCATGCTTGCCCGCGTGCTTTTGCAAGAGGCCCGAGATGAGCAATCCCAGGTCCTCGCGCCGCTCGCGCAAAGGCGGCAGCACCAGCGTGAAGCCGCTGACGCGCGCGAAGAGGTCGGCGCGGAGCCGCTCGCCCGCCACCAGCTCGTCGAGGTCGCGATGCGTCGCCACGATCAGGCGCAGGTCCACCTTGATCGCGCGCGTGCCTCCGATGGGCAGCACCTCGGCTTCTTGCAGGACGCGCAGCAGCGCCGCCTGCGCCGGGAGCGGCAGATCGGCGAACTCGTCGAGCAGGAGCGTGCCGCGGTCGGATGCGCGGACCAGCCCCTGGCGATCCTCGGTGGCGCCCGAGAACGCGCCCTTGCGAAAGCCGAAGAGCTCCGACTCGATGAGCGTGGGCGCGATCGCTCCGCAGTTCACCGCCTGGAACGGCCCGGGGCGGCCAGAGAGCGCGTGCACGGCGGAGGCCGTCACCTCCTTGCCGGTGCCCGTCTCGCCTCCGAGCACGACGAAGATCGCGGAGGGGCTGATCGTCCGCAGCTGCGCGAACCTCGCTTGCAGCTCGGGGACCATGGTCGCGAGCCCCGGCGTGGCGGCGTCCAGCTCGCTGGAGCTGAACACCTGGGGCGCATCCGGCGGGGCGGGAACGTCTTCGCGAAAGAGGAAGAACGAATTGCCCAGCTCGATCAGGTCGCCGTCGCGGAGCCGCGCCTGCTGCACCTTGCGGCCGCGGATGAACGTGCCGTTCTTCGACTGCAGATCCTCGATCGTCCAGGCTCCGTCGACGCCGACGAGGCGCGCGTGGTTGGAGGAGACGCCTCGGTCGGAGAGGCCCCAGTGCAGCACGCGGCCTTTGATGCGGACAGTGGCCAGCGGAGCGGCCATGGCTGGCTCAGATGACCGACCCAAGAGGACCTGGTGGACGCCGCCGAGCAGGCAGCGCACCGCGGGGGCCTCCAGGCGATCCGCCTGCAGCACCAGCTGCAGCGTCTGCTGGCGCCGGAACGCGGGCGCGCTGCGGTCGAGCTCGATCGAGGCGGTGTCCGTGCCGACCATCTTCCATTCAGGATACTGTGCGCCGGGATGGCTGTCTGCACGCGTTGCGCGACGACCTACCAGGACGCCCGCGGCGCTTGCCCGGGCTGCCTGGCCCGGTCTTCCTCGACAGCCGTGCGGCCCGGGCACACCGTGGAGCTCGAGGCTCACGGGACTCCGGCGCCGCCCTCGGAGGACCGCAGCGAGCCCGATCCGCTCATCGGCCAGGAGCCGCTCGGCCAGTACCGCATCGTCAGGAAGATCGGCCAGGGCGGATTCGGCGCCGTCTACATCGCCGAGCAGGCGGAGGTCGGTCGCAAGGCGGTCATCAAGGTCCTGCGTGCCAGGCACGCGGGCTCGGAGATCTCCAGCAAGCGCTTCCGCAGGGAGGCGACGGTGCTCGCCGCCCTCGACCACGAGCACATCATCCGCCTCTACAACTTCGGCGAGCTGGACGACGGCCAGCAATTCATCGCCATGGAGTACGGCGGCGATCGCTCGCTCGCCGACGAGCTCGACCGGAGCGGCCCGTTCACCCAGCGGCGCGCGCTGCGGATCACCGAACAAGTCTGCTCCGCGTTGCAAGAAGCGCACAACCGGGGCGTGATCCATCGCGACTTGAAGCCGGCCAACATCTTGCTAGGAGAGAAGGACGGGCAGGATTGGGTCAAGGTCGTCGACGTCGGCCTCGCCAAGATCCTCGACGACAGCGCCGTCGAGGACGCCGCGGCGCTGACGGGCAGCGACACGACGGTCGGAACGCCGATGTACTTCTCACCGGAGCAGGCGCGGGGCCTTCCGCTCACCGGTAGATCCGATGTCTACGCGATGGCGTTGGTCCTCTACCAGATGCTGAGCGGGAAGCTCCCCATCGAGGCCAAGACGCACGGCGAATTCATCCGGGCGCATTGCAGCGATCCGCCGATTCCTCTTCGCACTCGAGGCGTGTCTGTCTCCTCCGAGGTGGAAGCGATCCTCGAGCGGGCCCTCGCCAAGGAACCGTCGCAGCGCATGACCGCCGCGGAGATGGGGCGGCTCGCGGCCAAGGCCCGCGAAGCGCTCGCATCTCCTTTTCGCGTTCTTTCGAGACGGGTCTTGGTGGCGACCGCGATCGGTCTCGCGTGCGCGGCGATCATCGCGATCGCGATCAACACTTCGACCTCCGGACAAGCGCCGCCGGTGGTGACCTTCGCGGCTCCTCCGGGCGACTCACCGCCGCCGGTCGACTTGCCTCCAGCGCGCAAAGAGGTGGCTGCGACGTCGCCGGAAAAAGCGGAAGCGGTGTCGAAGACGGTGAAGCGGCCCGTCGCGCAGCAAAGACCGGTTGCTCCGCTGGACGCTCGGGTCTCCGCCGTCCGTCAATTGGTAGAGGCACGAAACTTGAGACGAGCGATCGCGGAGGGCGAGAAGATGCTGGAGCAGAATCTTCCACCGGCGGTGAAAGGTCCATTGTACAAGACACTCACCGATGCCTATTACGACTATGGCGACAGCGTTGGAGCGCTGCGCTATGCCGTCCTCTACCGCGGGTATTGCCCGCCCGCCGAGGTGGCCTCGGTGGACAAACAGATCTCGAGGCTGCGCGTGGATCTCGGCATTCAATAGAGCCAGTGAGTGGAGGTCGAGCTTGCAATCCATTTGCACTGTGCGCTTGCTTCCGGCTTGCTTGCTCCTCCTGCTGTCCGGCGCGGCGCTCGCGGCGCAGCCTGGCGCGGCCGAGTTCGAGCAGGGAATGCAGCTCTACCGCACTGGCGATTGCCCCGCGGCGGTCGAACAATTGGAGATCGCCAACAAAGCACTTGCGCGGCCGGGCGGGCTCAAGGCGCTCGGCTTTTGCTATCGGCAGATGAAGCAGTTTCCCAAAGCTGCCGACGCCTACCAACGATATCTGCAATTGCACGCCGACGACGAGAAGCGGGTGCTCTTCCTCCTCGAGCAGACGCTGCAAGAAGAGCGGGAGTGGCGGCGGGATCACCCCCCTCCTCCGCCGGCGAATCCCGCTCCCGCAACCGCGGCCGACGAGCCCGAGACCGAGGGGCCCGTAGTGCCGGCCAGCAAGCAGCCGCCTCTCGCCCCGGCTTTACCAGCGGTTCCGGCAGAGGCTTTGTCGACCCAGGTGCCGCCGCCGCCGGCTGGCCCGCGTCCGCGCCTCTGGACCTTTGTCGCGGGCGGCGCCGGCATCGTCTCCGCGACAGCGGGGTTGGTCCTCGGCTTCAAGAGCAGGGCGACGGCGAATGAGATCAAAGGCAGCGAGCACTCTACCGCCCAGGTCAATCGCCTGGGCGCAGACGTGAAGTCACAAGCGCAGCACGGGAATCTATTGCTCGGCGTGGGCGCGGGACTCTTGCTCGTGTCCGGCGGGCTGTTCGTCCTGCGCTTCTGAAAGGGAATCGAAGAATGCGAATGATCGATCGCGCGTCGTCCAGGGTGCTCGGGATCGCGGCGCTCGCTTCGGTCGCGGCCTGCTTCAGCGCCGACGCGCCCCAGGCGCCCTGCACCGCCGACACCTCGTGCCCGAGCGGTCAGCACTGCGACCTTTGCTTGCGGCTCTGCGTTGGTTCGCAGCCGCTGGTGGAATTCAAGAGCGCCGGCAGCCTCTCCGCCAAGCGGGTGGCCGCGACCGCCACGCTCCTCCCCAGCGGAGAGGTCTTGATTGCAGAAGGCGTCGGCCCCCTGGGCTTTCCCCTCTCGACCGCTGAGATCTACCAGCCAGCGACCAGAGGGGGCGCGGGGATTTTTCGCGGCACCGGCAACACTCTCTATGGGCGTGCCTACGCGAGGGCGACGCCGCTCCCGAGCGGAAAGGTCTTGTTCACGGGCGGCCTCTCTCCTGCCGAGTTGTTCGGTCCCGCAGGGAACGGGGGCCTGGGGACGTTCGAGAAAGGGCCGCAGAGTGCCTATCAACCGCAGTGCGAGACTGCCACTCTGCTCCACAACGGCACCGTCCTCCTCGCCGGCGGCACCCTCAGCCACGACCTTCCGGACGGAGGGGATTCACACCTCGGCTCCTTCAGCGCGCAGATCTTCGACCCGGCGGGGAACGACGGCGGCGGGAGCTTTCGCGACGCCGGCAGCTTGAGCGAAGCGCGCGCTTGCGCAGGCGCGACCCTGCTCTCGAATGGCAAGGTCCTGGTGGTCGGCGGATATGGTGGATACCTCCAACATCCCTTCTATCAAGCGCTGTCGAGCGCGGAGCTCTACGACCCCGCGAGCAATGGCGGGCTGGGCGGCTTCAGCGACGCCGGCCAGGCCCTCGAGCCCCGGGTCGAACCGACCGTGACGCTGCTCCCCAACGGCACCGTGCTGATCGCGGGAGGAAGCAACAACCCATTTTTCGCCAACTCGCTCTCCAGCGCCGAGATCTACGATCCCGCCGCCGGCGGAGGCGCCGGAGGATTCAGGAGCACCGGCAGCAGCACCGACGGCCGCTGGCTGTCCACCGCGACGTTGCTGCCGAACGGCCTCGTCCTGGTCGCGGGCGGCGTCGGTCCCGGCAAGGTCGGAGTCGCCAGCGCGGAGCTCTACGACCCGGCCGCCTGCGAAGGCGCCGGCGCCTTCCGCAGCACTGGCAGCCTGCACGAGGGCCGCTGGAGCGCGACCGCCGCGCTGCTTCCCAACGGCGATGTCTTCATCACCGGGGGCCTGGGCACACCGGACAACGCCCTGGCCAGCGGCGAGCTCTATCCGGCACACTGAGTGCAGCCCGGGGCCGCTCGCTCCTCCGGTATCGCTGCTTCTCCCCGTCGGTCAGCGGCCGGGCATGAATGATGAAGACCGTGCGGTCGGCCGGGCGGCCTCTCTGCTCATCCTCCGCGCGCGGCTGCCTCGGCGTAGCGCGCATAGAGCCGGAAGCCCTGGGCGCGAGCCTGGCGCGAGAGCGCGCGCAGCCGGTCCGCACGCGACGAGCGCGGGGCGAGCTCGGCGAGGGCGAGCAGCGCCTCCCAGCGATCGAGCGCGACGCCCGAGCGGGTCGCTTCGTCGGCGACCCTGCGAAGCGCAGCGCGGGCCGCGGTGAGGTGCGCGGGACCCTCGCGGGCCAGCAGGCGAGCGCCGGCGACCTCGACCAGCGCGCGCGCCAGGCCGCCATGGGCCCGCTCCATCAGCTCGCGTGCGTGAGCGACGGCTGCCCTCGCCTCGGAGGTCATGTCCTGCGCCAGCAGCGCGCGCGCTCGCAGCGCCTCGGCCTCGCCCGCCGCCGCAAGCTCACCCGCGAGCAGCGCCAGCCGCGCAGACTCGGCCGCAGCTTCCGCCGCCGGCGCAAAGCGGCCCTCGGCGAACGAGAGATTGGCGCCAGCAAGCTGGAACTCGGCATCGGTGACGCTGCCGTCGCGCCCCTTCACGCTGCGCGCTTCGTCGAGGAGCTTGCGTGCCGCGGGCAGATCGTCCTGCTCCTTGCGGACCCGTGCCAGCGTCAGCAGAGTGGCGCGCAGGATCGGATCGCGAGCGGCGCGAGCGCCCGCCACCGCCCGCTCCAGCGCCTCGGTCGCGCCGGCCAGGTCGCCGGTGTCGTCGTAAAGTTCGCCGAGCGCGCCGAGCGTGTAGGGGAGGTAGCGCTTCCTCCCCAGCTCTTCATTGATGCTCTTGGCCTGGGCGGCGCAGCGGATGGCCTCGGGCAGCTCTCGAAGCTGGCGCAAGACGACGGCGAGCGACAGCAGCGCGTCCGCCTCCCGCGCGCGATTGCCTAGCCGGCGCCAGGTGGCGAGCGCCGCCTCGACCCGGGCGCGCGCCGCGGCATGGTCGCCGGAGGCCGACAGGAGATCCGAGACCGTCAGCTGCACCCGAGCTGCGCCGGCCGCGTCGGCTACCTCGAGGAAGAGCGCCTCGGCCTCCTCGAGCAGCCGGAGCGCGAGCGGCGGGTCCTCGCCGAGGCGCGCCACGGCCTCCCCCTCGACCCGGCGCGCGATCGCCCGTGAGCGTTTGTCGGGGGGTTCGCCTCCCGGCGCATCGACTCGCGCCGCCGCCGCTCGCGCCCTGCGATGGTCGCCGGAAGCGAAGCTGAGCTTGGCGTCTTCGAGATCGATGCGCCAGCGCGCGGTGGCGGAGGCCGGCAGCTTGCGAAGCTGCTCGATGGTGCCGAGAGCTTCAGCGAACTTGTCGGCGAAGCCCAGCTCCACGACCAAGAGGAGGCCACGCTCGGCGCTGGCCGGATCGTCCTTCCAGTAGCGCTGCGCGGCCGCAATCGCTTCGTCGAATCGGCGCACCGACCGCAGCCGCACGATCTCGAAGCGCGCGCGCTCGTCCGGAGGCAGCTCGTCCTGGCGCAAGTGCGCGCGCCCGGCCGCCTCGCGCGCCTGCTGTTCGTAGCCCAGGCTGATGAGCAGCGTGGACATCGCGGCCAGGATGCGCGGGTTGCCGGGCGAGAGCTGCTCGGCGTCGCGGAGCATCTGCACCTGAGCAGGAAGCGACTCACCATGCTTGGTGAGCGCCTCCACATAGAGCTGCGCGGCGCGCGCCCCCTCTGGAAATGACCCCTCGATCTTCGCAAGGTCGGGCGGCGCGCTTGCAGACAAAGCGCGGCGCAGGGGCGGGCCAAGCCGGGCGGCGAGAGGCAAGAGCGCGTCGGCGTCGCCCGTCTCCTCCACGCGTCCCAAGAGCCTTCCGCCCGCAGCGAACACATCGAGGTGCACGCGCAGCCGATGGTCTCTGACCTCGAAGGTGCCGCTCACCACCGCATCCGCGGCCAGTGCCTTGAGCAGGTGGCCGGCGGCATCCGCACCAAGCGGCGCTGCCGCACCTTCCTTCGCCGTCAGCGCCGGCGTCACCGCCGAGGGCGGGAGCAGCCTGATCTCGGGCGAGGCGCCGAGCTCGGTCGCAAGCAGCTCGCCGAGCGCCGGCGCTAGCCATACCTGGTCTTCGGCGGTGCGGCCCGGGTCGCGCAGCTCGACCAGCGCCACCGTGCGCCGCGGGCCAGGCGGGCGCCGCGGCCTCTGCCAGACCACGAGCACCGCGACGCCGACGAGGATCGCGCCCGCCGCCAGCCAACGGCCCCGGCGCGGCGCCAACCCGCGCTCAAGGGCGGCGATCAGCGCCTCGACCGACTGGGGCCTCGCCGCCGGGTCGGGACGCAGCCCGCGCTGGAGCAGGCGCAGCAGCCAGCGTGGGAGGCGCCGCCGCGGTGGCTCGATCACACCGGACGACGCGCGCCAGCGGAGCGCGGCGAAATTGGCGCCCGGGTATGGCCGCGTGCCAGCGACCGCCTCGTAGAGCGCGGTGCAGAACGCAAACAGATCGCTGCGCGCGTCAGCCGGCGCGCCCGCCATCTGCTCTGGCGCCATATACGCGGGCGTACCGACGACGGTGCCGAGCGGCGTGTCGGCGGGCGAGATCGACAGACCGCCGGGGATGGCGGCGGGCTGCTGCGGCGGCTGCCCGGCCATCCGCGCCAGGCCGAAGTCCGTCACCAGCACCCGGCCGTCGTCACCGACCAGCGTGTTCTCGGGCTTGAAGTCGCGGTGCACGAGGCCTGCAGCGTGCGCGGCCGCCAGCCCGCGGGCGGCGCCGATGAACACCGGCACCACCTCTTGCCAGCTCCGCTCCCGCTCGGCCAACCAGGTGCGCAGCGTGCAGCCGGCGACCATCTCCATGGCGATGAAGACCTGCCCCTGCCAGGTGCCGACCTCGTAGATGGCGACCACGTTCGGGTGCTTGAGGCGAGCCATCGCCTGCGCCTCGCGCAGCACGCGGCTGCGCCCGTCGCCGAGCGCGTCGACCTCGGGCCGCAAGAGCTTGAGCGCCACCGGTCGGCCCAGCTCCGGGTCCAACGCCGAGTAGACGATGCCGACCCCGCCCGCGCCGATCGGCTCCAGCACCTCGAAGCGGCCGATGCATCGCGCGGCGGGGAGCACTGGTCGGACCAGCGCGCGGCCAGGGTCGGCCAGGACCGCCACCAACTGCAGGCACGCGTCGCAGTCGCGAATGTGCAGATCGACCAGGGCGCGGTCACGCGGCGTCAGCGTGCTGTCGCTGAGCGCCAGCACCAGGTCTTCGCTCAGGCAGCCCAGGGGATTATCCACCGCACCTCATGCTAGGCTCATTCGATGTCGCCGATCGAGGGGCCAGCCTTGGGGCCCGGCGCTGCAGACCGCAGGGGCGCAGCGGTGCAGGGGCGCCTCGACGATCGCCTCGCCGCCGCGCGGGCCCGCTGGCCGCGGGTGCAGCTCGACGACGCCACCTTCTCTGCGCACCTGGCTGAGCGCGCGGCCGAAGATGACGCCGGTCTCGAGCGCCTCCATGTCGAGGATCTGTTCCTGGCCTGCGCCTGTCTGCGCGGTGATCGCGCGGCGCTGCTCGCCCTCGAGGCTGAGGTGCTCTCGCAGGTGCCGCGCTGGCTGGAGCGCTTCGAGAACGTGAGCCCCGACGACGTGCAGCAGGAGCTGCGGCAAAGTCTCCTGCTGGGAGAGCGGCCGCATCTCCTCGACTACGTCGGACGCGGGGCGCTCCAGCGCGGGTCTCCGTCGCCGCCACGCGGTTGGCGATCGGCCTGCAACGCCGGCACAAGCCCGTCGAGGCCGACGCCGTCGATGAGCTCCTCGCCGGCCCCGATCCGCAGATCGACTTCGTCAAGCTCCACGACCGCGAGGCGTTGCGCAACGTCCTGCGCGAGGCGGTCCGCTCGCTCTCCGCGCACGACCTTGGGCTCTTGCGGCTGCACTATCTCGAAGGGCTGTCGCTGGAGAAGCTGGCCGAGCTTGAGCACGTGCACCGGGCGACCGTGGCGCGCCATCTCGCTGCCGCGCGCGCCGCAGCTCTCGAGCGTGTCCACGCGCTGCTGCGCGAGCGCCTCAAGCTCACACCCGAGGAGGGCGCGAGCCTGCTCCGCCTGGTGCGCAGCCGGCTCGACCTCAGCCTGCGCGGTGCGCTCGGCGACGTGCAGTCGCCCTGAGCGCGCGTGGCTCACCGAAGGCGCCATCCGTCCTCCGTCGGGGAAGTTGAAGCCCCTCCTCAAGTGGACGCAGCGTCTGCCTCAACCGTCGCGCCCCGCATGATCCCTTGTCGAGGCCGATGCGACGCTTTGGCGGGTCGGGGCTTCCTGTCCTCGACCTCAACCAAGGAGTCATCCGATGCGCTCACAGCTCTCCACCATGCTCGCCGCGGGCTACGCGGCATTGGAAGTAGAGTCCACGGACACGTCGCAAAGAGGAGACCGCGCGTCACCGGGCACAGGAGCAGTCTCTCGATTTGCGAGAGGCGCCGGTCTGGCCGCGCTGGCCTCACTGCTGCTGCTCTCGAGAGCGGCGGCCGCGAACAACCCGGGGCCGCCCCCACCGCCGGATGGCCCTTACATCATCAGCGGGCCGACCTATACCGCGCATGTCGCGGGGCCGGTCACGCACTACAAGATCGCGGGCAGGGTGAACTCTGTCAGCGGCGACTCGGCCGGCTATTACGGCAGCGTGCTGCCACTCGCTGCGTTCACCGGGACAATCGACATCGAGCTGGGGACCTTCACCCAGCCGGCCACCTGGCAGACGCACTCCTATGCGTGCGGCAACGATCCCGCGGCCAACATCTGCGATTGCGCCTGCTACTACCCGACGGGCTCGGGGTTTGAGTACGCGAGCGCTCCGGGGACCGCCACTTGCCCTTCGACATCGTACGCCAAGTCTCAATACCAATTGAATCACTCCTGTACTGACTTCAGCACCTTTCCCCTCGGAGGGACCTATACCTCGGAGCATGTCCTGCCTGGCAGCGCCGGGGTCCAAAACGTCAACGGATTCACGCTGACCTTCGCCGATGCCGCCCAGACCGTCCTCTCGCAGGATCCGTCACAATCGATGGTCGTTCCATTGACGTTCGCCACCAGCTTCTATGACATCAAGGCGGGCCACCCAATCGGGGTCGATCCTTTTGTCACGCTTCCCGATTCGACCCTGGTGTGTTCGTCCCAATCGAGCTTCTGCAGCGGCGCTTCCACGGTGGATATCCTGCTCCCCGGTGGCCAGAACCCGCTGCCAAATGGCCAGATCTTGATCAGCTACGCGGGTGGGTCGCTGAGGCTCATCGTCGAAGAGCAATGGGTCCCCGGGTTGCCCGACCCGGGTGGACCGATGGTGTGGCAGAACACCTGGAAGCTGAACACTCAGTACAACGCCAACAACGTGGTCAATTACAACGGCGTCACTTATCTCGCGAAGAACTCGACGTTCGCGGGACCCAACTCTCCGACGCCCGATCAGAATCTGATCGAGTGGATTCCGATCGGCTCGAGCGCGTCCGGTGCTCCAGGGCCGGCGGGTCCGCCGGGCGCGCAGGGACTCGCGGGCGCGCAAGGGCAACCGGGTGCCCAAGGGCCGCCGGGCGCGCTGGGCGCAGCGGGAGCGACCGGAGTCGATGGCGCCGCCGGACCGGCGGGTCCGCAGGGCCCGGCAGGCGCGCAAGGTCCCACGGGCCCGCAAGGTCCGGCCTCGTTGACGTGGATCGGGGAGTGGCTGTCTACCAACCAGTACTTGCCGGGCGACGCCGTTGCGCATGGCGGCTCGTCCTTCATCGCGACGACGGCGAGCTACAACAGCGCGCCGTCTTCGTCGAGCGTCGACTGGAAGGTCCTCGCCCTCGCCGGGGATCCCGGCGTTGCTGGCCCCCCGGGTGCGGCAGGAGCGCAAGGCCCCGCCGGGCCGCAGGGCGCGAGCGGGAAGAACCTCGTCAACCTGCCCGGCTCCATCGCCACCTTCAACGCGACGGCTGGTTGTCCGACTGGCTCGACGGTGCTGGGAAGCTCCTCGATCTTCTACCTGAGCAGCGGCCACATCCAGCAGCGGGCGATCGTCTACTGCGGATTCTGACGATCTCGCCGAGATCCGCTGAGCAACGCAGGACGAGCCCGAGGTGGGTAGCATCGCGACTCGGCCTGCGTTTCGCTTTCTTAGGGTAGCCTTTCCGGTTTGAATCGTGGATGCGCTCCCAGCGGCTTCCGCGGAATGACCAGTGTCTCCACGCCCCATCCTGCTACTACCCAACTACACCACCAGCTTCAGCGGCTTGGTCCCAACCTTCAATTACACTTTGGTACCGGGCTGAGGCGATCATCACGGGCGCGTCCGCCGGTGGCGATGCTCTGGATGCGTGGCCGGAGAGCGCGCCGGCTCGGAAGCAGGCATTCGAATCTCAAAGAGCTACCTGGCGCAACGGAAGCCGTTCATGGAGCTATGCCTCGACGGCGCGTTCCAGTTTCGGTGCCGCGCGCGGAGGTTCCTTGACTCTCCGCTGAGCCAGGAGCCCCCGGGGGCGATCTTGGCCATCGACTTGTAATCGCTGCTGGTCCACTCCTCGACGTTGCCGGCCAGATCATGCACGCCCCACCTCGAATCCCCCGCCTTGCGAGAGCCAACCTCGCACGTGAACATGGCGACCTGAATGCCTTGCGTGCTCCCCGGGCCAGCCCAGCAGGCCCGCGGTCCGGGCTCCTCGTTGCCCCACGGATAGGTGCGGCCTTCGCTGCCACCGGAGGCGACGTATTCCCGCTCTTCCTCGGTGGGAAGCCGGCCGCCGATCCACCGGCAGAACGCCGTGGCCTGGTTCCAGTCGACGCAGTTGATCGGATGGTTGGTGCGGACCGAATTCCAGTTGCAGTAGTTGCCCGGTGGCGGCTCGGTGCACGCGCCTGCCTTCACGCAGCGCGCGTAGGCGTCGACCGTCACCGCCGTCGCGCCGAGCTGGAAAGCACTCACCGAGACGTTGCGCTCACCCTGGAACTTGAATTGCCCGGCCGGGATGGAGATGAAGCCGAGGCCGCTCTTCGCCTCCACGTTCGCCTGCTCTGCGGTCGGCTCACCGCGCGTCTGAGCGCGCGTCTTGGTACAGACCTCGGCGCAGTACTTATGTCCGTCGTCGCCGATCTGGGTGCCGATCTTCGCCATCATGTACATCACCAGATTCGCCACACCGGCGCAGGGCGACGAGGCCTCCTTGGTCGCTGTCTTGGCGCAGCCCTCGTCGAGCGCGGCCTTGATCTGATCGTCCAGGCCAGCGGCGGGCAGCGCAAAGAAGATCAGCAGCGCGGCGATCGGGCCATTTCGCATTCGCCGACCTTAGCACTCCTATAGTTGCGTGCTAAGACGGAGGGATACCGGAGCCAATCATGCGAATGCCAGCGGCCCTCGCCTCGCTGCTCTCGATCGGCTTCGTCTCACTGGCCGCCCAGGCCGCGCGCCCGCCCGTGGTCGAGCTGCACTCGATCGCCGTCTCCAGCGACGGCGCGCGGGTGGCGGTGGGCGCCAGCTGGGGCACGCCCCGCGAAGAGCACGTCTTCGTCGCCGACGTCGCCACCGGCGCGCTGGCGATCGAGAAACGCCTCGAGGCGCGCGCGGGGGCTCTTGCCTTCAGCCCCGATGGCGGCGAGCTGGCGATGGCCCTCTGGGGCCAGCCCCGCAACGTGCGGCGAATCCGGATCCCGAGCGGCGAGGAGCTGACGGCGGCGCCGGACATCCCAGGCTTTGCCGACTACCTGGCCTACAGCGCCGACGGCTCGATGCTGGCCATCGCCGGCAGCGAGACCATCACCCCGCTGGTGTTCGGCAAGGAGAGCCCGCCGCCCTCGGCCACGCTCCTCCTCTGGTCGGTGCGCGACCAGCGCACCGTGCAGCTCTTGCCTCTCGGCGCTCTGATCAACGCGCGCTTCGCGCCCGACGGACGCAGCGTGCTGGCCGTGGTCCGCAGCGGCGGCGCCAAGGTCATCGACGTGCAGAGCGGCCGCGAGCTGCGCTCTGTCGCGCGGCCCACCGATCCGAGCGTGGCCGAGTACTTCGCCGGCGGCGTGATCGGCACTTACGGCCCCACCAGCATTGCGGCGATCCGCGGTGGCAAGGTCCAGCGGGTGCCGGCCCAGATCGACGCGCGCATCACCACCATGCGGCTCTCCGCCGACGCCAGGCTCGCCTGGGTCTCTGGCAACGACGGCGTGGTCCGCGCCTTCGAGCTCGACACCGGCGACGAGGTGCACTCCATCGCTCCTTGGCTCTCGCGCAACTCCGAGCTCGTGCCGCCGACCATCGGCGGAGGCCAGGCGCTCTCTTTCAGCGCCGACGGCCGGCGCCTGGCGGCAGCCGGCGGGAAGGCGCAGGTCGATCTCTGGGACGTCACCGGCGGCCGCCTGCTGCGCAAGCTCGACGGCGGCGGCAGGTCGATCGCGGCGGTGGCCTACAAGCCCGACGGCACCGAGGTCGCCGCCGGCACCAGCCTCGGTCAGGTTCCGCTCTTCGATCCCACCAACGGCGAGCGCAAGGCGCTGGACGGCCAGTTCACCGAGAAGGCCATCACCTCGATCGCGTACAGCCTCGACGGCAAGCGGCTGGCCTTCGCCTCGACCGACGGCCGCACCCGGCTGCATGTCGACAAGCAGGGCAGCTTCGCCCCGTCGCGACACCTGCTCGACAACAAGGGCGAGCCGGTCCTGGAGGTGGCCTTTGACAGCGACGGCGCCACGCTCGCCACCCGCGATGCGAAGGCGGTCAAGCTCTGGAACGGCAACACCGGTGAGTATCTCCGCGCATTGGATTTCCCCGGCAGGCCGAAATCGATCTGCGGCGGCGGCGGCTACATCGCGGTGGGCACCGACAAGGAACTCTTCATCTTCGATCTGAACACCAAGGCGTCGCACCGCATGTCCGGCCACGACAGCGGCTTCGACAAGTGCGCGATCGATCCCAAGGGCGAGCAGATCGTCGTCATCGTCGGCATCAGCGCTTATCTGTGGCCGATCGTCTCCGGCCAGCCCACGGTGGAGCTGCCCGGCGTGCTCCTGGCCACCGCCGTCGCCTTCGCGCCCAACGCCCCGTTCATCGCCGTCGCCGACGTCGCCCGCGGCGCCTCGGACGAGAGGACCATCTCCATCTTCGCGCGCGACGGGAAGCTGGTGCGCCGCCTCACGGGCCGGGCGCAGTGGCAACAAGCCGTCGCCTTCCAGCCAGACGGTCCGCTCTTCGCCACCGCGTCCCTCGATCGGACTGTGCGCATCTGGGACCTCTCGCATGGGCGGATGGTGAAGCGAATCACACTCGACATGATCGGAGTTCCCACCCACATCGCGCTCTCACCGGACGGCAGGCTGATCGGCGTCGGCGCCTCGCGCGGCGAAGTCTCCGTCTGGGACATCGGCTCCGGCAAGGCCACCTACTCCTCCGTCATCAGCTCGGAGGAACCGATCGATACGGTGCGGTTCAACGCCACTGGCAGCCGCGTCTATTTCACCACCGCCCGCGGCCTGCCGTTCGTCCTCGATGCCGCGACCAGAAAGCCGCTCGCCACGGTAGAGCCACTTTGCGCGAGCGGCGCCGACCTCCTCGCCGACGGCAGCCGGGTCCTCATCGACTGCAAGGAAAGACCGGAACCCGGCTATATCTTCAAAGAGTATCGTTGGGGGCACGTGGGCGATCCGGCCAATCGGCGCGTGCTCGCAGGGCCCGGCGGCCGCTTCGCGATCGCTTCGTGGAAGGATCTGAAAAAGAAGAAGGCGCCCACGCTGTGGGAGCTCGCCGAGCAGCGCGACCAGCAGGACAAAGGCCTCGATGACAGGAAGACCCGCCTCGTCGAGGAGGGAAAGAGCATCATCATCGTCAGCCCGGATAATGAAGGCACCTACTCAACCCAGGGCGCCCGGGTCTTGAGCGACGAGATCAACGCGCTCGCCTACCGGCCGGATGGAAAGATGGTCGCCGTCGGCTTCGGGAACAAGACCGATGGCGAGGACAGCTCGATCCGCTTCTTCGACGGCGAGACCGGCAAGCCGATGCTAGAGCGGCTGGCGCAGGATTCGCCGGTGCGCGGGCTCGCCTGGCGCCCCGACGGCAAGCTGCTCGCCGCCGCCACCGCCGGCGGCAGCGTGCGGCTGTTCTCACCCAAAGGCGAATTGGTCGCTACCCTCTTCGGCCTGCAAGAAGAAGAGTGGGCAATCGCCCTGCCCGACGGGCGTTACGCGGCGTCGCGCGGCGCGGCCAAGGAGATGTCGTTTCGCGTCGGCAACCGCGCCCTGCCTTTCGATCAGCTCGACCTGTTCCTCCATCGGCCCGACGCAGTGATTGAAGCGCTGGCGCGCGGTTGGAAATGGACCCCGCCCGCGCGCATCGAATCGTATCGAAGCCAGCGGCAGGCGAGGCTCAAGCGCACCGGCTTCAGCGAAGATCAGCTGGGCCAGAACTATGACCTTCCGCAGATCCGGATCGATAGGAGCGCGCTTCGACTCAAGACCGCGGCGCGCAGGCTGACGGTTGCCGTCAACGCTTTTTCCAGCGTGCGCCCGCTCGAGCGCATTCAAGTTTCGGTGAATGACGTCCCTGCGCTCGGCCGACAGGGCTTGTCGGTGGGCGAGGGAAAGCCCCGCCGCGTGAAGAAAGAGATCGCACTCGAGCTATCGGCTGGCCGCAATGTCGTCCAGGTCTCGGCATTCGATAGCGCGGGCTCGGAGTCATTGCGCGAGACCTTCGAGGTGGAGCTCACGATCGAGACAAAGCCGGTGCTGTACGTACTATCGGTTGGATTGTCGAAGTACCAGGAGTCGGGACACGACCTCGCCTATCCGGTCGCCGATGCCAAGGCGTTGGCGGACTCATTCCAAGAGAGCCCCGGCCATTTCGCGCGCGTCGAAGCGAGAGTGCTGACCGACGACCAGGCCACGCGCGACGCCATCCTGGCTGGGCGCGATCTGTTCGCCCGCGCCGGGCCCGACGACACCGTGGTGGTCTTGCTCGCCGGCCACGGACTGCGCAGCGCCAGGGATGAGTTCTATTTCGCCTCTCATGACGTCGCCTTCGACAAGCCCGAGAGGCGCGGCCTTCCTTATGCCGATATCGACTCATTCTTCGACCAGACTCACGCGCGCCGCCGCTTGCTGCTCATGGATGCTTGCTATTCGGGCGAGCTCGATGCTCCCGCCGCAGCGCCGGCAGGACCAATCGCGGAGGCCAGTCCGAAAGAGACTCCGGGCCTCAAGCTGCGCGGCATCGCGTTGAAGAACTCACGCCGCTCGGCCGAGAGCGCGGCGGCTACCTTGGAAGCGCTCTATGCCGATCTGCGGCGCGGCTCGGGAGCAGTGGTCATTGCCGCCGCCTCCGGAGTCGAGCAGGCCGCCGAGCGCAGCGACCTCGCGCACGGCGTCTTTACCTACGCGATCTTGGAAGGCATGAAAGGCGCCACGGCCGATGCCAACGGCGACGGAGAGGTGCAGGTCTCCGAGCTGCTGAAATACGTGCGACGTCGAGTGAGTGAGCTGTCGGGCGGCGCCCAGACGCCGACCGTCAATCGCGACAACCTATCGGTTGATTATGGGCTGGCGTGGAAGAGCCGCTGATCTCGCGGACTCAGCGCTTGACGATTGGAAAGGAGAAGCGCGCCGTCAGGTTGTCTCGATCGACGGTCGGGTGCTGCAGGCCCTTGGCCAGCCGTGGCACCTCTTCGGAGACGTAAGCGCGCAGCTCGTCGGTGGTCACCTTGCCGTCCTTGTTCCCATCGGCGGCGGCGCTGGTGAAGGCGGTCAAGAGCGCGCGGGTAAAGAGCCCATTCTTCAATTGCGCCGACTCATATGAATACTCGCCGCCCCGCGACGAAGAGAAGACGATTGCGCCGGTGCGGCGCGCCAGGTCATTGAAGATGAAGCGATCGCGCGAGAGGAGATAGGGGCGGGGCGCCGGCTGGGTAGCACCCTCCGCCGGCTTGACGCGGATGCCGCGCACCGCCCGCGAGCGAATGGCGCGGCTGTCCGCCGAGGCGACCACGACGCCGCTCGCCTGCGCCCCGTCGAGCTCGCCCGATTCGCAGGTGTCCATCAAGAACAGCTTTTGCCGGGGCGCGATGTCGCGCAAGAGATCCTCGACCAATTCAAATGGCGCCGAGGTGCCGGCGAGGTCGGCCAGGTTCGTCTCATGCGTCAGGTAGTAATAAGTGGCGTCGCTTCCCTCGCCGTGGACGCCGTGGCCGGCGATGAAGAGCACGGCGACGTCGTCTTCCTTGGCGGAAGCGAAGAAGTCTTTTGCCTTGGCAATCGCCGCGGCGGTGACTTGCTGGTCGAGCAGCGTCTTGACCTTCACGCTGGCAAACGCGCCCTTCATCTTGCCGAACACCTTGCCGAGGTCGGTGGCGTCATTGGCGGCATATTGCAGCGCCAGCTTCTTCTCAGCGTATCTGGAGACGCCGAATCCAAGGAAATAGAGATTGGGCTTCGCCGCCGCCGGACCTTCCACCTCGCGCAGCGCGCGGAACGACTCCGACCCTGACTGGTTGGTGCAGCTCAGCTCGATCTTGTTGCGGCCCGCGGAGAGCATGATTGAGTCGCTCCAATCGGCGCTCTTTCCCGAGAGTGGCTTTGCCGCGATCACCGGCACGTCGTTGACGAAGATTGTCGATGACTTCAACTCACTCGCTGCGTCCTTGCAAGAGAGCTTGAGTGTCAATCGACGCCCGCTCACCTCGCCGGGCTCGATCGCGGCCTCGGGTACTTTCAGGTCGAAGGCCAGCGCCTCCTCCGTCAAGCCGGCCTTCCTGACCCGGCGCTCATGCTGCAGCTTGTAGTGGGCGAGAGCGTCCGCATCACCGAGCCCGAATCGCGAGAGGATGAGATCGGGCCGATTGTTGCGGATGGCGAATTGATCGACGCCGAAGGCGCGCGGGTGCTGCACCATGGCGATCAGGTCGCCTCCATTCTTGGAGCCGTCGAAATAGCCGTCGTCGGTAATGATGATCCATTCGTTTCCGCGGGCGATCAGCGTGGCGTAGCCGCGGTCCTTGGTGCTCCACAACTTCACGTCGCCGCCGGCGCTGGCGAAGACGCTGCCATTGCCGGGATCGAAGGCGACCGCGGCCACCTTGCCCGCATGGGCCTGCCGCTGCCAGCTGACGTAGCTATTGGCGCGGTGGCTGCGCATATGACTGCGGTCCCATCCTTCTGTTCCCGAAAAGAGGACAAGCTCGCCGTTCTCGCCCCCGATAGCGGCCCAATTGCCCGACGACCCGCCGACCTTCTGGCCCATGAAAGGCTGGATACGGCCGCCGCCGTTCCAGAAGTACCAGAGCGTGCCGAACTTGCCGCGGACATTGCCTTGGGTGACGCCAAGCCTGGTGGCGTACAGCGCGGGGTCCTCTTCGACCAGCATCGCGTTCCCGTCGGCCCCCCAACTAAAGAGGGGAAAGCCGACCGGTCCTTGCTGATAGCGGGCCATCGGGCGCTCCAGCCGCTCGGTCCTGACGATGGCCTTGTCGGTGATGCTGTAGAAGTCGACCTTGCCGTCGCCGCCGATGGCGATGGTCCGGTCGTCGGGCGAGAGCGCGAAGGCGCGGTGGGAGCTGGACAGCTCGATCCTCGACTGCTCCTTGCCGGTGCGCGGATCCCAGAGCACCAATGCGGTCGGGACCTTGTCGTTCACCCTGGGCGCGGTGATGAGGAATTCTCCAGAAGAGGCCAACCCTAGTCCGGTATTGCTGTCTCCGGGCATCGTCGCCAAGAGCTTCTGGGTCCGCCGCTCATAGACAAAGACGCTCTTGCGGCCCTGCACCGCCACCAATTCACCCTTTGCGTCGATCGCCACGCGATCGATCCAGGCGGACTTCTCCAAAGTGTTTGCGTGGTGGATGAAGGTCTCCATCCGGCCCTCGGCCAGGTTCCAGATGTGCACCTGGCCGCTCTCCTCTCCCGCGACGGCGAGGTAGCGGCCGTCGGCGGAGAAGCCCAGCGCGTAGGCATCGAGCCTGGCTTTGCCCAGCACCTTCCGCACCCGGCCGGTGGCCACATCGGCGATGGCGACGCCGTGCGCGGTCGAGCCGAAGGCGAGGAGCTTCCCATCGGGGCTGAAGGCGACGCCCCAGCTCAGCGCTCCGCTGGTGGTCTCCTCGGCGTCGAGGTCGATCTTGATCGGCGGCTTCTGTCCTTCGGTGTCGAAGAGGAACACGGAGCGATAGGCTCGCTCCCCGTCGCGGCCGGCGGCGAGCTTGCCGCCCGGGCTGAGCGCGACCGGCGATTGCGTCTCCGTGCCGCCGGGGATGGGAAGCTTGCGCACCAGCTTTCCTTCCTTTGCGTCCCAAAGCTGGCCGCCGACGTATTCGCCTTGGAGGAGAATCAGCCTGCCGTCGCCGGCGCTCGACACCTGGGTGGTGAGGCCGGGAACTTCGAACGATTGGTCTCCCTTGAGCGTGGGTCCGAGGACGCGCGCGATGGAGGTGTTGTTGTCGCGCCGGAACACCACCACCACGTTGCTCTTGTCGAGGAAGGCGCCGGTGAACCCGGACTCGCCCTTGCGGTTCTCCTCCCGCGCGACCTGGCTGCCGTCGCGGCGGATCAGCCGGGTGTTCTCGGCGGAGATGCGCAGGAGGTCGCCGCCGTCGGGACCGAAGACGAGGTGGCCGCCGTCGTCGTCGCGGACGTAGCTGCCCGCCGTCGCGCCGGTCCTGGTGTCGATGAAGGCGATGGTCCGCTGGTTCTTGGCGTAGTCCCGCTTCGGCTCGTGGGCGAGAATGGCGCCGTCGGAGGAGAGCGCGATCATGCCGGCGGGCAAGCCGAGCCTGCGCAGCATCATCCCGCTCTCGGTGTCCCAGACCGAGCCGTCGCCGGCATAGAGCAGCTTGCCGTCGGGGCTGAACGCCAGCTCCGCCGAGGGCAGGCCGGCCTGCGGGACGAGATCGAGCTGCGCCAGGGCGGGCGCGCTCGCGAACAGAGAGAGCAGCAGAGCGAGTGTGCGCATGCCTTTGACTTAGCGTGAAACCCAATTGACGAACAGGCAGCCACGGAGGCGGCGCTGCGCGGCTCACTTCGCCACGCGCAGGGCGGCAGGTGCGCGGCACCTCGCAGCTCTTGGGCACGATGCAGGTCGGCGTCTGCTGGTGCCGCTGGTAGCAATTGTAGAGGTGCTGCTCGAGCGCGGTGGTGTTGACCTCGAGCGGCGGCGCCGAGGCGGACGCCAGGGGCAGGTGGTGGGTGAAGTCGAGGACCGCGTCCACCGGCTGAACGCCATCGACGCCTTGTCGAGCGCCACCTTGGGTGACTTGAGGAACGCCTTGATGAACTCGGCCTGCAGCTGGCACCTTTCATCGCGCGCGCGGCAGAGCGAATATCCGCCGCCGCTGTCGGGCACCAGCCGCAGGTCGAAGGCGCGGATGCCGTCATTGAGCTGCCTCGTGATGCCGTGCTCCTGTGCGACGAAGCCCGGATTGCTGATCGGGCAATACAGCGGCACCATGCAGAGCACGTTCGGTACATATTCAGACGCCGCGTACGAGTCGTGCGTCCCGGCGAAGGTCACCTTGTTGTAAGGGCGGGCGCACAGCTCCGCGCTCCCATTGCAGACCTGCGCGAAGGCCAGGACCAGACCGAGCAGCATCGATGCACCCGACGTCGAGGAGGGCCAGAGTCTACCGCGAGGGGCCCCACCGAATCGAAGCGTCGCCTGCGCAGGATTTGGCCGAGCGCCTTTTCCAACAAAGAGCTCTGGGCCGGGCCCAGCGGTGGCAGGCGCGGGCCGGTCCGCGACAAGAGCCTGGGCATTTCGGATATATCCGGAGTAATCGAGAGAGCGACGGCGGCAGCGCACAGCCGATTGACGCACTCTAGCTCCGGAGCTATTGCCCATGAGTGCCTGACGATGCGTCTTTCAATCGCTCGGTGGAGCTGAGCGGCCACCACGCCGGCGCTCCAGCCGAACGGCTCGGTCCGCTCGCCGGCACGGCCCGCGAGCGCGCGCGGGAGAAGCGCTATGACGCGGTGGTGGTCGGCGCGGGGCCGAACGGGCTGGCCGCGGCGATCACGCTGGCGCGAGCGGGGCTGCGCGTGCTGGTGGCCGAGGCGCGCGAGACGCCGGGCGGAGGGCTGCGCTCGGCCGCTCTGACGCTGCCGGGGTTCGTGCACGACGTCTGCTCGGCGATCCATCCGCTGGCGCTCTTGTCGCCCTTCTTCCGCTCGCTGCAGACGAAGATTGCCTTCGAGCAGCCTGCCGCCGCGCTCGCCCACCCGCTCGACGAGGGGCCCGCGGCGCTGCTCGAGCGCGGAGTCGAGGCCACGGCGGCCACGCTTGGCGCGGACGGCGGCGCCTGGCGGAGGCTGCACGCTCCCTTCGTCGCCCGCGCGGAGGCGCTCTATCCCGATCTGCTCGGGCCGCTCGGCTGGCCGTCGAACCCCTTGCTGCTCGCGCGCTTCGGGCTGACCGGCCTGCGCTCTCTGTCCTCGGTCGCGCGCGGGCGCTTCAAGGGGCCCGCTGCCCGCGCGCTGCTCGCCGGCTGCGCCGCGCACTCTTTCTTGCCGCTCGACTTTGCCGGCACCGCGGCCTTCGGTCTTGCCCTCACCATCTCCGGCCACGCGGTCGGCTGGCCCTGCGCGCGGGGCGGCTCGCAGGCGATCGCCGACGCGCTCTGCGCCGAGCTGCGGCAGCTTGGCGGAGAGCTGGTCTCTGGCGCCGAGGTGCGCTCGCTCCAGGATCTGCCCGAGCACGAGGTGGTGCTGTTCGACACCGCGCCCCGGGCTCTGGCCCGCATCTGCGGCGACGCGCTTCCTAGGGCATACTCAACCAGGCTGCTTGAGTATCGCCACGGCCCAGGCGTCTTCAAGATCGACTATGCCCTCTCGGCGCCGATCCCCTGGCGCGATCGCCAGATCGCTCGCGCCGGCACCGTCCACCTCGGCGGCACGCTCGAGGAGCTGCAGGCCTCCGAGCACGCCGCGTGGAATGGCCAGCTGCACGAGCGCCCCTTCGTGCTCCTCGCCCAGCAGAGCCTCTTTGACGGGACGCGCGCGCCGGCCGGCAAGCACACGGCCTGGGCCTACTGCCACGTGCCGCGCGACTGCGGGGCCGATCGCACCGAGGCCATCGAACGCCAGATCGAGCGCTTCGCGCCCGGGTTCAAGGAGATCGTCCTGGCCCGCTCCCAGCGCGGCCCGGCGCTCCTTGAGTTGGACAACGCCAACTATATCGGCGGCGACATCGCCGGCGGCTCCAACCAGCTCAGCCAGCTCTTCTCGCGGCCCCTCTCGGCGGTCTCGCCCTATCGGACGCCCAATCCCCGCCTCTTTCTCTGCTCCAGCTCGACCCCGCCCGGCGGCGGAGTGCACGGCCAGTGCGGCGCCCACGCGGCCCGGGTGGCCTTGCGGCGCGTCTTCGGCCGCTAATCTAGAGGGCGACAGAGGGCCTGCTCTCCTGCCTGCCGCAGTTGGCTTTCACATTCCTCGACCCCCCGTTCCCGGCCGATAGGGATGGCGCCCGGTGACGACCACCGGCCGGGGAGAAGAAATGAAGCACAGACTGCGACCGCTCGCTCCGCTGGTCCTGACCCTGGCATTTGCCGGGGCCGCCCAGGCGGACGGCGTCACCGTGAATGCCTACGGCGACGTCAACTACTTCGGCAGCAAGATCGATCTGAAGCTGCCCGCTGGCTACCCGGAGCAGCCGCCGATCTACAGCAGCACCTTCAGCATGTCGCGGGTGACGACCATGCTGACGGGCTCGCTTGGCCGGCTGACGTTGATCAGCGAGAACACCTTCCAGGTGCCGCTCTTCTCGGGGTCGAACGACTTCCTCATCGACGTCGAGCGCTTCGAGATCAGCTACCAGGTTCACGAGTGGCTGCGCCTGAAAGCCGGCCGGTTCCACTCTGCGTTTGGCTACTATAACGATACCTATCACTCAGGATATTACTACCAGCTCCAGGTCGATCGCCCCGGCTTCACCAAGTTCGAGGAAGACGGCGGCCTCATCCCTGCCCGCGCCATCGGCGTGCACGCGGACGGGCGCTTCAAGCTCGGCGCGTCGGGCGCCCTCCGCTACGACGTCGAGGTCGCCAACAGCCGCGGCGCCACGGTGGAGGCGATCGCCAATCGCCAGGATCTCCTCCGCTCGAAGTCGGTCAACTTCCGCCTCCGCTTCGAGCCCTCCTTCCTCGAGGGCCTCGTGGTCGGCGCCAACTACTACTTCGGCGGCATCCCAGGCAGCGCGCAGACCACCTTCAACCCCCTGACGCACGTCCAGGCCACCGTGGTGGTGCCGCCGATGGACGAGAAGATCGTCGGCGCCCACCTCGCCTACGTCGAGGGCAACATCCACTTCATCGCCGAGTACGCCCACTTCCTCCACAGCGTTCGCGGCGGCGGGCCCGACTATCACACCAACGCCGGCTTCTTCGAGGCGGGCTACTCCTTCGGCGAGGTCACGCCCTACGTCCTGCTCGATGCCATCCGCATGCCGAGCGTCAACGGCGCCATCCAGGATCCCTACTTTGCCGTCGCGCCCGCGGGCATCATCGGCACCCGGCTGTCTTTGGGCTGCGGCGTGAAGTGGCAGGTCGTCGATGGCCTGGCGCTCAAGATCGAGGCCCAGCGCGCCGAGACCGACTCGGTGCAGATCCTGCTCCTCTCCTCCCAAGCTGCAGTCGCCTTCTAGGGATGGAGACGACCATGACCAAGAGACTTTCGCTGCTGCTTCTCGCGCTCGGCCTCGCGGCGTCTGCGGCGCGCGCCGACGAGTTCATCGTCATCAGGAACGCCAAGAACCAGACGGGCTCGCTGACCCGCGCCGACCTGCGCGAGATGTTGACCGGCAAGCTCAAGGAGTGGCCCTCGGGCAAGCTGGCCCAGGCGGTGCTCGAGGCCGAGGGCGCGCCTTCGCTCAAGTGGCTCTCGTCCTCGGTCTTCGGCGTCTCCGAGGTCGCGCTGCTCACCAAGATCAAGCAGGAGGTCTTCAAGGGCGAGATGAAGCGGCCGGTCGCGTGCGCCGGCGAAGACGAGTGCATCGCCCAGGTGAAGGCCATCCCGGGCGCAGTGGCCATCGTCTCGGCGTCGTCGGCGCTCCCTCCCGGCGTGGCTCGAGTCGAGCTGCGCTGAGTCATGAACCTCCGACTGCGCCACAAGCTGCTCTTCGCGTGCCTCGTGCCGATGCTCGTCGGCCTGGCGGCGCAGGCCTTCTTCACCGCCCGCCTCGAGCGCAGCGCGCTGGAGGAGGGGCTCGCCGAGAAGGCGCGCTCGCTCGCGCTCTTGCTGGTCGGCGGCGTGGGCCCGAACCTGCTCTTCAAGGACGCCAAGGGCGCGCGCGAGGCGCTCTTGTCCTTGCAGACCGACGGCGACTTCCGCTTCGGCTCGGCGCTGCTCGAGGACGGCTCCCGGCTGGCGGCGGTGGGCGAAGAGCTCGCGCTCGCCGATCTGGGGAAGGTGCGCCCGCCCGCGGCGGTCCTGGTCGAGCGGCGCGGAGGCTCGCTCATCGGGCTCGCGCCGGTGCTCACCGAAGGGAAGGTGATCGGCGCCGTGGCCATCGGACTCTCGCCCGCCAAGATCGAGGCCTCCGCCAGGCGCGCGGCGCTCCTGGCCTGGACGCTCGCCGGACTCTGCATTGCCATCTGCGGCGCGATCACCTGGGCGATCTCGTCCCGCCTGCTCGGGCCGCTCTCGCGCGCGGTGCTGGTGCTCAAGGGCGTCGCCAAGGGTGACCTGACGCAGCGGCTCGCGGTCCGCTCATCCGACGAGGTGGGCGAGATGGCCAAGGCGCTCGACACCGCGCTCGACCGCCTCTCCGGCGCGCTGGGCGGAGTGCTGGTGAGCGTCGGCGGCCTCTCGGTCTCCTCTGATTCCCTCACCTCCATGAGCTCGCGCCTGGGCAGCGACGCGAGCAGCACCTCGGCCAAGGCCAACAGCCTCGCCGGTGCGGCCACCACTGTCAGCCAGAGCGCCGGCCTCGCCGCCGTCGCCACCGAGCAGATGGGATCCACCGCGCGGGCCATCGCCAAGAACGCGAGCGAGGCCGCCCGCATCGCCGAGGGGGCCGTGCAGAGCGCGCGCACCACCAACGCGTCGATGCAGACGCTGGCCGAGCGCTCGATCGAGGTCGGCAACGTGGTGCGGCTGATCGCCGGCATCGCCCAGCGCACCAACCTCCTCGCGCTCAACGCCAACATCGAGGCGGCGCGCGCAGGGGCCAGCGGCCGCGGCTTCGCGGTGGTCGCCAACGAGGTCAAGGAGCTGGCGCGCCAGACCGCCAGCGCGACCGACGACATCACCGCCAAGGTCGCGGCCATCCAGGAAAGCGTCGAGAAATCGGTGAAGGCCATCGAGCAGATCGGCAGCGTCATCGGCCGGGTGCACGAGCTGCAGGCCATCATCGCCGCCGACGTCGATCAGCAGGCGGCCACCACCCGCGAGCTGGCCAGCAGCGCAACCGGCACCGCCGCCGCCAGTGCCTCGATGGCGCAGGACACAGACGCGCTCGCGGCCGCCGCCAAGAACACGCTGCTCGCCTCGGGCGAGTCGCGCACAGCGGCGGGCGCGCTGCAGTCGATCGCCGCCGAGCTGCGCGAAGGCGTGGCGAAGTTTCAGCTGCGGGTGGGTCCGAGGCCTCTGATCTAAGGTGCTCGCTTTTTCGTCTCCTTGGCGCAGCAGAGCTCGTGCGGAATCGGCGCCTGCACGCCTTGCTGCTCTTTGAGCAGGGCCAGCGCGGCCTCGAGGGATTCGGCGGGCGGCTGGTAGTGTCCGCTCGCGTTGTCGAGGTGGAGGATGACGCCGTCCTTGACGTCGATGGTGCCAGCGCAAAGCACGCTCGCCCCCGCCAGGATCGAGCTGTGGTGGAAGCGGCCCGACCGCGCCTGGGGCGAGACGTAGAGCGCGCCGCTCTCGTCCATCACCCAGAGCGCAGGGTTTGCGCCCCAGCGCTCGAGCTTGCCGTGCAGCTTCTCGGCTCGATAGGCGCCCGCCTCGCTGGCTCGCTGGACCAGGACGCGGGTGTCGAGCACCTGCCCATCGGCGCGCAGCCACTTCTTCTGCGCGCGGTCGTAGTGCACGCGCAGCGCCTCGCGCTCCGCCTCCGAGAAATAGGCCACGGTGCAATAGTCGGCGTGCTCGCCTTTCGAGGCGGCGCACTCCGTCGCCTCGCCGCCGCACTTCTCGCAGCCCGGCGCGCCGGTCGCGTCCACCTCGCCGGTGAAGCGCCAGACGCCGTTGCCGGGCTTCTCCTCGCCGAGGTACTTCGGCTTGACGGAGAGCAGTGAGGTGGCCAGCAGCAAGAGCGAGAGCAAAGTGGCAAGCATGCTGTCCAGTCTACCTCCGTACCGGCGCGCGGGATCCAAGTGCAGTAGAACGACAGCGTGGCGACGATCGCGGTGGTGGCCGAGAAGCCCTCGGTCGCCCGGGACATTGCAGAGGTCCTCGGGGCCAACAAGCGCGGCGAGGGCTACCAGCACGGCCAAGGGTACGTCGTCACCTGGGCGTTCGGGCACCTCGTGGGGCTGGCGCAGCCGCACGAGATCAACCCAGCCTGGAAGGCCTGGCGCGCAGACTCGCTGCCGCTCTTGCCAAAGCGCTGGCCGCTGGTCGTCCAGGACCAGACCGCGGCGCAGTTCGAGATCATTCGCCGGATCCTCACCAGCGACAAGGTGGACGAGGTCATCTGCGCGACCGACGCGGGGCGCGAGGGCGAGCTGATCTTCCGCTTCATCTACGAGGCGGCGGGCAGCCACAAGCCGGTGCGCAGGCTCTGGATCTCGTCGCTCACCCCCGACGCGATCAGGCGGGGATTTGGCAGCCTGCGCGCGGGCGCCCAGCTCGATGGACTCGGCGCCGCGGCGCGCGGGCGGGCGCAGGCCGATTGGCTGGTGGGAATGAACCTCTCGCGCGCCTATACGCTGGCCCAGGGCGACACCTTGTCGGTCGGCCGGGTGCAGACGCCGACGCTCGCCCTGGTGGTGCAGCGCGAGCAGGAGATCCGCGCCTTCGTTCCGTTGGATTATCTCGAGATATGGGCGACCTTCGCGCCGCAAACAACTCAAGGGACATACCGCGGAGCCTGGTATCGGCCGGGGGAAGAAGGGCAGGCCAGGGCCAATCGCCGGCTGCCGTTCGACGGCGAGGAGGCGGGTAGAGTCGTCGCGAGAGTCAAGCAAGCCGGCGCGGGGGCGATTGAGTCAATCAATGAAGAGAAGCGAAAGCTGGCTCCGCCGCTCCTCTATGACTTGACCGAGCTGCAGCGCCACGCGAACCGCCTCTATGGGTTCTCGGCGGCAAAGACCTTGGAGGTTGCGCAGCGCTTATATGAAGCAAAGAAGCTGCTCAGCTATCCGCGCACCGACAGCCGGCACCTCTCCGCTGATATCGCGGGAACACTCAACGACGTCGTCAAGGCCATCTCTCCTTCCTATGCCGGCAAGATCGCCGAGGGGAGCGGCGCGCGGCCGCTCGGCAAGCGGTTCGTCGATGACGACAAGGTCAGCGACCACCACGCGCTCTTGCCGACGCTGATCGACCCGCGCGGCGTCTCGCTCGACGCCGACGAGCAGCGGCTCTACGACCTCGTCTGCCGGCGGCTGCTCTCGGCCTGGCACGACGACCACATCTGGTCCACGACCACCGTGATCACGGCGGTGCCCTCGCACGGGCCCCTCGTCGATCGGTTCCACACCGTGGGCACCGCCATCGTCCAGGTCGGCTGGAAGGTGCTCGAAATACCCTCGAGAAAGCCGCGCAAGGCGCCGCCGCAGAAGGGCAGCGACGAGGACGACGCTTCTTCCGATGACGACGAGCAGGACCTCCCGGCGGGGCTCGTGCGCGGGCAGGCGCAAGCGGTGCGCGAGGTGGTCGCCGAGAAAAAGCAGACGCGGCCGCCGCGGCGCCTGACCGAGGGGACGCTCTTGACCGCGATGGAGACCGCGGGCAAGACGCTCGACGACAAGGAGCTCTCGCAGGCGATGAAGGACTGCGGCCTGGGGACGCCCTCGACGCGCGCGTCGATGATCGAGACGCTGCTCGCCCGCGACTATATCGTGCGCGAGGGCAAGGCCTTGGCGGCGACGGAGAAGGGGATCTCCTTGATCGACCGCGTCCACCCGGACGTGAAGAGCCCGGCGATGACGGGCGAGTGGGAGTCAAAGCTGCGCAAGATCGAGCGCGGCGAGCTCGCGCTCGGCGACTTCATGCAGCAGATCGAAGAGTATGTGCGCGAGGTGGTCGGCAAGACGCTGAGAGAGCCTCATCGGAGCGCGCCGGCCTTGGTTGCAGCAGCGCCTCCGCGCGCGCGCGTCCAGACTGGAAGCCTATCGGAGATACTTCGCACAACCTTTGGTCACGAGCGCTTCCGGCCCCACCAGGAAGAGGTGTGCAAGGCCGCGCTCGAGGGAAAAGATCTCTTGTTGGTGATGCCGACCGGCGCCGGAAAGTCTCTTTGCTATCAATTGCCGGGATTGGCCCGCGGCGGCACGACCCTGGTTGTGAGCCCATTGATTGCGTTGATGGAAGACCAGGTGGCAAAGCTCCGCGCCTTGGGTCTGCGCGCCGAGCGGATCCACTCCGGCCGCGAGCGCGCCGAATCGCGGCAGGTGTGCGCCGATTACTTGTCGGGGCAATTGGACTTTCTTTATATCGCCCCCGAGCGGCTGGGCGTGCCGGGCTTTCCCGAGATGCTGGCGCGGCGCAAGCCTTCGTTGATTGCCATCGACGAGGCCCATTGCATCTCGCATTGGGGCCATGACTTCAGGCCTGACTATCGGCGGCTCGGCGAGCGGCTGCCGATGCTGCGGCCAGCGCCGGTGCTGGCGCTCACGGCCACCGCGACGCCGCGGGTGCAGGACGACATCGTGCAGCAGCTCGGGCTCACGGCCGAGCGGCGCTTCATCCACGGCTTCCGCCGCACCAACCTCGCCATCGAAGTGGTCGAAGTACCCAAGCCCGACCGGACGCACGTGGTGACGGCTCTATTGAAGGATCCAGCGCGCCGGCCGGCCATCCTCTATTCGCCGACCCGCAAGGACGCCGAGGCGCTCGCGGCGATCCTCAACGAGCGATTCCCCGCGGCCGCCTATCACGCGGGAATGCCGGGGGCCGCGCGGGACAAGGTGCAGACCCGCTTCCTCGACGGCTCGCTCGAGGTGGTGGTGGCGACCATCGCCTTTGGAATGGGGGTGGACAAAGCCGACGTGCGGACCGTCGCGCACCTGGCGCTGCCGCGCACTCTAGAGGGTTACTATCAAGAGATCGGCCGCGCGGGCCGCGATGGAGAGCCCTCGCGCGCGGTGCTGCTCCACTCGTTCGTCGATCGCAAGACCATTGAGTTCCTGCGCGAGCGCAGCTATCCGGACGTGGAGGTGCTGGCGCAGATCTTCGCGAAGTTGACGGGCGAGGGGCAGGCGCGCGAGCAGCTGGCCCGCAAGCTGAAGTCGATCGAGGGCGAGGTCTTCGACCACGCGCTCGAGAAGCTCTGGATGCACGGCGGCGCGCGCATCGAGCCTGACGAGACGGTGCGCAAGGGCCACGACCGCTGGCGGCCGAGCTACGAGGCGCAGATCGCGCACCAGATCGCGCAAGAGGAGCAGATGGCGCGCTTCGCCCAGGCGCACGGCTGCCGGATGCTGCACCTGGTCCGCCACTTTGGCGACGAGGAGGACGCGGGCGAGCGCTGCGGCGTCTGCGATGCGTGCGCGCCGGGGGACTGCGCCGTGCAGCGCTTTGGCGAGCCCGACGCGCGCCAGAAGGCGGCGCTCTTGCGCCTGGTGGCGGCCCTCAAAGAAGGAGGCGAGATCGCGGCCGGGACGCTCTTTCGCGAGAGCGGCGTTCCCGAGCGGCGCGACTTCGAACTCCTGGTCTCGGGCCTGGTGCGCGCGAACCTGGCCTCGTCGCGCGAGGACACCTTCGAGAAGGACGGCAAGCAGATCTCCTTCCAGCGGCTCTCCTTGACCGCGCGCGGGCGCAGCGTGACTGCCCAGGGGCTGGGCGAGCTGGCGCTCCCTGGCTTGCTCTCGGGACTCGAGCGCGCAGGCCGTGGCAAGCGAGGCAAGAAGCGCAAGTCGAGCAGCAAGGAGCGGGCGCCGAGGCTCCGCAGTCAGGACGAGCCGGACCCAGGCTCTCCGGAGCTGATCGAGGCTCTCAAGAGCTGGCGCCTGGGCGAGGCGCGCAAGAAGGGTGTCCCGGCGTTCCGCATCCTCACCGACAAGGTTCTCCTCGGCATCGCGGCGACCCTCCCGCGCGACGAGGAGGGGCTCTTGTCTGTGGCAGGCATCGGCCCGGCGCTGGCGCGGAAGTATGCGGCGGAGATCCTCTCGTTCGTCGCCCGCCATCGTTGAGTTCCACTTGAGTTCGTAGAGTTCGCGGGCGAGGACCCGGCCCCCGACTGGCTGCGTCAGGGGAGAGCCTGGGGTGGGCGGGTCGCTGGTCGCTCAAGAGTCCAGAACCCTGGCCGATTGTGTGCTTCGCCGCCTGTCGCATCTCGAAAGGGTTTCCAATATGCAGATGTCGTTGCGCTCGCTCGTCGTGTCCTCGCTCCTGGCCCTCGCTGCCTGCCAGGGACAACCGTCTAGCAACGCTCCTGCGGGCAAGCTCGGCTCGGTCGCGCAGGGCCTCATCGGCACCACGCCGCCGAGCGTCGTGCTCACCTCCTCGGCGGCCTCGAACACCTCCGCGCTGGGCGACTCGGTGACCTTCACTGCCACGGTCGGCGGCAGCAGCGGGACGCCGACGGGCACGGTGCAGTTCAGCGACTCCTTCGGCGGCTCGACCGTCACCCTGGGTGGGCCGGTCACGCTCTCGGGCGGCACAGCCTCGATGAGCACCAGCGCGCTCGCCCTCGGGCAGCACAACATCCAGGCCGCCTACTCGGGCGACGCGACCTACGCGGCCGCCTCCGACTCACTCCTCCAGACGGTGCTCTCGCCGACCACGACCACCCTCGCGGTCGGCAGCCCCGCGTCGCCTTCGACCACCTTCAGCCAGGACTTTACGCTGACGGCCACCGTCACCGCCAGCGGCAGCGGTGCGGCGCCGAGCGGCACCGTCAACCTCCTCGACAACGGCAACCCCATCGGGACGGGCGTGCAGGTCACGCTCGACCAGGCCAGCTGCCCCGCGGTGGTGGCCGGGGTCGCCTGCGCGCTCTTCGACACCCGCGTGCTGCCCGCCGCCGCCTTCCCGGGCGCGTTTGGAGTTGGGACGCACTCGCTCACCGCGGTCTTCGTCGGCGACGGGAGCTACTTCGGCAGCTCGTCCTCGGTGCTCAGCGAGGTCGTCACTGCCGCCAGCACCAGCATCACCGTCAACTCCACGCCCTCCACCTCGGTCTTCGGCCAGTCGGTGCACTTCACCGCCATCGTCGTCCCCTTGGCTCCGGCCGACGAGACCAACCAAGACGCGACCGGCACGGTCACCTTCTCCGAGAACGGCGTCAGCCTCGCCGACCCGGTGACCCTCGCGAACGGCGTGGCCAACCTCGATCTCTCGACGCTCGGCGCGCAGGCCTCGCCCCACCAGATCGTCGCCACCTTCAATCCCGACACGAGCAACTATTCGACCTCGACCACCGCGTCCGCCTACGCGCAGCAAGTCACCAAGGCGAGCGCCAGCGTCAACCTCACCTCCGACAACTCCCCCTCGGTCTTCGGCCAGCAGGTCAACTTCACCGCCACCGTCGCGGCGGTCGCGCCCGGCGTCGGCACGCCGGGCGGCCAGGTGCAGTTCAAGGACACGACCTCGTCAGGCACCGTCAACCTCGGCCAGCCGGTCACCTTGGTGGCCGGCGTTGCTTCGTTCCCCACCAGCGCGCTGACCGTGCTCGCGGCCGGCCACAAGATCACCGCCGCCTACCTGGGCGACGGCAACTTCGCGGCCCACACCTCGTTCCCCGCGTTCACGCAGAACGTCACCAAGGCCGCGTCCTCGACGGCGCTCGCCACCGTGCCCTCGGCCTCCGTCGCGGGCCAGTCAGTGCAGCTCACCGCCACCGTCTCCTCGACCGGCAGCTTCACTCCCACAGGGTCTGTGCAGTTCCTCGACGGCGCCGGCAACCTCGGCGGCCCCGTCACCCTGAGCAACGGCTCGGCGCAGATCAACGTCGCCTTCTCCGCCTTCAGCCCGGTGATGCCGCACAACCTGACCGCCCGCTACCTCGGCGACGTCAACTTCAACGGCAGCACCTCGCCCGGCGTCTCGCAGGCGGTCACCAAGGCCACGCCCGCAGTGACCTTCGCGGCCGGCACCCCCGTGGGCAGCGTCTCTGGCCAGACGCTGACCCTGACCGCGAACGCGTCGGCCCAGGCGCCCGGCGCCGGCACGCCCTCTGGCACCGTCAGCTTCTTCCTCGACGGCACCCAGCTCGGCTCCTCGCAGTCGCTGGTCTCGGGCGCAGCGTCCCTCTCGACCACGCTCGGCGTCGGCGGCACCGTCGGCGACCACCAGCTCAGCATCGGCTACTCGGGTGACAACCAGTTCCTCGCCGGCTCCTCGGCCAACTTCACGCACACGGTCACCAAGTCGAACACGCTCTCGGCCATCACCAGCGCCGACCCGGGCGCCTCCACGGTCTTCGGCCAGCCGGTCAGCTTCAGCGTCACCGTCGCGGCCATCGGCGGCGGCAGCGGGACCCCCACCGGCAACGTCGAGTTCTTCAACGGCAGCACCTCGCTTGGCACCGTCGCCCTGAGCGGCGGCACCGCCACCAGCGCGCCCGTGAGCGCGATCGGCGTCGGCAGCGCCTCGATCACCGCCGTCTACGCCGGCGACAACGCCTTCAACGGCAGCACCTCGAGCGGCTTCTCGCAGTCGGTCGCTCCCGCCTCGACCACGACCCTGGTCGCCGCCGGTGACGCGCCGAGCTTGCAGACCACGGCGGTCTTCGGCCAGGCCGTGCAGCTCCGCGCCGCCGTGGTCGCGAGCGCCCCCGGCGCAGGCACTCCGAGCGGCACCGTCCAGTTCACCGACACCGTCGGCCAGACCACCGTCAACGTCGGCGCTCCCGCGACGCTGGCCAGCGGCTCGGCGACGATCTCCGTCAGCACGCTCTCGACCGGCAGCCACCTCATCCGCGCCATCTACTCGGGCGACACCAGCTTCAGCGGCAGCAGCTCGCCGGCCACCGGCGGCAACGCCTTCCAGCAGACGATCAACCCGGCCGACACCACCACCACCGTCGCCACCTCGGGCACCCCGGCGGTCTTCGGCCAGTCGGTCACCTTCACCGCCACCGTGGCCGCCAACGCGCCCGGCGCGGGCTCGCCGACCGGCTCGGTCAGCTTCGCGGACGGCGGCCAGCCGATCGGCTCGGGCACCATCGTCGCCGGGCAGGCCACCTTCACCACCAGCGCGCTCGCCGTGGGCAACGGCCACCTCATCACCGCCGCCTACCAGGGCGACGGCAACTTCAACACCAGCGCCTCGGACGCCCAAGGGCTCGCGCAGGCGGTCAGCGCGGCCGACACCTCGATCAGCAGCGTCGTCAGCTCGGCCAATCCCTCGACGTTCGGCGGCGGCGTGACCTTGACCGCGACGCTGGTCGCCTCCAGCCCGAGCACGGCCACACCGGACAGCGGCACCGTCACCTTCTCCGAGGGCGGCACGACGCTCAGCACCGCTGCGCTCGTCAACGGCAGCGCGGTCAGCGAGGCGATCTCGAGCCTCGGCGCCGGCGACCACTCCATCTCGGTCTCCTACTCGGGCACCGACAGCTTCAACGGCTCGAGCACCTCGTTCACGCAGAGCGTGAACCCCGCCCCCACGGGCACCGGCACAGGCGATGGCACGGGCCAGGGCGTCGGCGGCGCGATTGGCGTCGCGGTGCAGAGCTCGCAGAACCCCAGCGTCTTCGGCCAGCCCGTCAGCTTCTCGGCCAACTTCACCGCCTCCGGACAGGCCACTCAGCCGACCGGCAGCGTCACTTTCAAGGAAGGCTCGACAGTCCTCAGCTCGGCCAACCTCGACGGCACGCAGACCGCGACCTTCGCCACCTCGGGCCTCTCGACCGGCGGCACCCACGCCATCTGGGCGACCTACGGCGGCGACGCGAACTACGCCGCGGGCAGCCTCTTCGCGGTGGTCCAGACCGTCAACCAGGCCGACGTGAACAGCGCGGTGGTCGGCGCTCCTTCGTCCATCATCTACGGCCAGTCGGTGACCATGTCCGCCACGGTCTCGGCGAAGGCGCCCGGCGCCGGCACTCCGAGCGGCACCGTGGACTTCATCGACAGCACCTCGGGCGCGACCTTGGCCAGCGGCATCGCGCTCGTCCCCGCGCCCACGGCCGTCGTTGACCAGGCCCAGGAGGCGGGCGAGACCACGCTCACGCTCAGCTCGTTCGTGGCGATCGGCCAGACCTTCCAGGTCGGCACCACCGGTCAGCTCGCCGGAATCCAGCTCGCCCTGAACAACTGCGGCAACGTCGCCCGGGGACACCTGGTGCTCGACGTCTTCAACGGCGGGTCCCTCCTCACGGGGCCGTCCATCGACGTCTCCACGCTGCCGACCGACTGCAGCACCTCGCTGCCCGCGTCGGCCACCGGCGGCGGCTATATCGATTTCGGCGGCCCGATCGCCGTCACTGCCGGACAGGTCCTCACCATCAGCCTGGCCCGCACCGGGGACTACCAGGTCGTCGGACAGGGTGACGCGACCATCTCCCTGTCGTCCTCCGATGTGTACGCCAACGGCACTGCCAGCATCGACGACCCTGACCACCGTCTGTTGAGCCAGGACCTCACCTTCCGCACCGTCATGGTGGGCTCTGCCCCGAACGGCGCGGCGATCGCAAGCGCCTCCACCAGCGCGCTCGGCGCCGGCAGCCACGACCTCGTCGTCCACTACAGCGGCGACAGCAACTTCAACGCGGCGACTTCGGGCGCCTTCACCGAGACCGTCAGCCAGGCCTCGACCACCACTTCGGTCGCCAGCAGCGGCTCGCCCACGGTCTTCGGCCAGTCGGTCACCTTCACCGCCAGCGTCGCCCCCGTCGCGCCCGGCGCGGGCAGCCCCACCGGCACGGTCAACTTCTTCGACGGCGCCACCCAGATCGGCAGCGGCGACATTGCCGACGGCCAGGCGACGTTCACCACGAACCTGCTCTCGGTCGCCACCCACCCCATCAGCGCCAGCTACGCCGGCGATGACAACTTCGCCGCCAGCGGCTCGGAGTCCACCTCGCAGGTCGTGGGCCGGTCGGACACTGCGATCGCCTCGGTCACGAGCTCGATCAACCCGACGGTCTTCGGCCAGGGCACGACCCTGACCGCGACCGTCGCCGCACAGCAAATCGTGCTGGGACCGTCCGGCCCCATCCGCCGCAGCCCTGCCAACACCTTTCCGGCGCTTCCGTCGGGCACCGTCACCTTCATGGAAGGCCAGACCGTGCTCGGCACCGGCACGCTCGGCGATGGCAGCGCCAGCATCGATCTGAGCACGCTGGCCGTTGGCGCGCACGCCATCGTCGCGGTCTACGGCGGCGACGACAACTACGCCGGCAGCGACAGCAGCGCGATCCCCTTCAGCCAGACCGTCAGCCAGGCGGCCACCAGCGCCACCGTCTCCAGCGTGCCGAACCCGTCGGTGTCGGGCCAGGCCGTCATCCTCACCGCCGCGATCTCCGTCCAGAGCCCTGGCGCTGGCACCCCGACCGGCACGGTCAGCTTCTTCGACGGCTCGACCGGCATCGGCAGCGGCGCGGTCAGCGCGGGCCACGCCTCGCTGAGCGTCGACTCGCTGCCCGTCGGCGCCGCCCACTCGATCACCGCGGTCTACAACGGCGACGCGAGCTTCGCCGCCAGCGCCCCGTCTGCGCCCTACCTCCTCGAAGTGGACAAGGACCAGGTCGTCAACGCGCTGGCCGCCGCTCCCAGCCCCTCGGTCTACGGCCGCACCGTCACCTTCACCGCCACCGTCGATGCCGCCTCTCCCGGCGCCGGCACGCCCACGGGCACCGTGGACTTCCTCGACAACGGCGTCGTCATGGCCAACGCCAGCGGCATGACGCTCGCGACCGCCCAGGTCTCCGCGGTCGACCAGGAGCAGACCAGCGGCGGGCAGGACAGCTGGGGCTTCCAGAGCGGCGACATGAACGCCGTCATCCAGACCTTCACGGTCGGCCAGACCGGGATGCTGACCAGCATCCAGGTCGACGTGCGCAACTGCGGCAATCAATCGGCCGGCAACATGCGGCTCCAGCTCGCCGGCGCAGACCACGTCGCCATCGGCGACCCGGTCCTGCTCGACCTCGGCTCGCTCCCCACCGGCTGCAGCGGAAACGTCGATCTTCCGGCGGCCGACGGCCCAGGCACCTTCACCTTCGCCTCGCCCGTCGCGGTCACCGCCGGCCAGGCGCTCGAGTTCACCCTCTCGCCCGCCTACGACACCGGCAACATCGTCATCTTCATGGGCAGCTCGGGCACCTATCCGGCCGGCATCTCCTACTTCGTCGGCGGCCGCTACGGCTCGAACCCCTCGCCCAAGCGGAACCTCTATGACGAGAAGGTCGCCTTCCGCACCAGCGTCAGCACCACCCGCAACCAGGCGACCTTCAGCACCTCGTCGCTCGGCGCCGGCAACCACCAGATCAGCAGCCGCTACAACGGCGACGCGAGCTTCGCCGCCAACACCAACGAGGCCACCTCGCTCGACATCGCCAAGGCCGACACCCAGGTCCTGGTCTCGAGCAGCCTGACCCCGACGCTCTTCCAGCAGTCGGTCACCTTCACGGCCGAGGTCCGCAGCGCCTCGCCCGGCGCCCTGGTCGTCGCCGGCGGCACCGTTGAGTTCCGCAACGTGGACGATGGCACCGTGGTCCTCGGCACCGGCACGGTCTCCTGCCCGCCGGTCATCACCGGCCCCACCCAGCGCAACACCCGGCTCGGCTGCACCGCGAGCTTCTCCACCTCGACCCTCGCGGTGGGCGCGCACACCATCGAGGCCGCGTACCTCGGCGACGACAACTTCAACGGCTCGAGCAACACCGTCGGCCAGGTCGTCAGCCAGGACACGCCGGTCATCACCTTCGTCAGCGTCATCCCCCAGCCCGCCGGCAGCGACGGCGCCGCCTCGGTCGAGGGCCAGAGCGTGGCCGTCACCATCAAGGTCGCCTCCAGCATCGACGGCGCCCCCATCTTCCCGAGCGGCGCGGTGCACCTCACCGGCGATGGCCTGACCCAGCTCGACGGCACGCTCGATTCGAGCGGCCAGGTGACGCTGACCGGCCCGATGACCCGCGTGTGCGGCACCACCAGCCCCTGCGTCGCCTCGCTGCAGCTCGCGTATGACGGCGACGCCAACTTCGCCAGCAACAGCAACTCGGCCTCGCACACCGTCAATCGCGCTGACAGCGCCATCGCGGCCAGCGCCCTCATCGGCAGCAACATCACCACCAGCTCGGTGCACGGCCAGGCCGTCACCCTCGCGGCCCTGGTCTCCGCCGTGGCTCCCGGCGTTGGCTCACCCGGCGGCGGCTCGCTCGGCTTCTACGACGTCACCTCCGGCGCGCCCGGCACGTTCATCGGCGCCGGCACCTTCGCGAGCGGCATCGCGGTCTTCTCGACCAGCGCCCTCTCGACCGGCGCGCACACCATCCGCGCCGTCTACGGCCTGCAGCCCGTGGGAGACAGCACCGAGGACGTGCACTTCAACGGCAGCTCCACCGGCACCGAGGGTCAGCCTGACATCAGCCTGGTCGTCAACAAGGCCGACACCAGCGTCGCCATCGCCGGCCCGAGCGGCACCGTCACCTACGGCGATCAGGTCGCGTACTCCGCCACCGCCTCGGCAGTCTCGCCCGGCGCGGGCCAGCCGACCGGCAGCATCGGCTTCACCCCGGGCGGCGTGCAGGCCATGAACGAAGGCTCGACCGCCGGCTTCACCACCCAGCCGTATGACTTCACGGCCGGCACCAACCACGTCAGCGCGGCCTACGGCGGCGACACCAACTTCAACGCCGCCGCCACCGCGGGCTACGACCAGTTCGTCAACCAGGCGCAAGCGCAGGTCGGCACCGTGCAGACCGACGGCGTGAACTACGTCTTCGGCCAGACCATCAACTTCAGCGTCACCGTCCAGCCGGCGAACGAGATGGCGGCCGGCGCGGACCTCGCGGGCGTCGTCACCTTCATCGACGGCAGCGCTCCTGGCACCGGCCTCAACATCGGCAGGGTGGACTCGTCGGCGCTCGCGGCCGGCCAGGGATACTCGCTGAGCAACAACGTCGCGACCTTCACCCTGCAGATCCCGCTGGCGCTGGCCACCGGAACGCACAACCTGATCGCCAGCTACGCGGGCCGGAACTTCAGCAACGCCTCGAGCGGCACGCCCGCGCAGATCGTCGTCGGCGCGGCCACCACCAGCACCTTGCTCGCCAACGCCGACTTCATCGGCTTCGACGGTGACCCGTCCTCGGTCTTCAACCAGCCGGTCTCGCTGGTCGCCGAGGTCAGCCCGCAGAGCAACAGCCTGATCGCTCCCACCGGCACCGTGCTCTTCGCCCAGGGCACCAACGCCATCGGCGTCGCCACCCTGGTCGCGGTCCCCGCCGACGGCAGCGCGCCCTGCGTCTCGAGCAACATCCTGCTCCCCGACGGCGGAGTGGCGCCTGCAGCGTTCGCCCGCTCCTGCGCTCGGATGACGACCTCGATCCTGCCGGTCGGTTCAGACCCCATCACCGCCATCTTCCTCGGCGACGCCGACTACGCGACCAGCACCTCGGCCGCCATCAACCAGGTGGTCGCGCAAGACGGCACCGCCATCGCCGTCACCGCCGATGTGGCCACGACCTTCGGCCAGACCGCGCAGATCATCGCCACCGTCATCGCCACCGGTCCCCAGCTCACCCGCCCGACTCGCAATGTCCGCGACGGCTTCTGGGCCGTGGCCCCCGACGCGAAGAAGCCCTCGGGCACCGTCGTCTTCACCGACACCACCACCGGCCTCGTCCTCTCCGCGGCCGGCGGCGTTCCGGTCATCGACGGGGTCGCCCGCCTGCCCATCGCCTCGCTCGCGATCGGCGCCCACGCCATCAGCGCGAGCTACAGCGGCGACCTCGACTACCTCGCCAGCACCTCCGACACCGCCACCCAGACCGTCAACCAGGCGGCCACCGCGGTCACCGTGCTCACCTCGGCCTCGCCCTCGCAGTACGGCGCGTCGGCCACCTTCACGGCCATCGTCACCACCGCCGCCGAGGGCGTCGCCTTGCCCTCGGGCACCGTGCACTTCATGGACGGCGAGACCGACCTCGGCACCGCCGCTGTTGACCAGGCGAGCGGCATCGCCGTCTTCACCACCAACGGAATCCTCGCCCAGGGCTCGCACACCATCACCGCCGCGTACCTCGGCGACTCGAGCTACAGCGGCAGCTCGGGCAGCGTCGCCCAGCAAGTGTCGACCGGCGGCGCCCAGATGTCGTTGAGCTCGTCGCAGAACCCCGCCACCATCGGCGACGTCGCCACGTTCACGGCCACCGTCGGCCGCTCGGTCGAAGGCGGCGCGCAGCCGACCGGCGGCGTCAGCTTCTTCCTCGGCAACTCTGCGTACCCGGGCAACCCGGTGCAGCTGGTGAACGGCTCGGCGCAGATCACCTTCCCGCCCTCCGGCACCCTGGCGCTGGTCGCGGTCTACGGCGGAGACACGAACTACGCGCCCGCCTCGGCCAGCATCGTGCAGATGACCTTCCCGGCCAACCCGACCGTCACCCTCACTCCCTCGACCGCGACGCCGGTCCGCGGCGATGACCTCTCGCTCGCCGTGGTCGTCGCTGGCGGCGGCAACAACTTCACGCCGAGCGGCATGGTCACAATCCTCGACGGCAACGCGGTCGTCGCCTCGGGCGCGCTGGTCAGCGGCTCGGCCACCCTCCACAGCAGCTCGCTCGCCGCCGGCCCCCACTCGCTGACCGCCGTCTACGCAGGCGACACCAACTTCACGCCCGCCACCTCGGCCTCTGCCGGGATCACCGTCGGCCTCTCGGACACCACCCTGGTCGCGAGCAGCTCGTCCGCCTCGGCCGCCTTCGGCCAGTCGGTCACCCTCACGGCAAAGGTCACCTCGACCGCCGCGGGCCTGATCACCGGCACCGTCCTCTTCACCACCGGCAACAGCAACGTCATTGGAACGGCAGTGGTCGACAGCTCGGGCACCGCGACCTTTGCCACCAGCACGCTCGCGGTCGGCAACGGCCAGGTCATCACCGCCGCCTACAGCGGTGACGTCAACTTCGCCTCCTCGGTCAACACTGTCGTCGAGTCGGTCGCCAAGGGCGGCGCCGTCGTCACCCTCGCCAGCTCGCCGAACCCCTCGACCTTCGCCAGCGGCAACGCCGGCGCGGTCCAGCTGACCACCACCGTGCGCCCCTCGATCTCCGGCGCGCAGCAGCCGGGCGGCACGATCGCCTTCAGCGAAGGCGCGACCGTCTACGCCACCGTCACCGTCGATGGCAGCGGGAACGCCGCCACCAGCGTGACGGGCCTCTCGGCCGGCAGCCACTCGATCACCGCCAGCTACTCGGGCGATGGCGAGTACGCGGCCGCCTCGGTGAGCGCGAGCCAGACCGTCAAGCAGGCGCCGAGCAACATCGACCTCGCCTCCAGCGTCAACCCCGCGGTCGCCGGGCAACAGACCGTGCTCAGCGCCACCGTCACCGGCCTCGGCGCCAGCAACGTCCCGACCGGCGTCGTCACCTTCAAGGACGGCGCCACCGTGCTCGGCGCCATCGCGCTCGACGGCAGCGGCGTCGCCACCTTGCCCGCGGCCAGCTTCAGCGTCTCTGGCCACCTCGTCACCGCCAGCTACTCGGGCGACGGGAGCTTCCTCGCCACCTCGGGCCAGCTGCTCGAGAACGTCAGCAAGTCGGCCGTCGCCGTCGCCCTCGGCGCGGACCTCGACTCTCCCGTCTTCGGCCAGTTCGTGACCTACACCGCGAACGTCTCCGCCAGCGCTCCGGGCGCCGGCTCGCCGAGCGGCACGGTGATCTTCCGCGTCGACCAAGGCGCCATCCCGGCCTCGATCGTCGAAGGCCAGGCCACGCTCTCGCTCTCGACCCTCTCGGCCGGCGCGCACTCGGTGACCGCCTTCTACCTGGGCGACGCCAACTTCGCGCAGGGCACCTCCAGCGCCATCGACACCAGCGTCTCCCAGGCCAGCACCAGCGTGGCCCTGACGCCGGCCAGCCAGACGGTCAACCTCGGCGACGCCCTCACCCTGGTCGCCACCGCGACGACGACCGCCCCCGGCGCCGGCGCTCCGAGCGGCACCATCACCTTCCTCGACGGCGCCGTCGCCCTCGGCGTCGGCACGCTCGACGGCACGGGCCAGGCGACCTTCACCACCAGCTCCTTGCTGGCGGCGACGCACTCGATCACCGCGCGCTTCGAGGGTGACGCCGGCCACTCGGCCAGCACCTCGGCCGCGTCCATCATCACCGTCCAGCAACTCGACCTGTCGGTGTCCCTGGTGGCCTCCATCTCGGCGCCGGTCTTCGGCCAGCCCGAGGCCCTCACCGCGGTGGTCAGCGGCTCGCGCGGCCAGGTCCCGACCGGCAGCGTGACGCTGAGCGACACCTTCGGCGGCAGCACGAGCGCCATCGGCTCGGCCGCGCTGGTCAACGGCGTCGTCACCTTCCAGGTGAACAGCGGCTTCGCGGTCGGCACCCACGCGCTCTCCGCCAGCTACGGCGGCGACGCGAACTACACCGGCACCAGCGCCGGCTCGCTCGCGCTGGTCGTCGGCCAGGCGGGCAGCACCACCAGCCTCGGCATCAGCCCGAGCCCCGCGGCCTTCGGCCAGGCCGTCACCTTGGCGGCGCAGGTCTCGCCGGTCGCCCCGGGCGCAGGCAGCCCGAGCGGCACGGTCACCTTCCGCGACGGCGCCATGACGATTGGAACCGGCTCGGTCAGCGCCGGCGTCGCCACCCTGTCCACCTCGACGCTGGCCCGCGGCACGCACGCAATCTCCGCCAGCTACGCCACCGACGGCAGCTTCTCCTCGAGCGCCTCGGCCGCCTCGGCCGTGCTCATCGAGCAGTCGTCCACCACCGTCAGCGTCGCGCAGTCGGTGAACCCGTCGGTCTACGGCCAGGCCGTGACCTTCAGCGCCACCGTCGCCCCGTCGCTCGGCGGCGCGGGCACGCCCTCCGGCGCCGTCCTCTTCATCTTCCTCGACGGCTCCACCCCGACCGCCCCGGCCTCGCTCAATAGCGGCGTCGCCTCGGTCACCATGAGCTCGATCGGCGTCGGCGCGCACTTCGTCAACGTCATCTACCTCGGCGACTCGGCCTTCTCGACGAGCAACGGCTCGTTCACGCAGACGGTCAGCCAGGCGGCCAGCACCACCACGCTCGCGTCGTCGTCGGCCTCGCCGGTCTTCGGCCAGCCCGTCACCCTGACCGCCACCGTCGCCGCCACGGCGCCGGGCGCGGGGATCCCCTCGGGCAGCGTCGCCTTCTCGGACGGCGGAAGCGTCCTCGGCACCGCGGCCATCGACGGCAGCGGCACGGCGCAGCTGACCGTCTCGAACCTGAGCGTCGGCCCGCACTCGATGTCGGCGGCCTACGCCGGCAGCGCGAACCACGGGGCCAGCACCTCGGCCTCGCTCTCGCAGCCCGTCGCCAAGGCGGCCACCAGCGTCGCCCTCTCGGCCTCGTCGGCCAGCGCGGTCTTCGGCCAGTCGGTGACCTTCTCGGCCAAGGTCTCGGTCAGCTCGCCCGGCGCCGGCGCTCCCGCGGGCACCGTGCAGTTCTTCGACGGCGGCACCTCGCTCGGCTCCATCGCCATCGACGGCAGCGGCGCGGCTTCCATCTCCACCTCGGCGCTCGCGGTGGCCGCGCACGGCATCACCGCGACCTACTCGGGTGACGGCAGCTTCACCGCCAGCACCTCGGCGTCGCAGCCGGTCTCGGTCGGCAAGTCGTCGGCCTCGGCCAGCGTGGTCGCCTCGGTCAACCCCTCGGCCTTCGGCCAGTCGGTCGTCTTCACCGCGACCGTCGCCGCCCAGGGCCCCGGCGCAGGCCAACCCACCGGCAGCGTCGACTTCCTCGACGGCACGAGCGTCGTGCAGTCCGGCGTCGCCCTCGACAACGCAGGCACGGCTCTCCTGACCACCAGCTCGCTCGTCGCCGGCGCGCACGCCATCACCGCGCGCTACTCGGGAGACGCCAGCTTCTCGGCGGTCACCTCGGCCATCTTCACGCAGTCGGTCGCGCGCACGGACACCACCACCGCGCTCGCCTCGACCGTCACCCCGAGCGCCTTCGGCCAGTCGATCACCTTGTCCGCGACCGTCGCCCCCGTGGCGCCCGGCGCAGGCAACGCGACCGGCACGGTGGCCTTCCTCCTCACCGCCGACGCCACCACGGCGACGACGGTCGGCACCGGCACGCTCGTGAACGGCGTCGCCACGCTGACCACCGCGGTCCTCCCGGTCGGCCTGCGCCGCGTCACCGCCCTCTACCTCGGCGACGCGAACTACCTCGGCAGCACCTCGGCCGAGGTGGACCAGACCATCAACCAGGCCGCCACCTCGGTCAGCCTGACGAGCACGGTCTCGCCCTCGGCCTACGGCCAGAGCGTCACCTTCAACGCCTCGGTCGCCGTCACCGCGCCCGGCGCTGGCTCGCCCACCGGCACCGTGACGTTCTTTGACGGCGACGGCGGCACCGCGCTGCAGACGGTGGCCCTGACCAAGGCCTTCACCGCCTCGTTCAGCACCTCGGCGCTCGCGGTCGGCCCGCACGACATCACCGCGGTCTACTCGGGTGACACGAGCTTCAGCACGGCGGCCTCCGATGCGCTGGTGCAGACGGTCAACCTCGCGAACACCGCGACCACGCTCGCCACCTCGGCCAGCCCCGCGGTCTTCGGCCAGGCAGTCACGCTGTCGGTCACCGTGGCCGCGCAGGCCCCGGGGATGGGCACTCCGACCGGCAGCGTCGCGATCCTCGACGGCGCCCAGCAGATCGGCACTGCCTCGCTCTCGGCCGGCGCCGCCTCGTTCGTCACTTCGGCCTTCGCGCCGGGCGACCACACGCTGTCGGCCGTCTACTCGAGCGACGGCAGCTTCGCCGGCAGTACCTCGGCGCCGGTCGATCAGGTCATCGGCAAGGACGGCGTCGCCGCCTCGCTGGTCTCCTCGGCAAACCCGTCGGTCTACGGCGCGCCTGTGACCTTCACGGTCAGCGTCTCGGCCCAGGTTCCGGGCAGCGGCGTCCCCACCGGCAACGTGACCTTCACCGACGGCCTCGCCACCCTCGGCAGCGCCACGCTCGTCAACGGCACGGCCAGCATCTCGACCGCGGCGCTGACCGGCGGCGCGCACACCATCGTCGCCTCCTATGTTGGTGACGGCGACTTCGGCGCCATCGCCAGCGCGGGCCTCGTCGAGGCAGTCACCGCGGCCGCCACCAGCACGGGCATCGTCTCCTCCCAAGACCCGACCACGCTCGGCCAGAGCGTGACGTTCACGGCCACCGTCGGCAGCGGCGTCACCGCCTCGGCCGGAGTGGTGAAGGCCACCGGCAGCATCTCGTTCTCGGATGGCAACACCCTGCTCGCCTCGATGCCCATCTCCAGCGAGGGCGTCGCGACCTACACCACGGCCGCCCTCTCGGTCGCCACCCACCAGATCACGGCGAGCTACGGGGGCGACGTGAACTACGCAGCCAGCGCGTCCACCCCCACCCCGCAGGAAGTGGACAAGGCCCCGACCACCACGGCGCTGATCTCGTCGGCCAACCCGAGCGTCTCGGGCCAGGCCGTCACGCTCACCGCCACCGTGGCGAACCTGATCAGCGGCACCATGACCGGCTCGGTCAGCTTCTTCGACGGCGGCGACCTGCTCGGCACCTCGCTGGTGGGCGCAGGCGGCGTCGCGACCTTCGCCACCAGCTCGTTCGCGGTGGGCTCGCACTCGCTCACGGCGACGTACCTGGGCGACGGCAACTTCGCCACCAGCAGCGCCGACGCCGTCTCGCAGGTCGTGAGCAAGGACGGCCTCGCGGTCGCCCTGGTCTCCTCGCAGAGCTCGTCGGTCTACGGCAACTCGGTGACCTTCACCGCCACCCTGACCGCCCAGCTCCCCGGCAGCGGCCTCCCCTCGGGCGCCGTCAACTTCAAGGACGGCAGCACCAGCATCGGCACCGCGGCGCTGGCCTCGGGCGTGGCGACGCTCAGCACCTCGGCGCTGAACGCCGGCACGCACGCCATCACCGCGACCTACGGCGGCGACGCGTCCTTCAACGGCGGCGCCTCGGCGACGCTCTCGCAGACCGTGGCTGGCGCAGAGACCTCCATCGCGCTTGCCGCGGCCCCCTCTCCGGCCCAGTTCGGCCAGGCAGTGACCATCACTGCCCAGGTCAGCTCGGCCGCGCCCGGAGCCATCACGGGCACGCTGGTCTTCTCGGACGGCGCCATGATCCTTGGCTCGGCCGCCATCAGCGCGGGCGGCGCCTCGGCCTTCACCATGACGTCCTTCGAGCCGGGCGATCACGTCCTGACGGCCTCCTACGCGGGCGTCGGCAACTACGCCGGCAGCACCTCGGCGGCGGCGGCCCTGCACGTGGACACCGCGACCACGGGCAGCACGCTGGTCTCCTCGTCGAACCCCTCGGCCTACGGCCAGGCGATCACCCTGACCGCCACCGTCGCCTCCGCGGCCGGAACTCCCACTGGCACGGTCGGCTTCTTCGAGGGCGCCACCGCGCTCGGCACCGGCACGGTCAACGCCTCGGGCATCGCGACCTTCAGCACCTCGAGCCTCGCCGTCGCCTCCCACGCGGTCACGGCGGCCTACCAGGGTGACGCGCACTTCGCGGCCAGCACCTCGGCCCCGATGGCGCAGGTCGTGAGCAAGGACGCCTCGGTCCTCACCGTGTCGTCCTCCGCCAACCCGGGCCTGTTCGGCAGCGCCTTCACGCTCAGCGCCTCTGTCGCCACCTCGGCCCCCGGCGCGTCGATGCCCTCGGGCACCGTGATGGTCAGCGAGGGCTCCGCGGTCCTCGGCACCATGACGCTCGACGCCACCGGCAAGGCGAGCAAGGAGTTCAGCCTCGGCGGCGGCACGCACGCGCTCACCGCGACCTACGGCGGCGACGCGAACCACGCGGGCGGGGCCTCGGCCTCGGTCGCCCAGGTGATCGCGCAGGCTCCCACCAACGTCGCGCTCACCTCGTCGGTCGCCAAGCTGCAGTTCGGCTCGGTGGTCACCTTCAAGGCGAGCGTCACCTCGGCGGCGCCGGGCATCATCTCCGGCTCGGTGACCTTCTACGACGGGGCCACCCCGGTCGCGACCATCCCCATCGACGCCTCGGGCAACGCGTCGCTCACCACCTCGAGCTCGTTCGCGGTGGGCACGCACGCGGTCTCGGCGCGGTACCTCGGCAGCGCCGACTACGCCCCCGGGTTCTCGCTCTCGACCAACCTGGTCGTGACCGGCGTCAGCGTCGGCGGCTGCTCGACCAACGGCCCGGCGCCCCTGGCCGTCCCGATGCTGCTCGCCTTCGCGCTCCTGGCCTTCCGCCGCCGGCGCAATCGCTAGCAGCGGAGAGCTAAAGACGAAATGAGCGGGGACCTTGGGCAGCCAGGGTCCCCGCTCTGCTTCGTCGAAGGCTCGAACTCAACCAACCCACTCACCGGCGAAGACGATGACCCCTCTCTTCAAGAGCTCGATCGAGCAGGCCCAGTGCGCCCCGGCGAGCGCGCGTTCGGTGTCGGTCGGGCCCTCGGTCAGCATCGCCGTCCGGGTCAGGTGCAGCGTGTACATGAAGACGTTCTTCGGCTTCTCCAGCGGATTGGCGATGTGCATGGATTCACTCCGTGTCCAGCTCGGGATAGTGGCGGAAGATGTCGTCTTCATTGAAGGGGATCCGCCCAGGCTTGTGTAGCAGTTCTGCATTCAGTTGCGGGCCGGCTTGTGTATGTGTATTGTACGTACACGAGAGTGGCCCATGGCTCGCGAACTGACCATCCAGATCCGTTTGAGCAAGGAAGAACACGAGCTCATCGCCGCCCAGGCGGCCAAGGAGGGGCTCGGCGTGGGGACGTTCCTCCGGGCCCTGGCGCTACGCAAGGCATGGGAATCCTCGCCGACGCCGCGAGGGAATGCCTTCCGGGCCCTGCGCGCCATCCAAGAAGACGCCAAGGCGCGTGGTCTCGACAAGCTCTCTCTGGATGAGATCAACGAGGAGATCACCGCGGCGCGTGAGGCCAGGCGCCGCAAGTGAGGATCGTTCTCGACACCAACGTCCTCGTGTCCGCGCTCCTTGCTCCAGAGAGCATTCCGTCGAGGGTACTGGCGCTGATGCTCGCCGGCGAGATCAAGTTGCTCGTCGACGAGCGGATCCTCGCCGAGTACCGAGACGTGCTCGCCCGACCGCGCTTCAAGTTCGAGTCGGCAATGGTCGAAGCGCTACTGCAGCAAATCGAGCGTGACGCCGACCACGTTGCGGCCGCGCCGTTCACCAGCGCGGTCCCTGATCGCGAGGACCTGCCCTTCGTGGAAGTGGCGCTCTCTGGCCAGGCCGACGCCATCGTGACCGGGAACCTGCGGCACTTCCCGGCGAGCCTTGGCGTGACGGTGCTCTCGCCGCGAGCGCTGGTCGAACGGCTCGATGCGGAGCTCACCGCACCGTCGTAATCGGTGCTCTAGGGCCGACTCGTCAGCAGCCGGCGTCTACGCCCGCGTCGAGCCCCACTGCGCAGGCGGTCACCGGCACCTCCAGGTGCCCGCGCGCCGGTGCGTTGCTGTCGATGACCAGGAGCGCGCTCGAGATCCCGGGCTTGGTCGGCTTGAAGGTGAAGGCGACGAATCCCGCCGAGAGGCCTGGAACCTGCGCCGGCAGCGGGGCGGAGAAGCTGGCCGCGCTGAAGACGCCGCCGCCGTCGGTATAGACGAGCGTGCCGCCGTCGGCTGCGGCCAGCCTTACGTTGCTCACGGTGAGCGCATTGCGGCCTTGGTTGATGATCTGCAGGCTCTCGTTCTGCTCGGTGCCGATATAGGCGGCGGGCAGCACGATCGGCTCGCGGTCGAGCGCGATGGTGGCGTCCTGCGGGATATTGGGCCCGCTCGCGCCGCCGCAAGCAGCGGCAAAGGCGAGCGCGGTGAGGGCCGCAAAGGCAATTCGGCGCATGGGTCTTCTCACTGTCCAGGGCAGGGGGAGTTGTTGAGCAGCGGCGCGCAGCCGCCGTCGCACAATGGCTGCAGCGCGCGCGGAGTCAATTCCAACGAGACTGAATAAGGCAGGTCGCTATATGAGTTCGCGCCCGGCGGGGTCGGCCGGTGGGCGGCCTCGACGCGCAGCCAGAGCTGGTCGCGCTCGGCGTTGGCGGCCGGCAGGCAGAAGCATTGGTCGGCGGGATCGTTTCCATAGACATATCCGCCGCCATCGGCTGCGTGCGCGAACCGCTCGTCGATGGAGAAGCGGCAGGCGAGCCCGCCGTCGGGCGTCGGCACGGTGGCCTGCAAGCCGAGGCGATAGGTTCCATCGGAGGGTCCATTCCAATGGAGCGCGATCCCGTAATCAGGCCGCGGCTGGATCACGAGCGGGCAGCCGCCGTCGGGCAAGCCGCCGTCGAGGACCCCGCCGTCGGGCAGGCCGCCGTCGATCTGGCAGCCGCCGTCGGGCTCGCCGAGGTCGCGGGGAGGCAGCGTCATTTGATACCAATCCACCTCGGCGCGCAGCTCGGCGGTGGTGCGCCCGTCGATATAGTCCCAGGTGCTGATCTGCCCGTTGGTCGCATAGCGCGTCAGCGCGCCAGCATCGACGAACAGGACCGGCGTGCCCGCATCGCGCGAGTCGTTGTTCCCATCGATCTCATTGGTGTCCGGGTCGTCCAAGAAGCGCGCCGTCAGCGAATAGAGCTTGTTGCTGGCGCGCGCGTCGCCATAGTCGAAGACCGTGACGTAGACGAAGCGCGCGGGGCCAAGCTGGCGGAGGCGCAAGACCTGGGGCGTGGTCTCGCCGGGCGCGAAGACATGATACCCGTGCATGTCCAAGGCGCACTTGCCCGTTTCATCATTGCAGAGCAGCGCCGGCCCGCCGCACCCCGCGTCGCAGTTGACGGTCGGAGTGTCGATGGTGTCCGCGACCGTCCAGGCCAGCATGAGATCGGTGTTGACGAGCTTCGGGTCGAGCCTGACCTCGAGGATCTTCATCGTCGCCGCGGCGGGCAGGGCGATTTGATACCAATCCCGGTCGCCCTGGCTTCCAATCGCGCCGAGCACGGCCGCGCCGGTGAGCGGCAGCGGAGTCCCGGCGTCCTGCTGGTCGTTGCGCGAGTTCTGCTCATTCGGGTCGGGATCCGGCAGCGATTGCAGGGTGACGCTCCACGCTGCCGCCGGCCGCGCATCGGCGCCGGTGCCCGCGGCGTCGTCGAGCGCGATGGCATAGTTGCCCGCTGGCAAAAAGCGCGTCTTGTCCGCGACCAGCCCCGCGCCGGCCGCGGTCGAGGTCACCTCGACGAGATTCGATGCCTTGACCAGATCAGTTCCGGCCAGCAGCAGGAGCCGCAGGTGCAGGCGCAGCGGGCTATCGACGACGACGGCCTGCGCGGCGGTCAGATGCGCGATGGCGCCGGGCGGGGCCACCGTGAAGGTCATCAGATCGGTATCGCCGGCAAAAGCAATGCTCCCGCTCAAGGAGGCGGGGGCCTGCGAGAAGCCGATGGGCCGCGCGGTGGCCAGCGTGTCGTCGGGCTCGAAGAGCGCGTCGGGATCGTCGAGGATCGCGGCCTGGATTGAGTATCCATTGAATTTGTCCGTCGCCTGCGAGAGCACGTCGCGGACGATGAGGCGATAGACGCCGGGCGCGGCGATGAGGAAGTTGCCGGTCAAGAGCTGGGGACCGTTGGTCTTGGTCGGCCCGCGGCTCGCGATCACCGTGCCGCCGTCGGGAGACTCGAGGATGGAGACCAGCTTGACAGGCGTTGCCGCCGCCCCGTCCCTGACCTGGAGCTGGAGGATGGTGCGCACGCCGGCGCGCGAGGCCGGTATCTCGACGGTATAGGTATCGACCTGGCCGACCGCGGTGATCATTCCGGTCAGCGCCGCGGCGCCCGGCGTGAGCACGCAAGGGGTGGCCTCGACACACGCAGGCACGACCGGAGGCGGCGGCGGGGGGGGCGCAGATTTCTTGCACGCGAGCGGCAATGCCGCGGCCAGCGCGGCCGCGAGCGCACGGGGCACTCTCATGGGCCACCTCCGGCGGCGGTGCCGCCATCGAGCTGGACGGGCGCCGGCAAGGGCTGCGGCGGGACGAACATCTCGGCGGGCACGTGCAGCTCGCCGTCGGCGGGCTCGCGCACCTGGCCGACCAGCCGCGCCTGGACCCTGGCAAATCGATAGAGCGGCTCGCTGCCCGGCGCATCAAATGGAACCTGTGCTGCGCTGACGATGATGTTGTTGACGCCAGGCCCGGCGTCTGGCGAGAGCGCCAGGGTCTGCGCCAGGTGGATGTTCTCGACGCGGAAGTCATAGCAGCTGCGGCCCGCCACCGGCGCGCCCTGGCTCGAGAGCGTATAGCGCTGCGCCACCGCGGCCAGGTTCTCGACATCGGGCACATTCGGATCGGTGTGCGCGCGCAGCTCTTCCAGGTTGGTCAGGCCGTCGCGGTCCGGGTCGTCGAGCATATCGTCCACCGAAGGCCGCGTGCCCATCAGCCACTCGATGCCGTCGGGCACGCCGTCGCGGTCGCTGTCGATTCGATGCGACGAGGTGCCGATGAAGATCTCTTCACAATCGCGCAGGCCATCGCCGTCGCTGTCGCCCTGCTCGGCCGGGGGGCAGCCGGGGTCGAATCGATTCAAATGGAAATTATCGGGGAACCTCGATTTCAATAGGTCCCCATAGCCGTCGTGGTTGGTCACCGGATCGAGCGGATTGGTCCCCAGGCGCAGCTCCTCGGCGTCCGAGAGCCCATCGCCGTCGCTGTCGGGCGCAAACGTCCCGGGCCGGGTGTTGAGGTTGACGACCAGGAGCGTCTTCAAGAGGAAGATGCGCTGCAGCGCCTGGAAATCGAAGCCGAGGAAATCGATCGGCTCGCCGAGCGAGAAGTCGCGGAAGTCGCCGTTGCCCGCCACCGCCATGCAATCGAGCAGGCCCGTCGCGGTGCGGTGGACCGCGGCCGGCGGAGGGGGGACGTCGGTGTTGTTGAAGACATAGGCAGTGTTGACGCGGACGTCGCCGGCGCCCGTGTCCTTCAAGCGCGCGATCTGCAGTACGGACTGCTCGATCGACGGCAGGCAGACCGGGCAGGCATTGCCGCCGAGGCCGCCCGGCTGGCACCCGGGAGGATAGTTCTTGGTGGGGATGCCGTCGGAGAGAAAGATGACCAGATAGCGCGAGCGCGCCAATAGATCAGGGTTGGTCTGGGTGGTGAGGATGTCGTCCTCAATCAACCCGCGCACGCGCGAGAGCGCGCCGATGAAGTCGGTGGTCTGCTGGTCCACCGTCTCGGGCGCGGGCAGGCCGACATGGAGCGCGACCGAGAGCGCGGTCAGATCGAGCTGGGTCGAGGGCGTGAACCCGTCGAGGAGCGTTCCGTCGGGTTGAGTGACCTTGGTGATCACGTTGACGTCGCCACGAAAGAGCAGCACCGCGATCGAGAGCGCCTCGCTCTGGCCGAGCCGGGAGATGACGTCGAGCACCGCCTGCGCGCGCGAGGTGGTCGGGTCGGAGACGGCCATTGATTGCGAGTAATCGAGCGCGAAGACGATCTTCACCGGCGCGAGCAGCTTGGCCGGGTCATCGGTGCAGAACGCGCCCGAGAGATTGACGGTGGTGGCGGGCATGGCCGCAGGCGGCGGCGGCGGCGCTTCCAGGTAGGCGCTGCTGCAGCTGGCGAGCAAGAGCGCAGCGCAGGGCGCGCCGGCGGCTCTCAAGGTTTGGCCCCCTTGCAATCGCGGTCGGCGCGAAATTGCGCAGGGTCCTTGAAGTCAGCGTCCACCAGGGTCACCGAAGGCTCGAGCGGCAAGCGCACGTCGGGCGGCACCCAGCGCGTGCGCACGCAGGCCAGGCGGAAGCGGCCGTAGTCGCGGTTGTCGCCGGCGGGCGCCTCGCCGAGCCAGAGCAGCGTGTCGCTCCAGCCGATGGGCAGCCCGGCCGGCGCGCGCGACAGCGGCGAGAGGAGCTTGATTCCTTGCACCTGGAATGAATAGCAGACGCTCTTGGTGACCGGGTCGACGCTCGTCTGCGTGGTCGTGGTCTGGATGGTGAACGCCTGGCTCGCCCGCGTGTCGGCCAGCGTCGGCGAGCTGAACTGCAACACCTCGTCAAGGTTCCTGATGCCGTCGAAGTCGAGGTCCTCGCGGGTGTCGTCGCGCAGCGGGTCCATGCCGACGCGAAACTCGACGCCGTCGGGGATGCCGTCGCCGTCGGTGTCCACCAACTCAGGATCGGTTCCTATCTCGAACTCTTCGCAGTCATTGAGCCCGTCGCCGTCGGTGTCGCAGGTCGAGCGCTTGCCATTGACCAGAGGGCACTTGGGTGAGTTGGCGCGGCAGCGCTCGATCTGCGAGACGCCGTGCTTGAAGCCGCGGTCCTTGAAGCGCTCCTTGAACAAGTCTGAGTATCCGTCATTGTCGCTATACTTGTTCAAGGGGTCGGTGCCGAGCTGGTACTCGACCTCGTCGGGGATCCCGTCTCCGTCGGAGTCGAGCGCCGGACCTGTGGGGGTCGCCACTTCATTGGCGTTGTAGGCGATGAGCTGGCGGGTGACGAACTGCTGCTGCAGCGAGGTGAAGTCGTAGTCGACGAAGGTCAGGTCTTGCGGCGTGCGGAAGCGCACGTAGGTGCCGAGGCCCTTGTCGGGCTGGGCCATGGCCGTCAAGAGCGCCGCTGCGCGCGAGCCGTCGGGGTCGTCGCCAAAGCAGAGCGGGCAGCAGACGGCGGCGTTGTCCACCTTGAGTTGGGCCGCGTGGAACTTGAGGTCGCCCACCGCATAGCTGTCGGCCAGCCGGTGCATCTCGTCAACGAGCTGGGCCAGCTGATAGGGCTCGTTATAGTCATTTCCCTTCTGCAGATCGGGAAAGAGAGTGGAGGTGCCGCCGTTCTGGCAGATGGTGCAGGTGCTGGGGTCCGAGCCGCACGAGGGCGAGTCGGGCGGCTGGTTGTGGGTCGGGTCGGCGCGCGAGCAGTGGGGGAAGGGCGTCCCGTCGGTGAGGAAGATGACCGCATATTTGGTGCGGGGCAGCTCGCTCTTCCTGCGCAGCGCCACCGTGGCCATGTCCTGGCTGAGCAACGTCTTGGCGCGGCTGAGCGCGCCCTGGTAGTCGGTGACGCTATCGATATTGCGCAGCTCCTCCAGCTTGAGCAGCGAGGTATCGCGGGTAAAGGTCTGCGCCCCGTTGGTGTCGTCGAACGGGTGGGCGTGGATCTGCGAGCTGAAGGTGATGATCGAATAGCTGACCGCTGGGTTGTTGGTATAGCGATTGATGACTTCCTGCACGGCCTGCGCGCGGCGGGGCGGATTGAACGAACTGGTGCCCGCTTGCGGTCCCGCGTCGCAGCGCAGCGGGCTGCAGACGCCGCTGGCGGGGTCCGAGTAGCACATTGAATTTGATAGATCGACGAGGAAGATGATCTTGACCGGAAAGACCGCTGTGCCCGCGGGCTCGGTGCAATAGGTACCTTGCACCGTGAGCCCGTTGTCGAGCGCCGCCAGCGGCGCGGCCGGCGGCAACCCGAGCTGCACGTCGGTGCACGCGGCCGCGCAAAGCAAGAGCGACAGCGCGGTCCGCCGGCAGGTCATCGCGGCTAGCTCCGCTTCTTCTTGCGCAAGAGCAGCGCGGCCGCCGCGAGCAGCGCCAGCGCCGAGGGCGTGACGCCCGCGGTGGAGCAGTTGTTCGCCGCGTTGCCCGACACGGTGACGACGAGGTCGTGATCGGCGGCGTTGCTGCCGGGGAACACCTTGTCGTCGAAGGCGAGCTCGGCGTGCAGCCGCAGCTTCCAGGTGCCGGCGAGGTCCGGCGTCCACTGCGGCGCCTTGTTGTTCAGGTAATAGTATTGGAAGCCGGTGGACGAATAGCTGACCGCGCCCTTGGCATTCGAGATGGTGGCGCTCGCGCCGGCTGGCTTCTCCACCACCGTCCAGGTGTAGCGGATGGCGGCGTTCTTCCGGTTGGCGAAGAGCGGCAGCGCGATGCCCTTGCCGGTGGTCACGTCGCCATCGAGGCCCGCGCCCACTGCGAACGGCGTGTTCGGGTCCAGGCACTCATGCTTGTTGCGCTTGTCGAAGACGAGGCAGAACCCGTGGCGGCACGCATCGCCCACGCCATCGCGCGCGGAGTCAACCTGGTCCGAGTTGGGGACATAAGGACAATTGTCAGGGTTCGGCACCGTCACCGGGCCCTTGTCGGTGACGTAGTTGTTCAAGACGCCGTCGCCGTCGATGTCCGGGTTGCAGACATCGCCGAGCCCCTGCGGATTCTCCTTGCTGCCCTTGGGGAAGGTCATCTTCTGATCGGCGTTCTTCACGAACGGGCAGTTGTCGAGGTGGTCGGGGATGCCGTCGCCGTCGCTGTCCACCGAGCACTTCAAGCCCTGCGCCGCGAAGGTGGCCGGGTCGTTCGGATCCTGCTTGGGGTTGTAGACCAGCGGGCAGTTGTCGATGGCGTTGGGAACGCCGTCGCCGTCGATGTCCGGGTTGCAGGCGTCGCCGAGCCCCTTGGGGTTTTGCGGGCTCCCCGCCGGATAGGTCATCTTTTGATCAGGGTTATAGACGTTCGGGCAGTTGTCCTTGTCGTTCGGAATTCCATCGCCGTCGATGTCCGGGTCGCAGGCGTCGCCGATGCCGTTGCCATCGGTGTCCTTCTGATCGGGGTTGGCGACCTTGGGACAGTTGTCGCAGGCGTCACCGACGCCGTCGCCGTCCGAGTCGAGCTGGTCGCGGTTGGGCGTGAACGGGCAGTTGTCGAAGTTGTCGGGCACTCCGTCGCCGTCGGCGTCGTCCGAATAGGAGAAGGTCTTCCCGTCGTCCGTGTAATTATACAGAATGCTGCCGCCGCACCCGCAGCCGCAGCCGCCGCCGTTCTGCTGGGGCGAGCCGCACAGGTTCTGCGTGCACTCCGGGTTCTGCTGCGCCTCGGCGGCGCTGGGGGCGAACAGAGCAGCGGCCCCGAGCGTCAGGGCAGCGGCGAGCATGTAAGGCTTCACGAACAAAGACGTCGGGCGCATCTTCACCTCCAGGCGGCCGCGGAGAGCATTGCAACCGAGGCACCAATTGCATTGCTGCCCTCGCCCGGCAAGTTGCTGCGTGAACCAAAGCCCTTCGAAGCTGGGGGGTCGGCACCACCGCTCGCGAGAGTGTGCTCCCCATCACAGGGGGGGCGATCCCTCTCGGGCCCTGTGCCGTGGGGTCGGTGGGGCAGCGCGCCTACGCGGGGGCCGCCCTCCGTCGGGTGCGACGCCGGCCCGCGCGACGGTCGCGGCACGAACTTGGCTTATGCTCCTGTTCACAATGAAGCTGACCTTTGCCTTCCTGCTGCTCCTCGCGGTCCCGCTGCTTCCGGCCAGGGCCAGCGCCGGCCGGCGCGCGCGCTCGTTGGCGGCCGGGCCGGCTGCGCCCTCCAGCAAGGAAGCGAGCGCTCCCGAGAAGAAGGCGACCGAGGCAAAGGCCCCGCCCAAGGCCGACAAGAAGGACGAGCCCGCTGCAGCGCCGGTCAGCGCCCTGCGCGGCCCGCAGCGCATCGACTTCGATGACCGGCTCGTCCAGGGCCAGACCAACAAGCTCGGCGCCGTCTACCTGTACCAGCGCAAAGACCCCGCGCAAGGCAGCCTTCTCGAGCGGCGCAAGAGCTTCCGCGAAGAGATTGCCAAGGATCTGGTTGAGTAGCCATGAGCGCCTCCGTCCTGCAAATCTTCGTGCTGCGCGAGGGCAAGCTGCTCGCGAGCGAGCTGTTCCCTGAAGGCGTCTACCTCGTCGGCAGCGACCCGAGCTGCGACCTGGTGCTCGACGATCCGGCGGTCGCGCTGCAGCACGCGCAGCTGCAGTTCGGCGGTGGCCAGGTGCTCCTGGTCGACGACGCCTCCGCGGGCGTGCTCATCAACGGCGAGCCGGTGCAGATCGCGGTGGTGCGCAGCGCCGACGATCTGCAGGTCGGACCCTTCCTCATCAAGACGCGCGTGCTGGCCAAGCGCCGCCCGGCGCAGACGCCGCCCCCCGCGCAGACCCCGGGCGGGCCGCGCTTGTCGGCCGTGCCTTCGCTCTCGTCGGCTGCAGAGGCGTTGGCGGCGCCGCGGACCACGAGCATCCCGTCCGCGCCTCGCGCGGCTCCGCGCATGATCGACGCTCCGGAGGCGCGCAAGCTGCAGGAGCCGAGGCACGGCATCACCGTGCCGCCACAGCCCGCGCACGACGTCGATCTCGACGCCTTCGACGTGCTCTTCGACAAGGTGATGTCGGTCCAGGCTCCGGCCGCGGCGCCCGAGTCCGACGAGCTGCCTGACGGCGGCCACCAAGAGCTGCGCCAAGAACTCCAAGGCGAGCTCGACGACGACGTCGAAGTCGAGCTCGAGGCCGAGGTGGTCGACGAGGTCCGCCTCGAGCCCGAAGTTCCGCTCGAGAGCTGGGTGGCCGAAGGCTCGGCGATCCAGACCGCGATCACCGCTCCGGTCGAGGTGGCCGACGCGCCCGCCGCGACTGCCGAGCTCCCCGAGCCCCACCCGGTCGCGTTCGAGGCCGCCGAGCTCTCCCTGCCGCTCGAGCTGGCGCGCGCGGTCCCGCCTGCGCCGCCGCCACCTCCGCCGCGGAGCTTCACGCCGCCGCAGCCGCTCCCCGCGCGGACGATCACGCCGCCCGCCCTGCCGGCCGCTCGCGCCGCGGCCCCGCAAAAGCCCGCCGCCGACAAGTCGCGCAAGCCCTCGCGCGCGGTGGCTCCGGGCGCTGGCTTGCAGCCGACCACCGTCCTGCACGCGCGCGTCCTCTGGGGCGAGGATCTGGTCGCCGCCCGAAGCTTCGCCGCCACCGATTGGGTTGACCTCGGCGGCGATGAAGAGGCCGCGCTGCCCGCCTACGGCTTCCCCGGCGTGCCGCAGCTCGCCGTGTACGAGAATGCGAGCTGGCGCATCGCGCCTCCGCTCGGCGTCAACGTCCTCGAGCGCTTCGCCGACGGACCCTGGCGCCCCGTGGCCGCGGAGGCCAAGGGCCAGGTGCGCTTGTCGGGCGGCCGCTCGCTGCGGCTCTCTGGCCAAGGCGTGCACGTCGAGCTCTTCGCCGAGTGGCCGCAGCCGGCGCTCAAAGGCGCGCTCACCCAGCTCATCGACTGGCGCGGCCTCGCGCTCGTGGTCACCATCGCCGCCGCGCTCGTGACCTTTATTACGCTGCTCCCGCCGGTGCCCAAGGTGATCCCGCTGCCGCCTCCGCCGCGCCCGCGGCTGGTGCGCGCGGAGATGAAGCAGGAGAAGCCCAAGAAGCAGAAGCAGGAGAAGCAGGTCGCGCAGTCGGCGCAGAAGGTGGACGCTCCTCGGCCCTCGGCGGCGCAGTCGGCGCGCAACTACAAGCAGGCCGCGGCCCCGCTGCGCGCGCTCGAGAAGGTCACCAGGGCGACGGCCGATGTCTCGCGTTTATTGGCCGGACTCAAGCTCGCTTCCTATCGCCCGCGCGGCGGCTCGCCCGACGCGCTGCCGGTCATGCCCACGAGCAGCTCGCCCAGGCCGCTCCCCGGCATCGGCGGCGGCGTCGGCATGGGCGGCACGCCGGTCACGCACGGCCAGGATCTGCTCCGCGGCGGACCCGGCGGCGGCAGGGGCGGCGGCGCGGGCGACCTCGGCTCGGGCAGCGCCGGCAAGGGCCCGGTGCGCGGCGTTCCGGTGACGCTGCCGAGCCGCCCTGCAAAAATCCAGGGCCAGATCGATCGCGACGCGGTCGCCCAGGTGATCAACGACCACGTCAACGAGATCCGCGGCTGCTACGAGCGGGCGCTGCTCGAGAACCCGAACATCGGCGCCGGCAAGGTCGCGCTCGAGTGGACCATCGGCGGCGACGGCAGCGTCGTCGAGGTGGGCACCAAGGTCTCGACGCTCAAGAGTCCCGAAGTGGTGGGCTGCCTGCTCGACCTGCTCCGCGGGTTGAAATTCCCGAAGCCACAGGGAGGCGTAGTCGTGGTTAGCTACCCCATCCTGTTCAACGCGGTCGGCTACTGAGGCACTCCACATGAAGCTCGGTCGCACCCTCTGCGCCCTCGCGCTCTCTGCGCCCTTGTTTGCCTGGCCCGCTCCGCCTGCGCTCGCCGAGGAGGCGCAGGAGTCGGGGCAGCTGGTCGCCATCCAGCAGCGCAAGTATCGCCTCTCGCACGAGCTCGAGATCGGCGGCATGTTCGAGCCGCTCGACGCCTTCTCCAAAGGGCTCGCGCCGGAGGGTTCGTATACCCTGCATTTCAATGACGACTGGGGCTGGGAGATCCTCCGCGGCGGCTATGTCGCCCGCATCGACACCGGCCTGCAGCAGCAGCTCCTCAACGAGTTCGGCGTCGCGCCCACCAAGTTCGAGAGCCTGCAATATTACGCCTCGAGCAACATCGTCTTTGCGCCGCTCTACGGAAAGTTCGCCCTGCGCAACGCCTCGCTCGTGCACCTCGAGGCGTTCATGACCCTCGGCGGCATGTTCGGCCACTTCACCACCGTCTCCGCCGCGGGCCCAGAGCTCGGCGTCGGGCTGCGGGTCTTCCTCTCGCGCGCCGTCTCGGTGCGCTTCGACGCCCGCGACACCTACTTCATCGGGCGCGGCGTCGATCAGCGCAACAAGCTCTTCTTGTCGCTCGGCCTCTCGCTGAACCTGGGCGGGAACGATTGATGGCACGCCCGGCCCTGCTTTCTTTGCTCCTGCTTGCGGTCGCGCGGATGGCCGCGGCAGCCTCCTCCCCAGAGAGCAAGCCCGACGCGGCAGCGCTGCGCGAGCTGTACGATCAGGCGCTCGAGGCGCACGCCAAGGGCAATCACCGCGCCGCCGCCGCCAGGCTCTATGAGTGGCTGCAGGGCGCGCCGCGCACGGCGGAGAACTTCGATGCCGCGCAGCACGTGCTCGCGAGCGAGCTGCGCGATCTGGGCCTCGTCCACGCTGCGCTCCTTTATGAAGCCGCGGTGGTGAAGACGCGCGCGCGGCCCGAGCTCTTGCCCGAGGCGCTGGCGCGCATCGAGGCCTGGACCGCCGCGGCGCCGCACGACGAAGAGCGCTTCGAGGGTGAGCTGCTCGCCGGCCAGGACTTCGGCGCGCTCGATGGAAAAGCAAAAGCCTTTGTCGCCTACGAGCAAGGGGCGAGCGATCTCAAGGCCGGCAACTCGCGCTGGTCCGAGGCGCGCCTGGCCGAGCTGCCCGCCGCGTCTCAATATCGCGCTCGCGCCCGGCTGCTGGTGGCCTCGATCCGCCTGACGCGCGGCGATGAGTCCTCTGCCGCGCTGGCTGAGTTCGAAGAGCTGGCCGCCGACGCGACGGCCCCCCGCGAGGTGCGCAACGACGCGCGCATCGCGGCCGCGCGGCTCCGCTTCGAGCAGAACGAGCCCGCGGCTGCCTTGAAGCTCTATGAGGCGGTTGATTTGCCCGAGCTGGATCCAGGCCGCGGCCAACTCTACCTGGAGCAAGCGTGGGCCCAATATCGGGCCGGGCAGGGCGGCCGCGCCATGGGCCTGCTCGCCGCGCTCGACGCGCCTTCCTTCCGCCACTTGTTCCTTCCCGATAAGTACCTCTTGCGCGCGCTCATCTATAAAGACGCGTGCCACTGGCTGGCCGCCAAGCGGGCCGCGCGGGTCCTCTTGCGCCGCTACTCGAGCGCGCTCTCGGCCATTCGCGAGCGCCGGCCCCTCCCCGACGAGCCGCAGCTCGCCGAGGCCGCTTTGCAAAAGGGCGCGCCGCACCGCGCCGCCCGCTTCGTCGAAGAGCTCGAGCGCGAGCGCGACGCGCTCACCCGCCTCTCGTCCTCCTTGGGTGACGCTCTCTCCGCGCACCTGGCGGAGCTCTATGCCGGCGAGCAAGCCGAGGCCGGCCGCCGCTTGCGGCTCGAGCTGGAAAAGGGAGTCATCCAGATCGCCGACGACCTGCTGCGCGCGGCCGACCAGGTCTCCCTGGTTGATTACGAAGTCGGCCTCGCCCTCTATCGCCGCCAGCGCGGCAATGGTCCCCGCTCGACGCTCGCCTTCGAGGACGTCGCGGCCGGCAAGGAAGAGATCGCCTTCGCCTTCGAGGGCGAATATTGGAACGACGAGCTCTTCGGCCTGCGCTTTTCCCTGCCCGATCGCTGCAGCGAAGGGGTGCAGCCTTGACGCGCGCGCTGGCTCTGGTGGCGGCTTTGCTCGCGCTCCCCGCGTTCGCGCAAGAGGTCAAGAAGCGCACGCCGGCGGAGGTCAGCGCCCAACTCAAGGTTGATTTGCAGAAGACCGACCGCGCGCTCGCCCTGACCGAGCTGCAGATCGGCAAGAGCCGCGCGGCCGCCTATCTGCCCGAGCTGCAGTTCCGCCTCGCCGAGCTCTATGTCGAGCGCAGTCGTTATCTATACCTGCTGCAGCGCACCGAATCAGGCCTCGCCGGAGACACGAGCCAGGTGGCGCCGGAGGTGCGCCTCGCCAAGCAGAAGGCGCTCTCGATCTACCAGCGCATCCTCCGCGACTTTCCCGATTGGCCCGGCACCGACCGCACGCGCTTCTATATGGCGCATGAGTATCGCGAGCTCGGTGAGTTCGAGCGGATGATCGCGACAGAAGAGGAGCTGGCCGAGAAGAACCCCGACTCGCCGCTGGCCAGCGAGGGGCTCTTGATCGTCGGCGACCATTGGTTCGCCTCCAAGGATCTGGCCAAGGCGGAGGTCGCCTACCAGCGCGTCCTCGCCCGCCCGCCCGCGCCGGTGCGCGATCTGGCCGCGTTCAAGATGGGCTGGGTGCGCTTCAACCAGGGAAAGCACGACGGCGCGGTGAAGTATTTCGAGGAGGCCGCCAGCTCGCCGCTCTTGGACGGCGCCTCCGCCGACGTCCTGAACGTCAAGCGCGAGGCCCTCTTCGACCTGGTCTTCAGCTTCACCGAATCGCGCCCCTGGCAGGGTTCGGTCGCCTATTTCGAGAAGCTCTCGCCCTCGAGCGCCGTCTATGCCGGCGTCCTCGAGAAATTGGCCAATCGCTACTTCATCAAGCAGGAGTGGCAGGCGGCGGTAGTGGCCTATCGGCGGCTGCTCGAGCTCTCGCGCGACCCGTCTCGCGCGCTCGACTCCATCGGGCGGCTGCACGAGGCGATCAAGGCCGGCGGTGAGCTCACGCAGCCGCAAGCCGGCGACGTCAAGGCCGCGGTGCGCCTGGCCGCGCGCGTGCGCACCGAGGAGCGGCTCGACGCCGCCCAGCGCAAGGCCGCGCTCGACGAATTGGAGGTCACCAGCAGAGACCTCGCCACCCGAATGCTGATCGCCGCCCGGGCTGCGAAGACGCCCGACAAGGCGACCTTTGCCGCCGCTGCCGAGGCGCACGGGGCCTGGCTGTCGCTCTATCGCGACTCGCCCCACCATGCAGAGATGCAGCGCAACCAGGCCGACGCGCTCTTTGCGGCCGGGCGCTGGCATGAGTCGGCGCTGGCCTATGAGCGCGTGGCGCTGCTGGTCGCTGCCAAGGATCAGGAGGAGCCGCTCTACGACGCGCTCGCCGCGCACGCGCGCGCCGCCGGCGAGCCTCTGCGCCTCTCTCCCTGGGAGCGGACCGACGCGCTGCGCGCCATGGCGCTGCTGGGCGCGCAATACGTGTCCCGCTTCCCGGCCAGCGAGCGCGTGGCGACCGTCAAGTTCAACGTCGCCCGCGCGGCTTATGACGAGGGCGATTGGAAGCGCGCAGCGGCACTCTTCCTCGCCTATACCGCCGAGCACCCGAAGGGCAAGGACGCGCGCGCCGCGTCGCTCTTGGTGCTGGACGCGCTCCACAGCCTCGGCGATTACGACGCCTTGGAGGTCGCGGGAAAGAAGCTGGCCGCCGAGCAGGCCTTGCCCGAGAGCGTGCGCAAGGAAGTGGCCGAGACGCTGGCCCGCACGCGCACCGAGCAGCTGTCGGCGGTGGCACTGCAGAGCTCGGCGCGGGGCGGAGATGCGGCCAAGGGTCTGCTTGAGTTGGCCGACAAGCAAAAGGGCACCGAGCTCGGCGAAAAGGCGCTGCACGCGGCCTTTACTACCTATCGCGACAATCACGACGACAGCCACCTCGCCGAAGTGGCGACGCGCTTTCTCGCTGCCTATCCGCGCTCGCCCCTGGCCGTCGATGTCTTGACGACGCAGGCGCGCATCGCCACCGAGCGGGCCGATCTGGATGGCGCCGCGGCTGCTTATGAAGCGCTCTCGGCGCGCTTTCCCAATGAAGCCATCGGGCAGGACGCGGCGCTCACCTCGGCGGCGCTGCGCGAGCTGCTCGGCGACCCCAAGCGCGCGGTGGCCTCGCTCGAGGGCCTGCCGGTCTCGCGGCGGCAGGGGCGCATCGGGCGCAAGCTCGCGCAGGCGCGGCTCGAGTCGGGCGACGCCGCCGGCGCCGAGGCGATGACTCTAGTCCTACTCAAGGCAGACTCAAGCGACGCCGAGGCGGCCGTCCTGCAATCCGAGGCGCTGCTGGCGCAAGGGCAGGCGCTGGCCGCGGCCAAGGCCTCGCGCGCGGCCATCAAGGCGGCGCGCAAGCGGGGCGAAGGCGATGCGCTCGCGCGCCTCTGGGATCTGGCCGGCGAGGCCTCGCTGCGGCTCTTGCTGGCCGCGCCGCCGGACCCGCTCGAGACCCAGGTCGCGCTCTTGAAGTCGGTGCAGGAGGCCTCCTCGGCCGTGGCCCAGCTGCGCGCGGGCGAGCTGGTGGTCAAGGGCGTCTATCGCCTGGCCGTCTCCTTCGACGCGCTGGCGCGCACGCTGGCCGCGGCGCCCGCTCCCGCGCAGCTGCCGCCCGAGGATCAGCAGCGCTACCTGGCCGCGCTGCAGCAGCAGTCGGCAGGGCTGCGCGCGCAGTCGCAGGAGACGTTCAAGAGCTGCTCGCAGAAGGCGCGCGAGCTCGACGTCTTTGCGCCCTTCGTGCTCGCGTGCGCCAAGGGCGAGCGGCTCGCTCCCGAGGCCGCCCTCACCGCGCCCGCGCCGACCCAGGCGGCCACCTCGGCGGCAATCGTCGCTGCGCGCGCGCGACTGGCGAAGAAGCCGGCCGACGCCGAGGCGCTCGAGGTGCTCGGCGTGGCGCAGCTGCAGGCGGGCGATCTGCGCCGGGCGCGGCTGTCCCTGCAGCGCGCGGCCCAGGTGGACGCGGCGCGCGCCTCGGCCCACGCAGCGCTCGGCGTTTCGCTGGCGCGGCTCGACGTTCCCTCGGCCGCGCGCGATGAGTACCGGCGCGCCTTGGAGCTGGACCCAACCCTCGACCGCGCGCTGGCCGGCCTCGCCGCGCTCAAGTGCCGCTTCGGCGACGTCGATGGCGCAAAGCCGCTCCTGGCGCGGATGCGCGGCAAGGTCGACCCCGGCGCGGCCGACGCCGATCCGGAGCTGGCGAAGTGTGGAGGCAAGCCATGAAGCGACCTCTCTTGCTCTGCGCCGGAGCGCTCTTCTTCGCCTGCGGAGGCAATAGCAGCGCCCCGGCCGACGCGGGGTCCGACGCGGGCGCTGACGCCGGATTCGACGCGGGGCCCACCTGGAGCGCCGCGGTGCTGGTGGACGCCGACGGCGGCGCGGGCCTTGACCTGACCGCCGCGGTGGACCCGAGCGGCCGCCCGGCGGTGGCCTATTTCACCAGACGTGCTGATTGCGACTACACGCTCGCCATCTCACGAGAAGCTACAGATGGAGTCTGGTCTACGGAAGTCCTGCCAAGCGCTCAAGATGGCGGGGTTCGGCTGACTGGCCACTATGGCGTTGCGCTTTCGTTCGATCCCAATGGCAACCCGGTAGTTGCCTATCTCGGAGGAAACCCTTCGGATACCAAGCCAGGAGCGCCCAACGATGGACGATGGCACTGTCTACAGGGCGCGGGTGACCCGCTCCCGGCCGACGGCATCATTGCTTACAAGGACGGCGCTGGATGGCATCGACAAACCATTGCAACTCTATCCGACAGCATCGTCTCTACTACCCATAACGTTGACAATATCGGCACGGTAACTGGTCTTTGGCCGTCCCTGGCGATCGGCCCGACTGGAGCGGTTCACTCCACATTGCGTGATATCCATTTCGGCGCGGACGCGAGTGCCTATCAAAAGTCAAATCTAGAGTATCGTCAAGCAGCCTCCCTCGGCGGAGCAAAGACAGTTGGCGAAATGGTTGTCCCGAGCGTCGACGACATGGGCGGCCTCATGGGCGCCGGCACATATGTTCGTATGGCACTCTGGAATGGCAATCCAGTCGTCAGCTTCGCGCTCTCCGATCAGCTGACTGATGACGCGAAGGAGATCTGGTTCGCGGCCCGCTCACCCTCCGGCGGCTGGACAAAGCAACAGCTTTCCAACGTTCAGGGGCGGCCGGGCCATGGCCCATCGCTCGCCTCATCCGCGAGTGGGCTTGCCATCGCGTTCCTCGATGCGGCCGAAGGGGACTTGTTGGTCGCTACCTCTTCTGACGGAACCACATTCTCGGTTGGAGCGGTCGAGGCGCTAGGAGAGACGGGATATCACCCGGCAGCGGGCTATGCAGGTTCAACTCTGGGCGTACTCTATGCCTACTGCCGGGCGAAGACGGACCCGAGCACGCAATGCAACTCGGCCAGCAACCAACTTCGCTTTCGCGTGAATACGCCGGGAGGCTGGGCCAACCCGGAGGCGTTGGGGGCGCTCGTCCCGGACAGCACCGCGCTCGTCGGCGACGGCGTCGGCCACTTTGTCGCCATCTACAAAGACCCTGCAGGCGGACTCAAGGCGCAGCGGAGGTCGCCGTGAAGCGGCCGGCCCTGGTCCTGGCGGTCTGCGCGCTGGCCTCGTGCGGGGCCGGCAACTCGCTCGAGGGATCGCTCGGCGACCAGACCTCGCTGGCCTTCGACGCCGTGCAGGTGCAGCACAGCCCCTCCGCGGTCGCCGTCATCTATCTCAAGTCATTGCCGCAAGGCGGCGGGCAGGACACCGTACTCAAGGTGGTCGCGACCACCACTGGCCTTGATTTGACCAAGGCCATCAGCATTGATTTGACCGAGTCAATCAACGGCGGCGTGCGCGGCGCGGTCACGCGGGCCGTCAGCGGCGACTCGCGCAGCAGCTTTCCGCCGCTCGTGCACGGCAGGCTCGAGCTTGGCTCCGCGGTCAAGGCGGGCTCGTCCACCAGCGGCAGCTTCTCGGTGACCTTTGGCCAGGGCGGGTCCATCGGCGCCGGCCGCACGGCGTTCGGCGACTTCTCCGCGGTCGTGACCGAGGCCGGGCAATGAAGCAGCTATTGCGCGCCGCTGATATTGACCTTGAGCAGGACCTGGGCCTGCGCGTCGCTGAAGACCTCGACCAGGTGATCGCCGGCGGTGACGAGGTGCTGCGAGCGCTTGTAGACCCGCTCCTGGCCGGCCTCGCTGAAGACGTCCACGCCGCCGCTCTGCGCCAGGTAGCGCTTCTGGCAGCCCACCTCGTTCCAGCTGATCTCCGTGTCGGTGCCGGGGCTCTGCTCGGTCTTGAAGAAGAGCGCCACCTCGACGTCGGCGGCGCCGGTCGTGCGCACGATGAAGCGGGTGCTGCCGCCCTGCTGGAAGGCGCCCTGCGCGTAGGTGGCGTTGTCGAGCAGGCAGCCGGCGCTGGTGGAGCAGACCGGCAGCGCCTGGGCGCACGAGACCTGCGCGCGGTCGCCGGTGAAGACGCTCTCGGGATCGCCGCAGGCGGCGCAAGCGAGGGCGGCAAGCAAGGCTGTGCGGGTCGTCTTCACGCGGAGGCAAGGATGGCGCGACCGCGCTCCGGCTGCAATGTGGGAATGCGCGCCGCGGCTGCGCTCTTGTGCCCGCTGCTCGCGCTCGCGGCCTGCGCGCCGTCGGTGTCCCGCCGCGTGCCGCCCGCCGCGGTGGCCGCGCTGCCGCTCGAGCGCCGGTTGACGCTCCTCGACGCCGAGAACGGCCTGCTCGCCGCCACCGATGCGCGCGATGCGCAGGAGGAGCGCGTCCAGGCCGCGGGCGAGGCGCGCCACGCTGCCGAGCGGAGGCTGCGCGAGGCCGAGAACGCGCGCGACAAGGGCGCGGTCAAGGAGGACACCGCGCGGGCCGCCCTCGCCGAGGCCGAGGCGCGCAAGACCTTCGCCGAGCGCGACCGCGAGCTGCAGAAGAAGCGGCTCGAGCTGGCCGACGCCGAGCTGCTGGTCGCCGACGCGCGCTTCGAGGAGTCGCGGGCCGCCGAGGTCGAGGCCGCCTCGCTGCCCGGCGCGGGCGGGATCCACCGCAGCGACTACGCCGATCAAGTGGCCGAGCTGGAGAAGTCGCGCGCCAGAAAGGCGGCCGAGGCGAGCGCGGTGCAAGCTCAAGCCGACGCCGCGCGCGCCGCCTGGAACGCCGCGCGCGCGAGCCTCGCGAAGCTGACCTTTGGCGCCCAGGGTTCGGTATGGGTCGATTGAAGGCGCGAGCTCTCCTCTGCGCCGCGCTCTGCGCCTCTGGCTGCACCGACGTCACGCTCTATGCGGCGGACGGCTCGCCCAAAGCCTCGGTCGACCGGGTCGCCTTCGAAGGCACCATCTGCACCGCGCTGCCCGACGCCAAGCTCTACCCGGTCAAGGCGCTCTTCCTCATCGATGCCTCGGCGGCGCTCCTGGCCTCGTCCTCCGCTTCGATTCCGCAGCTGGTCGGCAGCGTGCAGGACCTCTTCTCCTCGGCCGCACTGCGCGACTTGTCCTTCGCGGTGGGCGCTGTCAGCGACACCACCCGCGCGCTGACGCCGCCGGGATTCGTGCGCGGAGATGACTTGACTCCGGTCCCAACTCTACTTGCCCAGGCCCTGCAATCAGGCGGCACCGCGCGCAGCTATGACGACATGGTCTCGTTTGCCAACGCGGTCCTCTCCGGAGATCTGGCGCGCACCTCGGCGGGCGTGAAGCAGCGCACGCGCTATGTGGTCTCCATCCTGCTCGGCGGCGCGCCCGTGCCGGCCTTCGACGCGCCCGGCACGGCGCAGCTCATCGCCAAATTTCAAGGCTTGCACGATCTGGTCATCGCTCACGGCGGCGGCGACCTTTCACTGCAGATCTTCTATCTGCCCCCGTCGGGCGGCGGCGCGAATGACGCCACCGCGCAGCTCCTGGCCCAGCTGGCGGCGGCCGCGAGCGGCTCCTTGACGATACTCAACGGTCCTACTCCCTATACGGTGAGCGGCACCGACCTGCGGCCGCTGACGATCAAATACGTGCGCAAGCAATTGATCGTCTGGAACCGCAACGTCAAGGCCACCGCCAATGGCCTCGAGCCCGACTCCGACGGCGACGGGCTCACCGACGCCGAAGAGCGCAAGATCGGCACCGACCCCACCAATCCGGACACCGACGGCGACGGCATCTCCGACGGCGTCGAGGTGCGGCTGGCCTCGCTCGGCCTGGATCCGCTGGTGAAGAACGTGATCCCGGGCTGCACCGACTTGACGCTGGACAGCGACGGCGACGGCTTGACCGACTGCGAGGAGCGGCTGCTCGGCACCGATCCGAGCCTGGTGGACACCGACGCCGACGGGATCCCAGACCTCGTCGAGCTTTGGGCCGGGACCAACTATCTGCAGCGCGACGACACGCTTGATTATGACGGCGACGGGACCACCAACCTGCAAGAGATCCTGGCCCACTCAGACCCCTGGTCGAGCGATCTGACGCTGCAGAGCGACTATGGATATCGCTATCGCCTGGTGCAATTGCCGCCCGACGCCGAAGGGCGCGATTGCGTCGAGATGCACGTGGCCAACGTCACGCTTTTGCACACGCTGGACGGCCCCGGGCGCGGCGGGCCGGGCCGCAACGACATCTACATCTGGTTCATCTCCGCGCCGGAGGGGAAGCCGAACGCGCCCGGCGAGGTACGGCTCGCGACCATTCCGGTGAGGCTGGGCAACGGGACGCGCACGCCCAAGGACGCGGTCATCGTCGTGGACGACTCAGACTTTGTCTTGTTGCAGTGAGGAGTGGCGTTCAACTAAAGAGTCATCAAATAAGCCAACAAGTCGTCGCGCTCGGCCGCGCTCAGCCTGTTCGCGCCGCCGTGCTGCTCGCTGCCCGGCATCTCCAGCACGCGCCGCAAAGCAAATGGATACCTCGGCACCACCGTGCCGTCCGGGTCGACGTCGAGTCCGCCCGCGCCTGATTGCAGCAGCGGAAACTCATCCCAGATGCCCAGCAAGGAGGGCGTCGCCCGCGGGCCTGGCGGCGCTTCTTGCAACTGCGGGCGCAAGGGCAGCGCGACCGGCGTCCCTACGTCGTGAGTGGCGCCGCGCGTGGCCGGGTCCTGGTCGGCGGTGAATTGCGGGCCTGGGTGGCATTCAATCGAGCTGCATCCCGCTTTGCCTTCGAACAAACTCAAACCCCGCCGGGGATCTCCTTTGCGCCCATCGGGCAGGCCGAGCTCCTGGGGCAGCGCGCCGCTCGGGCCTACGTTGGGATTCGGCAGGGAAATGATGGTGCGCTGGTAGGCCGTGAGCGCCTCGATCTCGACCGGCGTGGGCAAGGGATTGGAGAATCGATTGCGCCGCAGCACCACGGCGCTCGTCAGCTCGAGCGAAGGGAAGCCCGCAGGGAAGAAATAGGGCGGAGTCTCGCGGGCACCCCGCAGCGAGGGCGAGCGATAGATGCGCTGCGGGTGGTCCTTCGCATAGAAGACGCCGTCGTCGTGACCGTCCGGATGGCAGGCCTCGCAGCTCATCGTGGAGCGGCCCACGTCGGTGTAGAAGAGCTGCTCGCCCCGGCGGCGCCGCTTCTGCTCGCCCATCGGCGGACCAGCCAGGACCCGCCGCACGCGCGGTTGAGTCGGGTTGTTCAACTCAACCTCGATCAAGGTTCCGTGAAAGCGCGACAAGAGATAGAGCGCGCGCCCTCCCTCAGCCAGCGCGAGCGCGGCGGGGCCCGCGTGGACCTCGAGGCCGGCGCGCTTCTCGACGCCAAAGTCAGCCGCGGGGCGCATCAGCTCGGCGTCCTTGGGGATGGGCAGCGGCAGGCTGGCGAGGATTGAGTGTCGCGCTGCTTGATCGCTCTCGGCGGCCTTGGCCGCGTCCACGGTGGTCAAGAGGCCGCGGCTCAGATCGGCTGCATAGAGCAGGCCCCGCGGCTCGTCGAGCGCCAGCGCCGAGGGGATGCCCGCGAGCAGGGAGACGTGGCGCAAGAAGCGGCCGCTCTTTGCGTCGATGACGCCGACGCCGCCGTTGGTGGTCACTTCCGAGCGCTGCGGATTGGGGCCGACGTTGAGCCCCGCGCTGGCCACGAACAGTCGCTGGAGCTTGTCCGACCAGGCGAGGGCGCGGGGCGCCTTGCCGCCCATCACCAGCGCGGCCATCGACTCGTTGTGGCCCCCGACGATGGGCGTTCCCCGGCGCGGCTGCACGCGGCGCTCGCCTGCGCGGCCCTCCAGATCGAAGAGCGAGACGTCGTCGCTGCCGCCGTTGCCCACCGCGAGCAGCTTGCCGTCGGCCGAGAGCGAAAGGGCCCGAGGTCGCACCCCAGCCGGCAGCTCGCGGAGCAGGCGGCGCGCGCGCAGATCGACGACTTGGACGCAATTGCAGCGGTGGTTGGCGAGATAGGCGAGGCCGCGCGGCTCGTCCACCGCGATTGCGAGCGCGCCGCCGCGGAGCGCGATGGAGCCGGCCGGCGCGTGCAGATCGGCGAGATCGATTGTGCGCAACTCATCTGCGAAGTCATGCGCCACCAGCGCGAGCGCGCGGCCGTCGAGGCGCAGGGCGGCCACGGCGCGCGGGCCGTCGCCGACGCGGAGGCGCTCGGGCGGCGCCGCGTCTTTCAGGTGCCAGACCCAGAGCTCGCCGGTGGGCGCGGAGACGGCCAGCGCCAGCGCCCCGTCGGGCGAGAGCGCGAGGCCCGCCGGCGTGGGAAAGCCGGCGTCGTTGACGATGGTCAACGAGCTCTGCCCGGCGATGGCCGAGCCGTCAGCCTTCACCAGCGTCACCGCAAAGGACTGCTCCTCGGCGGCGGCCGGCAGCGCGACCTTGGGCAAGAGCGCCGTCAGGTGCCCGGAGTCGAGGCGCGCCGTCGGCAGCTGCAGCCCCGCCACGCAGAGGCGCGCTCCCTCGGGAAGCCCCTCGCCGGTGAGCATGATCGGATAGCTGGCCTGGTTCGAGACGACCCGCGGGCCGATGGCGACGAGGCGCGCGGGCGGGGCACAGCGGCCGCAAGCCGCCACCGCCGCGAAGAGCGCCGCAAGGGTGTGCGCAGGTGACAACGCACCATCATACATTGACAGCGCACAAGGCTGCGTCCCAGAAAGGTCCAATGAGCACGCGGCGCCAGGTCCTGGGAAAGACGCTGCTCGGCTTTGGCAGCTATGCGATGGCGCCTTTGTTGAGTTGCAAGAAGGCACAGGCTCCTGCGCCCGCGGCGGCCAAGGGCGCGGCTCCGGGCGCTCCGCCAAAGCCGCGCGCGCTGACGGCGGCACAGCTTGCGACGCTGGGGGCCGCGTGCGAGCGCATCTTGCCGCGCGACCAGGATCCAGGCGCGACCGACCTCGAGTGCGCCGCCTATATCGCCCGGGCCCTGCAGGAGGAGGACGTCTACGTCCAGTTCGGCAAGCTCGTCGCGGGCGGGCTCACGGCGCTCGATCGCCAGGCGCGCACGCGCTGGAAGAAGGCGTTCCACGAGGGCGCGGTCGAAGAGCAGGACGCGCTCCTCGCCGCCTGGCAGCAGAGCCGCTTCAGCGGCGAGTCGGGCTTCTTCGAGGTGCTGCACACGCTCACCCTGGAGGGGGCGTTCGGCGACCCGAGCCACGGCGGCAATCGCGACGGGCAGGGATATCAATTGATCGGATTCGTTCCCCCGCCCCCCTCGCCGGGCAACCACCTGATCCACCTCAAAGGCCGCCAATGAACGAAAAGGTGGACGCGGTCGTGGTCGGCAGCGGCGCCGGCGGCGGGCCGGTGGCGCTCGAGCTGGCGCGTGCGGGAGCGCGCGTGGTCGTCTTGGAGAAGGGGCGCGCGCTGCGCACCGAGGAGCTGGTGCACGACGAGATCCGCATGTGCCGGCGCAACTTCTTCATCCCTTATCCCAAGGATGAACCACACGTGCTGCGGTACGGCGAGGCCGGCCGGCCCACCCGCAGCAACGAGGCCTGGACCTCCAACGTCGTCGGCGGGGGCACCGTGCACATGAGCGGCTACTTCATGCGCATGAAGCCGGTCGACTTCCGGCTGCGCTCCGCGCTGGGCCCGATCGAGGGCGCAGCGCTCGCCGACTGGCCCATCTCTTATGCCGATCTAGAGCCCTACTATGCCCGCGCCGAGCGCGAGGTGGGCGTGTCGGGCCGCTGGAGAGCGCACCCATTCGAAGAGCCGCGCAGCGCCGACTACCCCTTGCCGCCGCTCGCCGAGCACGCCTTCGCGGGAGCCATCGACAAGGCAGCCGGCAAGCTCGGCCTGCACCCGTTTCCGACCCCGCGCGGTATCCTTTCGCGTGATTACAAGGGCCGCTCGGCGTGCTCCTATTGCGCCCTTTGCGGTTCATTTGGCTGCGAAATGGGCGCCAAGGCTTCCACTCCCGCGGCCCTGCTTCCCGAGGCCGTGGCCACCGGGCGCTGCGAGATCCGCCCGCGCTGCATGGCCACCGAGATCCAGATCGACCACAAGGGGCGCGCCACCGGCGTGGCCTACCTGGACGAGAACGGCGCCCCGCAGGTGCAGGACGCAAAGTGCGTGATCGTCGCGGCCAGCGCGGTCGAGAGCGCGCGGCTCCTCTTGCTCTCGCGCACGGCGCGCTTCCCGAACGGCCTCGCCAACGGCTCTGGGTTGGTGGGCAAGAACCTGGTCTTCAGCGGCCTGGGCAAGGCGCACGGACTGTTCAAGACCCCGGGCCGGAAGGGGCGCGAGTGGATGGAAGACAGCGCGCCCTTCGTGCAAAGATCGCTACAAGACTTCTATTTGCTCGAGAAGCCAATCAATGGCGTTAGAAAAGCGGGTACTCTTCTCTTTGCTTTCTATCATCCGAATCCAATCAACACCGCCGAGCGCGTGGCGGGCGCGGGCCCCTCTCGGGTCTGGGGCGCGCGCTTGAAGCAGAAGCTGCGCGACGAGGCGGCGGGGGCGCGCTGCCTGGACTTCGAGACCTTCGCCGAGTACCTGCCCACCCGCGGCACCTATGTCGATCTCGACCAGGGCACCAAGGACCGCTTTGGCCTGCCGGCCGCGCGCATCACCATCGGGCGCCATCCGCTCGACCACGCGGCCACGGGCCTGCTCGTCGACCAAGGCCTGCGCCTCTTGCGGGCGCTGGGCGCCGACTCGACCGAGGTGACGGTGCAGAGCGGAGAGACGAAGATCCTGCAAGGCGGCACCTGCCGATTCGGCGCCGACCCCGCGCTGAGCGTGCTCAACGCCGACTGCCGCGCCCACGAGGTGGACAACCTCTACGTCAGCGATGGATCCTTCCTGCCGACCTCGGGCGGAGTGCCGACCACGCTGACCATCCTTGCCAACGCCTTTCGTGTCGGCGCAAAGATCGCGGAGCGATTCAAGGCAGGGGGCTTGTGAGCTGATGGACGCGAGCTTCTCGGTCGGTGGCCTTCCCTGGGACGCGGTCAGCCCCGTCTCGGAGCGCCGTTGCCGCCTCTTGGTGCGCGAAGGGCCGCTGCCAGAGCGCGTGGTCGAGCTCTCCGACGCGGAGCTCCGCGTGGGCAGCGACCCGGCGGCGGGCCTGCGCCTGGATCACCCGAGCGTCGCGCGGCTGCACTTCGGCATCCGCCGCGAGGGCGAGGGGTGGCTCCTCGAAGACCTTGGCAGCGCCGTCGGCACCTATCACAACGGCATGCTGGTGCGCCGCGCGTGGCTGCGGCCGGGCAGCCAGATCCAGGCCGGCGAGATCAACCTGCGCTTCGCCGCCGAGAAGGCGCCCATCCACGCGCCCCCCTCCACGGCGCACCGCTTCGGCGCCGTGGTCGGCGACAGCGTGCCGATGCGCGAGATCTTCACGCTGCTCGACCGCATCGCGCCCGCTGACGCCACCGTGCTGCTCGTCGGCGAGACCGGCACCGGCAAAGGCGCCTTCGCGCGCGCCATCCACGGCAAGAGCTCGCGCGCGGCCAGGTCGCTCTTGACGGTCGATTGCTCGGCCATCAGCGAGACCTTGATCGAGAGCGAGCTCTTCGGCCACGAGCGCGGCTCGTTCACCGGCGCCGATCGGCTGCGCGTCGGCCTCCTCGAGGCCGCGAGCGGCGGCACGCTCTTCCTCGACGAGATCGACGATCTGCCGCTCTCCCTGCAGCCCAAGCTCCTGCGCGCCCTCGAGGAGCGCGTCTTCCAGCGCGTCGGCTCCTCGACGCCGTTGCCCTTCGACGCGCGCATCGTCGCTGCCTCCAAGCGCGATCTCTGGGCGCTGGTCCAAGAGGGTCGCTTTCGCGAAGATCTCTTCTTCCGGCTCAGCGTCTTCACCGTGCGGCTGCCCGCGCTGCGCGAGCGGCCCGGCGACATTCCGGCGCTGGCCGACGAGCTGCTCGGCGCGCCCGTCTGGCACCTCTTGCCCTCTGAAGTGCGCGAGCGGCTGCGCGCGCACAGCTGGCCTGGCAATGTGCGCGAGCTGCGCAACGCGCTCGAGCGGGCGCGCCACCTCTCGACCCTGCCGGGCTCGTTCAGCGCCGACGCCGTCCTTCCCCAGGCGACGCCTTCTGCGGCCAGCGAGCGGATCGAGGTCGCAACTCAACGGCCAACTCAACCACTGGCGCCGGCCGCGGCCGACGTGCTGCCCGTTGACTATGCCGGCACCTTCAAGGAATCGAAGGAGCTCCTGGTCATGGCCTTCGAGCGCGAATACCTCTCGCGCCTCTTGCAGCGCACGCACGGCAACGTGGCGGCGGCGGCGCGGCTCGCCGAGGTTGACCGCAAGCACCTGGCCGACCTGCTGCGCAAGCACGCCCTGGTGCGCAAGCATTGAATCGCGGAATCAATTGGACGGTTTGAAACTTTGACGCGATTGGCAACCTACCAAGGGGCCTTTGTGTGAGGCCTGAGTACAGCTTGACAGTAATTTTCGACAAGAGCTTACTCCGCCGCAGTCGGCCGTACGGAAACTCCCAAGGAGGCACCCGTGATGAGGTCGAACCGCGTGCAGCGCAGTGCGCAGGCCCTCGCTTTGGTCGCCGCCGTGTTGGCGGCGGGGGAAGCAAAGGCCAATACCATTACCCAGAACCTGTCCTGGACCATCAATCGCAGCGGCGCGACGACCAAATATCGCGTCGTCGCCTATGGAGACTCGATCTTTGCCGGATATCACGGCAGCCTCTCGTCGGTGGCCAAGAGGGCGGGTCCCTACGTGGACGCCGAATACGCCCAGAAGCAGTGGAACGCGAATATCGAGCTCTATCGGCGGACCAAGTCGGGCGCGGTGGCCTCCGACATCTACAACAACAAGATCGTCGGCGAGAGATCCTACATGCAGGCCGCGGACACGCGGGTGGTGATGTTCGAGATGTGCGGCAACGACTTTTTGCAGGCCCGCTCGAGCTTCTCGGGCCAGAGCGGCACCTGCAACTACGGCGTCCTCGACACGGCGCTGGCCAACTGCACGAGCTACCAGCAGCAGGCGATGCAGTTCATCAACGCCAATGCGTCCTCGGGGACGAAGCTGAAGATGATCGTCAACCTCTACTATCCCGGCTACAACGGCGACAACACCAACACCAGCTGCAACGACCCCGCCACCGGCAAGCCAATCAACAAGCAGACGAAGTTCCTGCCCTATATCGCCCATAGCAACTGGCGGGCGTGCAACTTCGCGGCGCAATATGGGTTCGCCTGCGCCGATGCCTTCGCCGAGTTCATGGGCGCCGACTATGATTCGAACGGCGACGGCGTGGTTGACTCCGTCGGACTGCGCTATCAAGCGGGCGAATCGGAGGCGGCCTACGTGACGCGCATCAGCAGCACGCTGCGCTCCACCATCCGCGACGCCAGCGCGCACCTGGTCTCGGCGGGCGCCAGCTATGACTACCTGCAGTCGGACAACACCCATCCGACCTATACCGGCGGAACGGTCGGCGTCGGCTTCTTCGGCGGCACCGGCACCGGGTCGGGCGCGCCCGACTATAGCGATGCGCAGATCGTCAACGGGAAGAACCCGGTCTGGAACCAGCTCGGCCACGAGCGGATGGGCTACGAGAGCTCGGTCTATACTCCCGCGTCGCCTTAGTTTGGTTTAGTTGGTTTGAGTTGGTTGAGCTCACTCAGAGAGACGGAGATAGAGGACCAGCGCGATGCCGCCGTAATAGGCCGCCGCGCTGGTCCACTCGAGCACGGCGCGCGCCCGGCCTGCCCAGGGTGGAGGGAGGCGCGCGGCAGGCCAGGCGAGCAGCTCGGTGGCCGCGCGGCAGAGCGCGGCCAGGGCCAGGAGCTGGCAATAGACCAGGAGCGCGACGCCGAGCAGCGTCTGTCCCCAGTGGGCAAAGCCGCGCGACTGGGCCTCGCCGAGGAGTCCGCCAAAGGCGATGAGCTGGTGGAGTCGGAAGCGGAGGAAGATGATGGCCGCCGGCAAGAGCCCGAGCTTGAGCGCTGGATGGTGCAGCGCGCGCCAGCGGCGGCGGACGGAGGCGTCGCGAAGCTCCGGACTCTCGAGCACCGAGCGCGGCAGCGACGCGGCGTCAACGAGCTGGCGCGCGAGCGGCGTCGGGTCTGGCGCCGATAGGGACCAAGGGAGCCGCCGGCCCGAGCGGAGCCAGAGCGAAAAGCCCGGCTCCGGCAAGGGCAGGCGCCAGGGTCGAAGCCCGGCGACCGACCCGAGCGGCACCTCGAGCCCGCCGGCGCCCGCGGAGAGCAGCAGCCTCTCGCCGGCCAGCGTCACGCGCGCGGCCGCGTGCGCGCGCGCGAGGGCAAAGAGCAGCGCCGGCAGCGCCGTGAAGAAGAAGACGCGGCGCACCAGGAGGGGCAGCGGCAAGCGCTCGTGGTCAACCGGCAGCGCGAGATCGGCCGCCAGCTCGCAGCCCACCTCGAGCAGGTTGAGGAACAAGACCGCCTGCAGCGCCACGGCGGTCGCGCGCAGCCACCGGGGCCAGGCGCGCGCGGCGACGACCTGCGATCGAACGCTGGACACGCCCTATAATGGCGCAGGAGAGGAGGACGCGAAAGCGAATGGCCGGCCAGCGCGACAGCGACGGCGTCTTGCAGGTGGCGGCGCGGCCGGGTGCGCGCAAGAGGGCCGCGCTTGGCCTCTTCCTGGTGGCGCTGGTGGGGCTCGGCGGGTGGATTGGCTTGCAGCCGAAGAGCGCTCCTGAGCCGCGCTCGCCTGCACCTGCACCTGCACCTGCGCTTGCGCCTCCCGCGCCCCAGGCCGCCGGCACCCCGCGCCCCGCTGCTCCGAGGAGCGACCCGATGGAGCGCGCCTTCGAGCGAGCGCTTGCCCAGGCCCCGCGCGGTCCGGCGGTCGCGGAGGCGAAGAGGGACGAGGGCGCCGCGGGCGGCTCGCCGCCACCGGCAGAAGAGCAGAAGGAGGTCTACGTGGATCAACTGGAGCCGGGCGATGGGACCGGGATTCACGCCTTCCCGAGGCCCGGGACCAAGCAACTCAAGAGCGGCTTGATTGTCCCTGATGGGTTTACTCTACCCGAAGGATATCTGCGCCACGTGCAGTCGACCGACGACGGTCGCCAGCTGCCGCCCATCTTGATGTTCCATCCCGACTATCGGCCCGAGGACGCGCAGGGCCGGCCGGTCGCGCTGCCCGAGGGGCGCATCGTCCCCCCCGAGCTGGCGCCGCCGGGAATGCCGCTGCAGTGGCTGCAGGCGCCCGCGGTGCGCGAGGGCCTGGAGACTCCAGAGCAAGAATGACGGACGCGCGCTGGTGGCGATACGGCGTGGCCGGCGCGCTGGCGAGCGCGGCGCTGCTCGGCGCCGTCGCGCTCGTGCGCGCGCCGTGGCATTGGCTGGTCTTCGTCGCCTGGATTCCCTGGCTCTTTGCGCTCGACCGCTGCACCCTGCGCGGCGCGCTCGCCTCGTCGGCGCTCCTGGCCGCGGGCTTTGTCGCCACCGCCTTCCATTGGCTGCCGGCCACGCTTTCTGCCTATGCGCACAAGCCGCTGATCGTCACCTGGCCGCTTGCGCTCTTGCTCGCGCCGATCCTCTTGCAGCCCCAGCTCATCGCGGCCGGCGCCTGCCGGGTGCTGGCGCGCCGGATGACTCAAGCGTTCGCGCGGCCAAGGCCCTGGATCGGCGCCGCCACCGCGCTCGCCTATGTGGGCGCCGAATGGGCGCTGCCCCGGCTCTTTGCCGATACAGCTGGATATGGCCTCTATCCTTCGGCCGAGCTGCGGCAGTGCGTCGAGCTGGCCACGGGCAGGGGCCTGACGTTAGGTGCGCTGGTGGTCAATGAATGCATCCTGGCCGCGCTGGTGGCGGTCGGGAGCGCGCGCTTGCGACCCTTGCTGGTGGCAGCGTTGATTGTCGGCGCCCAATATTCCTATGGCAGCGTGCGCCTCGCGCAAGTGGAGGCCCGCACACGCGAGGCGAGCACTTTCGCGGCTGGAGTCATTCAAGCCAACATCACCGCCTATGACAAGCTGGCGGCCGAGCAGGGCACCTTCGAGACGGTGCGGCAGATCTTGGACGCCCACGAGGCACTCTCGCGCGGGCTGCTGGCGGGCGGGCCGCTGGAGTTGCTCGTCTGGCCCGAGACGGTCTACCCCACCACCTTTGGCGCTCCCAAGAGCGAGGACGGCGCCGCTTTTGACGCCCGCATCACCGCGCTGGTGGCCGAGAGCGGCGTCCCGCTCGTCTTCGGCGCCTTTGAAGAGAGCGCGGCCGGCGAGCACAACGCGGCCTTCTTCCTGCAGCCGACCGCGAGCGGAATCCAGCGCGCGAGCTATAAAAAAACGCTGCTCTTTCCCCTCACCGAAGAGCTGCCAGGTTGGCTCGAGAGCGAGCGCGTGCGCGCGGCGCTCCCCTGGGCCGGTCGCTGGCACCCAGGCGCCGGCCCGCGCGCCTTGCCGCTGCGCCTGCGCGACGGCAGTGCCCTGCGCGTCGCGCCGCTCATCTGCTACGAGGCGCTCGATTCCTCCTACGCGGCGGCGGGCGCGCGGCAGGGCGCGCAGGTGCTCTTGACGCTCTCGAACGACGCCTGGTTTCCCGATGCCGCGGGGGCGCGGCTCCATCTGCTGGTCGCCGCCCATCGGAGCGTCGAGCTGCGGCTGCCGCAGATCCGCGCCACCAACTCCGGCATCTCGGCGCTGGTGCTGCCCTCGGGTGAACTGGTCGCGCCCGCGCCCTTTGGCACCGCGCGCGCGCTGCGCCTGGACGTTCCGCGCGTCCCGCCCACCTGGACGCCGGTGCGCGCCTTTGGCGACTGGCTCGGCTGGGCCGCGCTGGTGGCCTGCGCGCTGCTCTTGGCCTGGCTCTCTATCCGGTCTTGGCGGGGGGCTCGTCGGCCCAGCACGGCTCGGCCGCGAGCCGCTCGATGAAGGCGTCGATGCGCGCGCGCATGCCGTCGTTGCCGCCGACGAACTGCAGCCCCAGGCCCGGCTCCTTGCCGCTGGCGGCCGCCTCGGCGGGCGTGACGCAGCGGGCGACCACGGCCTCGGCCTCGACCGGAGTTCCGCCGTCGGGCAGCTCGAGCTGGATTTTTACAATCTCGCCCTTGGGCAGTGACTTGCTGGTGCGCACGAAGATGCCGCCGGCGCTGATGTCGTGCGCGTAGCGGACCACGAACTCGCGCGCGGTGGCGAAGCGCACCTTGACGTTGGTCGTGTGCCGCGCGTGGGCGCGCGCGTTGCCGTCCGGGTGGGTGGGGCGCGAGCGAGAGATGAGCTCCTCGATGCGCTTCTTGACCGGGCCCGCCAGCTCGACGAACTCGGCAAAGAAGCCCTCTTCGCCCTCGTCCAGGCAGACGCTGCGGACGGCGCCGAGCACCTCTTCGTGCAAGGTCGAGCCCGGCAGGTGCAGCTTCATGAACAGCTCGGCGCCGAGCGGCGGCTGCACCGCCGAGCGCACGAAGACGCCCTCCGGCCCCAGGCTGCGCGAGGTGGTCTGCACTGGTCGGCCGTCGAGCACGAAGCGGATCGGGATGACGATTGGATCGAGCGACACCGACACGAATTCCTCCCTGGCCGGGCCGCCCTGACAGCGCTGGACGACCTGGCCGCCAAGAGAATCGGCGGCCAGCCGGTGGGATTGAGTCGCAGGTTGCGACAAGGTCTGTCACTGCAGCGCCGGAGTAGCTATGGCCGGCGCCAGGGAGGGGGACGCCCTCGCCGGCGCAGCGGGACCCGCCCCTACTCGGCGATCCAAATCGAACTCAATGAGGGGCACCCACGAGCGCCGTCGAGGGCGTCCCCCTCCCTGGCGCCTGCTGCAGTGGCAGACCTTATTAGAATTGAAAGAAGCGGCGTCAATCAACCATATCGCTCAACGCTCATTCGCCAATTCAAAGAATCGATGTCTGGCAGATCGATAGGCCGCCGGCAGGCAGAGACCACCGGCGCGGTTCTAGGAGGCCGTCGGCGTATTCGCCGACGCGAACTGTCCTGATCCCGCGCGCACCGTCGCGCGGATTCAGGGCTAGGGCTCCCGCAGCAGAAATCAAAAAGATGCGAGCGCAGCGAGCCACATCAGTCGGGTGGCGCCCGCGCCGCGCCGGGGGTCTCTGCCTGCCGGCGGCCGTTCGGAGAAGCTAGAAATCGAACGACGCCGCCAACAAGCCCCCGGGGCTGATCGTGCCGACGCCCTTGGGCTTGGCGGCGCCGACCAGCGCCTGCAGCTGCAGCTTGTCGTGGAACACCAGCCAGGAGACGGCGGGACCGATGAAGAGATCGCAGTCGTTGGCGAAGTCGGGCGACTTGGTGCCCTTCTCATCCTTGTACTCGGCCTGCAGGCGGAAGTCGGCGCCGACGCGGAGGTTGTCGAGCACCCGATAGCCGACGAAGGCCTTGCCTTCGAGGTCGCTGCCGGGGCCGCCCGCCTCGAAGCCGATGACGGCGTTGACCATCGCGTCCCAGTGGCCGATGCTCTTGCCGAGCGCCAGCAAGAACTCGAACTCGCCGTTCGGGGTGGTGGCCTCCTTCTTGAAAAAGCCGAACTCCTTGAAGCGCGCGCCCACCGACAGGTCGAGACCAACGTCTGCCTGCTTCAGGACCTGGAAGCGCAGGCGCACGGTCGGGCCGGTGTCGGGGCCCTGCAGGTAGAGGCCGACGTCGCCTGCCACGCGGTCGATGGGGGCCCAGAGGATGCTGCCCGAGATGCCGCCGGTGCTGCCCGTATCAGCGGCGCCCGAGGGCTGGCCACCGGCGGCGCCCGTAAGGCGGACGGTGCCCGCGTTTGGCACGGCGGGAGACTCGGTCAAGAGCGTGTCTCGGTCGAGCCCGGCGGCCCTGGCAGGGGTGGACAGCGCTGCGGCAGCCAGGGCGGCGCAGAGGAGAACGCGGGCGGGGAGGGTCGGCATGTCGTTGCCTCGGTTGGAGACCAGCGGAGTAGGTAGGCCGGCCGGCGTCCTGGTTTCACCACTTTCTTGCAACGGCCCGGCGAGGCGCCTGTCCCGCAGGTACAGTCCGCTCGATCTTCCCCGGCGCGGCCTTCGCGCGCCCTTCGCAGCGCTACACCGGAGCAGCCATGAAACGGGCGTTCTTCCTCCTCGGCCTGATCTGCCTCGCGACCTCGGCACTGGCCCTGACCGCCGACGAGCTGGTCGCCAAGAACCTCGCGGCGCGCGGCGGGCTGGAGAAGATCAGGGCCATCCAATCGCTCCGCTTCACCGGGCGGGTCCGCTTCGGCGGCGGCAACTTCTCGCTCGACGCCGACTATGCCGAGCTCTTCCAGCGGCCGGGCGCGCTGAGGCTCGAGGTCAGCTTGCAGGGCCTGACCGCGGTCGACGCCTGGGACGGCAAGGAGGCCTGGTCGGTCAAGCCGTTCCAGGGACGCACCGACGCCGAGAAGCAGTCGGCCGACGAAGCCCGGCAGCTCGCCCGGCAGGCCGATTTCGACGGCCCGCTCGTTGACTCGGCCAAGAAGGGAGCCAAGGTCGAGGCGCTCGGCACCGAGGACATCGACGGCACCGTCGCGCACAAGCTGCGCGTGACGTTCAAGGACGGCGATATCCAATATCACTATCTGGATCCCGACTACTTCCTCACCATCCGCGTGGTCACCGAGCGGCGCGTGCGCGGCGCCGAGCAGGTGATCGAGAGCGACCTCGGCTCCTATCAACAGATCGCCGGCGTCTGGTTTCCCTTCTCCATCGAGTCGGGGCAGAAGGGCCGCCCGCGCGGCGCCCGCTTCACCCGCGAGCACGCCGAGGCCAACGTCAATGCCGACACCGCACTCTTTGCCCAGCCCGCCCACGGCACCAAGGCCTCGCGCTCCATCATCTCCGGCAAGGGCCCGGGCGAGGCCAGCGCCGCCTCCGCGCCGGCGCCGCGCACGCAGCCGGTGATCGACAGCGGCGTCATCTCGGGCCTGGGCGCGCGCAACATCGGCTCGGCCGCCATGAGCGGGCGCATCGCCGCCCTCGCCGCCCGCAACGAGGGCGGCAAGACCATCCTCTACGTGGCCGCGGCCAGCGGCGGCGTCTGGAAGTCGCTCGACGGCGGAACGACCTTCAAGCCGGTCTTCGACAAGCAGCCGGTGCAGTCGATCGGCGCCATCGCCATCGACCCGAGCGACGCCAAGACCATCTGGGTGGGCAGCGGGGAATCGTGGACGCGCAACTCAGTCTCGGTCGGCGACGGCATCTACAAGAGCACCGACGGCGGCGAGAGCTGGACCAACATGGGGCTCGCGAACTCCGAGCGCATCTCTCGGGTCGTCGTCCACCCCAAGGACTCAAACACCGTCTATGCCTGCGTTCCGGGCAAGCTCTGGAGCGACAGCGAGGACCGCGGACTCTACAAGACCACCGACGGCGGCAAGACCTGGTCGTTGATACTCAAGGGACCGAACCTCTCTACCGGCTGCTCGAATGTGGCGCTCGATCCGAAGAACCCGGAGCACCTCTACGCCGGCCTCTGGGATTTCCGCCGCAAGGGTTGGACATTCCGCTCGGGCGGCGATGGGCCCGACGCCGCCAGCGGCAGCGGCCTGTTCACCAGCACCGACGGCGGCGCTTCCTTCACCGAGGTGAGCGCCGGCCTGCCCGCCAAGCCCTGGGGCCGCACCGCGGTAGAGTTCGCGCCTTCCGATCCTAAAGTCATCTATGCCGTGATTGAGTCGGTTGACTCCGCGCTCTATCGCTCGGGCGACGGCGGCGCCACCTGGGAGAAGCGCGACAAGAGCCAGGCGATGGTCTGGCGCCCCTTCTATTTCTCGCGCCTGGTGGTGGACCCGCACGACCCGCTGCGCATCTTCAAGCCGAACGGCCCGCTCATCGTCAGCGAGGACGGCGGCCGCAGCTTCAACAATACCGGCGGCGGCGCGCACGGCGACTGGCACGACCTGTGGATCGACCCGGACAACACCAAGCACATCATCGGCGGCGACGACGGCGGCCTCTGGATCTCGCACGACGGCGGCAATCGCTGGTGGAAGGGCAACAACCTGCCGGTCTCGCAATTTTATCACGTCGCGGTTGATATGAAGGATCCCTATCAAGTCTATGGCGGCTTGCAGGACAACAGCTCGTGGGCTGGCCCCTCCTCGCGGCCGGGCGGCGTCGCCAACGGCAACTGGGAGAACCTCTTCGGCGGCGACGGGTTCTGGACCATCCCCGATCCGACCGACCCCGACGCCGTCTATGTGGAGTCGCAAGGCGGCAACATCGGCCGCATCGATCGAAAGACCATGACCAGCCGCGATATCCAGCCCAAGGCCGGCCTGCACGAGAAGCTGCGCTTCAACTGGAACGCGCCCATCCACGTCAGCCGGGTGCAGAAGAACACGCTCTATATCGGCGCCCAGGTCCTCTTCCGCTCGCGCGACCGGGGCGACTCGTGGCAGCGCATCTCGCCCGATCTGACGACCAATGACCCGGAGAAGCAGAAGCAGGAGCAAGCCGGAGGCATCACGGTGGACAACTCATCCGCCGAGATGCACACGACCATCTATGCGATCAGCGAGTCGCCGCTCGACGGCGAGCTGATCTGGGTCGGCACCGACGACGGCAACGTGCAGCTCACGACCGACGGCGGGAAGAATTGGACCAACCTGACCGCCAACGTCCCCGACCTGCCCAAGGCGTCCTGGGTGAGCTGGGTGGAAGCCGGCCGCTTCGACAAAGGCACCGCCTATGCCGCCTTTGATCGCCACACCTTTGGAGACATGACTCCCTGGGTCTATCGGACCACTGACTCCGGCAAGAGCTGGACGCGCATCATCGGGCCCGAGAAGGGCGTGCGCGGATATGCCCACGTCATCAAAGAGGACCTGGTCTCGCGGTCGCTGCTCTTCGCCGGCACCGAGTTCGGACTTTGGATCTCGCTTGACTCCGGTGCTACCTGGGCTGAGTTCAAAGGCAATGGGTTCCCGAGCGTCGCCGTGCGGGATCTGCAGATCCACCCGCGCGATCACGATCTCGTGCTGGCGACGCACGGCCGCGGCATCTGGATCGTCGACGACATCACGCCGCTGCGCTCGCTGAGCAGGGACGTGGTCGCGCTCGACGCTGCCTTCATCGGCTCGCGGCCGGCGCAGCAGCGGCTGCAGGGCGTCGGCGGCTGGCCGGAAGGCGACGCGAGCTTCAGCGGCGAGAGCGCCACCGACTCGGCGGTGATTACCTACTATCAACGAACGCGCCACCTCTTTGGACCCATCAAGCTCGAGATCCTCGACGAGTCCGGCAAGGTGATCGGCACGGTTCCGGCCAGCAAGCGGCGCGGACTCAACCGCGCCATCTGGCCGATGCAACTTCCGCCACCGCGCGCGCCGCGGGCCGCCCAGATCGCGTTTGCCTCCACCCAGGGGCCGCGCGTGCTGCCGGGCAAATACAAGGTGCGCCTGACCAAGGGCTCAGCGCACGTCGACGCCACGCTCGACATCGAGCTCGACCGGCGAGCCCCGTTCAACCTCGAGGACAGGAAGCAGAACTTTGCCGCGGCCATGAAGGTGCACGGCCTGTTCGGTGAGATGAGCACCTTGTCCGAAAGCCTGGAGGCGGCCAAGGCCGCGACCGAGGCGCGGCTCAAGGCGCTGGCAGCCAACGACGAGCTCGCGGGAAAGCTGCGCGCGGCGGCCGACAAGCTCGACGCCGCGCGGAAGAAGATCGTCGCCACCAAAGAAGGCGGCGCCATCACCGGCGAGGAGCGGATTCGCGAGCACACCGACCAGCTCTACGGCGCGTTGATTGGCTGGGAAGGGCGCCCGGGCAGCTACCAACTCGAGCGCATCGAGGTCCTTCGCCAGGAGCTCGACGAGGTCAAGGCTGAGTATGCCTCCATCGTCTCCAGCGACCTCGGTCCGCTCGGCGGTGAGCTGCAGAAGCGGCACCTCGAGCCGATCCCCACCGGCGGCGCCGAGCCCCACGCGCAGCTCGACCAGGACCGCGCGGTCGAGGCCTTTCGCTGCGCCGTCAGCGGCGGCGCCGAGTGCACCCTCGAGGAGCGGCCGACGCGCGAGGCGCGCTAGGACCAACCTCTATAGGGAGAGACCGGCACCAGCCGTCTAGTCTAGACGGCTGGCTTGTGCGCGCTCCACACCGGCAATTGCCAGAGCGCGTAGCCGCGCGGGTCACGGGCGGTCGCGATCATCTCGTTCCAGCACTGCTCGATCTCGGCGCGCGAGAGCTTGCCGTGCTGGACCAGGGACTCGGTGTAGCCGTCGCGCCAGGCTTCCCAGATCTGCGCGAAGAGGTCGCGCGGGACGCGGATGGTGTCGATGGTCAAGTAATCGGCTTCAATCCGACTCAAGCCCATTTCGTTGAGTATGGTGAAGACCTTGCGGCCGACGTGCAGATCGCAGCCGACCGAGGCGCCGTAGGCCAGCGCGCCGTCGCGCCAGAAGCGGTCGGAGTCGCGCGGCAGCGGGTGGCTGAGCACCATGCCGTAGTCCTCGGCGATCAGGTGCAGGCGGCCAGAGGGCTTGAGCACGCGCACCATCTCGGCCAGCGCGCGCTCTGCGTCGGACACCGCCTGCAGCACGTGGCGGCAGACGACCAGGTCGAAGTGGCCGGCGGGAAACTGCAGCGCGTAGGCGTCGCCAGGCTGGAAGCGGACGCGCTCGCCGAGCCTTCTGCAGAGAGAGCGCGCGCGAGCGAGGTGGCCCTCTTCGACGTCGACGCCGGTGAAGTCTCCGGAGGGGAAGCGCTCGGCCAGGCGGCGGGTGATCTCGCCGGTGCCGCAGCCGACGTCGAGGACGCGCGCGCCTTCAGGCAGGCCGTGCCGCAGGAAGATTGGCTCCTCTTGCGGCCAGATGGCCTCGGCCTGGGCGGCGAGGTTTCGCACCATCGACTCGTCGGCCATCTCCTTCGCTTGCGGTCCGCTCATGGCGCCGTTGTAACCGCGCGGGCAGCGGACGTTCAACCCTAGTGCCTCGCGGGCGCTGCACTAGCGCGCGGCCACCGTGCTCGCGGGCGCGTAGGGCACGCGGTAGATGACGGTGCCCTCGGCCTCGACCGGCATGGAGAGCCTGGCGAACGAGCCCACCTCGCCCGGCAGCGCGAAGTGCAAGCCGTAGCGATGGCCGACGGGGAGCGAGACGGTGTACGTCGCCGAGCGCAGCGTCCACTCGCGCGGGCGCACCTTGGCCACGGCCTCGCCGGTGACCGAGTCCACGACCTTCAGCTCGGGAGGGCGGGGCTTGAACTTGCCGCTCGCGAAGGCGACGTGCACTTCGGCCTCGGCGCGGGCCACGGCGCGCCCCCCGGCGGCGATGGGCTCTTCGGGCTGCTCGGCGAGGACGCTGCTGGCGAAGAGAGCGACAGCGGCGAAGGCGAGTGCGAGGCGCATGGTTCTTATCCCTCCAAACTGCTCAGTTAAACGACTCTACGGCGCTTGCCCGGTCGGCCGTCTACGGCTGCGCACCCTCGCCCGCCCCACATCTGCCCAGGTGCGCCGTGCTATAGGACTTCGGTCTATATCCGGCAGGCATGACCGAGGGTCGGCATGGCGCGCCTGAAGATAAACCGCGTCTCCCTTCGCTTCGGCGGCGTCACCGCCCTGCGCGACGTCTCGCTCGAGGTCGCTGCAGGCGCGCTCTGCGCCATCATCGGCCCGAACGGCGCCGGCAAGACGAGCCTCGTCAATTGCATCAGCGGCGTCTATCGCCCGCAAGAAGGCTCCATCTGGCTGGAGGGCGAAGACGTGACGCGCCTTGCCCCCTCGGCCCGCACCCGCCGCGGCCTGTCGCGCACGTTTCAAAACATTGCGCTCTTCAGAGGGATGACGGTCCTCGACAACCTGCTCATCGGCCGCCACAGCAAGCAGCGCACCGGGCTCTTCGCCGGCGGCTTCTTCTATGGACCGGGCCGGCGCGAAGAGCTGCAGCAGCGTGAGGAGGTCGAGAAGATCATCGAGCTGCTCGAGATCGGACACGTGCGCAAGGAGGTCGTCCATACTCTACCCTACGGTTTGCAGAAGAGGGTTGAGTTGGCCCGCGCGCTGGCGCTCGAGCCCAAGCTGCTCTTGCTCGACGAGCCGATGGCGGGAATGAACGCGCAGGAGAAGCAGGAGATGGCGCGCTTCATCCTCGAGGTGAATGAGAAGAAGGGCGCGTCGATCATCCTCATCGAGCACGACATGGGCGTGGTCATGGAGCTCTCGCACGCGATCTGCGTGCTCAACTTCGGCGAGAAGATCGCCGAGGGAACGCCGGCGCAGATCCGCGCCAGCGCCGCCGTGCAAGAGGCCTATCTCGGCGGCGAGGCCTGACGGTGGAGACCCTGCCACAGCTCTTGTTGCGCAACGCCCGCGCGCACGGGACGCGGCCGGCGCTGCGCGAGAAGCGGCGCGGCCTCTGGCACGAGACCACCTGGACCGAGGTGCTGCAGTCGGTGCGCGCGCTCGCGCTCGGCTTGCTGGCGGGAGGGGTCAAGCGCGGCGCAGAGGTGCTGCTCCGCTGGCGCAACCGGCCAGAGTGCGTCGTCGCCGAGCTGGCCATTCAAGCGGTGGGCGCGGTGGCCGCCGCCGGCGAGATCGTCGGCGCGACCTATCCGCTGCCGGATACCTTGGATGAGTTGATTGCCGCCGGTGCCGCCATTCCGGCCACGCGCTTCGAAGAGTGCGTCGCCCAGGGCAGCGCCGCCGACCGCGCGTTTGGCCAGCTCTCGCACCAGGACCTATTGACTCCCGCGCGCGCTCTCTCCGCCGGGGGCGAGCTCTTCTCCTTCCAATCGCTCGACCAGCCGTTCGAGCAGATCGCCTCGGTCGCGGCCTGGCTTGAGTCGGGCCTGTGTCTCAGCTTTCCCGAGCGCAGCGAGACCCGGCTCGCCGACCTGCGCGAGATCGGCCCGAGCCTGATCCACGCCGAGGCGCCGTTCTGGGACGGCCTGCACGCGCACGCGCTCTCCAAGAGGACCGCGGCGACCCCCTTCAAGCGCTTGATGTTCGATCGCTACCTGGAGAAGCGGGGAATCCTGGCGGAGGTGCTCCTCTTGCGCCCGCTCCGCGATCGCCTGGGACTCTCGCGGGTGAAGAGCGCCAGGGCCGTCGGCGTCGCGCCCGCCGCGGCAACCCTCCGATTCTTTCACGCCCTCGGCCTTCCTTTGATAGCGGGCGGCCGCTGAAATGGAGTTCTTCCTCCAGCTCACCATCAATGGGCTCGCCGTCGGCAGCATCTATGCGCTGGTCGCCCTCGGCTTCGTCGTCATCTACAAGGCGAGCGGCGTCCTCAACTTCGCCCAAGGCGAGTTCCTCCTGATTGGCGCCTATCTCTTCTTCGCCATCGTCGACAACGCGCACCTCCCGCGCCCCGCCGCGCTCCTGCTCACGCTGGGTTTCTCCGCGGTGCTCGGACTCTGCCTCGAGCGCGTCGTCCTGCGTCCGATGATCGGCGAGCCCATCATCTCGGTCATCATGGTCACGCTCGGCCTCTCCAGCCTCTTGCGCGCCATCGTGCAGGGCTTCTTCGGCACGGACACCAGGCCGTTTCCTGCGGCCTTCGATAGCACGCCGATCCTGGTCGGCCCCCTTCCCGTCGCACGCGGATATCTCATCAGCATGGCGAGCGTGGCGGCGCTGCTCGTCGTCTTCTCGCTCTTCTTCCGCTACTCGAAGCAAGGGATCGCCATGCGCGCGACGGCTTCCTCGCAGGCGGTGGCGCAGTCGATGGGCATCTCCGTCAAGCGCATGTTCGCGCTCTCCTGGAGCATCGCGGCGGCCGTGTCGGCGCTGGGCGGGATCCTCCTTGGCGCCATGCGCGGCGGCATCGACGGCTCGCTCTCCTTGCTCGGGCTCAAGGCGCTGCCGGTGGTCATCCTCGGCGGCCTCGATAGCATTCAAGGAGCAATCGTCGGGGGCCTTGTCATGGGAGTCCTCGAGAACCTGGCCGGCGGATATCTCGATCCATTGCTCGGCGGCGGCACCAAGGAGGTGGCGCCCTTTGTCGCCCTGGTCTTGATCCTGATGGTCAAACCCTACGGCTTGTTCGGCAAGGTGCGCGTCGATCGCGTCTGAGGAGAAGCCCTGCGCTGCGGTGAGTTCCAGACCAGCTACGCGGCCGACCTGGCCCTCTTCGACTCCGCGCGCGACCGCGTCGCCGTCGGCGTCCTTCTGGCCTTGTTGGCAACTCTACCGTTCTTTGCCTCGACCTATTGGCTGGACGTGGCCAACCGCGTCGGCATCGCCGTCATCGCGGCCATGGGCCTCAACCTATTGACGGGCTATACCGGCCAGATCTCGCTCGGCAACGCCGCCTTCCTCGCCGTGGGCGCCTATAGCACCGCGGCGCTCGCCGGCCGCGGCGTTCCCTTCGCGCTCACCATTCCACTCGCCGGACTCTTGAGCGCCCTGGTGGGAATGGTCTTTGGCATCCCTTCGCTGCGCCTGCGCGGTCTCTACCTCGCGATGGCGACGCTCGCGGCCCACTTCATCGTCGAGTTCACCGCCGTCCATTGGGACTTCATGACCGGCGGAGTCAACGGCATCAGCATTCCCGCGCCGTCGTTCTTCGGGCTCGCCCTCGATTCCGACCGGCGCATCTATTGGCTGATCCTGCCGCTCGCCGTCTTTCACCTCTGGTTCGCCCGCAACTTGTTCCGCTCGCGCGTGGGCAAGGCCTTCATCGCCATCCGCGACCACGATGTCTCGGCGGAGGTGATGGGCGTCGATGTCTTCCGCCACAAGCTGCTCGCCTTCGCGGTCAGCTCCTTCTATGTCGGCGTCGCCGGCTCGCTGCTCGCATACCAGGCGCGCATCATCAGCCCCGAGAACTTTCCGCTCGGCGTCGCCATCGATCAATTGGGCATGATCATCATCGGCGGCCTCGGCAGCGTGCTCGGCTCGATCCTCGGCGCGGCCTTCATCACGCTCTTGCCCGAGGTGCTGCGCCTGCTCACCGGCAGCCTGGCCCACTCCTTCCCCGCCCTCATCCAGCTCTTTGCCTCGCTCAAGCTCGGCGTCTTTGGCCTGACCATCGTGCTCTTCCTCATCTTCGAGCCCGAAGGAATGGCCTCGCGCTTCCGCCGCATCAAGGCTTATTGGTCGCACTATCCTTTCTCGTCCTGATTCAATGGAGGCACCGATGTCGTCCAATCGATTCGCACCCGCGCTCTTCATCCTCGCGCTCGTGGCAGCCTGCCAGGACCCGGCTCCCGCCGCCGGCAAGGGCGCGGCGCCAACGCCCTCCGCGGCGGCGCCTGCGCCGGGCAACCCAAATGAAATCAAGGTCGGCGGAATCTTCGATCTGACCGGCGTGACCTCGGATGTCGGCAAGTCCTTCGCCAGCGGCGTGCGCGACAACGTCCAGGCCATCAACGACAAGGGCGGAATCAACGGCAAGAAGATCAACCTCATCGCCGTTGACTATGGCTACAAGATCCCCGAGGCGGTCGCGGCCTACAAGCGGCTGGTCAACGACGAGAAGGTCGTGATGATCAACGGCTGGGGCACCGGCGACACCGAGGGACTCAAGGCCCAGGTCAATGCCGACAAGATTCCCTATCTGTCGGCGTCGTTCTCGGCGGCGCTGACCGACCCGGCCAAGACTCCCTATAACTTCTTCGTCGGACCGACCTATTCGGATCAGCTCCGCGCCTGGCTGCGCTGGGTCAAGGAGGATTGGAAGGACAAGTCGAGGAACCCGAAGGTTGCCTTCTTCTATGGCGACAACGCCTACGGCAAGTCGCCGATGGAGGCGGGCCGGCAATATTGCAAGGAGATCGGCGTCGACCTCGTCGATGAAGAGATCATCCCGGGCACCTTCCAGGACGCGACCAGCCAGCTGCTCGGGATGAAGAAGAAGGGCGCCGACTATGCCTATATCAACGTCACGACCACCGGCGTCTCGACCGTGCTCAAGGACGCCAAGAAGCTCGGCCTGACGACCAGGTTCGGCTCCAATCCCTATGGCTTCAGCGAAGCGCTGCCGCTGGTCGCGCGCGAGGCCGCCGAGGGCGTGACTGGCGTGATGCCGCACGTGCCGTTCGGCGAGGACGTGCCGGGAATGAAAGACATCACCGCCTTTCACCAGGCTCACCACCCTGCCGATACTCATGACGCCATGTATGTCCGCGGCTGGGCCTATGTGCTCGTCTGGGCCGAGGCGCTCAAGCGGGCCGACGCCAAGAAAGCGCTCAATGGCCCGGGCGTGAAGGCGGCGATGGAAGAGCTGAGCAACTTCGATCTCGGCGGCTTGACCAATCCCGTCTCCTATTCGCCGACCGACCACAGGCCGGCGACCAAGACGCCCATCTATCAAATCAAGGGCGGCAAGCTGGCCAAGGTGGCTGAGTACGACATGCCGCGCAAGGCGGAATGGCTCGGCCTCTAGTCGATATGATGCTGCGGCTCAAAGACCTCGAGGTCGTCTATGACGACGTCATCCTGGTCCTGCGCGGGCTCTCGCTCTCCGTGCCCGAGGGGCAGATCGTCGCGCTCCTCGGGCCCAACGGCGCCGGCAAGAGCACCACGCTGAAGGCCATCTCGGGGCTGCTCGCCGGCGAAGGGGGCAAGGTCAAGTCGGGCAGGCTCGAGCTTCGCGGCGAGCGCATCGAGGGGCTCGCCGCCGAGGAGCGCGTGCGCCGCGGCATCTTCCACGTCATCGAAGGCCGCCGCATCTTCGAGGACATGACGGTGGACGAAAACCTCACCATGGGGGGATATACCCGCGGCGATCGGGTCGGGCTGCGCCGCGATCGCGAGCTCTGCTTCGACTACTTTCCCCGGCTGCGCGAATTGCGGCACGGCATGGCCGGCTACCTCTCGGGCGGCGAGCAGCAGATGCTGGCCATCAGTCGCGCTTTGATGGCGCGGCCCTCGCTCATCCTGCTCGACGAGCCCTCGCTTGGCCTGGCGCCGCTCCTGGTGCAGCAGATCTTCCGCATCGTCAAGCGCATCAATGAAGAAGAGAAGACGACGTTTCTCTTGGTCGAGCAGAACGCGCGGGTGGCGCTCTCGGTGGCGCACTTTGCCTATGTCCTCGAGGGTGGCCGCGTGGTCCTCGAGGGACCGGCGGAGGTGCTGGCGAAGAGCCCGGAGATCAAAGCGGCATATCTTGGTCGATAGAAGAAGGCGCCAACGCCGCGTCGAGGCTTTTGCTCCCGCCAGCGCTGCGCTATACGCACGGCATGAGACTCTTCGCCGCGATCTTGCTGGTCCCCTTCGCCGTCTCCGCCGCGCCTCGAACCTTTCGCGTCGATTACTTCCACACCGGGAACGCGAGCGAGGAGAGGTTCTCGGTCGACCGGCTGGTGCTTGAGCCGCTGGCGTGGCCGGGCAATCCCGCGCACGCCGTCGATGACACCAACTCTGGCAAATATCTGTTCGAGGTGCGCGAACGCGCCACCAACCGGCTGCTCTACTCGCGCGGCTTCTCGTCGATTTACGGTGAGTGGGAATCCACTGCGGAAGCAAAGGAGGGCAATCGGACGTTCTCGGAGTCTCTCCGGTTCCCACGGCCGGAAGCGCCGGTGCAGATCGTGCTGAAGAAGCGCGACGCGCGCTCGGGCTTGTTCAGGGAGGCCTGGTCGTTCCTGGTCGATCCGAAGGAGATGTTCGTCGATGACGCGGCGCCGCTTCCCGCCGGCGGATTGATTGCGTTGCAAGAGAAAGGCGACCCCGCGGTGAAGGTGGACCTGCTCATCCTCGGCGACGGCTACACGGCGGCCGAGCGCGGGAAGTTCGAGAAGGACGCGCGCCGTTTGATGGACACGCTCTTTACCTACTCGCCCTTCAAGGAGCGGCGCGATGACTTCAACGTCTGGGGGGTCTGCCCGCCGGCGGCCGAGTCGGGCATCTCGCGGCCATCGACGGGCGTGCACCATCGCTCGCCCATCGGCGCCACCTATGACGCCTTTGGCTCCGAGCGCTATGTGCTGACGTTCGACAACCGTGCCTTTCGCGAGGCGGCATCGCAGGCTCCCTATGAGCTGGTAGAGATCCTGGTCAACAACAAGACCTATGGCGGCGGAGGTATCTTCAACCTCTATAGTACGGTCGCCGCCGATTCGCTCTGGTCGCCTTATGTCTTCGTCCACGAGCTTGGACACCACATCGCCGGCCTGGCGGACGAATACTTCACCTCCGATACCTCCTATGAGTCAGGTAAGGAGCGGCTCGAGCCCTGGGAGCCCAACGCCAGCGCCACGGCCGACGCGGCGGCCCTCAAGTGGAGGGCGCTGCTCACGCCCGGCGTGCCCCTGCCGACGCCTTGGGACGAGGACGGCTTCATTGAATGGCAGAAGGGCGTGCAGGCAAAGCGCAGGCGCATTCGCGCCGAGAGGCGACCCGAGCAGGAGATGGACGCGCTCTTCACCGCCGAGAAGGCCGAGGACACCAAGAGGCTCTCCTCGGAGAAGTACGCCGGCAAGGTCGGCGCCTTCGAAGGCTCCAACTATGAAGCAAAGGGTTACTATCGCGCCCAGGCCGACTGCGTGATGTTCTCCCGCGACGACGTGCCGTTCTGCGCGGCGTGCAGGGCGGCGCTGGGCCGCATCCTGGATCTGTACGCGCCCCATCACTGACGGCAGCGGGCGGGCAGGGTGCACTCGCCGGCTACGGATGAGCGATCACGATTACGGTCTTCGATCGCTGCAGGACGCACTTCATCGCCTGGCGCAAGGTCAGCGGGTCGAGGGCGGCGAAGCTCTCGTCGAGCAGCACCACGTCGGCGCGCTGGAGCAGGGCGCGGGCGATGAAGAGGCGGCTCTTCTCTCCGTGTGAGAGCTGCCAGCCGGTCTCGCCCACGGTCTGCAAGAGGCCGGCGGGCATGCGCTGCAAGAGCGTGCCGAGGCCCAGCTCGCGGCAGATGGCCTCGGCTTCGGCGAAGTCGGCCTGCTCGGGCGGCCAGCCGCGGCCCATCAAGAGGTTGAACGCGAACGTCCCGGTGAGGACGTGGTTCTCGTGGAACTGCGGCGCGCAGGCCACGCGCTTGCGAAAGCCCTCGGCGCCGAGCGTGTGCTGGTCGAGGCCGCGCAGGAGCAAGAGGCCCGAGTCGGGCGCGCGCAGGCCCGACAAGAGCGAGGCGAGGGTGGACTTGCCGCTGCCGGTGGGGCCTTGCAAGAGGACGCGATCGCCGGCCGACAGGCGCAGGCTGGCGCCGCGCACCACAGGCTCGGCGCGGCCGCGGTGGCGATAGGTCAGCTCGTGGGCATCGAGGACGACCCCTTGGTCGTCGCCTGGCGACGGGGGCGCCGCGGCGACGTCGGGCGCGGTGGCCCTCTCTTGCCGGGCGGCGGCGTCGAAGAGCGGCGCCACCTGCTTCCAGGAGAGCGCGGCACCAGACAGCGCCGAGAGCGCGCCGGACAATTTCTCCAGCGCGCCGAACGCGAGCAGCGCGCCCAGCACCGAGAGGGCCAGCGCGGCTGGGTCTTTGCGGCCGAGGAGCGCGGGCAAGAGCGCCGCGATGGCGAGCACGAGGAAGCCCCGGCTGGCTCCGGCGGCGAGCGGCAGCAGCGCCCGGTCCATGCGGCGGGAGAGCTCGGCGTAGCGGTCGAGCGCGTGGTCCTCGTCCTGGTGCCGGCTCGCGGGCGCCTCCTGGGCGAGGCGGGTGCGGTGGCCGACCATGCGCTCCACCTGGTCGTGGACCAGCTCGAGCCGCGCCGAGGTCCACTCGCCGCGCAGGCGGTGGTAGCGGCGCAGCGCGAGGGCCAAGAGCGCGCACCAGGCAACGAGGGCCAGGAGCTGCCAGAGGCCGCCGGCGCCGAGCGCCATCACCGCCGCCGAGAGGACCAGCTCGGTCAGGCCGGACAAGGCCGAGAGCGCGCCGCCGATGCCGATCGACTCGATGGCGTTGGCCTCGAGCGTGCGGCCGAGGAGCTGGCCCATGCCCTCGCGCCGCATCTCCTCGGGGGCGAGGCGGAGCGCACCGGCGAGCAGGCGGGACTTGAGCTGCAGCGCGGCGTCCACGGCCAAAGATCCGGACAGCCAGGTCGCGAGCATGCGCAGCGGCACGAGCGTGAGGCGCAAGAGCGCCCAGGCCAGCAGCCAGCCAGAGTCGAGGCGGCCCTGCAGCGCGCCGACGCCGATCACCCACCACGAGAGCATCCAGAGCGAGAAATCGACGGCCTGCAGCGCGAGCAGGAGCGACAGGCGCAAGGAGAGGCCCGCGCTCCGGGCTTGCAGGCGCGCAGGGGCCGACGGGGGCAAGCGCAGGATGAACGCGCCCTGGATGTGGACCTGCGCGAGGCGGCCCGCGAGCACGGCGGCGCGGGTGCGATCGCGGCGCGACCCGCCAAGCCCGGCGCGATCGAGGAGCCGCTCGACGTCGGGGAGCGCGGCGGCCTCCTTGCCGGCGCAGAGCGCGTCCCGGAGGGCTCGCGCGGGCACGCGGCGCAAGGTGTGATCGGGGCCGAGCAGCTTGAGCGTGCCGCCGCGCGAGGGCAGCGTGACGGCGATGCGCGGGCCGTCCTTTCCCTCGACGATCACGGTGGCGTGGCCCAGCCCCTGGACCATCTTTTCCACTTCGGGCAGCGGCGTCGAGACGGCCTCGGCCTCGAGCCCCTGGCCCACCGCGGCGGCCTCGATGAAGCGGCCGAGCGAGGGCAGGTCGCGCGCATTGGGCGGCCCGGGCAGCGCCGACGCCCGCAGCTGCACGCCCGCGCGGACGGCCAGCGCTTCCAGCGCATCGGGCAGGCGATCGAGGGGCCAGAGCGCCTCTTGCAGCGCGTCGCTCATCGCGTCGCCTTCTCTTCGCGGAGGGCGCGGCCTTCGAGCCACACCTTGCGGAACTCGTCGCCGGCGAAGAGCGAGCGGCGCAGCTCGTCCTCGGCGTCGAGCAGCGCCCTGTAGCGCGAGCCTTGGCGCGCGCTGAGCTCGGCGGGGGCGCCGTCCTCGACGACGCGGCCGTCCTCCACCACCAGCACGCGCGCGAACTTCTGCGTCTCGCCCACGTCGTGCGTCACGCAGAGCAGCGTCGCCCCCGCGAAGTGGCGCCTGACCCGCGCCAGCAGCTCGCTGCGCAGCGGCCGGTCGAGGCCGCGAAACGGCTCGTCGAGGATCACGAGGCGCGCCTCGGTGCGAAAGAGCGACCGGCCCAGCCGCACGCGCTGGCCCTCGCCGCCCGAGAGCAGGCCGCCGCCTTCGCCGAGCGGCGTCTGCAGCCCTTCGGGCAGGCCCTCGAGGACGCGGAGCAGATCGGCCTTCTCCAGCGCCTCCGTGAGCGGCAGCGCCGAGGCCGCGGGCTCGCCGTAGCGCAGGTTGGAGAGCAGCGTGCGGTTCCAGATCTGCACCGCGGGATCCACCCACGCCGTCGCTGCGCGCAGCGCGTCCTGGCGGCTGCCGAGCAGCTCCTCGCCGTCGACCAAGAGGCGCCCCCGCGCGGGTCGCAGCCAGCCGAGCAGGAGGCCGACGAGCGAGGACTTGCCCGCGCCGGAAGGTCCGACGATGGCGAGGTGGCTGCCTGGCGGGATCTGTAAAGTTACATCATGTAAAATTCCATGACCACCGGCGAGCACCGTCACGTCCTGCAGCTCGATGCGGGCGCCGGCCGGCGCGACCTCGACGCCCGGCGCGACGGCGGGCGCGGGCGGCTCTGCCTCTTCCAGTGCGCCGAGCGGCTCGAGGAGGCGGAGCGTGAGGTTGCGCCGCGCGGGATATTGGCGCAGCAGCGAGGCCAGCTCCTGTCCGAGCATGGGCAGGTTCATCGTCCAATAGGCGAAGAGCAGCACGCCACCGCCCTCGCCCGCGCGGCGCAGGTAGTCGACGAGCAAGAGGCCGGAGAGCAAGAGGCCGGAGAAGAGCTGCGCCCCTTCGGCGGCGACGGCGAGGTGGAGCAGCGAGCGCGCGGCGCGGGCCCACTCGACCAGGAGCGACTCGTGCTCGCGGCGCAGGGAGCGCTCGGCCCCGTGGGCGCGCACGGCGGTCAGGCCGAGGAGCGCGTCGAGGTTGAAGCGGCTGAGCGCGCCCCCGTGCACGCGCTGGCGGTGATCGCGCTCGAGCAGCTGGGGCTGGAAGAGCAGCGGAACGCCGATGGCGAAGAGCGCCGCGAGCGCGGCCAGCGGGGCGCTCCTGGGATCAAGCCAGCAGAGGCCGGCCGCCGTCACCAGGATCTCGAGGCAGGCGCGGAGGAAGCGGCGCGACAGCTCGGGCAGATCGCGCAGCTGGTGCACGGCGTGGCTGCGATCGGCCATGTCGCTGATCGGGCGGCTGGTCAGGTAGCGGTCGCCGAGCCGGGGGATTTTTTCCAGAAAAGCCGCGCGCAGCGAGATCTCGAGGCGGCGCGCGAGGCGCAGCGTGCCGGAGATGACCGGCAGATCGACGGCCAGCAGCAAGACCAGGAAGACGAGCAGAGCGCCGAGCGCAGCCAGCCGTTGTTGAGGGGCTCCGAGGTCGTTGCCGACGTCGACGAGGCCCCGCAGGAGCAGCGCCTCGAGCATGGTGCCGAGCGCGAGCAGGCAGAGCGTTCCGACCAGCAAGAGCGGCTCGAGCGGGCCGCCCGCAAAGAGCAGCTTGAGCAGCGCGAGACCCGGCCGCAGAGGCGTCTCTTCGAGGGCGGCGGAGAGCTCGGGGGAGAGATTGGCGGCCAGGGGCGCGGGCGAGCGGCCCTTGATGCGCACGAGGACGGCGCCGCTCAGGAGCAGCTGCTCCTCGCCCTCGGGGCCCGCCGCCGGAGCCGGGCGCACCTGCCAGCAGGCGGCTGGGATCGCGCGCGGCGGCTCTGCGGGCGGCTCGGCGAGCGCGTCGTCGAGCGAGGCCTCGAGCAGCGCGGCCAGGCGTCGGCTGGGCAGACCCGAGGGCCGGCGCAGCGCCTCGGTCATGCGCACAGCGGCGTCGAGCGCGGCGAGCGACCGGTAGCCAGGGTCCGCGAGCGCCCGGCCGATCAGGGCCCGTCCGCGATCAGCCACGCCCAGAGCGGCGAGCCGCTTGCCGAGCCCGGCAAGAAACTCGTCGCTCGCGGCGTACTCGCGCCAGCCCGCCGCCGCCACGGTCGCGGTGTGCAGATAGGTCTCGGCGAGCAGCGTCTGGGCCCGCATCCAGCGGCGGCCGACCCCGGGGTCCATCACCTGCACGAAGTCGCCGTGGCGCCGCCAGACGACGATGAAGTGGGTCAGGCCATTCGGCTGCACGGTGACCAGGAGCGCCGGCAGCGCGCTCGTCTCGTCGAGCAGGAGCTGGTCGAGCGGCACCATCACCTGCTCGGCGTCGAGGCCGAGCTTCCCCGCCAGGTCTTCCAGCGCATCGATCGAGGTCCCGTCGACGCTGGTCTGGCAGGCCTCGCGCAGGCGGCCGTAGCTGGCCCTGATCCCGTGGCCTTCGAGCAGCGCCTTGAGGGCGGCCGGGCCGCAGTCCATCGCCGAGGTCTGGACCACCTCCGGGACGAAAAATGAACGGCCATTCATTGCGCGGGCGCCTCGGCGGGGCGGCGCGGGAAGAGGCCGGCGGCGGCGCGGAGCAAGAGCGTCGCGGGCGAGACGCGGTCGATCTCGACCTCGAGCGTGCCGGGCAGGCCGTGCTCGACCGGGATGCGGGTGGCCTCGGTCTGCACCGACAGCTCGACGCGCACGCGGCCGCCCTGCGCCTCGTTGCCCACGGTGACCACGGTGGCCGGCAGGCTGCCGTACTGGGTCCAGGCGAAGCCGTCGAGCCGCAGCCGCGCGATCTGGCCCGCGCGCACCCGGCCGAGCACCTCTTGGGGCAGGTACTCGGCGACCACGCGCAGCGCGCCCTTGGGGACGATGGCGCCGAGCGAATCGCCCTCCTTGACGAAGGCGCCAAGCTGCAGCGGCGCCGCCTTGCCGAGCCGGCCCGAGGCCGCCGCACGCACCGTCTTGCGCTCGATCTCCTGCGCCAGCGTCCGGGCCGCCGCGCGCGACGAGTCGGCGAGGCCGGAGAGCCGCGCCTCTTCGCGCCGCAGCGCCGCGATGCGCGCGCGGGCCTCGGTCTCGTCCACCTTCTGGTTCAACTCAAGGCTGCGCGCGTGCGTGGAGAGCGCCTCGGCAGCGGCCTTGCGCTTCCCCGCGGCGCTCCGGGCGTTCTGCACCTCGGCCTCGGAGACCAGCCCCTCCTTGCGCAGCGGGGCCAGCCGCAGCAGATCCCGGTCGGACGAACGCAGATCCTCGTCGGCCTCGCGAAAGCGCGCCTTGGCCTCGTCGGCTGCCGCGACCGCCGCCTCGCGCCGCTGGGTCAGCGAGCGCTCCTGGGCCGCGGTCTCCTCGCGCAGCGCCGCCAGCTGCGCCTCCGCGGCCTCGCCCTTCTTGCGCTCTTCCTCCAAGCGCAGCCGCTCCGCCTCGGCGTCCAGCTCGATGAGCGGGTCGCCCGCCTTGACCTCGCGCCCGAGCAACAGATGCGTGGCCACCAGCCGGCCGGTGACGGGCGCCTGCACCTCATTCACCTCGCGGGCTACCTCCAGCCGCGCGCGGTCCGAGGTGGCGTAGACCGCCACGCGGGCCAGCAGAAACCACGCGAGCCAGAGCCCGAGCAGCACGGCGGCGGGCGCGATCGCAGAGAGCGATGAGCGGGCTCCATCAGCCGCGAGCGAGCGAAGGGTGCGCGAGAATGCGGCCGGCATCGGAGCGCGACCGTAAGTCGGACCTGCGCGCCGCTGCAAGCCGCGCGCAGTCTGTTGGCGTACTCTGCCGCCCATGAAGCTCGACGGAAGAGTGTGCGTGGTCACCGGGGGAGCCAACGGCATCGGCCGCGCGCTCTGCCGCCGCTTCCACAAAGAAGGCGCCAAGGCCCTCTATGTCGCCGATCGCGATCTGGCGGGCGCCGCCGTCGTGGCGGCCGAGCTCGGCGCCTCCGCGCACGCGGTCATGGCCGACGTCTCCAAGGAGGCCGACCTGGCCGCCCTCTGCAAGCGCGCCGAGGACGAGCACGGCCGCGTCGATCTGTTCTTCTCCAACGCGGGCATCGCGGTGGGCGGCGGTCCCGAGGCGCCCGACGGCGAGTGGCAGCGCGCCTGGGACGTGAACTTGATGGCGCACGTCTGGGCTGCCCGCCACGCGCTCCCCGGCATGCTGGCGCGCGGCGAAGGGTACCTGGTCTCGACGGCCTCGGCAGCGGGCTTGTTGTGCTCGATCGGCGCCGCGCCCTACAGCGTCACCAAGCACGCGGCGGTGGCCTTCGCCGAGTGGCTGTCGATCACCTACGGCGAGCGCGGAATCAAGGTGAGCTGCCTCTGCCCGCAGGGCGTCAACACCGACATGGTGACCTCGGGCCTGGGCGATCGCAGCATCAAAGCCGTCCTCGCCTCGGGCGCGCTGCTCGAGGCCGACCAGGTGGCCGAGGCGGCCCTGCGCGGCATCCTGGACGAGCGCTTCCTCATCCTGCCCCACCCGGAGGTCGCCTCGTATATGCAGCGGCGCGCGGGCGATCACGAGCGGTGGATGAAATCAATGCGCGGACTCAACACCAAAGTAAGCGCGCCCTGACCCGCCCATGCTCGCTCTTGTGGCGCCGCTCCTCGCTTTGCTCGCGCAATTGCAGCCGTTGCCGCCGCAGCTGGTCGCGCTCGACTCCGACGAGGGCCAGAAGCTCCTGCTCGAGTCCACCGCGCGCCGCTCGTACTTCGCGCTGGCCGGCACCTTCCTGACGCAGAAGACGCAGAGCTTTTGCGGCGTGGCGTCGTCGGTCATGGTGCTCAACTCAATGCCGGTGCAGGCGCCGATCGCCGCGGGATATGCCCCCTTTCGCGGCTTCACCGAGGACAACATCTTTGACGCGGCAGCGCCGCTGACGCCGCAGTTCGTCGCCAATGGCGGCCTGACCCTCGAGCAGCTGCAATCGCTGCTCACCGCCAACCAGGTGCAGGCCCGCGCCAGACCGGCCAGCGAGAGCAGCCTGGAGGCCTTTCGCGCCGAGGCCTCGGCCGCGCTGGCCGCGCCCGCGCGCCATGTGTTGATTGATTTCTACCGCTCCGAGCTGGGACAGGATTTCGGCGCCCATTGGTCGCCCCTGGCCGCCTATCACGCGGGCGCGGACCGCTTCCTCGTCTTGGACGTCGCGCGATTCCGATATCCGCCCTATTGGGCGCGCGCGGGCGATCTCTGGAAGGCCATGGCCACGCGCGATCTCGATTCGGGAAAGACGCGCGGATATGTCCTGGTCTCCCCGCTCGCGGGCGCGCCGGGCCGGACGGCGGTGCCGCTGGTCCAGCACCGATTGCTCCGATTGGCCATGGGCGCGGGTTTGCTGATCTTTGCCGCCGGAGCGCTGGCCGGCGCTTTGGTGATGCGCTGGCGCGCGCGTCGCCGTTAAGTCACCGTCAAGTCATTCGCCGCAGAGGGGCGAGAGCTCGCCTGCGGCCACCAGGATCAGCTGCTCGCAGGCGCGGGTCGCCGCCACATAGAGAGCCCGGCGCGACTCGGGCGTGTCGGGATAGCGCGCCTCGGTCGCGTCGGGCACGACCACGTAATCGAACTCAAGGCCTTTGACCTCCTGCACGCTGGTCACTTGAGTCCCGGGACGGAAATCGAAGCGGCCTTCGAGCGCGAGGTGCACTGGCAGGCCGTGGCGCAGCACCATGGCGAAGCCGGCCGCGGCCGCCGCGCTCCTGGCGATGACGGCGCAGGTGGCCGAAGGGTCAGCGCCATCGAGCGTCCGCAGCGCCTCGATCAGCCAGGCCGCGAGGTGGCTCTCGTGGCCGAAGCGCTGGAACGAGAGCGAGCGGGCCTCGGCCGGCGCCGGGACCAGAGCCGCCGGTTCGCGCAGCGCCCGCGCGAACGAGGTCACTTCCGGCGGGCAGCGATAGCTGACCTCCAGCACTGCGGTGGCGTGCACGGGCGCGAAGAGCTCGGCCATCGCCTGCGGCCAGCCGCGGAAGCAGGCGTCCTCATCGACCTGCTGGGCGGCGTCCCCGGCGACGATCAGCGTGCCCCCCTGCGCCACGCTCCGCCCGACCAGCGCCAGCTCGAGCGGGGCCAGCTCCTGGGCTTCGTCCACCACGATGCAGTCGTAGGGCTTGGGAGCCATCGGCCGCGCCCCGGCTGCCTCGGCGCGCAGGCGCTCGAGCTCGAAGAGCACCGCGTAGTCCTCGACGTCGATGGTCTGCGCGTCCTCGGTGGGTGTCCCTTCATCAAGGCCGCGCTCGTCGGCCGTCATGCGCGAGTCGCGGTCCACGTGCGCGTACTGCTCCTCGGCGGTCTCGCTGAACTGCACCCGCGCGTGCTCGGCCGCCTCGATGGCCGCGTTGGCGGTCAAGGTTCCCTTGGCCGCGGCCACCACCGCGTCCAAGAGCGCGCGGTCGCCAAAGAGGGCGTGCAGATCGTCGCGCCGCGCCAGCGCCCGGGTGCGCCGCACCTCGCGGCCCTCCTCGGGCAGCGCGGCCTTCTTCTCCGCGAGCAGGCGGAGCGCGACCCGCAGCGCCTCGTGCCGCTTGAGCGCGATGGTCGCGGCGCTGGCGTTCTGGCTCTCGCGCCGCGGCAGGTCGACGAAGCTGCGCCGCGCCTGCTGGGCAGCGAAGCGATCGTAAGTGAGCGCCTCGACGTCTTCCAGGCCCAGCCGCTCGAGCAGCGACTCGCACAGCCGGCGCAGCCCTTCGCTCGGCACGATCACCGCGGCCTTCAATTTTCTACCCGCGAGCTCGCTCAGCCGGCGCAGCCGGTGCAAAGCGACAGTCGTCTTGCCGCAGCCCGCCTCGCCGAGGATGAGCACCGCCTCGCCCGGCGCCATCGCCACCACCGCGCGCTGGGCGGGGTCGAGGTCGACCTCGGCGGGCGAGAGCAGCCGCTTGCGCGCGGCGGGCGGGCGAGGGTGAAGTCCGGGCAGGCGCCGCGGCGGCAGCGCCATCCACCCGCCTGCGCCGCGGCGGCAGAGCACTGCCCGCGGCGTCTCGATCTCGACCAGCTCACCGTCGTCGTAGGAGACGAGGTTCCGCTGCAGGACCAGGCCAGCGAGCCGCCGGTCGCCGAGATCGACCTCGTACTCGTCGCCCTCGGCGCAGCCGAAGAAAACCTCCGACAAGGGCGCCGTCCGCCAGTCGATGATGGCGAGCCCCTCGCCCGCGCGCATGCCCGAGCCGAGCAGCACGTCGCTCTGCCGGCCGCCCTCGCGCAAGAGCCGGACGTGCGCGTGATAAGGCACGAGCCGGCCGGGCGAGAGGGCTCGCGCCCGCGCGAGCAGGTCGAGCTGCTCGTCGATGCGGGCCCGCTCTTCGCTGCTCGGCGGCCGCGACACGGAGGCGATCTCTTCGATTACTGCGCCGAATAGAAGAGATAGGTCGCGGTATAGGGCACCTTCTGCACCTGCCCGGCCTGGGACGCGGTGCAGCCGCCCTCGGGAGCCTTGCCGCCCTTGGTGTCGATGCGCTGGATCATCGTCACGCCGGTGAGCTTGCCCTGCCCTTCGGACGACTTCACCGTCAGGTGCAGCGCGGCCGATGCGGGAACGACCAGGTTCGCGGGCAGCTCGAGAGACTTTTGCATGTTGGCAGACGCTCCAGCGCAGCCGGCCAGGGCGAGCGTGGCGGCGAACAGCGGCAGCAGGCGGGACATGGCGACCCCCGAAAGGAAGGCCGCGCAGCCTAGCAGGATTTCGCGGGCAATCGGCCTCTCCCTTTGGTCCTCCGCCTTCCTCGACGGGGCGCTGGGAGGAGCGGTATCGTCTGCGCATGGATGACGAGGCGCTGCTCGACTTCTTGACCCGCACGCCCTTCTTCGCCGCGCTCGAGCGGCCGGCGCTGCGGCGGGTGGCCGCCATGCTGGTCACCCGCGCGCTCGAGGCCGGCGCGACCGTCTTCCGCGAGGGCGACCAGGGCGGCTCGATGTTCGTGGTGCGCGAGGGTGAGCTGCTCGTCTTCCACGCGGGCGAGGAGGGCGAGCCGCCGGTCAAGCTGACGCGCCTGGGCGTCGGCGACTTCTTCGGCGAGATGACGCTCATCGAGATGCAGCCGCGCTCGGCCACAGTGGAGGCCGTCACCGCGGCCACGCTCTACGAGCTGCGCGCGCGCGACCTGTACGAGCTCTACAAGCAGGACATGAAGGCCTATGTGCTGGTGCTGCAGAACATCAACCGCGAGCTCTGCCGCCGCCTGCGGAGGACCAGCGTGCGGCTGATCGAGTGGGCCTCGTCGCAAGAGGACGAGAGCACGCAGGTCAACTTAACGCGGGTACCCAAGGCTACCTAACCAGCAAGAGCTCCGCCACCGGGCCCACGGCGAGCACCCTGCCTGCCTCGAGCTTGACGCAGCGGCTGCCCATGGTCTGCGCCTCCTCGGGGTCGTGGGTCACCTGGATGCAGGGCACCGAGAGCTCTCCGACCAGGGCAGAGACCTCGGCGTGCAGGCTGCGTCTCAGAGCGCGGTCCATGGCGGAGAAGGCCTCGTCGAGGAGGACGACCTTCGGGTCGCGCGCGAAGGCGCGGGCCAGCGCCACCCGCTGCGCCTCTCCGCCCGAGAGCGTGCGCGGCTTCCTGGCGGCCACGTGCAGCACCTTGATCCGGGCCAGCATCGCCAGCGCCCGCGCGCGCCGCTGGTCGCGGGGCACCGCGCGGTCGATGCCATATTCGACGTTGTCGAGCGCGCTCAGGTGCGGGAAGAGCGAGAGCGACTGAAAGACCACCGAGGCCTTTCGCAGGTGCGGCGGCAGGCTCTTGCCGGAGGCGGCGTCGAACCAGACCTCATCGCCGAGGGAGACGCGGCCAGCGTCTGGCCGCAAGAGGCCGGCAATGGCCGACAAGATGGTGCTCTTGCCCGCGCCGGAGGGCCCGAAGAGGATGGTGATCCCGGGCGGGACGTCGAACGCGGCGTCGATGGCCAGCCCCCGCTGCCGGGTGGCGGCGAGCTGCACGCGGACCGCGAGCGCGCGCTCAGCGCTCATTGCGCAGCCGGGTCAGGCGATTGACCGCATAGAGAACGGCCGCGCCCAGCGCGGTCAAGACGGCGATCATACCCGCCGCGCGCGCGTCTTGATTGGATTGGATGGCGTCATAGATGGCGAGCGAGGCGGTCTGGGTCTCGCCCGGGATGTCGCCGGCGACCATCAAGGTGACGCCGAAGTCCCCGAGCGCGCGGGCAAAGCCCAGCATCAGGCCGGCGAGGATTCCGGACGAGGCGAGCGGCAGCTTGACGGTGAAGAAGGCGCGGAGCGGACTGGCGCCGAGCGTGCGCGCGGCCGCCACCAGCGCGGGGTCCACCGATTCCAGCGCGGCGCGCGCCGACTTGATCACGAGCGGCAAGGAGCCGACGGTGGCCGCGACGATGGCGCCAAAGACGGTGAAGACGATGGAGGAGCCGGTGACCCGCTCGAAGGCGCGGCCAAGCGCGCTGCTCCGGCCGATCGAGACCAGCACGTAGTAGCCGAGCACCGTCGGCGGCAAGACCATCGGCAGCGTGAAGAGCGCGTCGAACAGGTCGCGCGCGGGGAAGCGGCGCGAGGCGAGGAGCGCGCCGAGCAGCACGCCCATGACCGCGGCGAGGGCGGTGGCCGCGATCGCCACCTCGAAGGAGAGCGCAAGCGGGGCCCACTGCATCAGCGCTGCTCGCCGGGCAAGAGGAAGCCAAAGCGGCGCATCACCGCGCGGCCCTCGGCCGAGTTGACCAGCGCGGCGAAGGCCCGGCCGCCCTCGGGGTCCGCGCCGCGCGTGCAGACCACCAGCGCCTGGTCGATGGGCGCGTGCAGCGCGGGGTCGATGGGCAGCACCGTCCCGCCTTTGGTCGCCACCGCGAGCGAGAGCGCGACCACGGCGGCCTCGACATTGCCCGTCTGCGCGTACTGCAGCGTCTGCCGCACGTTCTCGCCGTAGACGATCTTGCGCGCGACCGCTTCCCAGGCGCCCGCGCGCTGCAGGGCCTCCTTCGCGGCGCGACCATACGGAGCGTGGTCGGGGTTCGCGATGGCCACGCGCGCATAGGCAGGGAGGGCGAGCTCGGCCAGGGTCGCCGGGTGCGCGGGCCCGCCTTCGCGCGTCCAGACCACCAGTTGGCCGCGCGCGTAGAGCGACTTGCTGGCGGCCTCGCAGGCCCCGGCGCGCACCGCGGCGTCGGCGAAGGTCACGTCGGCCGCGGCGAAGAGATCGAAGGGCGCGCCTTGCGAGAGCTGCTGCTGCAAGAGACCGGTGGAGCCGAAGGAGAACGTCACGCGCTTGCCGGTCTGGCGGACGAACTCCGCGCCGAGCTGCTCGAAGGCGAAGGCGAGATCGGCCGCGGCCGCCACCCGCACGGCAGGCTTGTCGGCTTTCTTGCAGGCCGCCGTGTCAATCGCGATTGACGCCACGACAAGCAGAGCTGACAAAACCCGCCGCATGGCTTCCTATACTACGATGCGCGCCATGTCCGAGAACGCGGTCTTCGAGCTGCGGGGCGTGACCCGGCGCCACGGCGGCGCCGTCGTGCTCGGGCCCCTGGACCTCACGCTCCTCGAGGGGACCACCACCGCGCTCATCGGCCCGAGCGGCGCGGGCAAGTCCACCCTCTTGCGGCTGCTCAACGGCCTGCACCGGCCCGACTCCGGCGAGGTGCTCTTTCGCGGCGCGCCGCTCTTGCCGGCAGAGCTGCCCGCGCTGCGCCGCCGCATGGGTTACATGGTCCAGGGCGGCGGCCTCTTTCCGCACCTCGACGCGGCCGGCAACGTGGCGCTGGTCGCGCGCTTCCTGCACTGGGACGAGGCGCGCATCGCCGCCCGCGTCGCCGAGCTGGCCGAGCTGGCGCGGCTGCCGCGAGCGGCCCTGACGCGCACGCCTGCGCGGCTCTCGGGCGGCCAGGCGCAGCGCGTGGGGCTGATGCGCGCGCTGATGCTCGACCCGGAGGTGCTGCTCCTCGACGAGCCGCTCGGCGCGCTCGACCCGGTGACCCGCTTTGGATTGCAAGCCGACCTCCGCGAGGCCTTTGCCCGCTTGAAGAAGACGGTGGTGCTGGTGACGCACGACCTCTCCGAGGCAGGCTTTCTCGCCTCGCGCGCGGTGCTCCTGCGCGGCGGCCTCATCGCCCAGGACGCGCCGGTGGCCGAGCTCGCCCGCGCCCCCGCGGACGCCTTCGTCGAAGAGTTCGTCCACGCCTTCCGGCCGCTGCCGTGATCGCGCTCTTCGCGCTTCTGGCGCTCACGGTCGGCTCCAAGCAATTCACCGAATCGGTGATCCTCGGCGAACTGGCCGTGCAGGTGCTGCGCGGGGCGGGAGTCGCCGCCGAGCACCGCCGCGAGCTCGGCGGCACGCGGGTCCTCTGGCAAGCGCTGCTGGCCGGCCAGATCGACGTCTATCCCGAATACACCGGCACCATCGCCGAGGAGCTGGTGCCGGGGCCAGCCGATCTCGAATCTCTCCGGGCCGCGCTGGGCAAGGTTGGGATCGATCTCGGCGCCTCGCTTGGGTTCGAGGACAACTACGCCATCGGCATGCAGCGAGCGGCCGCGGCGCGCCTGGGCATCCGCTCGCTCGGCGATCTCGCGGGCCACCCGGAGCTGCAGCTTGGGTTCTCCAATGAGTTCCTCAAGCGCCGCGACGGCTGGCCCCGCGTGCAAGCAATCTATGGATTCCAGGGCGCGCAGGTGCGGGGCCTCGACCACCAGCTCGCCTATGGCGCCGTGCGCAGCGGCGCCATCGCCGCCACCGATCTCTACACGACCGACGCCGAGATTCGCGCCGGCGATCTGGTGGTCTTGAGCGACGAGCGCAAGGCGTTTCCGCGCTACCAGGCCGTCCTCCTCACCCGCGCGAGCTCGCCCCCCGCCGTCCGGGCGGCGCTGGCGAGCCTCTCGGGGAGGATCAATGACGCGGCGATGATTCAAATGAACGCGCGCGCGCTGATCGACAAGGTGTCCGAGGCGCGCGTGGCCGCCGAGTTCCTCGGCCGCGCGGGAGGCGAGGAGGAGAGCGCCTGGGTCCGCATCGCCCGCCGCACCGGCGAGCACCTGGTGCTGGTCGGCATCTCGCTCTTCTTGGCCATCCTCGTCGCGGTGCCGCTCGGCGTGCTCTCCTTCCGCTCTCCCCGGCTCGGCCGGCTCGTCTTGTCCGCCGCGGGAGTTCTCCAGACCATTCCCTCGCTCGCCTTGCTCGTGTTCATGATTCCCTTGCTGGGCATTGGCGCTGGGCCGGCCATCGTCGCGCTCTTTCTCTATGGAATTCTTCCTATCGTCCGCGGCACTCACGCGGGCCTGGTCGGGATCGCGCCGGAGCTGGCGGAGTCGGCCCGCGCGCTCGGCCTGCCAGACAAGGCGGCGCTCCGGCTGGTTGAGTTGCCGCTCGCCTCGCGCTCGATCCTCTCGGGAATCAAGATCGCCGCCGTCATCGACGTCGGGACGGCAACTCTAGGCGCCTTGATTGGCGCCGGCGGATATGGGCAGCCGATCCTCGCGGGCATCCGCCTGGCCGACACCGCGCTCATCCTCGAGGGCGCCATTCCCGCCGCCGTGCTGGCGCTGCTCGTTCAGGCAGCCTTCGACCTGCTCGAGAGGGTGGTCGTCCCCAAGGGCCTGCTCTAGCGGCAATGCCTGTCAGATAGGCGCCGGAGGGACCGGCCGCGGGCAGGCAGAGACCTGCCGCGCGGCACGGGCACCCATCCGACAGAGGTGGCTCGCTGCGCTCGCATCTTAAGAGTTTGCGTCGGGAGCCCTTAAGCCGCACGACAGGTCTCTGCCCGCCCGCGGCCTATTTGCCAGCCATTGAGTAAGAAGAAAAAAAGCTACCAAATGATTCAGTTCTGGGCTCGAGCCTCAATCGTCATCAATTGGTTCTCTTTCCCCCCATCTCAATGTCAGGCAAACAGGCAGCCGGAAGGCAGAGGGTCGGTCGCGGCTTAAGGGCTCCCGACGCAAATCCAAACAGCGCGAGCGCAGCGAGCCACCTCGGTGTGCCCAGCATGAACGTCGTCAGGAGGTGAAAGTCCTTCGGGAAGCAGGTCGCAGCGACCCGAGCAAACCGCAAGGCGACCGGCCGCGAGGCGGCGCTGAAAGAAGCGGAGAGCAGAACCGCGAGCCGACGAACAG
>JBBRMA010000002.1:0-383605 GCA_038231075.1 Myxococcales bacterium | reverse complement strand
CGTCGCCAGAGGGCCGATGACCGGCGCATCGCTGCGTTGCTCGTCGTCGCCGTACAGAAAGTACGGCTCCCTCCTCGCGCCTTGCGCTGCTTGGTCCTCATCCCTCGGGCTCGGTCCGGAGTTTGCGGACACGCCCTAGAGTCCTCCGCGCAGAAGCCTTGACGAGGTGAACATGCCGCGAAGGTCCTGGCCCTGGCTGCTCTTGCTGCTCTCGGTGGCCTCGCTCGCGGTCCAGGCCGCGCCGCCGGTGATCGACCACGTTCCGCCGAGCGCCGAGGCCGGCAAGGAGCTGGTCCTGCGCGCCGTGATTCGCGCGCCCGGCGGAGTGTTCGGCCCCGAGCTGCTCTGGCGGACAGCGGGAGCCGCGCAATGGAACCGGATCCCGCTGCGGCCGCAGGCAGAGGCATGGGTCGCGGTGCTGCCGGCGCGCGAAGTGACCCCAGGGACCCTCGAGTACTATCTGCAGGCGTACGAGAAGACCACGCTCGACGAAGGGAGCTGGCGCTCGGCCCTGGAACCGCAGCGCCTGCAGGTGGCGCCGCCGCCCTCGCCCCCCGTGCAGTCGCCACCCTCCGCCGGCGAGCGGACTCCGGCCCCGAGCGTTCCGACCGAGCCTGCCCCGCGGCGGCGCGGGCTCTTCCTGCGGGCAGAGGTCACCGCCGGATACCTCGCCATCGCCGGCCCCGTGCGCGCCAACACCGACTTCAACGCGGACGTCGACCTGACCTCGAGCGGCGCCGGCGTCGGGTTCGCCCTCGCCGCTGGCGCCTTCCTCCGCGAGGATCTGGTGCTCGGCGCCTCGGTCTGGAATGTGTACGGCGTCTCGCCCACGCTCTCGCCGGCGCCGCCCGCGCAGGACGCGAAGCTGTCGCTCATCGGCCTCGGCCCGCAGGTCACCTATTACTTCGCGTCGGACCTCTCGGCCTCGGCCATGGCCGGTTTGTGCGCGAGCTACCTGAATGCCGAGCAGGCGCAGGTGCACTTGAACTCGCTGGCCGGCTTCGGCGCCCGCCTCGCCCTCGGCAAGGAGTGGCCGCTCGGCGATCGCATCGCGGCCGGCGTGGCCGGGCAGCTGACGTATGCGTACAGCCCCGGCGGCGAGACAGGCCGACCCGACCACCTCTCGACGTGGATGTTCGGCGCGGCGCTCACGGTCACGCTGCGCTAGGGCGTGTCCGCAAACTCCGGACCGAGCCCGAACTTCGTACCGGGTCGACGTACGTCGCCCATTAGAAGGGCTGCGCCCCTCCCCGCCGAACAAGTTCATCGGGGCCCGGCCCTGCTGCGGCCGGACTCCCGGCCGGGCCGCCCCTGGCGGCTGAAGCAGGTTCGAACTTCGGAGCAGCAGCGCCGGGCGGCAGGCGCCGCGACTGCGGTCAGCGCGGGCACGGCTCGGCCCAGCGAGGCACGAGGCGGCCATCGGGCGCGAAGCGATAGCGCCCCTCTACGAAGCCGAGGCCGAAGAGGATCAGGTTCTGGTCGTAGTAGGCGGGCGGGCTGCCGTAGAGCCCATCGACCTTGACGGCCTCGAGCTTCTGGCGGAGCTGGCCCTCGAGCTCGGCGTCGCCGCGGGCCATGGGCAGGAGCGCGCCGAGAAATCCAGGCGGGGCCGCGGTCGTCGAGGGCTTCTCCTCCACGAGCGCCACGCTCTCCGGAATGAAGCCCCGCGTGCGCCACTGCCGCAGCAAGCCTGGCAGGGTCTCGAGGAGAGGCGCGCGCAAGGAGTCGTCCGGGTCGAGCATCGCCGCCCAGAGCGGAACCCGGATGGCGTCGTAGCTCGCCTTGGCGCCTTCGGTCAGGTCGTCCTCGAACTCGCCCTCGCGAAAGAGGGTCCAGTCGGGCGCAAAGCCGTCGCTCGCGGACTCGAGCAGCACCCGGGCGCTGGAGGCGACCAACTCGTCCCAGGGCCCGGGCAGATCCGCGATGGCCACGCGGCGCAAGACCTGGATGGGCAGATAGCTCGGGTTGAGCCGATGCGCCTTGCCGTCCTCGAGCACGAAGCCGTGTGGCCCGGGAAGAAGCGCCGGACCAAGGCCCGGCACGAGGGCGATCTCGCGGTCGCGCACGTTCCCGAGCACGCGGCGGGCGAGCGCATCGAGCGCGGGCCGGTCAAAGAGCCGCGCCGCCTCCAGGAGGACGTACCCGAGCAGGAGGTCGGCGTCGCTGGCGGCGTTGTCGTCGAGGACGCGCCACTCGCCGTCCTTGCCGTGGCCCCAGAGCCACGCAGGCAGCGTCCGGGCCAGGTTGCCTTTGGCGAGGTTGCGCTGCGTCCAGGCCAGGACCGAATTGAAGCGCGCCTCGTCGCGCGCCACCAGTGCGTGGAAGAGCGCGTAGGCCTGGCCTTCAGAGGTGGAGCGCGACCTGGCCGTGCGATCGATGACGCGGCCATCGCGCCCGATGAAGACCTCGGCGTAGCGGCGATAGAGAGGCCAGTCAGTGGCGGCGCAGCCGTTGGTGGTGAGCAGCGCGGCCGCCAGCAAGGCGATCACCGCGTCACCGGGACCTGGCCGGGCGAGCTTGCTCCCGGAGTCATCCGACCTGGGCCGGGACCGCCTCCGGGGCGGGCGCCTCGGAGAGGAGCCGATCGGCGGCGCCCTGGACCCACTCGGCGAGTGCGCGCAGATCGCCGGCCACAGGCGAATCGCTGGCTTCCGTCGCGGCGAAGTGGCGCCGCGCCAGCGCCTCAGGGACCTTGGCGTCGGCGCGGATGGTGAACGGCAGCAGGCGCTCCCGAAGCTGCCCGTGCAGCGCGGCCAGCACGTCGCGGTGCAGATCCAGCCGCTCGTCGAAGCCGTTGATGACAAAGCGCACCCGGGCGCGCGCCTCGCCCTGGCGGAGGTAGGTCTCGATCATCTCCTCGAGCGCCGGCAAGGTCGAGTACGAGCAGGCGTCGGGTCGCAGCACCACCAGCACGAGGTCGGCCGCGGAGAGCGCCTGCTGGGTGAAGGCCGACGGGCCCGCCGGCGCGTCGACGAGCACCAACTCGGTCTCGCGTGGCTGCAGCGCCTCGAGCCGCTCCTGCAGCCAGCCGGGCTCCAGCGTCAAGGCGAGCGCGAGGCTCGTCAGGTCCTCGGCAGAGAGAACCCCGAAAGGAATGCAGGCGGCGGCTCCGCGAAAGCGGTTCAAGAGCGCCTCGAGCTGCAGGCCGCCAAAGCCCTTGCTGGCGATGCCCTGCGCCTGGCCCGGCTCGAGCCCGAAGTGCAGCCCGGCGGACCCCTGGGGATCGAAGTCGACCAGGAGCGAGCGGCGCCCGGCCTGCGCGAGGATCGACGACAGATTTGCGGCCAGCGTGCTTCGGCCGGCGCCGCCGCGCACCGAAGTGAAGGCGATGGTGGCTGAGCGCCGGCGCTTGCTGACCGGGCGCGGGGACGCAGGGAGCCGCGCTCTCGCGGCGAGCGCCTGATTGGTGGCGGCCAGCAGCGGCCAGCGCGCGAGCGCGGACTGTCCCCGACCGGACAAGGTCTCCGCGTCCGGACCGCGGTCAGACATGCCCAGGTCCTGGAAGAGCCGCCGCACGTCGTCTTGCATCTGAATCCTCGTCCCTGGGACTGCCCGGCCCCGTGGGCCACCCACATCTACCCCAAAACGGGCGCTGCGTCCCCCTCACTTTGCCGGAAGTGACACTGGAAAGTTACGGGTGGAATGCATCCGCCCCTGGCCCTCGGCGGCTCCCCGAGGCGGGGGCTTTCGGTCAGCGCGCCGGCGCGCCGTAGAGCGGCAGCGTGCCTGGGGGCGGATTGAAGGCGATGATCGACGGCGAGCCGGCGCCGGGGTCCGAGGTCAGCATTTCGATCGGCGTCTGCGCGCCGCCGACCGCCAGCTGGCCGGGCGCGAAGAGGTACAGGTGCGCGGTGTTGTCGGCGACGGTGGTCCCGAAGAGCCAGAGGTTGCCGATGGAGTCGAAAGCGAGCGAGCTTGGGGCAAAGCCCGGCAGGGGCAAGGTCTTCGCGGGGTCGTGGGACCCTGCTTGCACCTGGCCCGACGCGGCGAGGCTGATCACCTTGCCCGCGGAGATGGCCCAGAGAGAGCCGGCGGAGTCGAAGGCCATCCGGCCGGGCGAGTCGAGTGGCACGATGATGCTGGCCACCTGGAAGCCGGAGACCGCGAGCTGCCGCGGCGAGAACTTGGCCAGCGTGCCGTTGCCGTTCGCGACCCAGGCGTTGCCGACCGAGTCGAAGGCGAGCGCCAGCGGGGTGGTGATGCCGCCGCCGCGCGAGCGCACCTCGATGTCCGGGACCAGCGCGGCCGTTCCGTAGAGCGCGGCCGGGCTGAACGAGATGAGCGCGTCGTCGCCGTTGCGGCACGCCCAGAGGCGGCCCGTGCCGTCGAAGGCGAGGCAGGAGAGCCCGGTGCCGGCCTGCAGCACCGTGGGGGGGCTGGCGCCGCCGTCGGCCAAGGCGCCGTCGTTCAGCGACTGGTAGGGGAAGACCGCCAGCTCGCTGCCCGCCTCGCGGGTCAGCATCCAGAGATTGCCGTCGCGATCGAAGATGGTCTCGAGCACCGGGTCGAAGGAGTGCGCGACGCTCATCGCCGGCGTGACCTTGCCGCCGCGCAAGAGGTCGCCGCCGAGCCAGCCGGTGAGGATGCGAGGGTCGCCCAGGCGCGAGATCCAGAGGGCGCCGGAGCCTGGCCGCACGTCGTAGCGCACCGAGATGTCGGTCTCCTCGCCGGCGATCACGGGCAGCGGCAGCCCGACGCCGTTGCCAAAGCGGGGGTCCACGTAGACCGTGTCCACCACCGACGAGGCCACCACGGTCGGCAGCGCGGTCATGGTGTAGTTGCCCGGGATCAGCTCGAGCAGCGTCAGTCCGGGCCCGCCGTCGATGGCGGCGGAAGTGCCCGCATCGGGTCCGCCGATCTGGAACGTCTTGGCGAAGCTGTTGGGGCCTTTCACCGCGAGGCGCGCGGAGAGGCCGCCTGGCACGGAGACGGCGAGGCTCATCGTGCCCGTGACCTTCGGCGCGTCGCCTCCGGTGAGCGCGTCGGCGCAGCCGGCGACGGCGGCCAGCGCGAGCAGTGGGGCGAGGGGCCTCATCGGAGCTCCAGACCGGCGAGAGAGGTCGAGGGCGCGGCGCTGGTGGTCGGGTCCCTCCGCTTGAAGCTGTACTTCAGCACCGCGCCCACCGTGATCTGCTGGTAGTCGTCGGCGCGGTGCACCTGGAACTCCACCCCGGCCTCCAGCTGCTCCATGATCGGGTAGCGCAGCGCGCCGCGGACGTCGAGCGCGAAGGCGAGGCTGGTGCGGTCCGGGTAGAAGGCGCCGACGGGCTGTCCGGCGCCGTCCACAGCGACCTGCTGCGCCGCCTGCCGCGCGGGGTCGTTCGGGTAGTACGCGGACACCGTCTCGTGGAACCAGTTGGCGCCGGTGTCGAGCCTCGCCTCCCACTTCAGCTTTCCGTTCTCGCCGCGGAAGGTGAAGGGGATGCCGGTGCGCAAAAAGGCGCGGGGGCTGAAGTAGCCGCCCTGGCCGAGGCTGTAGTAGCGCAGGTTGTGCGCGTAGCCGAGGGCGTGCGCCCCCAGGCCGGTGACGATGGAGAGGTCGTTCCAGTCGTAGAGCTTCCACTCGACGCCGGCGCCGCCGATGATCTCGCTGTTGCGCTGCACGTTGGTGCCGGTCAGGTCGTAGTACCCGCCGTAGATGTAGAAGAGGCTCGGCGCCTGGGTGAGCGACAGATCGAGCCGGCCGCCGCTTGCGACCACGCCGCCCCAGAGCTGGTTGGTCACCGGATCGCGCGCGCCGGCGTACGAGAGCAGGCTGTCCTTCACCGAGCGGCGGCCGGCGTCCACGGCGAAGCCCAGCGTCGAGCCTTCGTAGCGATAGCCGAGGCCGCCGACCACCGTGCGCAAAGGGAAGCCGAGCGGGGTGGTGCCGACGTCGACGGAGAAGCCGCTCTCGGCGTACCCGAGGTTCAGCTCGGTGCCGCTCGCGCGCTCGGCCACGGGGCCTGGGTGCTTGGTGTCCTGGGTGCTGGCGGTGCCGAAGCGGAAGGCCGCGCCAGGGGTGGAGAAGTCGAGCGTGCCGGCGTCGATGACGATGGGCGTCAGCCGCAGGCCGAGGCGGCCGCGGAAGCCGAGCGGCACGCTGGCCTCGACCGGCGAGCGGATCATGGTCAGCGCCCCGAGCCCAGGCTGGCCGTCGCGATAATCGATGAGCAGCGGCGCCGAGAGCTCGACGAGGTGGCGCATCCGCACCTTGTCGATCTCGAGATGCAGGTCCCTGGCCAGGGCATCGCCCTGCAGCTCCTCGGGGGAGCCGGGACGCCGCACGCTCTTCTCGTGGGCGCTCGAGGAGAACCAGCGCGTGGCCTCGCGCAAGATTGCCGAGGTCGGGCTCGAGGCGTCGAGCTGCAGCGCGGTCTGGTCGGCCAGCGCCGGCCGCACGCCCGCCGTCTCCACCACCGCCTCGTGCATGCGGAGCTGCGCTTCCCTGAAGTGGTCCATGGCGTCGCCGTCGTCGCCGAGCCGCACCGAGAGGCGGCCCACCAGGAGGTGCACGCGCGGATCGAGCGGGGCGCGCTCGACGGCCTCGCTGGCCAGCCGCTTCGCCCGCGCCTGGTCGTGCATCAGCACCGCCGTCTCGATGGCGCCTTGCCGCGCCTCGATGTTGTCCGGATCCTGCGCCAGCAGCTTGAGGAAGATGGCGTGGCCTTCGCGCGGCCGGTCGCCGCTCTGAAAGACGCGGCCGAGGCCGCAGATGAGCTTCGGATCGTCGGGGAACTCGGCCAACAGCGGCGCGAGCTGGTCGAAGGCCAGGCTGAACTCGCCGTCCTCGCGCAGCTTGTCGGCGCGCCGCACCGCGCTCGCCACGCGCAGGGTCGAGAGCCCCTTGCGCTCGAGCGCCGTGAGCGCCGGCTCGCCGGTCAGCTCGTCGAGCACCGCGGTCAGCTGCGCGTCGTCGCCGGCGCGCAAGAGGATGGCGCCGAGCTGCAGCCGCATCCCCACCGTGCTCTGGGTGTTGGCGGAGGCGGCGTCGCGCATCAGCGCCACCGCGCGCCGGTGCTCGCCGAGCGCGGACCAGGCCTCGGCCACCACCGCCTGCGCCTCGGGCTGACCCTGCGCCCGCTGCTGCAGGACCGACAGCTCGAGCCGCGCCGCCTCGCGCCGGCCGCGGATGGCGTGGCGCAAGAGCTTGCTCACCTCGGCCTGGAACTCGAGCCGGCGCTTGAGGCCGCGGAACTCAGGCCCGATCTCCTCGCGGGGGATTGCGCGCAGCGCCTCGAGCGCGCGGTTCGAGTGGCCCTCGGCGGCGAGCAGCCGCACCTCGGTGGCCTTGGTCGCGGGCAGATCCGGGGCCACGTCGACGAGGTGGTCGAAGGCCTCGCGCGCGGCCGGCACCTCTCCCATCCCGAGCTGGATGTTGGCGAGATCGTGCAGCACCCACTGGTCGGTCGGGTCGGCCTCGCGGGCGGCGAGCAGGAGGCCGCGCGCGCTCTCCATCCGGTGCGCCGCGTGATCGACCTCGGCGCGGGTGCGCAGGTTCTCGGCCTCGATCCAGCCCTTCTTGAACGCCCGGCGCGGATCGAGCTCGACGATGCGCTGGTTCTGCTCCTGGGCCTCGTCGGCGCGGTCGCACTTGAGCAGCGCGATGACGAGCGTCCGCATCGAGTCGAGGTCCTTCGGGTGGACCAGCAGCACCGCGCGCAGCTCGTCCACGGCGCGGGTCGGCTGGTCGTGCTCGAGCAGCGCCGCTCCGAGCGCGGCCTGGGCGTAGACCGCCTCCTCGCTCGAGGTCTGCATCGCGCGCTGCAGGAGCTCTTCCTGCCTGGTCGCCTCCTGCTTCGCCCCCGCGCGGCGCGCCTCGGCCATCAGCGACCAGAAGGTCGCGCTGCGGAGCGAGCGCTCCCAGATCTGCGGCTGGTCGGGTGCCGCCGCCTTGACCTTCTGGAGCAGGTCGCGCGCCTTCTCGAACTCCTGCCGCTTGAGCGCCACCAGCCCCTGGCCGAGCATCGATTCGGTGTCGCTGCCGCCCGCCTTGAAGTGCCGGTCGGCGCTGCCCACGTCCGAGCGCTTGAGGGCCTCGAAGCCCTGCTTGACCGAGTTGCGCGACTCGCCGTTCTTCACCGCCTCGCGCTTCTTGGCCAGCTCTTCGTCGCCGCGGTGGCGAGCGAGGTAGGACTCGAAGAGCGCGTCATCGCCCGGGGCGCCGCTCAGCCAGAGCAGCGCCTTGCGCAGCGCCGCCTCCGCCTCTTCGACCACGGCCTGCGGCGCGCTCGGATCGCTCGCCACCGCCTGCAGCCCGAGGATGCCGTCGCGGCGCGAGTCCTCGCGGTAGGTCAGGTGCCGCGCCAGGGCCACGCGGTACAGCGTCTCCCCGGGCGCGCGCGCGACCAGGCTCTCGAGGCCCTTCTTCGCGTCCTCCCAGCCGCCGGGAACTCCCGCGAGCGTCTGGTAGAACTCGAGCGCGAGGTGGCGGGGCGGCGGCTTGTCGCCAAAGAGCTGCCGGTACTGCTCGACGGCCTGTGCTGGCCGGCCCGCGCGCATCGAGCCGCGCGCGCGGGCCAGGATGGCGTCGAACTCCTTGCCGACGGAGATGGCCCGCTCGAGCGTCAGCGCCTCGGCGCTGTCGGGGTGCGCCTTCTTCAGCCGCGACAGCAGATCGCGCGCCTGGTCGAGCCGGCCGGCGCGGGCGTGAAAGCTGCCCAGCGCGGAGAGCGCCTCGGCGTCGGCGGGATCGGAGAGCAGCACCTTGGCCCACGCCTCGGCCGCCTTGTCGTCGCGGCCGCGCGCCGTCCAGTAGCGCGCGTTGCGCACCAGGATGTCGATGGCGCCTTCGGCCGAGGCCGCTGTTGCCGCGAGTGAGAAGGCGAGGAAGATCGCGAGCACCATCCGCAGCGGGAAGGACACGAGGGTCTTCTTCATCAGAGCTCCGGCAATCCTTCGCGCAGCCGCCGGCCCACGTGGCGGGCGAGCGCGCGCCTCACTTGCGATCCAAGGCAGAGCACGCCGAGCAGGGCGCAGCCGAGCAGCGCCACCACGCGGTTGGCGAGGAACCAGCGCACGGCGTCGAGGCCGGCGAGCCTCCCCAGCGCGTACGAGGGTCCGATGCGAAAGCGGAAGCGCTTGCCGCCGCCCGCGACCAGCAAGTCGCCGCCGTGGGTGGTCGCGTCGGCGTACCCTTGCAGCTCGGTGAGCGGGACGAAGTCGGCCTCGCTGGTGGCGGTGAGGAAGACCACGGCGCGCTTGCGGTCGAGGGGCGAGCGCATGCCGAGCACCGCGGTCAGGTGCGAGATGCCGGCGACCGTGGCGCGCGCGCGACCGAGCTCGCGATAGCCGACGCCGCCGTCGAGCAGGCCGTAGAGGCCGCGGCCAGGCTCCGGCATCTGCGGCACGACCGACTCGGCGCCGATCGCCAAGGGAAGGTCGTCGGCCCAGCGCCGCTGCAACATCTCGCGGTCGGGCGCCCCGATGACGAGCAGGTCGCGATCGAGCGCCTGCGAGCGCAGCACCGCCTCGGCCGTGAGCAGCGCCGGGTCGCCGACGACCCCGGTCACCGAGCCGAAATACGCCAGCGTCGAGAAGTAGAGCGAGTGCTCGGAGGGCCGCGGCGCGTCGGGCAGCACCACCGCCGTGTCGGCGAGGTCGGGCAGCCGCGTGAACGGGTAGCCGTCGTGAACGAAGAGCGAGACGTCGGGAAGGTTTGCGAAGTGGCGCAGCGACTCGAGGTGCAAGGTCGAGTCGCCGGTGATGGTCACCTTGAAGTTCGAGCTCTGCGCCCCACCGCACGTGAGCTCGTCGGCCTCGGGCCAGGCGACGAAGACCGACAGCTCGTTGAAGCCGTGCAGCCTGCTGCGGTGGACGCGGAGGAGCGCGCGGCCGACGGTCTGTCCGCGCGCGAGGTCCATCGGCGGCAGCGTGCCGAGGTAGCCATCGTTGAAGAGCACGTCGAGCCGCGGCTGGCCCGCGCCCTTGGCCGTGGTGATGGTGTAGCCGAGGTCGAGGAGCACGTTCTCGGCGGGCCACACCCAGAGGTCCGGCGGCACGCGGAAGCGCAGGCTCATCTTGCCGCCGGAGCGGCCGGCGTGGGTCAGCCCCTCGAAGCCTGGGATGCGGTCGAGCCGCAGCGCGCGGCCAGCCGGCATCCAGCGAGGCGATTGGTAGGGCGCGAGCGGCGCGCGCGGGGCAGCGGGGCCGAAGCTCATCTTCGGCCCGGTCAGGGGCGCCGCCTCCGCAGTGAGGCCGAGCACCGCCGTCATCAGCTCGGCGGGCGTGCGCCCCGCGAGGACCAGCAGCTTGACGTTGCCGCCCCGGTGCAGCGGGTGATCCAAGAGCTGCGCCGATGCGCCCTCGGGCGGCGCGAGCCCGACGGCGGCCGCGGCGTCGGGCGAGTCGATGAGCACCACGCAGCTCGCGTCGGGCAGCGTCGCCTGCGAGACGGGAAAGGAGAGCGCCGCGCCGTTCTGCACTCCGAACCAGCTCGCGAGCACGCCCGCCGCGCGCACCACCTCGCGCGCACCCGACGGCGGCAGGACGATGGGCACGCTCGCGGCGCGGTCCACCCCGCGGTCGACGAAGGGGAGCGGCAAGAGGCCGAGGTCGTTCGGCAAGGGCAGGGGGCTCGAGTTGATCAACAGCTCGCCGCCTTCGATGAGGCGCCAGGCGCCGCGGGGGATGGTGCCGCAAGGGCCGTCCCGCTCGAGCAGGAGCGCGAGCGTGAGCGTGTTCTTGCTGCCGAGGAGCTGCGGGTCGAGCGCGATGATGCGCTCGCGCTTGTCGCGCTTGAGCGACTCGAGGCCGATGCCAAGGACCTTGTCCTGGTTGACCAGGATCTGCAGCTCGCGGATGTGCCAGGAGGGGTCGATCTCCTCGGCGATCTGGAGTCGGATACGGGCGTCGCTCATGACGCGATCGGCGCGGGCCTGGAAGGGGAAGGTCAGCGTCGGCTGGTTGTTGTGCGACCACGCCTCGCGCAGGCCGAGGTCGGCGAGCGACAAGGTGACGTGCGCCGGATCGTCGGATCGCGCCGCGGCCGGAGGCAGCTCGAGGCTCTGCGTGTCATAGGGCGTCGTGCCGCAGGACAGGAGCAGCAACGAGGCGGCGGCCGCGGCGCGCGGCAAGGCGGCGCGGCTCACGGAGCCACCATGCCAGGCGGAGTCGTCTTGGGCGGGAGCGCCTCCGCGGCGCCGGTCCCCTTGCCGGTGGGGGGACGGCGCGAGCCGAGCAGGTGGCCGAAGTTGCGCAACCCCCGCGTCGCGATGCTGCCGAGCGCGGCGAGCGGCCGATCGCGCTCGCCTTCGCGCCAGCTGATCCAGGAGTCGGCCCGGCAGAAGAGCGCGCGCACGAGACCCGACTCCTGCGCCAGATCGAGCGGCTCGAACTTGATGCGCAGGACGCCGCCGTGCTGTTCGACCACCGCGGCGGGCAGGGGCATCTCCTCGGCGTCGTGGAAGATGGAGAGCACGACGGGCTCGCCCTTGCCGAGCTCGCGCTTGGAGGAGATGGCGATGCTGGCGCCGCCCCGCGCGAGGTCGATGGTGCGGCAGCGCAAGGCGCGCGCGCCCACGCGGAGCATGGCCGGCAGCTTGACGGCCATGCGCGGCGAGGAGCGGACCTGCCGCTGCTCCCACGCGACGGCCACCGAGGCGGAGAGGATGAGCAGGTTGTAGCCGGTCCAGACGAGGTTGATGAGCAGCACGTCGGTCTCGCCCGTGCCGCGCCAGAGCCGCGTCGCGCCGATGGCAAACCCGAGCAGGTTGAGCGCGCCCAGCACCAGGTAGGGCGCCGCGATCCGCCGCTCGAAGTAGGCGTGGTCGATCCGCCCGCCCTTGGCGGTGACGTTGAACTTGCCCTTGCCCGGGGTGAGGAGCGCCACCGTGGTCGGGATGGCGATGTAGAAGGCGAGGCAGGTCTCGTAGACCTCGGACCAGAACGAGTGGCGGAACGCGCCCTGGATGCGCGAGTTCGCGATCACCGAGTGCGCGAGGTGCGGCAGCCCGAAGGCCAGCGCCAGGATCGGCAGCGCGTTGAAGATGTGCAGATCGAAGAGCGCGTAGGTGAGGGGCGCGACCAGGAAGATGAGGCGCGGGATGCCGTAGAAGAAGTGCAGCATGGCGCCGAGGTACGAGAGCCGCTGCGCCAGGGTCAGGCCCCGGCCGAGGAGCGGGTTGTCGAGGCGGAAGATCTGCGCCATGCCGCGCGCCCAGCGGATGCGCTGGCCGACGTGGGCGGAGATCGACTCGGTGGCGAGGCCTCCGGCCTGCGGGATGCGCAGGTAGGCGCTGCGGAAGCCGCGCCGGTGCAGCTTGAGCGCGGTGTGCGCGTCCTCGGTGACGGTCTCGGTGGCGATGCCGCCAACCTCTTCCAGCGCCGAGCGGCGCAGCACCGCGCAGGAGCCGCAGAAGAAGGCCGCGTTCCAGGCGTCGAGGCCGGGCTGGATGAGGCTGTAGAAGAGCTCGCCCTCGTTGGGCAGCGTTCGAAACGTGTCGAGGTTCCGCTCGAACGGATCGGGCGAGTAGAAGTGGTGCGGCGTCTGCACCAGCGCGAGCTTCTTGTCGACCAGGAACCAGCCCATGCAGACCTGCAGGAACGAGCGGGTCGGGACGTGGTCGCAGTCGAAGATGGCGACGTACTCGCTGCGGCTCTTGCCGAGCGCGTGGTTCAGGTTGCCGGCCTTGGCGTGGCGGTTGTCGGGCCGGATGATGTAGCCGACGCCGGCCTGCGCCGCGAAGGCGCGGAACAGATCGCGGCGCCCGTCGTCGAGCAGGTAGACGTGCATCTTCTCGCGCGGCCAGTCCATGGCGCAGGCGGCGAGCACGGTGGCGCGCACCACCTCGAGCGGCTCGTTGTAGGTGGGGATGAAGACGTCCACCGTGGGCCAGTGGTCGAGATTCTGCGGCAGGGGCGCTGGCTTTCGAGGCAGCGGCGCCGCGGCCTGGAAGTAGCCGAGCAGCAGCATCAAGTACGCGTACATCTCGGCGCCGAGCAGGACCGCGCCCAGCGCCACCTCCAGGCTGTAGTCGGCGTTGTAGGTGACGGTGATGCGCCAGTAGAGGTAGCGCGTCGAGACCGCCATCGAGAGCAGCGCCAGCGCCTGGGTGACGAGCTTGCCCGGGAGCCGATTCATGAGCAGCGCCAGCGCGAAGAGCGAGGCGCCGAAGAGGAGCTGCGTCTGCATGTCGAGCGGAGTCATGGCCACGAGCAAAAGCGCCGCCAGCGCCGCTGCCGTCAGCACCATGCGCAGCAGCGCCAGGGCGGGTCGCAGCACGCGGTCGAGCACTCTTGGCATCTTCGCCATCGTCAGCTCCTCGCGACCAGTCGTGGCCCGAAGCGGCCGGGCTCGGTGCGCGCGGCCGCGTAGGTCTCGATCCACTCGGCGATGGCCGCGAGATCGGCGGCCGCCTGCGAGTCCGCGGCCTCGTGCAGGAGCGGCTTCAATCGCCCGAGCGCCTCGGCCACCGCCTCGTCCTCCTGCACCGGCTGCGGGAAGAGGCGCTGCCCGAGCACGCCGCGCAGCGACGCCATCACGTCGCCGTCGAGCGCGCGGGTGGCGTTGAAGCCGTTCACCAGCACCCGCACCGTGCAGGAGGGAGAGACGTTCGCCTCCAAGAGCTCTTCGATGGCGGGCAAGGTCGAGTACGAGGTGACGTTCGGCGCCAGCACCACCAGCGCCACCTCGCAGAGCGAGAGCGCCTGCTCGACCATGGGGCGCTGCCCCGCCGGGGTGTCGATCAAGAGCACGTCGGTGTCGCGCGGGACGGCCTGGTCGAGGCGCCGCCGCAGCCAGTCGCGCTCGAGCGTCATCTTCCACTCGAGCATCGCCAGCTTCGCCGGGTCGAGCTTGCCGAAGGGGACCACCACGGGCCCGCCCCGGGCGCGCGCGACCAGGAGCTGCTGCGATTCGGCCGCGGGATCCTCGCAGCTCATGCCCGCCGCTTCCTCGAGGTGCTGCCCGAAGTGGAGCCCGAGGGTGTCCTGCGGATCGAGGTCCACGGCCACGCAGCGGCGCCCGTTCTGCGAGAGCGCGCTCGCCAGGTTCGCGACCACAGTGGTGCGGCCGACGCCGCCGCTCATGGAGACGACGGCGATGGAGAAGGTCCGATAGGGCACGCCGCTCGCGCGAGGATTGGCCCCGGCGAGGCGCTCGCGCAGAAGGCGGTTGGTCGCGGCCAGCGCGGACCACTGCCTGGGCGCGGCGCTCGCGCGCTCTTCCTGGTTGACCTCGCGGTAGTTGAAATCTGGCGCGGCGGCCCACTCGAACAGCCGCCGGACGTCGGTCGGCATCCGTCCTCCAATTTGCAAATCGAGGTTGTTGACTCGGGTTGCACAAACGGTTTAACAGAGGGGGGTCTCCAACTGCAATCAGACCCTTGGCAAAGACAAGACAACAGGCTGATTTCACTAGATAAACACAAAATGACAACTGAAAAATTGCACCCCGACTTCACATATCAACCAGCCGGGTCAACCCGGATCATCCCGGGCATTCTTTATCGAAAATTACCGATCCTGATCGCGCCTTTTCTCCTGCTCCTGGCGGCCTGCGATGACTTCGCGCCGCCCGCGACCCATCGGGTCGAGCCTGCCGCGGTCGCCGTCGCCGAGCCGGCGCAGGCCCAGATCGCGCCTGCGCGCAGCGCGCCGGTGCAGACGGCCCTGGTGCGCTTCACGGGGCGCTTCGACTTCTCCTCGCCCGAGGGCCCGCGCTTCGCCTGGCCAGGGTCGTCGATCTCGGCGCGCTTCAGCGGCTCCGCGGTCTCGGTGCGGCTGCGGCAGTTCTACTCCGGCGTCGACGACACCGGCCACGCCCACAGGAATCGCTTCTACGCCTTCATCGACAAGCAGCCCCCGATCGTGCTCGTCACCGCCGAGGGCTCGAACCTGTACGAAGTGGCGCGCGGCCTGCCGGCGGGCGAGCACGAGCTGCTGCTCTACAAGATCACCGAGGCGCTGGTCGGCGAGGTGCAGTACCTCGGCCTCGAGCTGCCGCACGGTGGCCGGCTCTTGCCGCCCGCGCCTCCGCCCGCGCGCCAGATCGAGATCATCGGCGCCTCGGTCGCGGCCGGCTACGGCAACGAGGGCAGCGACGAGAAGTGCACCTTCACCGCCGCGACGCAGAACGAGTACTGGGCCTTCGGGGCCGTGGCGGCGCGCGAGCTCGAGGCCGAGCACACGACCATCGCCTGGTCCGGCAAGGGGCTGCTCCGCAACTTCGACGAGAGCACCTCCGAGACCATGGCCACGCTGCACGCGCGCACCTTGCCGGAGCGGCCCGGCAGCGTCTGGGAAGGCGGGGGCTCCGCGACCGACGCCATCATCGTCAACCTGCCGGGCAGCGACTTCTACGCCGGCGGCCCTTCGCACGAGGCTTTCGTCGCCGCCTATCGCGAGCTGTTGGTCGCGCTCCGCAAGGCGTCGCCGTCCGCTCACCTCTTCGCCGCCATCGGGCCGACCATGACCGACAACTGGCCGCCGGGCCGCCGGCCGCTCAGCACCGCCCGCGCCTGGGTCAGCGAAGTGGTGGACGCGCTCCGCCGCACGGGCGACCTGCGCGTCCACTTCCTCGAGTTCCCCATGCAGGACGGCACGCGCGGCTGCGCGCACCACCCATCGATGAAGACGCACCGGCGCATGGCCGACCTGCTGGTGGCGGCGCTGAAGAAGGAGCTGGGCTGGTGATCAGGGGCGACGAGGAGACGCGCATGCCGGACGGCGAGGTGGTGGCGAAGGTGATCGCCTTCTTGCAGGACTTCGTCGGGCTCTACGTGTCCGACCCCGACTTCGATCTCTTCGCGGCGGGACGCATCGACTCGATGCAGATCCTCGACGTGGTCACCTTCGTCGAGACGCAGTTCAAGGTGATCATCCCGGAGAGCAAGCTGACGGTGGAGGAGCTGTGCACCCCCGCGCGAATCGGCGCGCTGGTCGAGTCGCTCCGTGCCGCATGAAGGTGCAGCGCCGGCACATGCCATTGCTGCGCGCCGCGTGCCCGGGTCGCAAAGGCTTCGGGCGCTGCCATCGACGCAGCCCTCGACAGGTCTGCCGGCGCCCGCTGCAGAGCGCCTCTCCCCTGGCCGGCAAGCCCTGACGCTGCTGGCAGCGCTTGGGCTGGTCCTGGCGCTGGCGCGCTTCCCGCTCTCGGCCGGCTACTTCTCCGGCGCGGGGCTGTTTCGCTACTACTTCGCCTTCGCGGCGGCGGTCGCGCTCTCTTCGTTCGCCATCTACCAGGCCCCGGCGCGCTACACCGGGCGGCTCCAGCTTGGCGCGCTCTTGCTGACATTCGGCCTCGCGCGCACCTTCGTCGCCGGCGCGGCGGCGCCCGTCCTGATCGCGGCGACCTTTGCGCTCGCGCTCGCGCTGCGCTTGTTGCCGCTGGAGAGGAAGTGGGTCCGGCTCGCGGCCATCGGCGCGCTCACGGCCAGCTTTGCCCTCTTGCGCCTCTGGCCGCCGCTTGTGCTCCCGCTGATGGGGATGCTGCAGCAGGCGCTGCTCTCGGCCAGCCACTTTCGCGATCCGGCGCAGCGGACGTTCGACCGCTGCCTGCGCGCCTCGCTCCTGCCGCAGTGGCAGCCGACCCCCATCCCGCTCGAGGATCTCGGCCGCGAGGATCTCTCCCCGCGCAACTTCACGAGCGGCGCGGTCCTGCTCTTTGTTGGACCCGCCCTCTACCAGGGCTGCAGCCTCTACATCGAGAAGGTCGGGCTGCCAGACCCGGTGGGCGAGCTCATTCGCGGCCAGCTCCTGCTCGTCGTCCCGCACGCGATCTTCTACGCGGCCTTCGCGCTGCTCTTCGTCTTCTCGATCCTGGTGACCGACGCGGCCACTGGCCGGCTCCTCGGGCTGCCCATTCGCCTCCCGATGCACGCGCCCTGGGACGCGACCGACTTCATGGACTACTGGCGGCGCGCGAACACCTGGGTCTATCACCTGATGTCCACGGTCTACTTCCGCAACTTCTTTCCCCCGCGAGGCTGGCGGTTCTCGCTCGGCGTCTTCGTCGTCTTCCTCATCACCGCCTGGTTCAAGAGCGCGACCCACCAAGGCGCGTTCGACGCCGGCTCCTACCTGCGCTGGGCGGTCGAAGGCGCCCTCGTCGGCGGAACCGCCCTGTGGCTTCAGCACCGCGCCAGATCGAGGGTCGCGCGATTCGTGCGCACCGGCGTCGGCCTGCGGCCCCGCTCGTTCTCGGCGGCGGCGGCCTCGGTGCTCGGGATCTTCCTCCTGCACGGCGTCCTGGTCGAGTTCTCCTGGCACTTCAACAACGACCCGGTGACCACGGTGCGCCGCGCGCTCGCGGCGAAGCCGGCGCCTGGGCGTTGAAGCTCGCTCGGCGCTCGACGAACGTCTCAGGCTGAGATGGGCTGCGTCTCTCGTTGCGATGCGGCACTGCGGGATTGGCGAGGTGCCCCCATTGAGGACTGAGGATTTTGGCCTGTCCGCGGTGGGGCCTGGGCTTGCAAGACGGGGAGCATGCTTTGCCGAAGTGCCAAACCCGCTCGCCTTCCGCTGGCGCTCTCCGCCGCTGCCCTCCTCGCCACCGGTTCGCTCGCGGCGCGCGCGGATCCGGTCTGCGGCGCCACCATCACCAGCAGCGTCACGCTCACCGCCAACCTGGACTGCGGAGGCTACGGCGGCGATGCGCTGACGGTGGCAGCCGACAACCTCACCATCGACGGCGCCGGCTTCACCATCACGGTGAACGGCTCGGCGTGGGCGATCGGGGGCAGCACCTCCGGCTCGCTGATTGAGAACATCAAGGTCGCGGGCGGCAACGGCTGGCAGGCCGCGAACCCGGCGTCGCTTCCGAACACGGGCGGGATCCAGGTGACCGGCAACCACAACACGTTCGCGCACCTGGACGTGTCAGGCGTGAGCGGCGGCGCCGGCCTCTTCGTGCAGGGCGACTTCAACGCGGCGATGCTCATCACCGCGCAAGGGCGCTCGAGCGGCTATGTGGAATACGGCCAGGGCAACTCACTGGACACCGCCGACCTGACCAGCAGCGTCAACGGAGTGGTCGCGTTCGGCAACCACGGCACTGGCTTGTCGCTGTCGGGCGTCACTTTCGACCGCAACCAGGTTGGCCTCTACGTCGATCACTATTCCGGCACCGTCTCGCTCACGGGAGCTTCTTTCCTGGGCCACGGCGGCACGGCCATCTCGCTCAACACCGTCGCCGGCATGGCGCTCGCCGGGCTCACCCTGGATCCCTCGTACGCGATTGGAATTGAAGGCAACAGCACCGACAGCCTGACCATCGCGGGCATTGACGCCTCTGGAGTAGCGGGCGTGGGCAGCGGAATCCAGCTGCGCCAGGACCACGCCACTTCGATCTCGGGGGTCATCGCAAAGGATCGCAGCTTCGGCATCATCCTGACCGGCGCCGGCACGACCATCGACGGATGCGACGTGACGGGCAGCGCCACCGGCATCCAGTTCGGCTTCGGCGACGGTCAGCCGACGCGCAACATCACGCTCTCGAACAACACCTTTCAATTCAATCAGACCGGGCTCTCTGCCACGTTCTTTACGGCGCCGCTGACGCTCACGAACAATGCATTCCTCGGCGGTGGCGGCACGGCGATCTTCTTCCGCTACGCCGACGGCGTGACGCTCTCGGGGCTCAGCTTCCCCGCGTCTTACGACATCGCGCTGCAGGGAAGCAGCACGCAGAACCTGGTCCTCGACCAGCTCGACGTCAGCGGCTCGGGAGCCCAGGGCGAAGGCATTCTCCTCTCGCAGGACTCCTCCAGCCTCCTGACCAGGATCCACGCCGTCAATCGCAACGTCGGCATCGGCGTGGCCGGCAGCGGCACCAGCATCAGCGGCTGCGACGTCAGCGGCAGCAACAACGGCGTGGCGCTTGGCTTCGGCGACGGCCAGCGCGTGCACGACCTCTCCGTCGCGGGCTGCACCTTTCAGCAAGCCCACGGCCAGACCAGCTTGCTGTTGAACGGCTACAACGGCGCGCTCAACGTCGATCCCAACAACTCGTTCCTCGGCGGCGGCGGCACCGCCATCCAGCTCAACCTCACCTCGGGCATCACGCTCGCGAACCTGACTCTTCCGAACTCGTATACCAACGGCGGAATCTTGGGCACGAACACGAGCGGGCTCACGCTCAGCAACCTCGACGTCTCGGGCGATGGCCAGGGATCGGGGCTCTTTCTCTCAGGCGACACGGGCAGCACGCTCACCAACATCACCGCGCGCGGCCGGGTGATCGCCATCGGCTTGTCCGGACCCGGCAGCACCGTCAACGGCTGCGACACCACCGGCAGCAACTACGGCTTCCTGCTGGGCTTCGGCGATGGGCGCCCGGTCTCGGGCATGTCGATCTCGGGCTGCACCTTCGACGCGAACTCCTATGCGATCTACGCCATTCAGTACTCAGGCACGATCGCGTCGCTCTCGAGCAACCAATTCCTCGGCGGCAATCAAGGCATCTTCCTATCGAACTCAGCCAACGTGACGCTGTCGGACCTCACCTTTCCCACCACGTATTCGGGCGGCGCGATCGCCGGCTACAACACGGCGGGGCTGGTGCTGAACAACATCGTCGCCTCGGGAACCGGCAGCGGCGTCGGCATCAACCTCGACCAGGACAGCGGTAGCCACATCACGAACCTCATTGCCCACGGGCGCGCCACCGGGATCTCCGTCAATGGCCAGGGCGCAGTCATCGAAGGTGGCGACCTCAGCGGGAGCACCGCCGGTGTTTCAATCAGCGGCCCTGCGACGGTCAAGAACCTGGTCGCCGACGGCGCGGGCGGAGTTGGCGTCATCCTCGTGGCCTCTGGCGCGGGCAGAAGCCTGATCAGCGGCGTCAGCGCCAAGAATCGGGACACCGGGCTCTCGGTGCAGAACGGCGCCACCACCATCGACTCGTCCGACGTCACCGGCAGCAACATCGGCATCGCGCTGCAAGGCGGAGCCGGCTTCGTGATCACCAATTCGCTGTTTGCAGCCAACGCGAGCCAAGGCCTATGGATCGATCAGGGCACCGGGTATCTCGACCTGGCCACCGATGCCTTCGGCGCGGCCTCGCTCGCCACCTCGGTCGCGGTCCGCGCCACACGAAGCACGGGCCTCACCCTCGACCACGTCGCCGTTCCCGGCGGATATCGCACCGGCGTGCTGGTACAGAACTCAACCAACACCACCATCCAGAACGCGCTGCTGCGTGGCGGCGTCTACGGGGTTGATTCAGAGGGCTCGGTCAATACGGTCGTGCGGCAGTCGAGCCTCTGTCTCCACTCCGCGGCGGGCTTGTTCAGCACCGGCACCGCGACGGGCACGAGCAACTATTGGGGCTCCTTGACTGGTCCGCGCTCGGCCGACAACTCAGCCGGCACGGGAGATGCGGTCGGCAATGGCGGAGGGGCTGCGCAGCCTGCGGTGATCCCGTTCCTCGCAGCAGGCGCAATCGCAGGTTGTCCGCAAGACTATCTGCAGCCCACCGCCTCGGCCGGCAGCGATCAGACGGTCACCGCCACCGGCGCGTTCGCTACCGTGCAGCTCGACGGCAGCGCGTCCAGCAACGGAAGCTCCTTTGCCTGGAGCGAGCAGGGCGCGCCGGTCGCAACCGGCCAGAACCCGAGCGTGCAGCTTGCGATCGGAGCCCACCACTTGCTGCTCACTGTCAGCGGCGTGGCCGGCAGCACCCCCGCGCAGGCGACTGTGACCATCACCGTGCTCGCGGGGCACCCCTGCGATCCGCGCGCCGTCGCACAGTCCTTTGCGCCCTATCAAGGTGCGCACGGCATGGTGGTCTTCGAAGACCTCTGGCCGTCCAACGGCGACCTCGACTTCAACGATCAGGTGGTCAGCTACAACTATGTGTTCCTGCTCGACGCGAACAACAAAGTGGTCTCGCTGCAGGCGACCTTCAACGTGCTCGCGATCGGCGGCACGCTGCGCAACGGGCTCTCGCTCCAGCTTCCGGTCGCGAGGGACGCAGCCGACTCCATCGTGCTGACGCGCACGGGCGGCAGCGCGACCACGATCGCGCCCGAGCCCGCCGAGCCTGGCTTGGTGGTGCCGCTGATCGGCGACACGCGGCTGCTCTTCCCGGCGACGCCAGACACCTACGTCAACACGAGCCCAGCCTTCGCCACCCTGCGCGGAGACGCGCTGAGCCTCGTGATCCACTTCGCGGCCCCGCAGGCCCTGAATCTACAGAGCGCGCCCTTCGATCTCTTCATCTGGCAGAGCGCGCACCCCGGCCACCAGATCCACCAGGCGCAATATCCGGGCACTGCCTCGATGGACAAGAGCCTGTTTGCGACCAGCAACGACAACTCGCCGCGCCTGGGCGCAGGCCCCGGGCCCCATTTCATCAATCAACAAGGGTTGCCTTTTGCGCTGCAGATTCCTGAGATAGTCCTGTGGCCCAAGGAGAAGATCATGCTGAGTGACGTCTATCCCCATGTCTCCGACTACGCGGGCTGGACGGGCGCGCCTTCGGCCAATCCGTTCGCCGATTGGTACTCGAGCGAGGTCGATCCGAGGAATGCTTTCTCGAGCGGCGCAGGAACCGCTCCTCCGGCACCGGCGCTGGTGGGCGGCCCGGAGAACGTCTTGGGGCTCTGCCAATGATCGCTTCTTCGCTCTCTTCCTTGCGTCTCCTCGGCGCCCTCGTTTGTCTTGTCCTGGCTGGCTGCGGAAAGCTGGCCGGTTCGGGCGAGCCGTTGGCCAAGACGCACACTGCACAAGGCTTCATCTTCGCTCTCAGCCGCGAGGTCGAGCTCCGCTTCTCGACCGCGCTGCAAGCGGGCCGCCTGCGGGTCACGAACAAGGCGGGGAGCTTGCTGTATGAGGGGCCGCTCGCGACCCAGGCGCCGCTCGCCCTGAGCCTCGCGGTGCCGGCCAAGGAGACGCAGCTCATTGCCACCCTGGCGCGGCCTGGCGCGACCAGCGTGCGCGTGGCCATCGACATCAAGAACGGCGTCGCGGCCCACGCCTTCTGACCGAGCCGCAAAGTGGCGGTAGCGCAGCGGAATCGAACCGCCCGAGCCCGCGTCTCCGCAGGCGCCACCGGTTTTGAAGACCGGGCCGAGCACCAGCTTCGGACGCGCTACCGCGGCGGAATCTAGCAGCTTTCGATCGGTGGTCCAGGCATCTTCGGGACCATGCTGCAGAGGCCATCGCGGGTCGCCACCATCGGCTTTGCGACGGCGGCGCTGGTCGGGTTCGCCTTCAACTCCCTCCTCTGCCGGCTCGCGCTCAGGCCGCACCTCATCGACGCGGCGACGTTCTCCGCCGTGCGCTTCGCGTCGGGCGCGCTGACCCTTGCGATCCTCTTGCGCGCGCGTGGAGGAGGCGCCCCGGCAGGCAGCTGGAGCGGGGCGGCGGCGCTCTTCGCCTATGCGGTGCCGTTCTCGCTCGCGTACCAGCAGCTCGACGCGGGCGTCGGCTCGCTCGTGCTCTTCGGCTCGGTCCAGGCGGCCATGATCGGCTGGGGCCTCGTGCGCGGCCATCGGCCGGTGGCGCTCGAGTGGGCCGGGCTCGCGATCTCGATCGCGGGGCTGGTGGCGCTGGTCCTGCCCTCGCTCTCGGCGCCTCCTCTCGGGAGCTCCCTCTTGATGGCCGCGGCCGGCTGCGCCTGGGGTGCCTATTCGCTGATCGGCCGCCAGCAAGGCTCGCCGCTCGGCGCCAACGCCGGCAATTTTCTCCGCGCGACGCCGGGGCTCCTGGTGTTCGCCGGCTGCTACGCGCTCGCTGGCCTCTCGCACGCCTCGACGCGGGGGCTCTTGTTGGCGGCGGCCTCCGGGACGCTGGCCTCGGGCCTGGGATACGCCTGCTGGTACGCCGCGCTGCCGGCGCTCCTGCCCACCCGCGCTGCCGTCCTGCAGCTCTCGGTGCCGGTGATCGCCGCGCTCGGGGGCGTGGCCTTGCTCGGCGAGAGCGTCTCGCTGCGGCTGCTGATCTGCGGAGCGGTCATCCTCTCGGGCGTGGGCCTCGCGCTGGCGGGCGGAAGGCGATGACAGGCCTCGGGCGCTCGATCGACAACAGCAGCAGGACGCAACCGCCCGGCTGCCCCTGTGCTCGGCGACCTGGCGTGCACATCGTCCCTCCGCTCCTCGCTGAGCGCAGCCGATGACGACCAAGACGCCACTCACGCGACCCGTGCGCCTGCTGATCGGGGCCCTGCGCGTGGCGATGATCGCCGCGGCGGTGGTCATCGGCGGCACCCAGATCGCGCTCACGACGCCGCTCTTGCGGAGGCTCCTGAATGGCGCCTCGCCCGACCACTTCCACCTCGAGTACCAGTCTGCCTGGTCGATCTGGCCCGGCACCGTGCACGTGCGCGGCCTGCGCGCCCAGGATCACAACCTGCAATGGAAGCTTGTGGTGGACCAGGTCTCGACGACCCTCCGCCTGACCGATCTGCTGCGGCGCAAGTTCCACCCGACGCGGGTGCGGGCCAGCGGCGTCGAGTTCGCCCTGCGGCAGCGCCTCTTCCGGCCCGAGGTGACAAAGGAGAGCCTCTACGGGCTGCCGCCCATCGAGGGCTACGGCGCCATTCCCTACAAGGATGAGCAGCCCGACGAGGTGATCACCGACGACCACTACCAGTTGTGGAGCGTGCACCTCGAGGACGTGGAGGCCCGGGGCGTGCGCCTCGTCTGGTTCGACCGCGCGCGCTTCGAGGGAGACGCCTCCGCCAGCGGCGGACTGTTCTTGAAGCCGAATCGGCGGGTGCAGGTCGACGCGCAGCTACAGGTGCAGAAGTTCGCGCTGCACCTCGGAGCGGATCAGGCGCTCGCGGACCTGCGCGGGCACGCGGCCCTGTCGATGCTGCCCTTCGACCCGCGGCTGGTGCCGGGCATCCGCTCCAAGCTCCGCGAGCTGGACGTCCGCGCGCGCTTTCAGGCCGGCATCACGGGGCTCGAGTTCTTGCAACGGCTGTTCGGCGGCCAGGCCGAGATCGCCGGCGGCGTCGGCCCGCTGAAGATGGAGGTGACCATCGACCGCGGCATCTTCGTCGAGGGCTTGGTCGAGGCGACCCTCGCGAAGCTGCGCGTGGCGGGCAAGGGCCTGCGCGGCTCCGGCGACGCGCGGGTGGCGCTCCGCGCCGAGCGCGACCAGGCGAGGCCGCTGACGCGCGCGACGGTGCAGCTCGACTCGCTCTCGCTCGCGCCCGAGGGCACCTCGCTGCCGCCGCTGCAAGTCGGGCACGCGCTCCTGGCCGCGGGCGTCGATCGGCTCGACGTGCTCGGCACGCCGGTGCCGCGCACGGTGGCGCTCGACATCGAAGGCGCCGTCGTGCCCGACCTGCGCCTCGCCCAGCAACTGCTCCCGCCGGGCGGCGACCTGCGCATCCTGGGCGGCCGCGGCGAGCTCGACGGCCACCTCGAGGGCACGCTGTCGGGCACGCACGGAAAGCTGAACGTCTCGGTCCGAAGAGCGCTGGTGGGCGGCAAGGAGATCACCCTGCGCGGAGACGTCCGCGGCGTGGTCCTGCTTGCGGGCCGGGGCTCGGCCTTCCACGACCTCCAGCTCGACGGCACGCACCTCGAGGTCGAGCACGTGGACGTGCCGCGCGGCAACACCTCGAGCGGTCCGGGCTGGTGGGGCCAGTTCACCATCCCGCAGGGCAAGCTCGACACCAGCGCGCGCAAGCTCGAGGTCGAGCTCAGCTCCCGCTGCCGCGACGCGCGGCCGATCATCGGCCTGTTCACCAGCATCGGAAAGCTGCCGCACCTGGTCGCGGGCATCGTCCACCTCGACGGGCTGCGCGCGCACGCCAGCTTGCACGCCGCGCCCGGCGAGATCGCGCTGCACGATCTGCGCGTCACCGGCAGCGACGCCGAGGTGCGCGCCAACTATCGCTGGCTCGGCAAGGAGAAGCGGGGCCAGGCGCTGCTCAAGTTCCACTCGGTCGGCGTGGGCCTCGACCTGCACCCGGGCGGCACCAGCGTCATCCTCTTGCACCCGACCGACTGGTACCTCGGCCGCCTCAAGCAGGAGTCGATCCTGGCCGAGCTGCGCCAGAAGCTTCCGCTTGGTCCCGCGGCACGCAGCGCAGCCAAGCCCCCCCGCTAGCAGTCTGGGCTTGAACTACTTGCGCCGAGGCTTCCAGGAGCCGAGCGACCGGCCCGTCGGCGCCGAGACGGCCTGGCCCTGGTGCGTCCCGCGCGAGGTGCCCGCGGTGCGGCGCGCGCCCTGCCGCTTTGGCCCGCGGCCGCGCTGGGGGCGGTTCTCCGGCGGCGCGCCGTGCTCGGCGACGTTGTTCTGGAAGATGTCGGTGCCGCGCGGGACGGGGGCGCGGTCGACCGTCTTGCGGGTGAGCTTCTCGATGCCGCGGAGCAGGTCGTGCTCGTCGGGCGAGGCGAAGCTGGAGGCGCGGCCGCTGGCCTCAGCGCGGGCGGTGCGGCCGATGCGGTGCACGTAGTCTTCGGGCACGTGGGGCAGATCGAAGTTGATGACGTGCCCGATGTCGGCCACGTCGATGCCGCGGGCCGCGATGTCGGTCGCGACCAGGACGCGGTGCGTGCCGTCCTTGAAGCCCTCGAGCGCGGCGCGCCGCTGGCCCTGGGAGCGGTCGGCGTGGATCACGCTCACTTTGTGCCCGGCCTTGGCGAGCGCCTTGGCGACCCGATCGGCCCGCCGCTTGGTGCGCGTGAAGACCAGCGTCGAGAGCTCGTCCTCGCCCAGGATCGAGAGGAGCAGGGCGAGCTTCTCTTCCTGCCCGACGAGGAACACCTGCTGCGTCGCGCGCTCGGCCGTGGCGCCGCTGCGAGCGACTTCGACCCGCACCGGATCTTTCAGGTGGCGCGCCGCGAAGGTGGCGACCTCGCCCGCCATGGTGGCCGAGAAGAGCAGCGTCTGCCGCTTCATCGGGACCTTGAGCAAGATGCGGTCGAGCTGCGGCTTGAACCCCATGTCGAGCATGCGGTCGGCTTCGTCGAGGACGAGGATCTCGACCGCGTCCAGCTTGGCCGTGCGGCGATCGAGGTGGTCGTTCAAGCGGCCCGGCGTGGCGATGATCAGCTCGACGCCCATGCGAAACGCGTCCGACTGCGGGCCCATTCCGACCCCGCCGATGACCACGGCGGAGCGCACCGCGTGCTCCTTGCCGTGGGTGCCGAAGCGCTGCGCCTCGGCGCCGATCTGCAGCGCGAGCTCGCGCGTGGGGGCGAGCACCAGCGCCCGTGTGCCTCGCTTGATGGGCTGTCCAGGAACCGGCGGCGCCGCCAGCCGCTCGAGGATGGGCAAGAGGAACGCCGCGGTCTTGCCGGTGCCCGTGGCGGCGCAGCCGATCACGTCCTTGCCTTGCAGCGCCGGCGGAATGGCGCGCGATTGAATCGGCGTCGGCGCCTCGAACCCTGCACGATCGAGCGCGGCCAGACTGCGCGCCCCAAGACCCAGCTCAGCAAAGCTCACTTGATCAGCTCCTTCAATAAATGTGCGCCGAGCGCCTGCAGGCCCTCGTCGAGCAGCTCGCGGCCTTTTTCGCTCTCGAGCGCGCCGCGCATCATCTCGGGCGCATACCCGAGCTCGAGGTTGAGCAGCACCATCGCGGCCGCGAGCGGAGGCGTCAGCTCGGCCGGCTTGACCCGCGCGCGACGCTTCTGCACGCCGGCCGAGAGGTTGTCCATCAGCTCGTCGTCATTGGTGCGCGGACCCTTGCGGGCGAGCATGGCAGCCGAGAGGCCGGCGTAGAGCTCATCGACGATGCGCGGGCTGCCGACGACGCGCTCCATGCGCTCGTGCGCCTCGTCGAAGTCGACCTGGGCGGACTTCGCATAGGTCGGCGCGACGATCAGCGCCAGATCCTTGCGGGTGATGACGTGCGGAAGGCGTTTGGAGAAGAGGGCCACGCGTCAGCATAGCGCAACGCGGGCGCTCAGCGCGGCGAATTCGACTCGACGGCAGGCGAGATCTGCACACGGCAAGGCCTTCCCGGGCGAGGCCGAAGCGCAAGCCCGCCTGCTGCCGCGCGGCCGACGCCGGCGAGCAGCCCAAGCGCGAAGCCCGCGGGCGCCGCGAGCGTGGCGCGCACGGTGGGGCCGCTCGGCGCGTCGAGCTCCAGCACCGCCGCGCCAGGGGGGAGCGCGCCGGAGAAGCGCAGGATCGCGACGCCCTCGACGCCGCCCGCCTGCGTCTTGCGCGCCTTCGTCTCCTCCGCCTCCACCGTGAGCGGGCGCAGCGACCGCTCGTCCGCCCCGATCGACAAATGCAGCCCGCGCAGGCCCAGCGCGGCCGCGCGCTTGCCGAGGAGCTCCGCGACCGGCTGCCCGGGCTCCTCGCCGGGAACGAGGCCGGCCGGCGCGAGCAGCGTCTGCGCCTCCACGCCGGGAGGCACGCTGATGGTCAAGAGCGCCTCGAACCCAGCGGGCCCGCGCTGCAGCCGCAGCGTGCGCACGGCCTCGCCGCCGTGGGCCAGCGCGGCGCAAGGCACGAGCAGCGCCAGCGCCGCCAGCTTCGTCAGAGCCACTCGGCGCGAACCTTGGCGTACGAGTCCTCGCCGCTCTGGCAGAGCGCCGCCAGCGGCGCCGCGCGCGGCAGCTCGGTCTTGATCCAATATTGCGCCGCCTGGATCTTCCCTCGATAGAAGTCGGCGGAGGGGCCCTGTTCGCCCTCGCGCTGCAGGCCCTCGCGCGCCGCGGCGGCCTGCTCGAGCCACTGCCAGGAGACGAGCACCGTCGAGAAGAGGTCGAGGAAGTCGGCCGAGTGCAGGAGCATCGCCTCGCGGTCGCCCGAGAGGCCAAGCTGCCCGAGGTGCAAGGTCAATTCGCCCACGCCCTGCATCGCCTGCGCGACCGCGTTGGTCCAGGCGGCGTCGATGCCCGCGTCGTGCGCGCGCTTGAGCGTGCCCCGCATCTCTTCGCTGAGCGCGAGCAGCGCCTTGCCGCCCTCGGCGACGACTTTGCGGCCGAGCAGGTCCATGCTCTGGATCCCGGTCGTTCCCTCGTGCAGCGTGTTGAGCTTCTGGTCGCGCAGCCACGCCTCGGGCAGGTATTCGCTGGTGTAGCCGTAGCCGCCGTGGATCTGCACCGCGAGCGCGTTCGCCTCGAATCCCTTCTCGGCGGGAAACGACTTCGCCACCGGCGTCAGCAGATCGAGCAAGAGGCGCGCGCGGTGGCGCTCGTCCTGATCCTCCGAGTGCAGCGCCAGGTCGTGGCAGCGCGCCGCCGTCGCGATCAAGCCCAGGCCTCCTTCGACGATCGCCTTCTGCCTGAGCAGCATGCGCCGCACGTCGGCGTGCTCGATGATCGGCACCTGCGGCGAGGCCGCGTCGCGCGACTCGAGCGGCCTCCCTTGCGGCCGCGTGCGCGCATATTCCAGGGATTCGAAGTAGGCCGCGGACGCCGTCGCCACGCCGTTGAGGCCGACCATCAGCCGCGCCTCGTTCATCATCTGGAACATGTAGTTGATGCCGCGGTTCGGCTCGCCCACCAGCCAGCCGTGGCAGTCGCCCCGCTCGCCGAAGTTGAGCGCGATGGACGGCAGCCCCTTCCAGCCCATCTTGTGGAAGACGCCGGCCGTGGTGCAGTCGTTGTCGATCAGAGCGCCGTTGTCGAATCGCTTCTTCGGGATGCAAAAGAGCGAGACGCCCTTGATCCCGGCGGGCGCGCCTTCGATCCGGCCGAGCGCGAGGTGGACGATGTTCGCCGTCAGGTCCTGGTCGCCGCCGGAGATGAAGACCTTGTTGCCCTCGAGCAGGTAGTGCCCGTCTGCCGTGGGCCGCGCGCGCGTCTTCACGTCGGCCAGGCTCGAGCCCGCGTGCGGCTCGGTGAGCGCCATGGTGCCGGTCCACTCTCCCGAGTACATCCTCGGCATGAACTCCTGCTTGAGCCGCTCGCTGCCAAACGCTTCGATCAGGTGCGCCGCGCCCAGCGTCAGGCCCGCGTAGGCCGAGGCCGCGCAGTTGGCCGCCATCGCGTAGGCAGACGCAAAGGTCGCGACGGTGGCCGGCATCTGCTGCCCGCCGACCTCGACGGGCCGGGTGGCCGTCACGAGGCCAACCTCGATCATCCGCGGCCAGATCTCGCGCATCGCCGGGTGCACCAGGACCTGGCCGTTCTCCAGCCTGGGAGTCACCTCGTCCATGGGCTTGAAGGCGGGCCACATCACCTCGCGCGCGAGCTTCCGGCAGCTCTGCAGATAGAGATCGAACGTCTCGCGCGAGTGGTCGGAAAAGTACGGCAGCGTGCACAGCTCTGCCGCCTTTTGCACCTCGTACAGCATGAACTCGACGTTGCGGTCGCTGAGGAGCGGATTTGCCATCGCCGCATGATATCGGAACCGGAATGGCAGAGACGGCGAAAGCGACCTTCTTGTTGGCGGCGCCCGACCAGCCGGGCCTGGTCGCGCGGCTGTCCGGATTTTTCTACGAAGTCGGGCTCAACATCGTCGAGTCCTCGACGCACAGCGATCTGCTCGCCTCTTCCGGCGGCCGCTTCTACATGCGCCTCGTCATCGATCTCGAAAAGCTCGGGTCGGCCAAGGCGCAAGCGCGGCTGGGCGGCTCGGCCACGCGGCGCGCGCTCGAGGCCTCGTTCGGCGAGCTCTGCACCTCCCTCTCGGCGGACTGGTCGGTTGGCTACAGCGACGTGCTCCCGAAGATCGCGGTGCTCGTCACCAAGGATCCGGCCTGCCTCTACGACCTGCTCCTGCGCCAGAAGATGGGCGAGCTGCGCTGCGAGGTGCCGCTCATCATCTCCAACCGCACGGACCTGGAGCCGGTGGCCGAGAGCTTCCGCATTCCCTTCTACGCGCTGCCGGTCTCGCCCGAGGCGCGCGCGGAGCAGGAGCGCCAGGTGGTCGCGCTCTTGAAGAAGCACCACATCGCGCTGGTCGTCCTCGCGCGCTACATGCAGGTGCTCAGCGAGGAGTTCCTCTCGGCCGCGCCCACGGCCATCAACATCCACCACGGCTTCTTGCCGGCGTTCCAGGGCGCGCGCCCCTACCACCAGGCCTACGAGCGCGGCGTGAAGATCATCGGCGCCACCGCGCACTACGTCACCAAGGACCTCGACCAGGGGCCGATCATCGAGCAGGACGTGGCGCGCGTCAGCCACCAGCTTGGTCCGGAGGAGCTGGTCCGCGTCGGCCGCGACGTCGAGCGGGTGGTGCTCGCGCGCGCGGTGCGGGCCCACCTCGAGAAGCGAATCCTCGTCGAAGGTCGCCGCACGGTGGTGCTCTAGAGCACCGATGATCTTGCGCTGCGAGCTACCTCCGCGGGGGCGCGCTGGACTCGAGGCGACCCGTCAGCCGCCACCCTCTTTGCCGCCGCCTACGTCTCGGCGAAGGGAGCTTCGCCGGTGAGCGCGTCGAGCGCGCGAGCATAGCTCTCCCCGTCGACGGCGGTCGCTCCTTTCAGAACCGGGAAGAGATGTTTCGCCAGCACGGCGCCGAGCGCGTGGGTCGCTTCATGCCGATCCAAACCCTTGGTAACGAGACGGTCGAGGGCCCTGCCCATGGCCGGCGGGTCGTCCATCGCGAGCTGCGTCTCGACCACCGCGTGCACGAGCGCGTGCAAGCGCAGATTCCCGGGCAGCGGGTGCCCGTCCGGAAGCGGCACGTGGGCCCGCAGGCAGACCCCGATCCGCTCGCCCTCGTCGAGCGCCAGCCACTCGCTGGCCTCCGGTGCAAAGTCGCAGCTGTTGGTGAAGTCGTCGGCGCTGCCCTCGGCGGCCTCGTCCGCGTCGAGATGACATTTCTTGTACTTCTTCCCGCTGCCGCACCAGCAGTGGTGATTGCGACCGGGCCGCTCGACGCGCAGGATCGGCACCCTGACACTCTCGTCGTCGTCGTCGGCGGCGTCGTCCAAACTTTCGCCGTCCTCTTCCCCTGCCGGCAACGCCCATTGCTCGCGCAGCCGGCCGAACTCGCCGACCTTGGCGGCTTGCGCGGGACCGAGCGTGCCGCCGAGCGCCTCCACCGCCTCGACCAGCTCGATGAGGGCACTGTCGCGGCCGATTCGGTCCACGGCGACAGCGTGGCGATCCAGAGCCTCCAGGAGGTGTGGCAGGGCGCGCGGATCGCCATACCTCGCGAGGTGCATCGCGGCCTGGTCCGGATCGCGGCCCAGCATTTCCAGCAGCAGCGCCAGGACCCGATCGTCGTGCACGCCCAGCGCGGCGACAATGCCCACGAGCTCGTCGCGGCGGTCGGAATCAATGGCCGGGATCGCCGCCAGCGCCCGGAGCGCCGGCTCAAGCGTGGGCGCGCCGATGTGCTCGAGGGCCAGCAGGGTCCGATCGTGCAGGATCTCGACCGGCTCGGTCTCGGCGAGGACGCCGAGGAGGGGCTCGACCGCCGCGGGCGCGCGCAAGTCCCCGAGCAGGCTGATCGCGCTCGTAGAAGCTTCACCCGCGCCGGGCGAGTCCTCCGACCACAGCCCGCGATCGGTCGCGACCTCGAGGAGTGGTCCGATCGCCGCCTCTCCCAGCGCGGCGATGCTCTTCATCATCTCCTTCGTCGGTGCAACACCGGCCTCGATCAACGCCGCGCGAATACCGTTTGGCTCCATGGCGGCTCGTTTTACACCGGTGCCTCATGCGGGTCGATCCTCGGTCCGGAGTTTGCGGACACGCCCTAGGCTATAGAGCACCGATCGGTTTGGTGGACCGAGGAGAGCGGCCGAGTCGCAAGCAGCGCAAGGAACGACGAGGCGCCGTCCTTTCTGTACGGCAACGAGGAGAGACGCGGCGACGCGCAGCGAATCGGCCGAGCGGGTTGCGCTCTTGCAACCCGCGGCTATCCGACGGGAACCAAACCGTTCGGTGCTCTAGTTGCTCTTGCCGCGTTAGACTGCACTCGTGACTGAGCTTCACTTCGAGCTGCGCAAGACCCGCTGCCCGCGCTGCGCCGGCGAGCTGGTGCTGCGCGTGAACATCACCGAGCCGCACGCCGATGTCCGGCTGGTGGTGGACAGCGCCTGCGTCTCGTGCGGCGTGACGCCGTGGGAAGACTCGGATGAGCGGCTGCTCGTCTTCCGCCCTGGGAGCGCGACTGGCGGCGCGGGCGGCGGCAGCGCGGAGGAGCTGGCGGGCCGGCTGGCCGCAGCCCAGGCGCGCAGCGAGCAGCTCTTGCGCCGCATCGAGGGCCTCGACAATGACCTCGAGGCGGCGCGCCGGCAGGTCGCCCGCGCCGAGGAGGATCGCCGCCGGCGGCAGAGCGAAGTGGTGGTGTCCTTGCGCGCAGACATCTCGCGGTTGGAAGGCGAGCTCGCCGCCGCCCGCGTCGAGCTGCGAAGGTCCGATGAAGCCACCCACGGCGAGGTCCGGCCAGGCAAGCGAGCGATTGAGATTGATTGAGTTGGCTGTCAGTAACGCGCGGTACTAGGAAGCCGCCGGCATATTCGCCGACGCGAACTGTCCTGATCCCGCGCGCAACGTCGCGCGGATTCAGGACTAGCGCGCTGTCGGCGCCGTACAAATGATACCGCCCAGGAGGTTCACATGCTCGCAATCATCGGTCTCGTCCTGATCGTGGCCTGGCTTGCCGGTCTCGCTTTCCACGTCACCGCGGGCTTCATCCATGCTGCGCTGGTCGTCGGCGTCATCATGGTGATTGCCCACTTCCTCATGGGGAACCGCACTCGGACAGTCTAGTGTCGTGGCAATCGATCGATGGCGACCAGGACCGCAAGGACTGGTCGCCATCGGTCACTACGGACTCCGCGTTCGCTTCGCGTGAGTGTCGATCCAATCGAGCACCGTCCGATACCAAAGCTGGCTATTGCGCGGCTTGTTGATCCAATGCCCCTCGTCGGGGAAATCGAGCAGCCGGCTCTCTACCCCGCGCCGCTGCAGCGCCGAAAACATCCCGAGCGGCTGCTCGATAGGAACCCGATAGTCGAGCTCCCCCATTGTCACTAGAGTTGGCGTCTTGAAGTGCTGCACATAAGAGCTGGGGCTCCACTTGCGATAAGCGTCGGGCTTCTCCCAATAAGGGCCGCCGAACTCCCACTCGGGGAACCAGAGCTCCTCGGTGGAGCCATATTCGCTGACCAGATCAAAGACGCCCGCGTGGCTGACGAGGCACTGGAAGCGCTCCGTGTGTCCGGCGATCCAGTTGATCAAGTACCCGCCATAAGAAGCGCCGGCTGCGCAGGTGTGGCCGGGCTGCACGTCGGGGCGCTTCTCCGCCGCGTCCACCGAGCGCATCACGTCCTCATAGGCGAGGCCGCCCCAGTCCTGCGAGATCTGCTCCTTGAACTGCTCGCCGTAGCCGGTCGAGCCGCGCTGGTTGGGCAAGAGCACGATGTAGCCGCGGGCGGCAAACGCGGCGGCGTTCCAGCGCATGCTGAACTGATCCTCCCAGGCGCCTTGCGGGCCGCCGTGCACCAGCACGAGCAGCGGGAGCTTGTCGCCGCGCTTCATCGGCGGCTTGACGATGAACGAGTGGACGCGCGCGCCGTCGCTGCTCTTGACCCACTGCTCCTCGGCGGCAGGCCCGAGGTCGAGCCCTGAGTATTGCTCGGCGTTCAAGCGCGTCAGCTGCTGCGGCGCGCCGCTGCCGGCCGGGATCCGATAGAGCTCGGGCGGTCGGTTGATCGCGCTCACGACCGCAATGGCCGCGCCGTCGGGGGCGAGCGCGAAGTCGCCGGTCGCCGCCGAATCCGAGAACGTGGCCACGCGCCCGTCGAGCGAGACGTCGCTCAAGTAGACGCGGCCAGCGCGCTGCATCTCCACCACCAGGCCCGACGAGTCGGCCTTCCAGCGGACGCTGCCGGCGTCGTCGGGAAGCTCGGCCATCGGCACGATGCGCCCGCTGGCCAGCTCGAGGAGCCGCAGCTTTGTCTGGTCGGCCTCGAAGCCGTCGCGGGCCTGGGCGCGGTACGCGAGCCACTTGCCGTCCGGTGAAGGAACCGGCCCGAAGTCGTCGCCCGGGTTGTCGGTCAGCGGCCGTGGCGCTCCGCCGGAGACGGGCAGGGCGAAGAGGTCGCTGTTGGTGTGCCAGGCCTCGCCGGCCGGCCGCTTGTGCGAGACGAAGATGGTCTTGCTGTCGCGGCTGAACGACAGATCGCCCGCGCCGCCGAGCCTGAAGGTCGGCCAGTCGCCGTCGCCCGGCGTGAGGTCGCGCGGGCCTTCGCCGTCGGCCGCCATGACGAAGACGTGGGTGCGCTTCAGCTCGCGCCACTCGTTCCAGTGGCGATAGAGCAGCTTGTCGGTGAGGTGCGCGCGCAGCTTGTTCTTGGCGCGATCTTCGGCGTGCTTCTTGGTGCACGCGTCCACCTCGGCGAACGAGCCGGCGCAGGCGGGGTTCACCTCGGCGGTGAAGGCGATGAGCCTTCCATCGGGCGAGAAGACGCCCTCGGCGGCGCCGCCGTGCGCGCTGGTGAGCCGCTTGCCATCGCCGCCGCCCTCGAGATCAAAGAGGTGCAGCTGGCTCTCGCCGCCGCGCTCGCTGACCACCAGCAGGCTCTTGCCGTCGGGCGAGAAGCGCGGGTGGTCGCTGTGCCCGTCGCGGGTGAAGGCCCGCGGCGCGCCGCCCGGCAGCTCCAGCATCCAGACGTCGCGCGAGTCGCGATTGTCGGCCAGGTTCTTCTGCCGCACCGAGAAGGCCACGCGCTTGCCGTCGGGCGAGAGCTGCACGTCGTCGAGCCGATGGGTCTGGAGCAGCTCTTCTGGGGTGAAGGGTCGCGGGGCGGGTGCGGCGAGCAGCGCGGCGAGCAGTGCAGCGATCATTTGGCCTCCGGGCGCGAGGTGGAATACCACGGCATCCCGACGCGGCAGGCGCGCCCGGTTTAAGATGCGCCCATGCTCCGCGCGGTCATCTACGATCTGGACGGGACGCTCATCGACTCGACGCAGGACCTGGTCGACTCGGTCAACGCGCTGCTGCTCGAGCTCTCCTTGCGGCCGCTGCCGAAAGAGACCATCGCGGCCTTCATCGGGGAGGGCGCCGGGCGGCTGGTGTCGCGCTCATTGGCGGCGGCGTCCAAGGGGCTCGAGTCGCGCACGCTGGAGCTGATGCCGCGCTGGTTCGCGCTCTACGGAGACCGGCTGCTGGCCACCACCCGGCTCTACGACGGTATTGCAACGCTGTTGCAAGAGCCGCCGCCGCTGCGGGCGGTGCTCACCAACAAGCCCGGCGTGCTCGCCCGGAAGATCCTCCAGGGCCTCGGCGTCGCGTCTGCCGTGCAAGAGGTGATCGGCGGCGATGAAGCCGAGCGCAAGCCCAGCCCCAAGGGCCTGCTGGCGCTCTGCAAGAAGCTGGGCGTCCCGCCCGAAGATGCCCTGCTCGTTGGGGACACGACAATCGACGTCGCGACCGGCCGGGCGGCTGGGGTGCCTGTCTGCGCGGTGAGCTGGGGCCTGCACGCCGAGCGGGAGCTGCGCGCGGCGAGGCCCGACTTCACCTGCGCCTCGCCCCGGGAGCTCTCGTCGCTCCTGCGCGAGCTGGCGACCAAGGGCATCCGAGAGACTTGACTACGGGCCGCGCGCGGGCGAGAGAGCGTGTCGCGCTGCGTCCAATTATCCTCTGGTCAAGCGCGAACGAGGAGAGACACCGTGGGCGAGACCGCGAAGCTCCAGGTTGGCAAAGAGTCCCTAGAGCTGCCTGTGATCACCGGCAGCGAGAACGAAAAAGCGATCGACATCGCCAACCTGCGCGCCAAGACGGGCTATGTGACGCTCGACCCGGCGTTCATGAACACGGCGTCGGTCGAGAGCTCGATCACCTTCCTCGACGGCGAGAAGGGCATCCTCCGCTACCGCGGCATCCCCATCGAGGAGCTGGGCGAGAAGTCCACCTTCACCGAGGTCGCGTACCTGCTCATCTACGGCAACCTGCCGACGCGCGCCGAGCTGACCAAGTGGGAGCTCTTGCTCACGCGCCACTCGATGATCCACGAGGACATGAAGCGCTTCTTCGACGGCTACCCGATGACGGCGCATCCCATGGCCATCCTCTCGTCGATGGTCACCTCGCTCTCGTCGTTCTATCCGTATGCCCTGAACGCCAAGTCGGACGAGTACCGCGACATCACCATCGCGCGGCTCATCTCCAAGCTCGCGACCATCGCGGCGTTCTCGTACAAGAAGTCGATCGGCCACCCCTTCATGCAGCCGCGCAACAACCTCGATTACTGCGCCAACTTCATGCAGATGATGTTCGCGGTGCCGGCCGAGGACTACAAGACCGACCCGGTCGCGGTGCGGGCGCTCAACCTCCTGCTCATCCTCCACGCCGATCACGAGCAGAACTGCTCGACCAGCACGGTGCGCCTGGTCGGCTCGGCGCAGACCAACCTGTTCGCCTCGATCAGCGCCGGCATCTGCGCGCTCTGGGGCCCGCTGCACGGCGGCGCCAACCAGGAGGTGGTCGAGATGCTGACCGACATCCGCCAGCGCGGGCAGACGGCGGCGCAGTTCATCGAGCAGGTGAAGGACAAGAAGAGCGGCGTCAAGCTGATGGGCTTTGGCCACCGCGTCTACAAGAACTTCGATCCGCGCGCCAAGATCATCAAGAAGGCGTGCGACGAGCTGCTCGCCAAGCTCGGCATCAAGGACCCGATGCTCGACCTCGCCAAGGAGCTCGAAGAGGCGGCGCTCAAGGATCCGTACTTCGTCGAGCGCAAGCTGTACCCGAACGTCGACTTCTATTCGGGCATCATCTACCGCGCGCTCGGGATCCCGACCGGCATGTTCACGGTCATGTTCGCGCTCGGGCGGCTCCCGGGCTGGATCGCGCACTGGAAGGAAATGATCGAGTCGCCGGCGACCAAGATTGGCAGGCCGCGCCAGGTCTATGTCGGGCCGACCGAGAACCACTACGTGCCCCTCGAGCAGCGGGGCTGAGCACCGGCCTTCCGGGAGCCGCGGGGTCGCGTCGGCACCGGGGCCCGCGCCTGTTGCTTGGCGAGAGTTGCTACCCTTGCCGGCGGCACCCAAAAGCCGACGCGACCCCGCGGCTCCCTACGGCCTATGAGGGACGCTGCTCGGCAAGCAGTGACTCTCGATCTTGAATTGCGAAAAGAAGAGCGTGGAGCGCCGTTGAGGTCAGCCGCCCTTGACGAGGTGGACGACGCCGGTGGTGATTGGCTCGATATAGGTCACCAATAGGACGCCGATGCTCATGATCACCAGGAACGGGAAGGCCTTTCGATAAAGCAACGGCAGTGGCTTTTGGAAACGGCTCGCCGATAAAAAGAGGTTCAGGCCCATCGGCGGGAAGAGGAAGCCCAGCTCCAAGTTGGCGAGGAAGACGACGCCGAGGTGGATCGGGTCGACGCCGAAGGCCTTGCCGAGCGGGGCGACCAGCGGCGCCAGCACCACGATGGCCGAGTAGATCTCGAGCACGCTGCCCAGCACCAGCAAGATGACGTTGAGCGCGAGGAGGAACTCCCACTGGTGGTGGATATGGGCCTGGACCCAGGCGAGGAGCTGGGTCGGGATCTCTGCGTCCACGAGGTAGCTCGTCAGGCCGAGCGCCACGCCGAGCAGGATGACGACGCTGCCGACGAGCGTGGCCGCGTGCTCGAGCACCCGGGGCAAGTCGCGGAACGGGTGGATGTCGCGGAAGACCGCCAGCTCGACGACGATGGCGTAGAAGGCGCCGATGGCCGCGCTCTCCACGATCGTCGAGAAGCCGCTCGCGACCGAGACGATGATCAGCAGCGGCAGGCCCAGGTCCCACTTCGCGCCCCACGTGGCCTCCAGCGCCTCTTTGCGATTGAACGGAGGGCGCGGCACCTTCTTGCGGATGCCGACCACGACGCCGTACGCGGCCACGAGCACGATCATGAGGATGCCCGGCACCAGGCCGCCGATGTAGAGGCGATCGATGGCCACGCCCGCGACCACGCCGTAGAGGATGACGGGGAGCGAAGGCGGGAAGAGCAGCCCGAGCGATCCCGAGGCGGTGACGAGGCCCAGCGAGAAGCCCTCGGGGTAGCCCTCGCGGACCATGGCTGGCAAGATCAACCCGCCCAGGGCCAAAATGGTCACGCCGCTCGCGCCGGTGAAGGTCGTGAAGATGGCGCAGACGAAGACGGCGACCACGGCGAGGCCGCCGGGCATCCAGCCGAAGAGCGACTGCGCGGCGCGCACCAGGCGCTTGGAGGCGCCGCCCTCGGCCAGCACGTAGCCCGCGGTGGTGAGGAGCGGAATCGCGGGCAGCGTGGGCGAGGCGACGAGGCGAAAGGTCTCCGTCGGGACCGAGGCGATGGGCGTTCCCGAGATGAAGAAGAAGAGCAGGGCGAAGCCCGCCATCACCACGAAGACCGGCGCGCCGAGGAGGAACGCGGCCGTCAGCAGCACGGCGCCCGGCAAGGTGAAGAGCTTGGTGTGCGCGGTGACGAAGGCGACGCCGGCCTCGGGGCCGAGGACGTGGAAGACATCGAGCCCCGCGAGCACCGCGATCAGGGCGACGGGAACCAGGGTGAGGACGCGCGAGAGCAGGCCGCCCGGGCTGCGCCAGGCGAAGCGGATGGCCATGACCAGCAGGCCGACCGGCATGATCACTTCCGTCCACCACTCGGGCAGGCCGCCCGCGAGCGTGTCGTGGCGCGAGGTGTCCGCGACCACCATCTTGAGCGAGGCGTAGGCGAGGAGCGCGCAGACGAACGCCGAGACCAGGTGGCCGTACGCCATGGCCCAGACTCGCGCGCGGCCCTTGGGCAGCATGTCGAGCGTGGAGAGCGCGAGGTGCTTCTCGGAGGCTGTGGCGAGCAGGGCGCCGATGAAGCCCACCCAAAGCGTCAGGTGCTGGACGTAGACGGCGGAGCCCGGAAGCGCGCCGCCGAACCGCCGCACGATCGACTCGATCGTCGGCAGCGTGATCATGGCGACGATGATGACGACCACGGCCCACGCCTCGACGCGCGTGCCCCTTTGGCCCGATGTTGGATCGTGTGCTGCGGCGACGCTACCGTGTGCTGCGGGAGACTCGACCTCGAGCACGAGCCCTCCAGGGCCATTGACCTCTGCAGCGGCAGTCATTATCACTCCCCGCCACCTTGCGCCCCTTCCTGACATTCGCCCTCTGCCTCGCGCTGACCGGCTGCTTCAAGCGCATCGCCCTCAACTCGGCCGCCGACGCGGTGTCCGGCAGCGGCGGCGCCTACGGCCGCGATGACGACCCCGAGCTGGTCCGCGCGGCGGTGCCCTTCGGCCTCAAGACCATGGAGGGCCTGGCGCTCGAGCTGCCCGATCACGCCGGCCTGCGCCTGGCCTTGGCGCGCGGCTTCACCCAGTACGGCTACGCGTTCGTGCAGGCCGACGGCGAGCCGCTCGCCGAGAGCGAGCCCTCGAAGGCAAAGCCCATCTTCGCGCGCGCCACCAGGCTCTACCTGCGGGCCCGCGACTATGGCCTGCAGGGGCTGCACATCGCGCGCGGCGTGACGGAAGCTCAGCTCCGCGGGACCGAGCGCACCGCGGCCCTGGCGAGGCTCGAGAAGGACGACGTGCCGCTCTTGTATTGGACGCTCGTCCCTTGGGCGGCCGCGCTCTCGCTCAACAAGGGCAACGTGGCGCTGGTGGGGGACCTGCCCTCGCTGCAGGCGATGCTGGCGCGCGCGCTCGAGCTCGACGAGAGCTGGGACCGGGGCGCGCTGCACGAGTTTTCGCTGGCGCTCGGCTCGGGCAGGACGCCGCCCCCCGAGCTGCAGAAGCACTTCGACCGCGCGCTGCAGCTCTCGGAAGGGCGGCGCTTGTCGGTGTTCGTTTCACGCGCAGAGAACCTGCTCGCCCCCGCGCGCGACAAGGCCGGCTTCCAGCAGCAGCTCAAGGAAGTGCTGGCGTTCGACGCCAACGACCCGAAGGCGCGCGAGGACCGGCTCGCCAACCTGCTCGCCCAGCGGCGGGCCAGCTTCCTGCTTTCCACTGTGAGCGATCTCTTCCCCGAGTAGTCCCGTAGTAGGGGATACCACCAGGACTCAAATGACCAATTCCAAGAACGCTCTCGCCCTCGCCGCACTGCTCTTCGCCGCTCCCTTCGGCGCGCGGGCGGACATCAAGATCAAGCTCGGCACGCTCGCGCCGGTCGGGTCCACCTGGGACCAGCTCCTCCACGAGATGGGCGAGAAGTGGTCCGAGGCCTCCGGCGGGAAGGTGAAGCTGAAGATCTACGCGGGCGGCGTCTTCGGCAACGAAGGCGACATGGTCCGGAAGATGAACGTCAACCAGCTGCAGGCCGGGTCCTTGACCACCATCGGGCTGCACGAGATCACGCCCGAGCCGCAGGCCGTCGATGTGCCGATGATGGTCGACTCGGTCGAGGAGTACGACTTCATCCAGGCCAAGCTGCAGCCCGACCTCGAGGCCTCGCTGGCCGCCAAGGGCTACGTCGCCATCCAGTGGGGCGAGGTCGGCTTCGCGCGCTTCTTCTCGACCAAGCCGTACAAGACGCCCGGCGAGATGGCCGCGGGCAAGATCTTCACTTGGGAAGGCGACCCGAGCGTGGCCGAGGCGTGGAAGAGCATCGGGTTCACCCCGGTCGTGATCTCCTCGACCGACATCGTGCCCTCGCTGCAGACGGGGATGATCAACATCCTCACCGACCCGCCGCTCTACGTGCTCGGCACCGGCCTGTACGAGAAGGCGAAGTACATGCTGAACCTCAACTGGGGCTACCTCACCGGCGCGACGGTGGTGCGCAAGGACGCCTGGGAGAAGATCGACGCCGAGACGCGGACCAAGCTGCTCGCCATCGCGACCGAGTATGGCCAGAAGACCTCGGCCGCCGTGCGCACCATGAATGACGACGCGCTCAAGCAGATGAAGGACAAGGGGCTGACGGTGGTGGAGCCCGCCAACCGGCAGGAGTGGGTGGACGCCGCGCACAAGGCCTACAAGGTCATCCGCGGCAAGGTGGTGCCGGCGGAGATCTTCGACCGCGTCAAGGCGCTCCACGAGGAGTTCCAGGCAGCGCACGCCGCGAAGTAAGGCGGCCCGGTGCGCATCCTCGTCTCCAATGATGACGGCGTCGAGGCGGCCGGCCTGCGCGCGCTCGCCGAGGCGCTCCTGCCGCTCGGCGAGATCTTCGTCTGCGCGCCCGACCGCGAGCAGAGCGCCACCAGCCACTCGATTTCGCTGCACCGGCCGCTCCGCATCGAGGAGCGCGAGGCCTGGGGTCCGCGCGGCGAGATCCGGCGCTACGCTGTGGACGGCACGCCGACCGACGCCGTCTACCTGGCGGTCAACCACTTGATGAAGGGCGCGCCGCCCGCGCTGGTGGCGAGCGGCATCAATCGAGGCGCGAACCTGGCGCAGGACGTCCTCTACTCGGGCACCGTCTCGGCGGCGATGGAAGGCGTGGTGCTCGGCATCCCCGCCTTTGCCATCAGCCTGGCGCGCAAGCCCTGGGACTACTCGCACGCGGCCGCCTTCGCGCATTCGCTCGCGGAGCAGATGGGACAGCGGCCGCTGCCTTTGGGCACGCTGCTGAATGTGAATGTGCCTGGCGGCGAGCCGCGCGGGGCGTCGATCACCCGCATCGGGCGGCGCGCGTTTGCCGCGACGGTCGTCCAGAAAGTGGACCCGCGGGGCCGCGAGTATTACTGGATCGGGGGGGACGAGCAGGCGCACGAGAACGTCCCGGGCAGCGACTGCGACGCGGTGTTCGACGAGCGGCGCATCTCGGTGACCCCGCTGCACCTGGACCTGACGCAGGGCGCGTTGGTGGAGGAGATCGCAAAGTGGGACCTGCCGGGGCTCGAGCGGATTCGATAATCGGCGCCCGGCTCGCCGCCGTTCTCGGCTGCCTCGTTTTCACGCTCGGCTGCGCCCACCGCGCCGGCGCGGCTTCACCGCAGATCGAACACTCCGGTAAGTTTCACATCGTCAAGCCGGGCGAGACGCTTTATCGAATCGCGCGCTCCTACGACGTCTCGGTCGCGGCGCTCGTGCGCGAGAACGGCCTCTCCGACGCCGCCCACCTGAGCGCCGGCGCGCGCCTCTTCATCCCCTCGGCTGCCGGGCCTGCCGCGCTCAGCCCTGGGCGGTCAGCCCCTCGCGCTGCGCCGCCTCGCCGCGTCGCGTTGGCACGGACCAAACCGGAACCCAGAGGCCGAAAGCCGGAAGCCGCCCTCGCCTGGCCGGTCGATGGGGTCCTCTTTTCGCCCTTCGGCTCGCGCGCCCGCGACCAGCACGACGGCATCGATCTGGCCGCGCCCCAGGGCACGCCCGTGCACGCCGCCGACGGCGGGACGGTGCTCTTCGTCGGCACCCAGCGCGGCTACGGCAACCTCATCCTGCTCGGCCACCCGGGCGACCTCGTGACCGTCTACGCCCACAACGAAAAGAACCTGGTGCGCGTGGGCGACCGCATCGCGCGCGGCGACGTCATCGCGCGCGTCGGCCGCTCGGGCACCGCCACCGGCCCGCACCTCCACTTCGAGGTGCGCGTGGCCGCCCATCCCCGCGACCCGATGCTCTATCTGCGCTGACGCGAGCTTTCCTTGCGGACCGGCCACGGCGCTGCTAAGGAGATCCGCGAACTCTGGGCTCACGCTTGGGGCTCCGGCCGTCGGTCCCTCCCCCCCCTTGGGACCGGCGGCTGTTTTTTTGCCCTTTTTCAGGCAGGCCCCTGGCGTCCCGTGCTACCGACGGCCCATGGCGAACGCCCCTGAGCTCGAGAGCCTCCGCGCGCTGGTCCGCGACGTGCCTGACTTTCCGCGTCCGGGGATTGTCTTCAAGGACATCACGCCGCTGCTCGGCGACCCGGCGGCCTTCAAGGCGACCCTCGCGGGCCTGGAGGCGCTGGCGCGCAAGCTGACGCCAGACCGCATCGTCGGCATCGAGTCGCGCGGATTCATCTTCGGCGCCGCGCTCGCCGACCGGCTCGGCCTTGGGTTCTCGCCCATCCGAAAGCTCGGCAAGCTGCCGTACAAGACCGACCGCGTGCAGTACGACTTGGAGTACGGCTCGGGCACGCTGGAGGCCCACGTGGACGCGGTCAAGAAGGGCGAGCGCGTGCTGGTCGTCGACGACCTGCTCGCCACCGGCGGCACGGCCTGGGCCGCGGCGCAGCTGGTCGAGCGCCAGGGCGGCGTCGTGGTCGGCTACCTCTTCGCGATCGAGCTCGCGTTCCTGCGCGGGCGCAAGCGGCTGGCCGCGCCCGTCGAAGCGCTGCTGGCGTATTGAGCGCGCGCAGCCTTGACCGCGCGCGGCCCCGCTGCTACCAACCGCCAGCGTGCCCTCATAGCTCAGGTGGATAGAGCGACGGTTTCCTAAACCGTAGGCCACAGGTTCGAGTCCTGTTGGGGGCACCAGTAAAATCAGGCAGCCAATGCCTTCCCGGCCCCGGTCACTGGATGACGAAGTCGTCGGCGAGCTGCTCCTGCCGCGCGGTCGGCGTCTGCTGGCCGCTCGTCAGCATCTGCACCTTGTCGATGACGTAGTCGCGCAGCTTGGAGACGGTCACCTTGCCGTCGCTGGTCGCCGGGATGCGCTTGTTCTTCAAGCCGTCGAGCAGCGCGAAGGTGAAGACGCCGTTCTGCCAGGTCGATGACTCCAGCGCGAACTGGGTGCCGCTGGCCGAGGAGATGACCACCGCGCCGGAGCTGCGACGCAGGTCGGCGAAGAGCGCGCGCATGGCCTCGAACGAGCTTTGCAAGCCGACGCCGCCGCTGGAGACCGCGGTCTTCTTGATGCCGCGGTTCTTGACGGCGCCGTCGCTGGTGTTGACGGAGGCGACCAGCGTCGTCGTCTCGCGATCGATCTCGCCCGAGTGGCAGGCGTCGATGAGCAGGATCTTCTGCCGCGCCGGGATGCCGTCGAGCAGCGACTCGAGCGCTTCATAGGGAAGGCCAGCGTCCGCCGGCTTCTCGAAGTTCATGTCATTGGTGGCGAGGTAATAGTCGAGCTTGTCGTCGAGGATGCCGTGGCCGGCATAGAAGACGATGACCTGATCCTCGATCTTCGAGTGCAGCAGGCGCTCGCGAACCGCCTGGATGTTGGAGCGGGTGGCCTGCTCGTCGAGCAACACGATCTGCTCGGTCTCGGGAAAGACCGGGCCCTGCGCGCCCAGCGCCGAGGCCAGGTCCTTGGCGTCCTTCGCCGCATAGTTCAGGTTCTTGTCGGCGTCTTTGTATTTGGAGACGCCGATGGTGACCACCCAGCGCTTGGCCGGCGGCGCCGTTCCCTCGCGGCGGACGGTGAAGCTCTGGCGCGCGGACTCTATCCCGCGGGCATTGAGTACCGAGACTTGTACATGATTGACGCCGACGGTCAGCGCCACCTCCACCGTCTCTTTGGCTTTCTTGGCGTGCTTTGCCTTGAGGTCGATGCCGGCGCTGCCACCGAGCGTGACGCCGTTGACCGAGACGAAGAGGCGATCCAGCTCGAAGCGCGGGTCGCTTGCCGAGACCTTGAGCGCGAGCTGCTTGTCGGCGGTGGTGGTGCCAGGGGGATTGTCCACCGCCACCTCGGGCAGGACGAACTCATCGCCCAGCATCTCCTCGGTGTAACCCATGCGCTTGAGTCGCTTGGCGCGCGCCTTGGCGAGCACTTCAACTCTACTTTGTGGCGCGAGCCCGAGCCGCCCGAGGACGAGGTCTGGTCGGTTGAGCTTTAGATCGAATGATTCGAAGGGATAGGGTTTGCGGCCGACGCGGAAGGCCACGCCGCGGCCGATCTTGGCGGCTTTGTAATACCCATCGGGAGTGTAGATCAGCGGCTCCTTGCCTCCGACGGCGGCCAGCGTCGCGACCAGCTTGTGGGTCTTGGTCTCGATGAAGCGGATGAGGCCGTCGGCCGAGGCAGTCACGAGATAGCGCCCGTCGAGCGTCACCGCCAGCGCCGTGGTGTTCTGCTTGTCGGTCGGCAGGAAGGCCTGCTCGGCGCCGGTGGCGATGTCGCGCTTGCGCACGCCGTCGTAGTTCATGTCGTAGAACGAGGCCTCTGCTGGCAGTCGTGAGGAGCGCGGAGAGAAGCCCTTCGGCACCGTCTCGTTGTCCTTCTCGTCCCGCAGCACCTCGCCCGTCTTTTGCCAGGTGGCCAGGTCATAGAAGGCCCAATGCTTGTCGGCGAAGACCTTGACCGCGACCTGCTTGTCGTCGAGCGAGAGCGGCACCAGCACGGGGCCGGCGCGAGAGGTGAAGGTGTCTTCCGACCAGGTCCCGAGGACCTTGCCGCTGGCGAAGTCGAGGGCGGTGATGGCGTTGCGGCTCCAGGTGATGCAGAAGAGGACCTTCTCGTCTGGTGAGAAGGCGAGGCCCTTGACCCGCGCGTCCGGGAACTTGATGGTCCGCGTCAGCGCGCCGGTCTTGGCGTCGAAGACGTTGAGCAAGCCTTCGGCGTCGGCGGAGATGACGATGGCGCTGCCCTTGCGCTGGGCGGTGAGGGCGGCCCACCCGTCGAGCTTGCGCGGAATCACGTGGGTGATGGTGCCTTCCACGAGGTCCCAGATGGTGGCGCCCTGGCGGAGCGTGAGCGCGACCATCTTGCTGTCGTTGTCGGTGAGCGCCAGGTCGCTGAGCGAGCGGACGGCGGTGTCGAAGTCGCGGATCAACTCGCCGGTTGCGACGTCCCAGACGAAGATGCCGCCGTCGCTCTGTGATGCAGCCACCAGACGCTCGTCGTGGCTGAGCGTGAGCTTCCAGATGGCCTTGGCCGCGGGCACCTTCCACTCTTCTTTTCCGGTGTCGAGGTCGAAGCGGTGCAGGGCGCCCCGAAACCAATCCACGGTGATGGCATGCTTGCCGTCCGCCAGGATGACCATGGCGTCGGTCTCGTCTTCTGCCGGCGGCGTCAACGCGCGCAAGAGCTCACCAGTCTTGAGATCGATGAGCTCCAGGTGCTTCTTCTTGCCGTCCTTGATCTCGACCAGCGCCCGCTCGCCGTCTGGCGTGGGCACGAACTTCTCGACGGCGTAGGGCCTCGTCGGCGCCGGCGGCAGGGGCTTGCCGTCGGCCGTGAACAGGACGAAGTAGCTCGGCGGAACCACGCCCGTCTCCTGGTTCCACTTATCGACCACCGCCACCAGCCGGCCGTCAGGCAAGAGGGTGGCGCCCTTCCTCACCAAATCCGCGCTCACGGCCGGCAGATCGAACACCGTCTCGCTCTTGCAAGCCGCCGGGTCGAGCCTGCCCACGCGATCCGGGCTCACCGTCAGGAACTTGTTGTCCTTGGTGGCGAAGACCGCGGTGTCCTTGCCGACGCCGCCCGGGCAGTGGACCTGGCCGTCCGCCAGCGTCCAGATCCGGCCGGCTCCGTGCATCTGGCCGGCCACGACGTACTTGTCGTCGGCGGAGATGCCGACCGAGACATAAGAGCCCTCGGTGCGGTCGAGCGTTCCGATCTCGAGGCCCGACCCCAGGTCCCAGACTCGCACCGCATTGTCGAGGCCCGAGGAGACGAGCTGCCGACCGTCCTTGGTGAAGCGCACCTCGTAGACGCCGCCGCTGTGTCCGCGCTGGATGACGAGCTCTGGGCGCAGCGCGGGGGCGGGTGCGGCCGGAGTGGAGGATTTGCGCGCGCGCGCCTTGGGCGCAGCCTGGGCCGACGAGCAGATTGCGAGCGCGAACGCGGCGAAGACGATCTTCCTTTGCATCCTTGTATTACTACAGCAAGACGGAGGTCTCGGGCGTCGCTGTCGACCACCTCTTCCCTTGGCGTGGCTGCTCCTGTTGTGCAAATCGTGCACAGTTGGCGGGGAAGAGCTGGCCAGCAGCTCCCGGACGAGGCACCATTGCGCCCATGAGCCTCAGGGATGACGCCTTCACCACCACCGAGTCGGCTCCGCTGAACTTCGACGCGCACGTCGGGACCCTTCGGCTGGTGGTCATCGCGCCCGGCGGGCTGGTGACGACGCATACGCTGCCGCCCTCCGGCCAGGTGGTGCTGGGCCGCGGGGGGAACGCGCAGGTGCAGGTCGATCACACCTCAGTGTCGCGGCGGCACGCGATCTTGCACATCAGGGCGCCGCTGCAGATCGAGGACCTGGGCAGCTCCAACGGCACCCGCCTGCGGAACCACAAGCTGGAGCCGCGCACCCCGGCGAACGTCTCGCCCGGCGAGCCGATCATGCTGGGCGACGCGACCCTCATCGTGCAGAGCGCGACCACCGCGCGGCCGCGCAGCGTGCTTGGCCACGGCGCCTTCGAGCAGCGGCTGGAGGAAGAGTGCGCCCGCGCCGCGCGCACCGGCGGCCGCTTCGGCGTGGCGCGGCTCCACCTCGAGACCCGCGCGGATGCGCATCGCGTCGAGGGGGCGCTGGGCGCGTCGCTCGGGCCGCTCGACGTGCTCGGGCGCTATGGCGCGGGGGAGTACGAGGCGCTCCTGCCCGACCAGGCGCTGGAAGAGGCCTACCTGAGCTGCCGGCGGCTGACCGAGGAGTTGCACAAGCAGGGCCTGCAGATCCGGGTGGGCGTCGCCGCCTATCCCGCCGATGGACCCTCGCCCGAGCGGCTGCTCGAGCGGGCGTGCGCGGCGGTCGGGCTGGGAATGGGGCGGGAGCCGCCGGTGCTGGTCGTCAACCAGGCGATGCGCCAGCTCTTGCTCATCATCGACAAAGTGGCGCAGGGCACGCTCAGCGTGCTGCTCTTGGGCGAGACCGGCGTCGGCAAGGAGGTGGTTGCGCACGAGGTGCACAAGCGGTCGCCGCGGGCGTCGCGGCCCTTCGTCATCGTGCACTGCGCCGCCATCCCCGAGAACCTGCTCGAGTCGACGCTCTTCGGCCACGAGAAGGGCGCCTTCACCGGCGCCGACAACGCGCGCGCCGGCCTGCTCGAATCGGCCGACGGCGGAACGGTGTTCTTCGACGAGATCGGCGAGGTCTCGCTCTCGGTGCAGCCCAAGCTCTTGCGCGCGCTCGAGGAGAAGGCGGTGACCCGCGTCGGCTCGCTCAAGGCCCGGCCGCTCGACATCCGCTTCGTCGCCGCCACCAACCGCGACCTGGAGGCCGAGGCGAAGGCTGGCCGCTTCCGCTCCGACCTCTATTACCGGCTGAGCGGCATCGCGCTGGTGGTGCCGCCTTTGCGCGAGCGTCGCGACGAGATCCTGCCGCTCGCCGAGGCGTTCCTGGCGGCGTCGAGCGCCGCCTCGGGATTGAAGCGGCCGCCCAGGCTCACCGCCGCCGCCCGCGAGCTGCTCTTGCGCTACTCCTGGCCGGGCAACGTGCGCGAGCTGCGCAACACGGCCGAGCGCGCGGTGCTGCTCTCGGGCGGCGAGAGCATCGGCGTCGACGATCTGCCGCGCGAGAAGATGGAGGGCGCGGTGTCCTCGCCCGTCCGGATGGACGCGCGCCGGCCCGCCGGCGAGAGCGCGGGGCTGCGCGATCAGCTCTCGTCGCTGGAGCGCGACCGGATCGTCGACGCCCTCGAGCGCAGCGGCGGCAACCAGACCGAGGCTGCGCTCCTGCTCGGCATCTCGCGCCGCGGGCTGTGCAACAAGATCGTCGCCTTCGGGTTGCCGCGGCCGCGCAAGGGCTGACGGCAAAGTTGTGCAGGAGCCTGCGCCCGTTGTGCACCTCGTTCACAAGCGCGCACAGGAGCGACCGCCGGCGACTCGGGATTCCCCTGTGTCTTCCGGGGGTCTGCAGTTGGTCCCGTTCTTGTAGTGAGCGTTGGCGCTCGCCCACTGCCACCCCAGGACCCCATGGACCTGCCTGTCGAGACAAAGAATCCGATCGCGCGTGCGCACAACCAGCTTGCCTTCGCGGCGCTGGCCCTCTGCGCGGCGCTGAGCAGCGCCGCCGGCGCGAGCCAGCAGACCGCGGTCGCCCCGCCAGCCAACCTGACCTACTCGCTGCCCAGTCCGGTGACCTACTGGGTCCAGATCAAAGGCGACGTCTCGCCCGGGCTCCAGTGGCCGTCGAGCACGGGCGGCGCGGTGACCCTCTACACGGTGAGCCCGGCGCTGCCCAGCGGCTTCACCATCGATCCCACCTATGGCTTCATCGACGGCTACGCGTTCAATCCGTCGCCGTTGACGACCTACACCGTCACCGCCTCCAACGCGGGCGGCAGCACCAGTTGCCAGGTGCAGATGCAAATCCTGGCGGGAGAGCATCTGTATTCGTCGTATCTGGTCGGCCCGACCACTTTGACGGTGGGCACCGCCATGTATCCGGTGGAGCCGCTCTCGGAGACCAACCAGACCACCATCACCTTCACCTTCAAGGGCCCGGCGCTCCCGCCCGGGCTGCACTTCGATCCGGCCACCGCCACCATCTCCGGCACTCCCACGGCGGTCTCGCCCCAGACCACCTACAAGGTCTCGGTCACCGACGGCATCGCGACGGTCATAGACGACGTCACCTTCACCGTGATCGCGCCCGTCGCGCCGCCGGCCAGTCTCACCTACGCGACCAACCCCGCGACGTTCACGGTGGGCAAGGCGATCGCGGCCGACCAGCCGTCGAGCACCGGCGGCGCGCCCACCGCTTATTCGGTGAGCCCGGCGCTCCCTGCTGGCTTGATACTCGACACCGCCACCGGAGTCGTCAGCGGCACGCCCGGCGCCGCCGCTGCGCTCGCGACCTATAGCGTCACGGCGTCGAACAGCGCCGGAAGCACCAGCGTCGCGCTCAAGATTGCGGTCAACGCGGCTGTCGTCCCACCGGCCAATCTGACCTACGCCACCAATCCCGCGACGTACACGGCCGGCAAGGCGATCACGCCCGACAATCCCTCGAGCACCGGCGGCGCCCCGACCCACTACGCCGTGAGCCCGGCGCTTCCCGCCGGCCTTCTGCTGAGCGCGACCACCGGAGTCGTCAGCGGCACTCCCAGCGCGGCCGCCGCGAAGGCGACCTATACCGTCACTGCCTCGAACAGCGCCGGCAACACCAAGGCCCTGCTGCAGATCAAGGTCAACGCGGCCGTCGTCCCGCCTGCCAATCTGACCTACGCCACCAATCCCGCGACGTTCACCACCGGCAAGGCGATCACGCCCGACAATCCATCGAGCACCGGCGGCGCACCGACCCACTATGCGGTGAGCCCGGTCCTCCCCGCGGGCCTGGCTCTGAGCGCCACCACTGGCGTCGTCAGCGGCACGCCCACCGCGGCCGCCGCGAAGGCGACCTATACCGTCACTGCCTCGAACAGCGGCGGCAGCGCCAAGGTCGCGCTGCTGATCACGGTCAATGCCGCCGTCATTCCGCCAGCGAACCTGACCTATGCCAAGAACCCCGCGACCTTCACGGTTGCCGTCGCGGCGACACCAGATGCGCCCTCGAGCACGGGCGGCGCGCCGACGGCCTACGCGGTGACGCCGGCCTTGCCCGCGGGCTTGAGCCTGAACGCCAAGAGCGGCGTCATCAGCGGGACGCCGACGGCGGTCGCCGCGGCCGCGAAGTACACCGTCACGGCGTCGAACAGCGCCGGCAGCGCGACAGCTCTGCTGACGATCACCGTCGAGGTGCTGCCCCCGGTCATCGCCTACAGCAGCGGCAGCTACACCTTCGCGACTGGCACCGCCCTGGTTCCGCTGCTCGCGACCAACAGCGGCGGCGCAGCACAAAGCTTTTCGGTGAGCCCGGCCTTGCCCGCGGGCCTCTCCCTCAACGTCGCCACTGGGACCATCAGCGGCACGCCCACCGCAGCCTCCGCCACCTCCTCCTATATCGTCACCGCCTCCAATGCGGCGGGAAGCGGGACCGCGGCGCTGGGAATCACCGTCGTCACCGAGCAGCCGGGCGCGTTCGCCAGCGGCGGCGACCTGCTCGAGCAGCGCTATCTTCACACCGCGACGCTGCTCAATGACGGCAAGGTCCTGGTCGCCTGCGGCGCCAACGACACGGTGCTCTCCAGCACCGAACTCTACGATCCCGCAGCGCGCGGCTCCGCACCCGCCGATGAGGCGCAAAGTCCCCGCTTCTTCCACTCCGCCACGGGCCTCCAGAGCGGCGACGTGCTGATCGTCGGCGGCGTCTATCGCTCCGGGACGGTCGGTCAGCCCACCGACGCGGTGTTCTACGACCACGCCGCAGGCACCTTCCGCACCACCGCTGGTCTCCTCCATGACTCGCGCAGCTCGCACACCTCGACGAGGCTTTCGGACGGGCGCGTGCTCATCGCCGGCGGCTACCAGAACGTGGCCTTGTCGAGCGCGGAGCTCTACGTTCCCGCGACCGACTCGTTCGTCCTGACGGGCTCGCTCAACGTGGCCAGGTCCAGCGCCACCGCGACGCTCTTGCAGAACGGAAAGGTCCTGGTCGTGGGCGGCGGCGACCCGAACACTGGCATCAACACCGGCAGCGCCGAGCTCTACGACCCCACGCTGGGCCGCTTCACGAACACCGGCAGCCTGATCTTTCCGCGCCAGGGGCACACCGCGACGCTGCTCCCGAGCGGCAAAGTGCTGATCACCGGCGGCGTCGGGGCCACCACCGCGATGGCTGTGCGTCCCTCTCTCGCCGTCGTTCCGTCCGCCGAGATCTACGACCCTGCGACGGGCACCTTCTCGGCGACCGTGGGCTTCATGTCGGATTACAGATCCTCGCACACGGCGACGCTGCTCCAGAACGGAAAGGTCCTGATCGCCGGCGGAAAGAGTTCGGACGGACAGTCGATCGGCACAGCAGAGATCTACGACCCGGCCGCGGACGCCTTCACTCAAACAGGAACGCTGGTCATGGGGCGCTACTCGCACACGGCGACGCTGCTGCCGGGCGGCTCGGTGCTCCTCACCGGCGGATTGTCCGGCGACGCAACCCTGTCGAGCACCGAGATCTACACGCCCTGAGCGGGTTCGCGCCGCTCGCGATGGCGGTGCTCGGCCATTGCCGTCCGCCGAGGTGAAGCGCTCGCGGCCCCAGCCGGCCGCGAGCGATCTTCCCTTTCGGGCGCGACTAGGGCGTGTCCGCAAACTCCGGACCGAGCAGTGGCGGCTGAGGACCAAGCAGCGCAAGGCGCGAGGAGGGAACCGTACTTTCTGTACGGTGACGACGAGCAACGCGGCGATGCGCCGGTCATCGGCCGACAGGCGACGGGAGGAGTTTGCGGACACGCCCTAGTGCAGCGGTCGCGAGATAGCGTCAACACCGAGAGCGACGAGGTCAACTCAACCTGATTACTTCAGGCAGACTGAAGATGGCCGAGCTTGCCGCCGGCGCAGACCAGCATGAGCGTTGGATCGTGTTTCTTTCAGGAGCCGACGCATTGATTGCGAGCCGGCCCATTGTTCCCATACAGGAGTATCCAGGCAGGTCAGGGCGAGACCGACGGCAAGCGCCGACGCAGCTTGGGCCAGCACGAGGCCCGTGAGGCTGCGTTGGTTACTGCGGCCAGGCTTTGCCGAGCTTTTTCCAGTAGCACATCTCGGCGAATGTCACCGCGTTTTGCCAGCCAGCGTGCGTCTTTGAAATTGCCGATGCCTTGCTGACCCAGACCACCCGGCCGAGCTTTCCCTGCGCTGCGCACTGCATGAAGCGCATGTTCATGTTCTCGGTCCAGGTCTTGGATGTAAGCCGCTTGCAGTAGTTCCTGCCGGTCGCGAGCTTGGCGTTGATGGGTCCTTCGAATCCCAAGCAGACCTGCTTGGCGCTCTTGGAGGTGGGGTTTGCCGAATCATCGTAGAAAGCGGCGGAGGTGCAGCCGTGGGTGCTGGGCCGCTTGCCATTGAAGCGGGTCGAGAGCGGGCAGTCGGCAGCGGTGAGCGGCCCGGTAGTGGACGGCCCCCTGCCACTCCGAGCCGGAGGCGCCGCCGAGGCCTGCGTCGAACCGAGGAGGAAGAGCGCAATCATCATCACCAACGAAGCTCGAATGTTCACGGGACCTCCAGCAGTTGCGACCAGCGAATGGCGGCGGTGCGGCATCAGGCGAAGCGGTTCGCGCGGGCGTCCAGCGCGAGGTCGGCGCGCGGTGAGGCCAGGGCGTCGAAGGCGCTGACCGTCTTGCCGTCAAAGGCCCACAGCGCCAGCGCGGGGTAATCAGAGTCCAACGCCGCGGTCTTGCCATCGGCCCGCACCAGCAGCACCTGGCAGCGGTCAGCGTAGCCTTTCTTTCCCTTGGGCCAGCGCGCCACCGCCAATAGGCGCGAGTCTGCCGACCAGACCATCGATGGGCCGCAGTCGGGCACGCGCGCGCCGCCGCTCAGCTCCAGGATGCCGGCGCGAGGTCCGTCGGGCCACACCTCGACGTCGCAGGAGACGCGGGCGGTGAGCGCACCGTCGGGGCTCGCGCGCGCGCCCTCCACCGCGCCCGGCGACAGAAAAAGAAAGCGCGCCAGCGGCGAGCCGACCAGGGCAGCGGCCAGCGCCGCGTCGATGTCGTAGAGCGGCAGGCCAAGCTCGGTCAGGCTGGCCAGCGATTTGGAAGTCGCGATGGCCGCGGCGCCGCGCGCGGTGATGCCATTGCGGGCCGCGTGGCCGCGCTCGCCGAAGCCCGAGTGGCCGAGCTTGAGCACGCGCAGCGCGGGCAGCGACTTGGAGGCGGCCAGCGCCCGCGCGCCATCGTCGCCGATGTCATTTCCCTCGAGGTCGAGCGTGGTCACCGCGCCAAGATGATCCGATTGCGCGATGGCCCGAGCGCCGGCGGGGCCAACGCCCGCAGACTCGAGCGACAGCGTCTGCAGCGCCCTTGCCCCCGCCGCACCAGCGATGGCTGCGACGCCGGCGTCACCGATCTTGCCGACCGCCTTGCCGCGCAACAGCGAGGCCACCAGCGACTCGCCATCGACCTGATTGCCCTTGGTCATGGATGTGCCCCCGACCTGCTGTACCGCCGCGGAGTGTACACCGCTGACGCCGGGCGCGCGGCGCGAGGTCGTGGTAGCATTGCGCTGTTCAAAGAGACGGCCCCAGGTCATGTCTTCCTCGAGTGCGCGCTCCTCTGGCCTGGCCCTCTTCCTGGTGCTCCTTGCCGCGGCAGTTGTTTCCTATCCCTGCCTGCGCTGGGGCTTGCCGCCGGGGCACGACACCAGCATTCATGTCCAATACCTGCATTACCTGAACCAGCAGCTTCGCTCCGGCGAGGTCTATCCCCGCTGGATCAGCGGCCTCAACCAAGGCGCGGGTAGCCCCATCTTCTTCATTCAATATCCGCTTCCCTATCGTGCTGCGTCCTGGCTCCAGCAGGTGTTCCAGCTCCCGGATGGTCAAGCCGGCGAGGCGCATGCACTCGGGCTCTTCCTCTCCTGCTGCGCGCTGTTGTCCGGAGTCTCGACCTGGCTCTGGTGCCGGACCCGCGTGGGCCCGCTGCCTGCCCTGGCGGCCTCGATCGTCTGCCTGACCGCGCCTTACCTCCTGACGTTCAATCTCTATGTCCGCGCGGCAATCGGAGAGTACTGCGCGCTGGCTTTCGTCCCCCTTGCGCTGGCCTGCGCGCACCAACTTCAGGAAAGGCCTCGCCTCGCGGTTGCGGGAATGGCCGCCACGATCGCGGCGATCCTCTTCTCGCATCTCTTTACCGCGGTCATCTTCGTTCCCTTCCTGCTGTTGTATGCGATTGCTTGCGCGCCGCCCGGGCGCATGCTGGAGGCGCTCGTCCGCGCGGCCGCAGCGGTCGCACTCGGTGCCAGCCTCGCCGCCGTCTACGCGTTGCCCATGGCCCTGCACCGGGCGGACTTCAGTCTGGCTGGCCTGACGCGAAGAGCATCCGGAAACTATCTCTATGAGAACCAGCTGATTCCTTTCGACCGCAGTCTCTTTCCCTCCTCGACCCGCCGCTGGAGGATCCTGAGCCGGCTCGCACAGGCCTTTCCGGTGGCCCTCCTGGCTCTGAGCGCGGTGCGATGTCGCCCCGGTCGCGTCCCGCTCCGGATCATGCTGCTGGCGGTGGGGGCCTCCGGGTGTCTCCTCTTGATCGCTTCCGCTCCGGTGATCGCCGCAGACAGGATGGTTGGCTCGATTGCGCCCTGGGTCCTGGAGCAGCGGAGCCAGATCTTCCTCTCGTCTTTCCTCACGCTCGAGGTCGGCGTGCTGGCCTGGCTGAGCCGCGCCGAACTCGCCGCGCGCTTGCCTGCGGTCCTCCTTCTCAGCGCGCTGGCAAGCGCCTTCATGATGAGCCGCGCGAGCCTGCCGGTCTGGGTCCACCTGCGGTTTCTCTGGACCCTGCAGTTTCCCTGGCGGTATGCGGGCCTCCTTTCGCTCTTTTCTGTCGGCTTGGTCGGGTACGCGCTCGGCGACCCATGGCTCGGGCCGCACTGGTCCCTGCGCGCGGCCGCCGCCGCGACCTGCGCCTTCGTCTGGCTGGTCATCGCCGCGGGAGATGGACTTGCCTGGGAGATTCGCGGGAAGTTCGCTGGGGCGCTGCCGCCGGATCCCGAACCGGTTTTCGATGTCGCCCTATCAACCTATTTGAAGTCAGACTCGGCTCTCTCCCTCGCCGGATTCGGGAGCGACGCAGGCCGTCCGATCTTCATCGGCGGCAGCGGAGCGGGGACGCTGCTCTCCGTCTCTTCACGCCATGCGCGCCTCGAGGCGACGTGCCCGAGGCCCTGCACGGTCGTGCTTCGCCAAGTCTACTTTCCCGGCTGGCGCGCGCAGGATGCGACAGGGGTCGCGATCGCACTGCGCCCCTCCGACAAGGGACTGGTCGAACTCGCGCTGCCCGCCGGCGCTCATCGGGTGGAGCTAACGCTGCCATCCGGCCCCGGTGAAATCGTCGGCGCAATTGTCAGCGCGCTGGCGCTCTGCGTGCTGGCTTTTCTCTTCCTCTTCCGGCGCGAGAATCAAATCAAGGTTGGCCGTTGAGTCCAAGCGGCAGTTCCTGGCGCCGCTCCTTGATAGGATTTTGACGTCCGCCTTCCGCCTGATCGCCGGCGCCGTGACGGGGCGCGCGGTCGAGTCGGCCCGGTTTGAGCGGCCGCTGGCAGCGCGTCAAGCAGAGGCGTAGGCTGGGTTGATGGACCGGGTTTTGAACGCTCGTTTGTCCAAACCTTGTGTGGTCGCACTGATGGTGGTCGCAGGCGGCCTTGCGCAGGGCTGCCAGGGTCAAAACACCACCTACGACCCCGCGACTTTCACAATCTGGGGTGACCTCCCGCCAGCCTCCGTCGGGCGAGCGTACGCCGGCATTGTCGGTGGCGTATTCCAACCTGACCGTCTTCAATTGCCGTTTATCGATGGCGATGGGGTCAGTCAGGGGCCTCCCTGCTCTATGTCCGAGGCAGACCTGATGCCAAACCCGGGTTTTGACCTCCCTCCGGGTCTCTCGCTCGAGCCGCGGACGGGTCTGGTCACCGGCGTTCCCACCGTGGCAGGAGCGTTCAGCTTCGCGGTGCAGGTGCTCGGAGTCTGCAATCCTCCCGAATGGCCCGGGCCCTATAGCGACGCCGCCACCTTCACCATCTTCGTCGATACCGTGCTCCTGACGTCGCTCGCACCAGACGCCGCGCCGGCGGGCGGCCCCGGTTTCACGCTCACGTTGATTGGCGGCGGCTTCCGCGAGAGCGCGGTAGTGAGTTGGAACGGCTCGGATCGGATGACGACCTTTGCCGACGCCAATTCGTTGACTGCCGAGATCCCCGCGAGCGACTTGCAGAGCCCTGGCCGCGGGCAAATCACGGTGCGCAATCCGAATGGCGTCGTCTCCAATGCCTTGTCCTTCACGATCGGCAATGGAGTGCCGATCGTCAGTGCGCTCTCACCTGCGAGCGCTGCTCTCTCGAGCGGAGACTTCACGTTGACCATCGACGGCAGGCTCTTCGCGCCCGGCGCCACGGTAGAGTTCGGCGGCGCCATCCATACAACTCTATTGAGTCAATCGGCGACGCAAATCAAGGTCGCCATAGCAAATAGCGAGCTCAACACCGTCGGCGGAGTCAACGTTGCGGTTACGAACCCGGCGCCGGGAGGAGGTACTTCCAATATCAAGGTCTTCACCGTCGGCAACCCCGGTCCCTCCATCACCGCGTTGGCTCCCACCGGAGCCGTGATTGAAGCGCCGGTTTTCGCGATGATCATTCTAGGCACCGGCTTTGTTCCAGGATCGGTCGCCTCGTTCGACGGGCGCGCGATGACCACCCGATTTGTCGATACCACTGAGTTGAGCGCCGACGTCCTTGCCTCCGACCTGGCGATGCTAAAGACGGCGCAGATCGTAGTCGTGAATCCGCCGCCGGGAGGCGGATCGTCCAATGCGTTTCCCTTCCCCCTGCAGAATCCCGCGCCCGCGCTGACGAGGATATTCCCGGAGAGCATCAATGCGGGGGCTGCCGGCTTTCAAATGACCATCACCGGCGTTGGATATATCGCCGCCTCCACGGTCAGCTTCGGCGGCACCATCAAGACGCCCACCAGCCAGACGCCGACCAGGCTGGTCGTCGATATCCTCGCGAGCGAAGTGACCGCCGCCGCGAGAATCGACGTGAAGGTGATCAATCCGCCGCCGGGAGGAGGAGCTTCATTTCCGCTAACCTTCACCGTCAATCCCGCTGCGGCGCTTTTTGGCGTCCTCGAGCGCGCCTCGGTTGATTCCAATGGCGCGCAGGCCACCGACCACAGCGTGGACGCGTTCCTCAGCGGCGACGGTCGATATGTCGGCTTCACCTCCTATGCACCCAACATCGTCAGCGGAGACGTCAACCAGGCGAGTGATTACTTCTTGCGCGACACTTGCCGCGGCAGCAGCGCGCCGTCGGGCTGCCTCCCCAGCACCGTCCAACTCTCGCTGACCAGCGACGGACTCCCCGCCGGTTCGCAGGACCGCCCTGGCGTCACCCTCGGGAGCCAGGGGATGGGCCTGAGCTACGACGCCCGGTTCGCTTTGTTCGTTTCCTATGCTGAGAACATATTGGGAACCGGCGATACCAATCACGACGCCGACCTCTTCCTTCGCGACACCTGCCTGCACTTCGGCGTGGCGGTCAGCGGCTGCACCGCCACCACCGTGCGCATTGATTGGACTACCTTTCGAGGGATGGACCGCCAGACCGCGGCGGAGGACATCATCAACGGCAGCCTCAGCCCCGACGGAAACTTCGCCGCCTATTCCACTACTATCGTCAACCCCGCGCCCGACGGCAGCGTCCAGGTCTTCCTGCGCGACAGCGGCATCATCTTGGGCAACACACCGAGGACGGTGCGCATCTCGGCGCCCGACACTTCGACCGGCGACCCCGAGCTGGGCACTCCCGCCGACGGGAATTCCTTCGCCCCCTATGTCAGCGCCTTCGCGCGCGCCGTCGCCTTCGGCTCGAGCGCCACCAACCTGGTCTCGACGCTCGCCGTCTCGGGCACTCACGTCTATCTGCGCCTGCCCTGCATCGACCAGAGCCCCTCCTGCTCCAGCTCCACCTGGCTGGTGGACTTCGCCTCCGACAACGCCACCCCCGCCAATGGAAGCTCGATACCCTTCGGTATCAGCGCCGACGGCCGCTTCGTGACCTTCAGCTCCTCGGCGACGAATCTGATCAGCGGGTTGACCATTCCGCCAGGCACGCCGGGGCAGCTCTATCTGAGAGACACTTGCCGCGGCGCCAGCGCTTGCACGCCGCGAACAATCTTGCTCTCGCCCTCTCAAGCCGGCGGATTTGCCAACGGCGGCTTCACCACCAGCGTCGCCACCACCATTAGCGTCGACAACCGATTCGTCATCTTCGGCTCCGACTCGACCAATCTGGTGGCAGACGATTTCAACGGGCAGCCCGACGTCTTCGTCAGGGACACCTGCCTCTTGACGGGCGGCGGCTTCATCGCCAACTGCACGCCCCTGACGCGGCGTCTCTCGGTGGGCTACCAGGGCGGCGCGGAAGGCAACGACGTCAGCGGCGGCAGCTTCGCGCTGAGCCTCGACGGCCAGTTCGCCGCCTTTCCTTCCTTCGCCAACAACTTCATCGCTCACGACACCAACGCGAAGAAAGACGTCTATCTCGCGGCCACCGGACTCATCGCCGCGCTGCCCGGCGTGCCACCTTAGCTCCCCCGTGAACGCAATCGATCGACGGTCCGGGACATGGTGTGACCGCTTGTCCTGGGCGGCTGTCACCTTTTCCCCCGCGGCCCGTATTCAATGCACACCCGTACCGAGGTCGCGCCCATGCCGCTCTCCCGAATCTGCCTCTCGCTCGCCTTGCTCTCCCTGGTCGGCCTCGCCGGCGCCGCGCGCGCCGAGACGGGCCAGCGGCTCGAGATCACCACCTCCGGAGACGTCAAGGTGCCCGACGCGGAGGCCATCCTCAGCGCCTTGCTCGGCGACGCCCACGCCGCCGCCCGGCACGGCAGGGTGGAGATGCGCCTGCACAAGCTCGCCGCCGGGTCGCAGCTGCGCCTCGACGTGGCCGGCCACTCGCTGCCCGGCGACGCGGCCGACAAGCTGCGCGCCATGTTCCCCGCGCTGCGCGATGCGCAGATCACCGTCAGCGCCATCGCCTTCGAGCAGAGCGGGCCGCTGGAGCACGGCGAGCTGAACACTCCCGAGCAGATCGAGGCCTTCCGGCGGCGCGTGCAGGCCAAGCTCGAGGCCGAAGGCAAGCACGGCACCGCGACGGTCACGGTGGAGAAGACGGCCGACGGCAAGCAGCAGGTGCGCGTCGAGCTCCACGAAGAGAAGGAATAGGGAGGCAGGTCGCGCCCGCGATGGAGCTGCCCTGGTCAGCCGCTGCCCGGCTCGCGCGCGATCTGCGCCGCGCGCGCGCCGGCGATCGCGAGGCCTTTGCCGGCCTCTATCGCGCGCTCTACCCGACGGTGCTGGCGTTCGTGGCGCGGCGCTGCCCGCAGCCGGCCGATCGCGACGACGCGGTCTCGCGCACCTTCCACCGGATGCTCGAGCGGATGGGCAGCTGGGACGAAGCCCGCGGCGGCGTGCTGCCCTTCACGCTGGCCATCGCGCGCAACCTGCTCCTCGACGAGGCGCGCGCGCGCCGGCCTACGGTTGGCCTGGACGAGGCTGCGCAGTCGCTGGTGGACCACGCGACGCCGCTGCGGGCGCTGGAGCGCGGGCAGAATCGCCTGCGCCTGCTGGCCCGGCTGGAGGCGCTGCCCAAAGAGCTCCGCGAGCTGTTCGCGCTGCGCTTCGCCGACGGGCTGACGAACCGGCAGATCGCCGAGCTGGTCGGACTCGAGGAAGACGCGGTCAAGCAGCGCTTCTCGCGGGCGCTCCGCGAGCTGCGCGAGACCCTGGTGGCCGAGGCGGCCGCGGGCGAGGAGGCTCTGCGATGACCCGAGACGAGCGCACGACCAGAGACGCCCTCGAGAACGAGCTGCTGCGCGAGTTCGATCGCCGCTACCCGCGAGCCCTCCCGTCGCGGCGCGCGCGCTTTGCGCCGGTGCTGGCGGCCGCGGCGCTGCTGGCCTGCGCGCTCTTTGCCGGCCGCGCGCCCGCCAACTATTCGGCCGATCTGGGCCAGCGCATCGAGGTGAGCGTGCCCGCGAGCGCGGCGCTTGGCGACGGCAGCGAGCTGGCCGATCTGGTGGCGTCGGGCCTGGGCGGCGCAGTGCGCGGCAACCGCCACGTCGAGGTGCGGCTCATGCACCATCCCGGCGCGGGTCTGTTGCGGATCGACGTCTGGGGCGCGCCCATCAGCGGCGTCGTCGAGCGCCTGCGCGCGCGCGTGCCGGCGCTGGCCGCCGCGCCCATCGCGGTGCAGGCGCTGAGCGGCCGCGTCCACGGCAGCGTCGCAGGCGCGGTGCTCCACCGGCTCTTGCGGCTGCACGCCGACCGGGGCGCCATCGAGGACGCGCGCCGCGCGCTCCAGGCCGAGCTGGCCAAAGAGCACGGGGCGGCCGAGGTCTCGATCGAGCTCGGCCCCGACGGCTCCCACCGCATGCGCGTCAAGCTGAAGAAGGGCCCAGCAAATGAGGAGCTGACACGTTGACGTTGCCCTGCACGGCGAGTCCGCGAACGCCTGCGAGGCGCAGAGGGAAAGAGCCAGCGTTTTGGGTCTCGCGCCCAGCCCGCGTTGGCCCCACGTTGACTAGCCAGAGCGGGATGCAAGTCGCACCAGGTCAGAGCAAGCGCAGCTCGAGCGCCTTCAGCACCGCGCGGGTCCGATCGCGCACCACGGTTCAAGAACTCGCCGCTGCAGGCAGCGCTCCTGACGGCCCAGCTCCCGATGGCGCGCCTCTTGGTGGAGAAGGGCGCCGCGGTGAACCAGCGGCAGGAGCAGGGCTTCACCGCGCTTCACGAAGCGGCCCAGGCTGGCAGCGTTCCCCTGGTCGAGCTGCTCCTGGCGCACGGGGCGGACCTCGAGGCGCGGACCGATGACGGGCGGAGCGCGCACGACATCGCCGCGCAGGGGAAGCACCAGGCGGTCGCCGAGCGGCTGAGGGTGCGCTCGGTGCCGAAGTAGACTTTTCAAGCGCTCGCCAGTGATCCGGCTTTCAGCGATTGCTTCGGCGCGCGCAGAAGGTGTACAGGGCCGAAATGCAGCCGCAGATCCGGGAACGCCTGGCCGTCGTGGTCCGAGAGGGGCTCAAGGGCAATCACCTGCTCTTTGGCGAGCCCGATCTGACCGCGGCGCTCGGCTGCGCCGACGAGGGTCCTGACGGACGCATGGTCGTGGACCCGGTGCTCGCGGGCGAGCTAGGCACGGCGGGGCTGCAGCTCGTTCAGGTGGGCTCGATCCAGGACGCGCGAACGCTCATCGGCGGCCTCTCGCCCGCGTGCCGCATGGCGCTGGCACGGCTCTACCTGCGCTTCCTCGCGCGCTGCGCAGCGACGCGAGGTCATGCGAACTAGCGCTCCGCAGCTCCGCTCGCCCGACGCCTCGCTCGTGCCGCCGCCGGTGCTCGCCGTCCTGCGCAAGCTGCGGGCCGCGGGCAAGCAGGCCTTTCTGGCCGGCGGGGCAGTGCGCGATCTGCTGCTCCTGGCGCAGCCTCCGTGCGGCAGCCGCGAGGTGCGCCCGCCGGTGGACTTCGACGTGGCCACCGACGCGCTCCCCGAAGAAGTCGTCCGCCTCTTTCCGCGCACCGCGCCGACCGGAATGGCGCACGGCACGGTCACCGTGCTCACCGACGCCGGCGGCGTCGAGGTGACGACCTTTCGCGGCGAGGGGCCGTATCTCGATGGCCGCAGGCCTTCGAGCGTGACCTTTCTCGGCGACATCGAGGGCGACCTGGCCCGGCGCGACTTCACCGTCAACGCGATTGCATGGGATCCCATGCAATCGGGGATGGCCGGCCTGCGCGATCCCTTTGGGGGCCTGCCCGATCTGCGCCGGTCCTTGCTGCGCGCGGTCGGGCGCGCCGAGGACCGGTTCTTGGAGGACGGCCTGCGGCCCCTGCGCGCGGTGCGCCTCGCTTGCACGCTCCGCTTCGCGCTCGAGCCGCGCACGCGCAGAGCCATCACCACCGCGCTGCCGACGTTTCGCAGAGTGGCCAAGGAGCGCGTGCGCGACGAGCTTTGCAAGCTGCTGCTCCGCGGACAGCCGGCCAGCCGCGGCCTGCGCCTCTTGCAGCGCACCGGGCTCTTGGCAGACATCGCCCCCGAGCTGCTCGAATCGCTGCGCTTCCCGCAAAATCGCTGGCACGCGCACGACGTCTGGGAGCACACGCTCCGCTGCGTCGACTTCGCGCCCGCCGAGCTGGTGCGGAGGCTTGCCGCGCTCTTTCACGACGTGGCCAAGCCGCGCAGCGCGGGACCCGGCCAGGCGCCGGGCGAGCACACCTTCTACAACCACGAGCACCTGGGCGCGGACCTGACGGTCGAGGTGCTGACGCGGCTGCGCTTCCCGCGGCGCGAGGTCACAGACCGCGTGGCGCATCTGGTGCGCGAGCACAACTGGCACTACCTGCCCGAGTGGACCGACGCGACCGTGCGCAGGACGCTGGCGCGGGTGACGCCGGCCGAGGTCTCCGCGCTCTGGGCGTTGCGCCGGGCCGATCTGCGCGCGCGGGGCAGGGCGGTGGACGAGGGGTTGCAGAACCAGGCCGAGGTCGAGGCGCGCTTCGCCAAAGCGATCGACGAGGCCTCGGCGCTCACGGTCAAGGATCTGGCGATCAAGGGCGAGGACGTGATGAAGGCGCTCCAAATCGCCCCGGGAAAAGTGGTCGGGGTGATCCTCGCGAGCCTGCTCGAGCGGGTGCTGGACGACCCGAAACTGAACACCCCGGACGAACTGCTCCGACTGTTGCCGGAGGTGGCGGCCGCGCCGTCCACAGGTCATCCACAGAAGGGTCCGAAGAGCCCTGCCTCTCGGTGACGGTTTGGCGACAACGCGCCGCCAGCGAGCGCTCCCTGCGCATCAGGCTGGCGGGATTACCAAGGAGTTGTCATATCTTCCCCTCGTCATCGGACCCTCACGTCACGGTGGCGGGAGTGAAACGGGCGCGGGCAGAGATGCTCCCTTCGGAGGAAGCACCCTGTGGACAAGATGTGGAGGCCGGAGGTCCCGAGGGGCGTCCAGCCGCAGAACGGGTGAACCCGATGCGCCATCGCGTCGGTCGACTGGTCTTACTCGTGCATCCAGGCCGATGGTAGGATGCAGCCCGGCAAGGCGCCCGTCTGCGCGGTCGCCGGGGCAGGACGCAAGTGCATCGTTGCTTCTCGGGCTAGGAAGAATGGCCGACACCGCCCCCCAAAGCGCCGCCGTGCCGCGGATCCTCTATATCGAGGACAATCCGGAGAGCCGCGCGCTCGTCCGCAGCGTGCTCGAGGCCCAGGGCTTCGAGGTGCTCGAGGCCTCCGACGGCATCGCGGGCATCGACCTGGCCCTCTCGTCGCGCCCCGATCTCATCCTCTGCGACATCCAGCTCCCGGGCATCGACGGCTACGAGACGGCCACCCGGCTGCGCGCCCAGAAGGCACTCGAGAGCTGTCCCATCGTCGTCCTCACCTCGCACGGCGATCGCGGACTCTCGCTCTCCATCGGCTGCGACGGATATATTGAAAAGCCCATCGACGTCTCGCACTTCCCGGGCCAGCTGCGCGAGTTCTTGCGCGGCAAGCGCGAGAAGGTGAAGGGCGTCGAGGAGCGGCGCTACCTGCGCGAGTACAGCCAGTCGCTGGTCGAGCGGCTCGAGGCCACCGTCCGCGAGCTGACCCTGGCCAACGCGCGCCTGCGCGCCGCCGCCCGCAGCAAGACCGAGTTCATGCAGAACCTGTCGCACGAGCTGGCCACGCCGCTCACGCCCATCAGCGGCTACTTGAAGCTGATGAAGGGCGGCAAGATGGGCACGATGAGCGAGCAGCAGCAGCGGGTCGTCGACTCGATGTCGCTGGCCTCCGAGCGGCTCACGCGCACAATCGACAACCTGGTCGACTTCGCCACCCTCGAGTCGGGCGGCTACAGCGTCCACCGCGACGCCATCGACGCCACCGCGCTCACCAAGGCCGTGCTCGACGAGGAGAAGCCCAAGGCGCGCGCGCGGAAGGTGCGGCTCGAGGGCAACTGCGAGCTCAACGACCCAGCCTGGGGCGACGAGCGCAAGCTGCGCCAGGCGATCGCCAACGTGGTGGACAACGCCATCAAGTTCAGCCCCGCCAACAGCGAGATCCTGCTCCGCGTCGCCAGCGATTCGACCAGGCTCCTGGTCGAGGTCTACGACCAGGGCGAGGGCCTCTTGCCCGGCGAGAGCGAGCGCGTCTTCGACCCGTTCTTCCACGCCGACCGCGGCGCCGAAGAGCGCGCGCCGGGCGCGGGGCTTGGGCTCCCGGTGGCCAAGCAGATCGTCGAAGCGCACGGCGGCCACATCTGGATCGAGAGCCCGCCCAAGACGCAGCCCTCTTCGCCGCACCACTACTCGGGGGCCAAGGTCGCCTTCTGGGTGCCCTCGCGCCTGCGCGCGCCACCCGAGCCGGTGCAGCCGCGGCTCTATGCCCAGCCAGGCCCCGAGGGCGGGACGTCGTAATGGCAGCGCTGACGGTGGTCGCGATGAGCGGCGGCGTGGACTCGTCGGTCGCCGCGGCGCTGGTCGCCGAGGAGGGCGGCAGCGAGAGCGCGGTGGGCATCGCGCTCAGGCTCTACTCAGTAGATGACGACGCGCCGCGCACGGGAAAGACCTGCTGCGCGCCCGATGACCTCTACGACGCGCGCCGCGCCGCCGCTTCGCTCGGGATCCGCTTCTTCGTCTACGACGCGCAGGAGCGGTTCCAGCGCGCCGTCATCGACGACTTCGTCCAGAGCTACGCCCAAGGCCGCACGCCCAATCCGTGCGTGCGCTGCAACGACGAGGTCAAGTTCGACTGGCTGCTCGATCGCGCAAGGCAGCTCGGCGCGGGCGCGCTCGCCACCGGGCACTATGCGCGCATCGGCACCGCCGAGGACGGCAGCCGCCAGCTCCTCCGCGCCCGCGACGCTGGCAAGGACCAGAGCTACTTCCTGCACGGCCTCACGCAGGACGAGCTCGCGCGGGTGCGCTTCCCCCTCGGCGAATTGACCAAGACCGAGGTGCGCGCGCTCGCCCGCAAGCGCGGCCTGCCCAACGCCGACAAGCCCGAGAGCATGGAGGTCTGCTTCGTCGGCGACGCTCCGCTCGGCAGCTTCCTCGAGGCGCACGGCATCGCCAAGACTCGCGGCGAGGTGGTCGATCTCGAGGGCCGCGTCCTCGGCGAGCACGACGGCGTGCACCGCTTCACCGTCGGCCAGCGCAAGGGCCTCGGCATCGCGCGGCCGCTCCCGCTCTATGTCGCAGGGCTCGACGCGGAGACCCAACGGGTGGTGGTCGGCACCAAAGACCAGGTCGCGCGCGGGACGTTCAGCGCCTCGCACGCCTCCTGGGTCGCCGCGCCCCCCGAGGCCGGCGCGGAGTGCGAAGTGCAGATCCGCCACCGCGGCCGCCCGCTGCCCGCGCGCGTCGAGCCCGCAGCCGACGGCCGCGTCCGCGTCTCATTGCTCGCGCCGGCGGTCGGCGTCGCGCCGGGCCAATCGGCCGTCTTCTATCGCGGCGACGTGGTCCTTGGCGGCGCGCGCATCGATTGACTGGATTGACTAGCTGGTGCTCTTCGCCATCGCGCTCACCGTCTGCGCCGGCGGCGCGTCGGGCGGCGCGAGCAGCTTCTTGGCGTCGCCCTGGGTCTCGCGGGCCTTCGCGCGCAGGTCGATGAGCCCCTTCGACAGATCGTGCCAGAAGCGCGAGCCGAGCGCCGTCGAGAGGCCCATCAAGACGCAGCCGAGGACCGAGCGCCGCGCCTCGCGATCCCAGAGCCACGGGCGGAGGTCGAGGTCGTGCCAGCCGCCGAGGTAGACCGTGAAGAAGGCCATGTCGCTCGAGCCGGGCGCGTGGCGGAAGAGGGCCAGCGCGTCGGCGCGCGAGCCGAAAGCGAAGCCGATGCCGAGCAGCACGCTCCAGGGCCCGATGGTCAGGCCGTCGAGCAGCTTGCGCGCCTTCTTCCAGCGGTGCGCCGGCGCGAAGCGGCGGATGAGGCCCGGGGAGGGCGACGCCGGATCGATGGCGCCGGCGGCGGGCTGCGCCAGCTCGGACGCGCGCGGCAGGCGGCGCAGCAGGCCCCGGCCGAAGCCGTCGTGGATGGCCATCGAGTCGGTGTACTCGGGCGGTCCGCGAAAGGTGCGGCGCAAGAGCTCGATCACCCGCTCGTGCACGGTGGAGAAGGTCGCGATCACCACCAGCGCCATCAGGCCAAGATCCATCGGAGCTACCTCAGGCTGGAGGTGACGTCGTAGTTCCATTTCAAATTTGCCGTTATCGAAAAATGGCTGTCGGCAAGCGATTCCAAATGCACGTCCTCCGCGGCCGCCAGCTCGCCCCAGGTCTGGCCGAAGAGCCGGACCTGCGCGGTGGCGCCGAGGAGCGCGCGGCCGGTCCAGTCGCCCTGGTGCTGCGCGCCGAGGCCGGTGTCGAGCAGCAGCACCAGGCGCCGCAGCGTGTAGAGGCAGAGGCGGGTGCCGAGGCCCGCCACTTGCGAGCCGGGCAGGCCGCTCTGTGCCTTGTGGAACGAAGCGCGCGCGCTGGCGAGGAGCTGGAACGCGTCGCCGAGCGGGACGCCGATCGAGACCCAGCCGGCGCCGCCGTCGGGCCGCGTCTGCGTGAAGGTCCCGCCCGGCGTGCCGAGCGTCAGCGCCGCGCCCACGGCGGCTTGCGAGGCGTTCCAGCGGGTGTTGTCGCGGCGGCAGGCGGCGAGCGCGTCGCGGCGCTCGCCGGAGATCTCGGGCTGCACCTGCACCGTCTCGTCCGGAGGCGCGTCGGGCGGCGCATAGACCGGCCCGAGCACGCGGCGAGCGCAGGCCAGGGCGGCGTCGTTGAGCCGCCAATCGGAGTCGTCCCAGAGGCGCAACCGCACCGCGAACGCCGAGCGAACCGGGTCCGTCTCGCCGCCTCCGGTGGTGGCGAGCGAGGCCGCGAGGTTCACCAGCCGCCGCGTCCACGGGTTGTCCAGGTACTCGCGCCAGGTGACGCCGTTGAAATAGAGATCCCAGGGCGTCACCTCGACCGCCGCGCCCGGCGCGAGCTTGCCCGAACGGACGAAGGCGCCCATCGCGGACGAGGCCTCGCGCATCGAGCCCGGCCGCGTCACCTGCAACTCCGAGCCGGAGATGGCCTGGACCGCGAACGAGTCCGAGGCCAGGAGGGGCGAGGCGGCGTCGAGCGCCTCGGCGGAGGCGGCGCGCGCGCGGGCTGCCGCCAGCAGGCAGAGGAGCGCGCAGAGCGGGCCGGCCGCCCTCACGCGATCACCTCGACGGTGATGAAGAGGTGCGGCCGCTCGGGGACGGCGTCGAACGATGCGGTGACCACGCCTGGCCTCTTGCCCGGCCCGAGCAGCGACACGGTGAGCTCGGTGGTGCGCGTCTGGTCGTCGAGGTCCAAGAGCGTCACCGACCAGACGAGCGTGTGTCCCGCCAGCTCTCCGCGGCTCTTCTCGGGCAGGCGCACCATCATCAAGTTCGAGCCGGCCGCCAGCCGCTGCTTGCTCCAGCCGGCCTCCGTGCGCGTGTAATCGTACAGCTCCCAATCGAAGGGGAAGCGGCCGATCGAGAGCCCCACGTCATACGGCCCCGCATCGTCCGGGACCTTGATGGTCTGTGCCAACTCCCCCTCCGCCGCTAGATCCCGTCAGCTTCCGCCGAGCGCAACCAGCTGCTCCGCGGTCGCAGCCGGGTGCGCGCCGCAGTCCTCCTCGTCGATCCACGGATCGCTCCCGGCCGCGCCCATGGCGGGTCCGCCGCTGAGGCGCGGGTCGAGGAGGTGCTGCGGCATCACGTTCCCCATCGCCCCGAGCAGGTTCGCGCGCACCAGCGGATGCTCCTTGGCGAACTCGTCCAGGAAGCGCTTCATCCGCTTCCTTTGGAGATTTTCCTGCGAGCCGCACAGGTCGCACGGGATGATGGGAAAGGCGGCCTGCGCGGCAAAGCGTGCGATGTCGGCCTCGGCCGCGTAGCAGAGCGGCCGGATGACGACGTTGCGTCCGTCGTTGGCGGCCAGGCGCGGCGGCATGGTGCGCAGCTTGCCGGCGAAGAACATCGACAGGAGGAGCGATTCGATCAGGTCGTCGCGGTGGTGGCCGAGCGCGATCTTGCTGCAGCCGAGCTCGACGGCGGCCGTGTAGAGGATCCCGCGGCGCAGGCGCGAGCAGACCGAGCAGAGGGTCTTTCCCTCGGGCACCAGCCGCTTGACGATCGAGTAGGTGTCCTGCTTGAGCATCCGGAACTCGACGCCGAGCGATCCGAGATAGGAGGCGAGCTTCTCGGCCGGGAAGCCGGGGTGGCCCTGGTCGAGGTTCACGGCGAGCAGCGAGAACGGCACCGGCGACTTCTTCTGCTTGGCCATCAAGAGGTGGAGCAGGGTGAACGAGTCCTTGCCGCCCGAGATGCCGACGAGGATCCGGTCGCCTGCGTCGATGAGCTGGAAGTCGGCGATGGCGCGGCCCATCTCGCGGAGGAGCTTGTGCTCGAGGCGCAAATCGATGGTTGCAAGCTGCATTGCCGCCCATTACCACAGCGCCCATGGCGCGCGCAGCCCTCCGCCTCGCTAAGAACGCCCCGGGCGCGCTCTACGTCGACGGCTCGTGCATCGACTGCGAGACCTGCCGCCGGGTAGCGCCGCTCACGTTCTCGCGCGACCCGCGCGCCGGCCAATCGATCGTTTCGCGGCAGCCCCAGAGCGGCGCGGAGCTGGAGCGCGCGCTGATGGCCCTGGTGGCCTGCCCCACGGCGTCGATCGGCAGCGACGAGAAGCAGGAGGTGGCCGCGGCGTCGCGCCGGTTCCCCGACGAGATCGCCGAGGGGATCTACGACTGCGGGTATGCAGCCGAGTCGTCTTATGGCGCCGCGAGCTACCTGATCCGCCGCCCCGCGGGAAACGTCTTGGTGGATTCTCCGCGCGCCGCGAAGCCGCTGATCGCGCGGCTGGAGGAGCTGGGCGGCGTGGAGCTGCTCTTTCTCACCCACCGCGACGACGTGGCCGACCACGCGAGGTGGCGAGACCAGTTCGGCTGCCGGCGCGTGCTGCACGAGGCCGACGTCTCCGCCGACACCGCGTCGGTCGAGCTGCAGCTCAAGGGAACAGCCGCGGTCTCGTTGGCGGACGATCTCAAAGTGATACCGGTCCCAGGACACACGCGCGGCAGCGCTGTCCTTCTCTTCGGCGAGACGCTGTTCACCGGAGATCACCTTTGGGGCGACGAGGACACAGGCGAGCTCTCTGCCGGCCGCTCGGTCTGTTGGTACTCGTGGCCGAAGCAGATCCGGTCGATGGAGCGGCTGCTGGAGGTGCGGTTTGCGCGGGTGCTGCCGGGACATGGGCGCAGCTACTCCGCCAACACCCCCGAAGAGATGGGCGAGGCCCTGCGGCGCCTCATCGCGAGAATGAAGCGCAACTAACCAGGGATACTCAAGAGGGCGGTTTTTGCGCCGATGACTCTCTCGTCGACACCGGCGGGGGAAGCGCAGATGGAAGCGAAGGAAACGAAGAAGTTCCAGAAGGTCCTCATCGTCGACGACGACGCCTTGGTGCGCCGCACCTTGGTGAGGCACATGAAGCTGCTGGGCCACGAGACGCTCGAGGCCGGGGACGGCGCGCAGGGACTTGCCGCCGTGCGCTTGAGCAAGCCCGACGTCGTCCTGCTCGACCTGCGCATGCCGCGGATGGACGGGCACGAGTTCTTGAAGCAGCTGGCCGGCGAGGCGACAAGGCCCGCCGTCATCGTGCTGAGCGGCAATGCTGATCTGCGCGATCGGGTCGACGTCGTGCTCGCCGGGGCGGTGCAGTTCGTGCCCAAGCCCTGGTCGCAGGATGACCTCGTCAAGGCGCTGGACCGCGCCCGGGAGCGCCGTGATCGGCGCGTCGGCTGATCCCCGCAGGAGCCCATGAACCTGAATCGGATCTCGCCGCCGCACCCCTCTGCCGACGAGGACGCACGAGGGCGCGCGCGGACCGGCTGGCGGGCGCAGAGCCGCCGCGGCCTGGGGTTCGCGACCGCCATCGTGCTCAGCTGCGGCATGACCGCGGTGATGTGCTTCGCCTTTCACGGCGCCGTCCGCGCCGACTTCATGACCACCGGGCTGATCTGCGCCGTCGTCATCGGGGCGATCCTCGACCGCGTCACCGGCCACTACCGGCGCGCGCTGGCCAGCGCCAACGGCGCGCTCGAGCGGCGCGTGGCCGAGCGCACCGAGCAGCTCGAGGTGGCCAACCAGGCGCTGCGCGCGGCCGCGGCCGAGCAGGAGCTCTTGCAGCAGAAGCTGATGGTGAGCGACCGCATGGCGACCGCCGGCCAGTTCGCGGCAGGTGTCAGCCACGAGATCCGGAACCCGCTCACGGTCATCGCCTTCGCCGTCGACGAAGCGCGCGAGCGATTGCAAGAGGCCTCGGCCGGGAAGGACGCGGCCCTCCGCGACGTCAGGGGAACGCTCGACGACATCGGCGCCGCCACCGCGCACATCGCGGTGGTCCTGAAGGACCTGTCCACGCTGGCCATGCCCATCGAGGAGCCGAACGGGCCGGTCGATCTGGGCAAGGTCATCGACAGCGCCTCGCGCCTCGCCGCCTACCAGCTGCGCGAGCACGGCGAGCTCGAGCGCGGGCCCTCCGACGTGCCGCTCATCCACGGCAGCTCGGCGCGCCTGGTCCAGCTGGTGCTGAACCTCATGGTCAACGCCGCCAAGGCCGCCCGCCCGGGCGTGCACAACGTGGTGCGGGTCTGGGCCGAGCATGCGGGCGAAGGGGTCGTGCTCTCAGTCAGCGACACGGGGACCGGCATGGACGTCGCGACCATGGCGCGCCTCTTCGAGCCGTTCTTCACCACCCGGCGCGAGCGGGGCGGGACGGGCCTCGGGCTCGCCATCTGCCGCACGATCGCCGAGGCCGTTGGCGGCCGCATCGAGGTGCAGAGCGCCAAGGACAGGGGCACGACCATGCGCGTCCATCTCCGGATCTCGCCGGCTGCCGCCGCGGCAAAGGCCGCCTGAGGAACGCGAGCGTTCGCGGCCCGGCAAATCCCCGGACCTGGCCAGACTGCTAGACGGCGGCGAGCGGCGCGCTCATCCCAGCTCGCACGAAGGCACGGGTCATCCGCGCCGTGTTGAACGCCCAGCCAAGGCGTCCGTCGGGGCCGGCGACGATGATGCCGCCCTCGGCCTCGGCGCGCTCGCGGAGCAGGCCCACAGCGAAGCGCGCGGCGGCGAGCGGGCTCAAGCCGAACTCCTTGATGCGGAAGCAGGCGGCGCGCGCCATCTGCACCTTGATGATCGCCTCGCCGAGGCCCGTGCTGCTGGCCGCGGCCTCGGCGTCGTTGGCGTAGGTGCCGGCGCCGATGATGGGCGTGTCGCCGACGCGGCCGGGCCGCTTGTAGGGCGTCCCGCCGGTCGAGGTGCACGCGGCCACGTGGCCCTGCGCGTCCACCGCCGCGGCGCCGACGGTGCCGATGCCGCGGCGCACGCTGTCGGCGCCTTCGCGCTCGGCCCTGGCCCGCAGCTCCTGGAAGCGCGCGAGCGCCTTGGGCGTGATGAAGAGCGTGTTCGGATAGTCGGGGATGCCGCACTCGCGGGCGAAGGCGTCGGCTCCCGGTCCTGCCAGCAAGATGTGGGGCGTGTCGTCGCAGACGCGGCGCGCGAGCAGGATCGGGTTCTTCACGGTCTTCACGCACGCCACGCCGCCAGCCTTGAGCGTCAGGCCGTCCATGATCGAGGCGTCGAGCTCGCAGTCGCCGGCGCTCGTCAGGCAGGCGCCGGTGCCCGAGTTGAAGGTCGGATCGTCCTCGAGCACCACCGTCGCCGCCTGCGCTGCATCGAGCGCGCTGCCGCCCGCGAGCAGCACGCGCAGGCCCGCCTCGGCCGCCTTCTTCGCGCCGGCCAGGTACGGCGCCGGGTCATCGCCGGGCGGGGTCCCGGCGCCGCCGTGGATGATGACCGCAGGGCGGCCGGCTTGATCGAGCAGCGCGTCGAACTCGTGGGCAGTTGGGCTTTGCATGAGGGCGCGGAGGATACTCTGCGGCCTCTTCGCCGCAAGCCCCAGGGCGCCTTCGATAGCTGGCGAATACCTCCGGCCCGGCCGGCATCTCTACGCCTTGACAGCGCCCGCGGCGCTGTGACTCTTTCCGCGTCCGCCGGAGGAAACCCCATGGCCAACCGAACCATCCAGGACGTCGTCATCGTCGGAGCAGCCCGAACCCCCATCGGCGCCTTCCAGGGGGCGCTCGCCTCCTTGAAGGCCGCGCAGCTGGGCGCCATCGCCATCAAGGCGGCGCTCGAGCGCGCGGGCGTCGCGCCCGACCAGGTCGGCTACGTCTACATGGGCCATGTGCTCCAAGGCGGCGCCGGCCAGGCCCCAGGCCGCCAGGCGTCGCTCTTCGCCGGCATCCCCAACACCACCCCCTGCGTCACCATCAACAAGGTCTGCGGCTCGGGGCTCGAGGCGGTCTCCGCTGCCGCGCGGGCCATCGCGCTCGGCGAGGCCGAGGTGATCGTCGCCGGCGGCCAGGAGAGCATGTCGAACGCGCCCTACTTCAGCCACGACCTCCGCGGCGGCGCGCGCATGGGCGACGTCAAGTTCAAGGACATGATGATCCACGACGGGCTCTGGGACCCGTACAACGACATGCACATGGGCATGTGCGGCGAGAAGTGCGCCGAGCAGTTCGGCTACTCGCGCAGCGCCCAGGACGAGTTCGCCATCGAATCCACCAAGCGCGCGCAGAAGGCCCAGGCCGACGGCGCGTTCAAGGCCGAGATCGTCGGCGTGCCGGTGCCGCAGAAGAAGGGCGACCCCATCGTGGTCCTCGACGACGAGGGCCCGAAGAACGCCCGCCCCGACAAGGTGGCGGGCTTGAAGCCCGCGTTCAAGAAGGACGGGACCATCACGGCCGCCAATGCCAGCTCGATCAACGACGGCGCCGCCGCGGTGGTGCTGATGAGCGCCGAGCGGGCGAAGCGCGAGGGCAAGACGGTGCTCGCGAAGATCGTCTCCACCGGCTACTCGGCGCGCGACCCGGTCGAGTTCACCATCGCGCCGGCCGACGCCATCAAGCAGGCCTTGGGCCGCGCCGAGCTCAAGGTGGGCGACGTTGACCTCTGGGAGATCAACGAAGCCTTCGCGGTGGTCACCATGGCCAACACCAAGCTGGCCGGCATCGAGCCTGCGCGGGTCAACGTGCGCGGCGGCGCGGTGGTGCTCGGCCACCCCATCGGCGCCAGCGGCTGCCGATTGCTGGTCACGCTGCTCTACGCGATGAAAGACCTGGGCAAGAAGCGCGGCTGCGCCAGCTTGTGCATCGGCGGCGGCGAGGGCATCGCCCTGATCGTGGAGCGCCCGTGAACAAGGTCGTCTCCGGCGCCGACGAAGCGGTGAAGGACATCCAAGACGGTGCGGTCATCTTGTCCGGAGGCTTCGGCCTCTGCGGCAACCCCGAGAACCTGATCACGGCCATCCACAAGAAGGGCGTGAAGAACCTGACCATCGTCTCCAACAACTGCGGCACGACCGACAAGGGCCTCGGCGTCTTGCTCCAGTCCAAGCAGGTGAAGAAGATGATCGCCTCCTACGTGGGCGAGAACAAAGAGTTCGAGCGGCAGTACCTGGCCGGCGAGCTCGAGGTGGAATTGAACCCGCAGGGCACGCTCGCCGAGCGGCTGCGCGCGGGCGGGGCGGGGCTGGGCGGCTTCTTCACCCCGACCGGCGCCGGCACCAAGATCGCCGAGGGCAAAGAGAGCCGCATCATCGACGGCCGCGAGATGATCCTCGAGAAGCCGCTCAAGGGAGACTTCGCCATCGTGCGCGCCTGGAAGGGCGACAGGTGGGGAAACCTCGTGTTCCGGAAGACCGCGCGCAACTTCTCGCCGGTGATGGCGACGGCGGCGCGGGTGACCATCGCCGAGGTGGAGGAGCTGGTCGAGGTGGGCCAGCTCGACCCCGATCAGGTGCACGTGCCTTCGGTCTACGTGAAGCGGATCTTCCAGGGTTCCAATTACCAAAAGTGGATCGAGAAGAGGACGGTTCGCAATGCCTCTTAGCCGCGAGCAGATCGCCGCCCGGGCCGCGCAGGAGCTGCGCGACGGATACTACGTCAACCTCGGTATCGGCATTCCGACCTTGGTGGCCAATTACATTCCGCAGGGGATGGACGTCATCCTGCAATCGGAAAACGGCATGCTTGGTATCGGGCCCTATCCGACCGAGCAGCAGCTCGATCCCGACCTGATCAACGCCGGCAAGGAGACGATTACCGAATTGCCCGGCAGCTCGTTCTTCTCCAGCGCGGACTCGTTCGCGATGATCCGCGGCGGGCACATCGACGTGGCCATCCTCGGCGCCATGGAGGTGAGCGAGCAGGGCGACATCGCCAACTGGACCATCCCGGGCAAGGTGGTCAAGGGCATGGGCGGCGCGATGGACCTGGTCGCGGGCGCGCGGCGCGTGATCGTGGCGATGGAGCAGGTGGCGAAGGACGGCTCGAAGAAGGTCCTCAAGCAGTGCAAGCTGCCGCTGACCGGCAAGCGCTGCGTCAACACCATCATCACCGAGCTGGCGCTCTACGAAGTGACTCCCGAGGGGCTGTGCTTGCGCGAGCTGGCGCCCGGCGTCACCCTGGCCGACGTGCAAAAGGTCACCGAGCCCGAGCTCTTGATCCACAAGGAGCTGAAGCCGATGGCCGTGTAGCTGCGCGGCTACCTGCGCACCTCGGAGTTGTTCTAAGCTGACCGCCGATGAGCACCTCGACCTGGCGCAGCGAGACCGAAGGGCGGCTGCGCAAGGCGCAGGTCTCGCTGGAGGCCGCGCGGGCGCTCATCGATCGCAAGCCGCCCTGCAATGACGACGCGGTCAATCGCGCGTCGGCGGCGGCGCTGCAGGCCGCGCGGGCGCTGGTCGATGCCCGCTGGCCGCCGCACGACGAGCCTTGGGACCCCACCTGGCGGCCCGGGATGCCGCCCTTGCAACCCACCGGGCCGTATTCGAAGGCGAGCTGGCCGGTGATCTTGCAGCAGTTCGAGCGCGCCTCGACCGAGATGGCGCTGCCCTTCGACGCGGCCGAGCACCTCAAGGCGCTGCTCGAGGACGGACTCTCCGCCGATGTGGGCGACTCGAACGCCTACGAGAACGAAGAGGCGGTCGAGGCGGTCACCACCGCGGACAAGCTGGTCAAGAGCGTGACCCACTCGCTGCCGCTGGCGTTCGCGCTCGGGTATCGCGAGCTGGACGGCGACGGCGACTTCGAGTCGGAGGACGACGACGAGAACGCGACCACGCTGGAGGTGATGCCGATCCAGCCGCACCCGGCCGAGACGCTGGCCGCGGCGGCGGTCACCGATCCGCACGTCGTGCCGCTCAAGGTCGAAGAGGCCGCAACGCCCGCGGCGGCGACGCCTTCGCCTGAGAGCGCGCCGGTCGCTGCGATGGCCACTCCAGCGGCGGATCCCGCCGCGGCGCCCGCGATCGCAGAGGCCGATCCGGCGCCGGCCGCCGTGTCGCCGCCCGCGCCCGCCAAGGCCGAGCCCGCGGCCGAACCTGCACCCAAGCCTCCGCAAGCCTGACGCCCGCGAGGGCCACTGGATGCGGCGGCGGCCCCTCCCGTGCTACGATCTTGCCCATGTCGAGCGATGATCCGCAGAGCCAGCGCCGGAGCCCGCGCGTCGCCCACGAGGTGATGGTCGCGGTGCGCGGCGAGCACGGCTCGACCACCGGCTGGGGCACCAACCTCTCCGCGACCGGGGTCTTCGTCAACACCCAGGCGCCGCACGCCGTGGGCGAGGAAGTGCAGATGCTGCTGCAGCTGCCCGGCGTGCCCGAGTGCAAGCTGCGCGCGCGCGTGATGTGGTCCAAGCCCGCGGGCGAGCACGCCGAGGTCGGCATGGGCGTGCAGTTCGTCGAGCCCGACCAGCAGACGCGGGAGCTGCTCGCGCAGATGGTCAGCCGGCTCACGGTCGATCTCGCGGCCGGCACGGCGGCGTAGGCCGCCCTCCTTTGAAAGTCGAGCTGCGCATCGAGTCCCTGGTGCACGGGGGCGAGGGCCTGGCGCGGTCTCTTGGCCGCGTGGTCTTCGTGCCCGGCGCGGCGCCGGGCGATCTGGTCGAGGCGGAGCTGCGCGAGGCGGACGGCGGGCGCTTCACGCGCGCGAACCTCTTGCGGGTCCTCGCGCCGGGTCCTGTGCGCGTGCCCGCGCCGTGTCCCATCGTCGATCGCTGCGGCGGCTGCCCGGTGCAGCACGTCGGAAGCGTTGCGCAGCAAGAGTGCAAGCGCGCGCTGGTCGAGGACGCGCTCTTCCGCATCGGCGGGTTCTCCAAAGACAGCTACGAGCTCGCGCCGCTGGTCCCAAGCCCCGCCGCGTTTCGCTATCGCCGCCGCGCGAGGATGCACCGCGCCGCCTCTGGCCAGTGGGGCTTTGCCGGGCGCGCGTCCAGCGGCGTGGTGCCTGTCAGCGAGTGCCTGCTCCTCGAGCCCGCGCTGCAGGCGCTCTTCGACCAGGTGCGCGCCGCGGCGGTCGAGCTCGGCGGCTTGCCCGACGTGGCCGACCTCGGCCTCGATGTCGCCGACACGGGCGCGGCCTCGCTCGACCTGCGCACCGTCAAGCCGCCCACCGCGGCGCTGCGCAAGAGGGCGCTGGCGCTGCTCGGGAAAGTCCTGCAGCTCAGGGGCGCGACCCTGGGACCGGAGGGCGCACCCGAGCTCTTGGGCGAGCCGGCCATCGCCGACGCGCCTGGTCCCGCCGGCCTCTCGACCGCGCGCTTTCGCACCCGCGCCGATCTCTTCGCGCAGGCCAATCGGGCCGCGACGCCGCTCTTGATCGGCGCCGCGCTCGAGGCGCTGGGGCCCGCCGCCGAGGGCCGCGTGCTCGAGCTCTTCTGCGGCTCGGGGACGTTGACCTTGCCCTTGCTCTCCCGCGCCCGCAGCGTGCTCGGCGTCGAGTTCGCCGCGGCCTCGCTGGCGCTGCTCCGCAAGAGCGCGGCCGAGGCGGGCCTCGACGGCCCTGGCAAGATTCGCCTGATCGCGGGTGATTCTGCCAAAGTGACCCAGGGCCTCGCCGCGTCCGAGGCAGGCACGCTCGACGCGGTGTTGCTCGATCCTCCGCGGACGGGGGCGGCCTCGGCGCTGCGCGCGCTGGCAGCCTTGCGCGCGCCTCGGCTGGTGTACGTGAGCTGCGATGCGCCGACCTTCGCGCGCGATGCAAAAGAGTTGGTAAAATCGGGTTATCGATTGAGCCGCGTCGTGCCCTTCGATCTCTTTCCCCAGACCGCCCATCTCGAGCTGGTCGCGACCTTCCTTCGATAACCAGGGCGGGCCGGCCTGGAGTCCGGCTAGTTGACCTTGACGCGGCAGGTGCGCGCCTGCTTGCAGCTCTTGGGCACCGTGCACGCCTTGGGCGCGTGGTGCGCGAGCTTTGCGAGTCCCCTCTCGAAACCGCACTGGGCGCCGTCCTTGATCTTCTCGGTGCCGCATTTGCCCGCATCGACGATGTTGTCGAAGCCGCACTTGCCGCCGTCGGTGATCTCCTTCCAGATGCCTTTGGGGGCCTGGATGTTGCCCGCGTTGGCGTGGGCCACCGCGTCGTTGACCCAGGAGTGCGCGTAGCGGTCGACGCTGACGAAGGTCGGCGCGAGGCCCAGCCTCTTGTAACAATTGTAGAGGTGCTGCTCGAGAGAGACGGTGTTGAACTCGAGCTGGGGCAGGGCCGTGAAGGAGTTGGTCAGGTGGTGCGCGAAGGCGAGCACCGCGTCCACCGCGAGCGGGTTCGGCAAGGGATCGCTGCAGTCGTTGACGACGTCCTTGGCGCTCAGCTTGTGCTGCCAGCCGCTGCCGACGTCGAAGACCATGCCCGGCTTGCTCGCGGTGCCGGCGTACAGCCAGCCGTCGTTGGTCGCGCCGTGGTCGGTGAAGATGACCAGCCGCTGGCCGCTCGCGAGCATCTGGCCGAGCGTGGCAAAGGCCCGACCGACGGCGTGCTTGTGCACCAGCTTGTCGAGCCCATGCCTGCGCAAGAGGGATCGCAGCACCTCGTCGGGAGTGTCGCGGAGCTGCAGCGAGATGGTGATCACCTCGCGCGGGTTTGCCGCCATCCAGGTGGCGAACTCAGCGAGCACCGCGTCGGGCGTGCTGAAGGCCATCGAGACGTCGGTGAAGGCGTCTTTCGGGTTGGTGAGGAACTTCTTGATGAAGTCGACCTGGAGCTGGCACTTGCTGGCGATGGCGTGGCAGAGCTGGTGGCCGCCTTGCGTGTCCGGGAGCAGCCGCAGGTCGAAGGCGCGGATGCCGTCGTGGAGCTGCTGCGTGATCCCGTGCTGCTGATCGACGAAGCCGATGTTGGTGATGGGGCAGTAGAGCGGCACCGCGCAGAGCACGTTCGGCACGTAGTCGGCCGCGGCGTACGAGTCGTGCGTGGCCGCGAACGTCGCGCGGTTGTACGGGCGCGAGCAGAGGTCGGCGCGCCCGTTGCACAGTGGAGCCGCCGCGAGGAGCAAGGCGAGGAGCATTTGCAAACTCCCGAACTGTGGGCTCCCAGTCTATCATGCGGGTTGTGGACGCGCGCCTGCGAGACTTCGCCGAGCTCTTGCGCCAGAACGGGCTGCGCGTCTCACCGGCAGAGCTTGCCGACGCCGCGCGCGCGGTGCTGGTGTTGGGCCTCGAAGAGCGCGACGAGCTCCGCTCCGCGCTGCGGGCAACGCTCGTCAAGCGCGGGACCGACGCGGGCACCTTCGACCGCCTCTTCCAGCTCTACTTCATGGGCGCCAAGGATCTGGTCGATGGGCTGCAAAGCTCGCTGCTCAAGCAGCTCGAGGAGGAGGGGCTCAACGAGGGCCAGCTCGAGGAGGTGGCCCAGGCGCTGCTCGAGATGCCTTTCTCGCCGCTGGCCGAGGCGCTGATGAACGGCGACCTCGGCGCGCTGGCCCGCCTGATGCGCCAGGCCTCGCTGAGCGTGGACTTCCGCGGCTTGCAGAGCCCGCTGCAGCGCAACTTCTACGCGCGGCGCGTGTCCCAGGCGGCCGGCGCCACCCAGGCCGAGGCCGAGCTGTCGCGCCTGGTCGCGCGGCTGAAAGAGCAGGGCTTCGATCCGGCGGGCCTGGAGGCCGTCTCGCGCCAGACGAGCCACACGCTGCGCGAGCTCGAGGAGGCCGCACGCCGCGTCGCCGAGCGCGAATTGCAGCAGCGGGACCCCGAGCGCCGCGCCCAGGGCGACCTGGCGTTTCGCAACATCAACTCGCTCACGCCGGGCGAGGTGGACCGCATGCGGACGCTGGTGCGCCGTCTCGCCGAGCGGCTCAAGGCGCGCCTCTCGCGGCGGCGCAAGGTGAAGCGGCGCGGGCAGCTCTCGGTGCGGCGCACCATTCGAAAGAATCTAGTGAATGGCGGCGTCCCGGCGCAGCTCGTCTTTCGCACCAGAAGGCCCGAGCGGCCCGACATCGTCGTGCTCTGCGACGTGAGCGATTCGGTGCGCAACGTCTCGCGCCTGATGCTCCACTTCGTCTACACGCTGCAGGAGCTCTACGCGCGGGTGCGCTCGTTCGTCTTCGTCAGCGACCTCGGCGAGGTGACGCAGATCTTCAAGGACCTGCCCATCGACGAGGCGGTCGATCTGGCCACGGCGGGCAAGGTGATCAACCTCTCGGCCAACTCGAACTACGGCCGCGCGCTGCAGCTCTTCCACTCGACGTACCTCGGCGGCATCACCCGGCGCACCAGCGTCGTGATCATCGGCGACGGGCGCTCGAACTACAACCCACCGCAGGCCTGGGTGCTGGGCGAGATCAAGCGCCGGGCGCGCCGGCTGCTCTGGCTCTGCCCTGAGGACCGCTCGAGCTGGGGCTTTGGCGACAGCGAGATGCCCCTCTACGCGCGCTACTGCACCCGGGTCGAGCCGGTGAAGACCCTGGACGAGCTGGTCCGCGTCGCGAGCGAGCTGGTTCCCTCGTGATGGCTGGCACATTCGTCGCGGAGCGAGCGCAAGCATGTTAGGAATCGCCACTTCTGCGAGGCGAGTGAGCCCTTGAGCATCAAGCCCCCCGACTGGCAAGAGCAGCTCCAGGCGAGCCTCAAGCGCGCCCAGGAAGCGATCGCCAAGGGCGTGGTGCAGCAGGACGCCATCTTCCACCAGTCGATCGAGAGCCTGCGCGCGACCTACCCGAACTGGGGCCAGGAGCGCTGGCAGCGGCGGCTGGAGCGGCGGCTCCGCAAGCAGGCCGAGCGCGAGGCGCGCATCGCCAACGCCAGCCTGATGGAGGGCTACGTCTGGGTGCTCGCGGCCATCGCGCTCTTTCTGGTCGCGCTCAGCAGCCTGGGGACGCTCTTCTGGCTGATCTTCCCCGCCATCCCGCTCTTCCAGAAAGGCACGCGGGTGGTCGCGCGCTACATGAAGGACGGCACCAAGGATCCGCAGAAGGACGCGCCGGCGCAGGCGCCCATCGCCGCGCCTCCGATCCCAGCGCCGCCGGTGGCCGCGTTCGTCTGGCCGGCCCGCGTCGGCGAGCCTCCGAAGCCTGCGCCTGTCTTCACGCCCGCGCCGCCCGAGGACCCGCGCGACGTGCGCGTGGACGCCATCTGCAACCGCATCTTGAACGAGCTGAAGACCGCGCCCGAGTCGGCGCGCGACATCTTTCGCAACCCCGAGCAGACCGTCTCGTCGCTGCGCGCGACCTGCAGGGACCTGACCCGGCGCGAGCGCGAGCTGCGCACGTTTCTCTCGCCCGCCGAGGACGCGCGGCTCTCCAAGGAGCGCGAGGCGCTGGTGGCCCGGGTGGACGCCGAGACCGACGAGGTCGCCAAGCTGCGGCTGGCGTCGGCGCTGGCGGCGCTCGATCAGCAGCGGCAGCAGCGGGCGGAGCTGGGCAAGAGCGCCAACCGCTTCGAGGCCGAGCACACGCGCATCGGCTACACGCTCGAGAGCCTCTACACCCAGGTGGTGCGCATGCGCTCGGCGGACGCGGCCAGCGCGGACGTCGCCGGTGCGGGGCTGCGACAGAGCCTGGACACGCTCACCAAGGAAGTGGACGCGCTCGCCGACGCGCTCGAGAAGGTGAACAGCGGCGACGACTCGCGCCTCCACGGGCTCTCCGAGGGCCCAGGCGCGCTGCCGGCCGGCGCTGCCGCCCAGGCTCCGGGCGCGCGCCAGAAGGTCTGAGAGGGCGCGATGGCGATCCAGGCGTTTGGCGGCAAGACACCGGCCTTGGGCGAGGACGTCTTCATCGCCGAGGGTGCGCACGTCATCGGCGACGTGGTGCTGGGCGCCCGCGCGAGCGTCTGGTTCAACTGCGTGGTCCGCGGCGACGTCAACGAGATCCGCGTCGGCGACGAGACCAACCTGCAAGATCTGACCGTCGTGCACGTGGCCGCGGGCAAGTGGCCGACCCGGATCGGCGCGCGGGTCACCGTCGGGCACCGCGCGGTGATCCATGGCTGCACCATCGGAGACCTGTGCCTGATCGGCATCGGCGCCATCGTCATGGACGGCGCCGTCGTCGGCGAGGAGTCGCTGGTCGCGGCGGGCACGCTGGTCTCTCCGGGGCAGCGCATTCCGCCGAGATCCCTGGCCATCGGCGCCCCCTCGCGGGTGCTGCGAGCGCTCACCGACGCCGAGCTGACCTTCCTGCGCGAGAGCGCCGCCAACTACGTCGGCTATGCCAGCCTCTACCGGCAGGGCGCGCCGTGAGCACCTCGCCACCGCGCCCCGAGGTGCACGTCGATTCGTATCTGACGCTGCGCTCGGCGCCGCTGCTCCGGGGGTTCACAGACCTCGGCGTGCGCATCCTCTCGGGCGCGGTCCAGCGCCGCTCGGTCGGCCGGAGCACCTTCGTCTTCCGAGCGGGTGAGCCGGCGACCGCCTTGTCGTTCATCGCCCGCGGCACCGTGCACCTGGTGGCGCGCGAAGGCGGCACGGCGCTCGGCGAGCTTGGCCCCGGCGAATCGATCGCAGGCTTCGCGCTCCTGGCCGGCGGCGAGCACCTCATCACCGCGCTCGCCGCCACCGACGTCGAGCTGCTCGACCTGACGCTGCCCGCCTTTCGCCGCCTCTCGCTGGAGAAGCCGCAGGCCAGCATCAAGCTCTTGCTGGCGCTGGCCAACGACCTGGGCGAGCGGCTGCAGGACTCGCGCGCCTCGCTGCGCGAGTTCCTCCTCTGGCAGATCAGCAAGCGTCCCCGCTAGAAGCGGGCTGCGCCTGGCTGCGCCTGGCTGCGCCTGGCTGCGCCGTTCTGCGGATGACGCGGCCGCACTTGGCTTGTTGATCCGACGTTCGGCCAAGGCGTATGTTCGCCGCTTCGCGCTGCTCTAGGAGAGTTGCCTGGGCCACGGGCTCGTTCACTTCCTCGGACTGTTCCGCGGGCCGGCCGGCTACGTCGGGGTCTTCTCCGTGCTGGTGGCCTGCGGCCTCGGCCTGCCGCTGCCCGAGGACATCGCGCTCATCACCGGAGGCTTCCTCGCTGGCATCGGCCCGCCCAATGGCGTCGGCTCGCTCGCGCTGATGGTCATGGTCGGACTGATGGGCATCCTCGTCGGCGACTCCATCATCTTCCGCGCGGGCGACACCTACGGCGACAAGCTGCTCGAGACGCGGATGGGCCGTCACATCCCCGCCGAGCGCATCGCCCGCACCCGGGAGCTCTTCACCAAGCACGGGCCCAAGATGATCATGGTGGCGCGCTTCATCCCGGGCGTGCGCGCGGTGACCTACTTCGTGGCCGGCTCGAGCCACCTGCCCTACTGGAAGTTCATCACTTACGACGGCATCGCGGCGCTGGTCTCGGCGCCGCTCTGGGTGCTGCTCGGCCATTGGGCCGGCACCCACCGCGCCATGCGACGCGCCCTGGCCGCCGCCAAGCACGTGCAGCTTGGCATCCTGGCCGTCGCCGGAACGGCCCTGCTCGGCTGGGTGGTCTACATCCTGCTCAGGAGGCGCCGGCTGCGCAGGCTCACGCAGGAGCGGCTGCTCGCTGCCAGCACCACCGAGCCGCGCCCGCTGCACGACGCTCCGGTGCAGATCCCGGCGACGCGCGCCGGGCCGGAAAACGCCTAGGAGGTCGTCGGCGTATTCGCCGACGCGAACTGTCCTGATCCCTCGCGCACCGTCGCGCGGATTCAGGGCTAGCCGCGCACGCGCGTCACGCTAGACTTCACCCATGTGCGGCAGGATCACCCTCGCGGTCCCGAACCTCGTCGAAGTCGCCGACGAGCTCTCGGCGACGCTGCGGGCTGAGCACGCGCTCCTCTACCGCCCTCGCTACAACGTGGCGCCGACCGACCCGCACTGGGTGGTGCTGCTCACGCCCCAAGGCCGCCAGCTGGTGCCGGCGCGCTGGGGCATGGGCGAGCGCATGCTCATCAACGTGCGCTCCGAGACGGCCTCGCGCCGCGGGCCCATCGGCAGGGCGCTGCAAGAGAAGCGCTGCGTGGTGCCCGCCGATGGCTTCTTCGAGTGGACTGGGCCGAAGAGCGCGCGCCGGCCGCTCTGGTTTCACAAGCAGGGCGGCGGCCTCTTGTACCTGGCCGGCCTCTGGGAAGCGGGCGAGGGCGGGCCCCGCTTCACCGTCCTCACCACCGAGGCAAACCGGCTGATCGCGCCGGTGCACGATCGCATGCCGGTGCTGCTCTCGCGCGAGGCCGTCGCCGAGTGGCTCGCCCGCCCTGCGCAGGACCTGCTTGTCCCGGCGCCCGACTCGGCGCTCCTGGTGACGCCGGTCTCCACGCGCGTGAACTCGGTCAAGAACGACGACCCAAGCCTCCTCGACCCTTCTCAGGATCAGCCACCGCCAAAGCCGCAGCTGACGCTCTTGTGAGAGGCCAACGAGCCTACGGCGTCGTCAACAAGCGAGGCCGGTCACGCCGGCGGGTGGGCAGACTTGCCGGCGAAGAGCCGCTTGACCCAGGAGAGGAAGCCGCCGCTCTGGGCCGGCTCGGAAGGCTCGGGCGGCAGGTTCGGCGGCACCGGATAGGAGCCTGAGGTGGGGTTCCGATGCGCGCCCGACTGCGGGACCGGATAGGACCCCGACGGCGGGATGGGCGAGCCGGCCGAGGGCGTGTTGAGACCGGGCGCCGCGTAGTCGTCGCCGAGCCGCGCGCGGATGGTGTCGGGCGTCTCGCGAGTCGCAAACGTCGCCACCACGGTGCGCCCGGTGCCCTTCTCCTCGGCGCTCACGGTGAGGATCGACTCCGCGGAGACCGAGAGCGCCACCTCGTACGAGACGGATCCCTTGGGACCCTTGGGCAGATCGGCGATGGTCAGCGTGCCCAGATACTCATTGTCGAGCGCGCGGTCGCTCTCGCCCTGGAAGACGGCGATCTCCATCGCCGCCTGGTCGTCGCGCGTGGTGACGATCTGATAGTTGCGCCGGTGGGGCAGAGGCGTGTTGTGCGGCAGCACGCGCTTGAAGCGGCCGCCGGGCAGCCCCACGCCGATGCTCATGCTGAGCACGTCCACCAGCACGACCCCGGTGATCTGCCCCGTGGTCATCGAATCGGCGAGCAGCGCCGCTCCGAGCGCGACCGCTTCGTCGGGGTGGACGAACTTGTTCGGCTCGCGGCCGAAGAGCTGCCGGATCCGCTCGCGGACCAGCGGCATCCGGCTCTGGCCGCCGACCAGCAGGACCTCGTTGATGTCGCTGGTGCGCAGCCCCTTGGTGGCCAGGACCTCCATGCAGACCCGCAGCGTGCGGTCGATGAGGTGCCCGCCGAGCAGCACCAGCTCGGAGCGCATCAGCGTTGTGTCGATGTCCACCTGGCGCCCGCCCACGTCGGCCACGAAGGGCACGTGGACGCGGGTCTCGAGCTGCTCGGAGAGGGAGATCTTGGCGCGCTCGGCGGCGTCCACCACGCGCATGTACGCGGCCCGGTCCTCGACAGGGAAGGGCGCACCGTGCGTCTCCTGGAAGCCGGCGATCAGGTGCTCGGCCAGGGCGCGATCGAAGTCGAGGCCGCCAAGGAAGGTGTCGCCGCCCGTCGCCACGACTTCGTACACGTTGCTGTGCAGCTCGAGCACCGAGGCGTCGAAGGTCCCGCCGCCGAGGTCGTAGACCAGCACGCGCTGCTCGAGGTTGCGCCCGTGGGCGAACGCCAGCGCCGCCGCGGTCGGCTCGTTGAGGATGCGCAGGATCTGCAGCCCCGCCAGCTGCCCGGCCTCGCGCACGGCCTGCCGCTGGTTGTCGTTGTAGTACGCGGGCACCGTGACGACAGCGCGGGTGATCTCGGTGCCGAGCGCCTGCTGGGCGACGTCGCGCACCTCGGCCAGGATCAGCCCCTGGATCTTCTGCAGCGAGTGCAGCTCGTCGCCGAGCCGGACGGCCGCCTCGCCGCGGGTGCCGGCCTCGATGCCATAGGAGAAGCGGCCGCGCATCTCCTGGACGATGGGCGAGGTGAAGGGCCGCCCCACCAGCCGCTTGGCGCTGGTGACGGTGTTCTTCGGATTGGTGAGGAGCTGCTTCTTCGCCGGGTGCCCGACCAGCAGCTTGCCGTCGCGGAAGGCGACCACCGAGGGGATGGTGTTGTAACCCTCTCGAGACTGGATGACGGTTGGCTTCCCTCGGACCAGCACCGCCGCCGCGGAGTTGGTGGTGCCGAGGTCGATGCCGATGACCGGCCCGCGCTTGTCGGGGTTGAGGCCGGCGGGCGTGCCTGGCGGTGCGGCCGGCGCCGCGGCCGGAGGTGCCTCCGCGGCAGGTGGCGTCGCAGGGGCCGCCGGAGCCACTGGCGTGGACGAGGCCGGCGTCGGCGAGGAGTCGGCCTCGTGGCCGACCTTGTTGCCGAGGAAGGGAAAGTAGTGGATGCCGGTGCGCTCTTCCCGCGGCAGCGTGTCGCCGAGCGCCGCCGGAGGAGCCGAGGCTGGCGCGACAGCGGCTGGTGGCGGCGCGCTTTGCTGCGCAGCGGGCGGAGGCGGCCTGGAGCCGGTCTCGCGCAGCGCCGGCGGCGGCTTGCCCCCGAGGCTCTCCATGATCGCGCGCCCCGGCTCGTCGATGGCCAGGATCGACAGCCCCATGCCGGGCTCTGGGGCTCCGGGCGCGCCCGACTGCCCCTCGGACGGCGGCTCGATGACCAGCACCACCACGGCCGCCGCGCGGAAGCAGGGCGCGCCGGTGTTGTAGCTGGCCTCGAGGCGGACCAGCGTGTCCTTGCCCCGCGGCGTCTTGGTGCGGACGAAGAGGCGATTTTGCTTCAGCTGCGAGCCGTAGCGGGCGCGCACGTCGTCCGCGCTGGCGCAAGGCAACTTGAGCTGCAGGCCGACGACCGCTTTCTTCGCGGCCGGCGGCGAGGGCGGCGGAGACCCTCCGCCAGTGCCGTCGGACATAGGCTGCAATCATCGTCGAACGAAGGCCAGCGGGGCAAGAAAGGAACACGCGGACAGCGCGCATTGTGTGAGCCGATCACTGACGCTAGACTCCGCAACCTTTTTCCGCCGGACCGCCGGCCAGCGCCGCAGGAGGCGTCATGCTCGTAGACAACCCGCCATTGGCGCTGACGTTCGACGACGTGCTCCTCTTGCCCGCCGAGAGCGAGGTGCTGCCCCGCCACGTCGACACGGCCACCCGGCTGACGCGCAATCTCACGCTGAGAATCCCCATCGTCTCCTCGGCGATGGACACGGTGACCGAGGCGCGCACCGCCATCGCCATGGCGCAGTCGGGGGGCCTTGGGTTCATCCACAAGAACCTGACCCCAAGCGAGCAGGCCATCGAGGTGCAGCGGGTCAAGAAGTACGAATCGGGGATGGTCGTGAACCCCATCACCATCGAGCCCGAGGAGTCGATCCGCCGGGCGCTCGAGCTGATGCAGCACCACAACATCAGCGGCATCCCGGTCACGCGGCGCGGGCGGCTGGTGGGCATCCTCACCAACAGGGACCTGCGCTTCGAGCGCAACCTCGACCAGAAGGTCGAGGACGTGATGACGCGCGAGCTCATCACCTGCCGCGAGGGGATCCCGATGGAGGACGCGAAGGTCCTCCTCCACAAGAACCGCATCGAGAAGCTGCTGGTCGTCGATGACAAGTACGAGCTGCGGGGCCTGATCACCATCAAAGACATTGAAAAGACTTTGCAGCACCCGAACGCCGCCAAGGACGCGCAGGGACGGCTCCTGGTCGGCGCCGCGGTGGGCGTCGGCCCCGATCGCGACGAGCGGGTGGCCGCGCTGCTCAAGGCCGGCGCCGACGTCATCTGCGTGGACACCGCCCACGGCCACTCCAAGGGCGTCATCGACTCGGTGCGCGAGCTGAAGCGCAACTTCAAGGGCATCGAGCTGGTCGCCGGCAACGTCGCCACGTTCGAGGGCGCCGACGCCCTCTGCGCCGCCGGCGCCGACGCGGTGAAGGTCGGCATCGGCCCTGGCTCCATCTGCACCACCCGCGTGGTGGCCGGCGTCGGCGTGCCGCAGATCAGCGCCATCGACGCCTGCGTCCGGGGCGCCTCGAAGCATGGGATCCCCTGCATCGCCGACGGCGGAATCAAGTTCTCCGGCGATATCGTCAAGGCCATCGCCGCCGGCGCCCACACGGTGATGATTGGATCGCTCTTTGCCGGCACCGAGGAAGCGCCCGGCGAGGTCATCCTCTATCAAGGGCGCTCCTATAAGTCCTATCGCGGCATGGGCTCGATTGGAGCAATGCAGAAGGGCTCCAAGGACCGCTACTTCCAGGCCGACGAGATGGAAGAGAGAAAGCTGGTCCCGGAGGGAATCGAGGGTAGGGTTCCTTATAAGGGCTCGCTGAGCAACAGCGTCTATCAAATGGTCGGCGGCCTGCGCTCCGGCATGGGATATACCGGCTGCAAGACCATCGAAGATCTGCGCACGCGGGCGAAGTTCGTCCGCATCACTCAAGCGGGCCTGCGCGAGAGCCACGTGCACGACGTGCAGGTCGTCCAGGAAGCGCCGAACTACCGGATGGAATAGTTGGCCACTCCCAGCGAAAAGCTCGCCGACTCAACCGCCCGCGCGCTGGCCACGGCGGAGAAGCCGCGCGGCAACTCACGCCTGGTGTTGCTCTTGATATTGGGCCTGCCGGTGCTGCTCTTCGGCGCCGCCGGAATGCGCGCAGTGGCGCTGGCGAAGGACGGCCCCGTGCCCGAGGCGCTGCGCGATCTAGACTGCGACGGCAAGGTAACGACGGTTGAGTGGCTGCGCGCCGGGCTTGATTATGATTTGAAGGACGTCGGCGAAGGGTGCACGGCCGTCTATCATGTGAAGACGAACCATACCGTCGTCTATCGCTGCAAGACCGAGCCGCTGTGCAGGACGGCGAGGCAGTGGCAGCCGCCAGGCCACTGAGTCCGGGCGTGTCCGGTTACCCGATCTTCTACGCCGGCCGGTGCTTTTTCCCGAACATCGCCAGGAGCGCGAGGCCGAGCAGGGCGCGCGAGATCTTCGGCTTGCTCGGCAGCCGCTGCAGCAAGTTGGCCGGCGTGGCGGGCCGGATGATGTGCACCGCGGGAACCGCAACATAATGGGCGGGCAGGGCGGCGGCGTCGGGCAGGGCGGCGGCGTCAGGGCCTGGGATTTCGCCAGCGTCCTGCTTCTCGGCCTTTGGTCTGTCGATGCCGGTGTCCTGCATTGATTTGGCGCCGACGACCTTTCCGTCCGGTGATAGGTGCTCGATGATTCCGTTGACTACCGCGCCTAGCAACAAGGCGATGGAGCTGATCCACATCCACATCAGCATGACGACGACGCCCCCGATGGCGCCGTAGGTTTTCTGATAGCTGCCGAAGTGCTGCGCGTAGAACGAGAAGCCCCAAGAGGCCAGGACCCAGACGAGCACGCCGATGACCGAGCCCGGGGTGATGAACTTGAACCTCTGCTCGACGTCGGGGAGCACGTAATAGAGGCACGCCCAGCAGAGCATCATGACGAGGCCGGCGACCGGCAGGCGCGCGAAGGTCACGATGGTGGAGAGGGGTTCTGGCAAATGGTCGGCGAGGGGGCCCGCGGCCACGGCGGCCAGCGCGGCGATGAGGATGGCGACGCCGGCGACAAGCGTGGTGGCGATGGCGATGAGCCGAACCTTCCAGAAGGGCCGCCCCTCCTTGACCGCGTAGACGCCGTTGAGCGCCTCCATCAACGAGGTCACGCAGCCCGACGCGCTCCAGATGGCGCCGATGAAGCCCACCGTCAAGAGGCCCACGCTCTTGTTCTTGTGGATGTCGCGGATCTCGTCGGCGAGGATGCGGACGGCGTCCTTCGGCGCCACCTGCGCAAGCTGGCCGATGAGGCCGTCCATCTGCTCCGGCTTGATGAGCAGGCCCGCCAGGGTGACGCAGAAGAGGATGAAGGGAAAGAGCGACAGCAGGCCAAAGAAGGTCAGCGACCCGCCCGTGTTGGTGAGGTTGTCGCGCGTCCACTCGGTCTTGAGCGCCGAGAAGAACCGCTTCCAGCCGATCTCTTTGCCGGGTAGGAACATGCCCTCAAGGTGTAGAGTCCCTCGCCTTTCCGGGAGGGGCCAGACGTGGATGTGCACGCCGAGAAGATCCTGATCCTCGATTTCGGATCGCAATACACGCAGCTCATCGCCCGGCGCATCAGAGAGCTCCACGTCTATTGCGAGATCCTGCCCTGCACCGTCTCCCTCGAGAAGATTCGCGCCTTCGGTGCTCGAGGAATCGTGCTCTCGGGCGGTCCGGCCAGCGTGGAAGCGGTGGGCGCGCCGCTCGTCGACAAGGCCGTCTTCGAGCTGGGCGTGCCGGTGCTTGGCATCTGCTACGGGCTGCAGCTCATGGCCAAGCTGCTGGGCGGCCGCATGGCGCCCGGCGTGCACGCCGAGTACGGGCCCGCAGAGCTGCAGGTCGACCAGCCGATCGGGCTCTTCCGCCACCTGAAAGCAGGCGAGCGCTGCCAGGTCTGGATGAGCCACTTCGACAAGGTGGACGCGATGCCCGCGGGCTTTCACGCCATCGCGCACTCGGCCGCCTCGCCCTACGCGGCGGTGGCCGATCCCGCGCGCAAGCTCTACGGCATCCAGTTCCATCCGGAGGTGGTGCACACGCCCCGCGGCAAGGAGCTGTTGCAAGCGTTCCTCGAGGAGTGTGGCGCGTCGTTCAGCTTCCGCATGGGCGCCTTCGCCGAGGAGTCGATGGCCGCCATCCGCGCCAAGGTCGGCAAGGAGCGGGTCATCTGCGCGCTCTCGGGCGGCGTGGACAGCGCCGTGGTCGCGCTCTTGCTCCACAAGGCGATCGGCGAGCAGGTGCAGTGCATCTTCGTCGACAACGGGCTGCTCAGGCTTGGCGAGGCCGAGCAGGTGAAGGAGACCTTCGCGGGCCTCTTCCACCTGCCGCTGCGCATCGTGGACGCGCGGCAGCGCTTCCTCGACAAGTTATCGACGATTACCGATCCGGAGCGTAAACGCAAAATCATCGGTAATGAATTTATCGAAGTCTTCGAGGCCGAAGTCGCTCGCGACCGGAAGGAGCACGGCGACGCGCGCTTTCTGGCCCAGGGCACGCTCTATCCAGACGTAATTGAAAGCGTCTCGTTCAAGGGCCCGAGCGCGGTGATCAAGAGCCACCACAACGTCGGCGGGCTGCCCGAGCGGATGCGCATGCAGCTGGTCGAGCCCCTGCGCGAGCTCTTCAAGGACGAGGTGCGCGCGCTCGGCCGCGAGCTTGGCCTGCCCGAGGCCATCGTCGGGCGACAGCCCTTTCCCGGGCCGGGCCTGGCCATCCGCGTGCTGGGCGAGATCACCGAGGAGCGCCTGGCCCTGGTGCGCAAGGCCGACGCCATCGTGCAGCAGGAGGTTGCCAAGGAGATCGCGGCGGGTACGCTTCGCGAGGAGATCTGGCAGGCCTTCGCGGTGCTCTTGCCGGTGCGCTCGGTTGGCGTCATGGGCGACGAGCGCACCTACGACAGCGCCTGCGCCATCCGCGCGGTCAGCTCGCTCGATGGCATGACCGCCGATTGGGCGCGCCTGGGCTGGGACCTGCTCGGCCGCATCTCGTCGCGCATCACCAACGAGGTGCGCGGCATCAACCGCGTGGTCTACGACATCTCGTCCAAGCCGCCGGCCACCATCGAATGGGAGTAGACGCGGTTTTCACTTTTCGGGCGGCGGCCGCGTCTATACGACGAAGGCCCCGTCCGGGAGACTGCAATGCGCGCGTTTGGTAGCCTCTCGCTGGTCGTCCTCGTCGTGTGCGCGGCGGCGCGCGCCAGCCCACCGGACCGGCCCGCCGCACAGAGCCAGCAAAAGCCCGAGGATTCGAGCGAGCTGGAGAAGTCGGCCCTCGAAGAGATGCTCGAGGAAGACGACGCGGCCCCCGACGCCGCGAAGGACGCCACCGCGGCGCCGTCGCCGGCAGCCAGGCCGGATCCGACCGGCAACAAGTCGGAGCTTGCCTCGACGCCCGCCGGCGAGTCTGAAAAGAGCGCCAAGGCCAGCCGGCGCGGCGAGATCTCGGAGGAGATCAGCGGCGCCAACGCGCAGTCCACGCCGCAGGTCCCGCGGGCGGGCCAGCTCTCGAACAACCTGCGTGGGTCGATCTACCTGAGCGACGCCGTGACGGTGCTCGCCGGCCTGACGCTGACCCTGGAGAGCGGCGCCTCGCCTCCGCTCGACCCGGTGACCAACAAGCCGACGCTCTTTCAGGCGAGCTACGGTGGCACCATCGCGCTCGGCACCGTCGGGGTCGATCTGGACCTCAACGACCACTGGTCGCTCGGGGTGCACTTCGACGGATCGCCGAGCGCGCAGCAGTACATCTCGACCACGCTCGATGTCACTGCGCCCGACTGCAAGAACCAGCAAGGGCCGGTGAACGCGCTCATCAACACGCACAGCTCGTCGGTCGCCGTTGGCGGCAGCGCGGGCTACGACACCGCCGGCGACTCGAACGTCGAATTCGCGCTGACGGCCTCGGCGACCGCGACCGACCTGATTGGCGAGCAGCAGCTCAGCGAAGGCCAGTGCACCGACAAGAGCGCCCGCGGCGTGCTCTCGAGCCAGACCTTTACGCTGGGGCAGTTTCGCGCCTATTGCGCCGCGCATCCGCTCATCTGCGCCAGGAGGCCCGGCTTCAGGGCGGTGCTGAGCGATCAGACGTTCTCAGTCCTGCAGACGCGCGCCGGCACCGTGGCCACCGTGACCCTCTACGGCGACACCGATCTCTCCCTCGGCGGCGACTACTATTTCTACAGCGACGATCCCTCCACGCTCGGGTTCTTCAGCGTCCGCGCGCGCAGCGTGGGCGGCGAAGGCGTCGCCATCGCGCCGCTGCAGTGGATGCTCCGGCCCGAGCTCGTGCATCGGTTCGGCAAGAGCTTCTCGGCGCGGGTCTGGGTCACCGTCGGCGAGTACGTGGCCAGCAGCGGCGGAGGAAGCACCGGCCTCGGAACCAAGCTGCAGTACAAGTTCACCCGGACGTTCCGGATGTGGATCTCGCTCAGCGGCCAGAAGGACATCGACGTGGACGGCAACGGGTCCAACTCGGGAACCATCGCGCTCGGGGCGGCCTACAAGTTCTAGGTCGGCCGGTTTGAGTTGACAGAATGCTTCTTATCAGACGTTGGCTCACTCTGAGGAAGGCGCTTCCCGCCCATCGATCTGCTGCACGCTCCGGCCGTCGATTCTTCTCTGCACCGGAAGCGGCCAACCTCTGAGCGTGCTACGAACCGCGGCGTGAAGAACCCCGATTCCTCGCGTCCTCCGGTCGGCTTCATCGCCCGCCTCACCGCCGCCTCCGTCCAGAACCCGTGGCTGTTCCTCGCCGCGGCGGCGCTCCTCTCGGCCATCTCGATCTGGCTGGCCTCGGGCCTGCGCATCGACGCCAGCTTCGAGCGGCTGCTGCCCGACAACGTCGCCTCGGTCCAGCACGTGAAGGAGCTGATCAAGCGCGTCGGCGGCGACGGCACGGTCTTCGTCAACCTCGAGTCGCTCGACGGCCCCCAAGGCCTGCCGCGCGCCGAGGCCCTGGCGCCCGCGCTGGCCCGGGAGTTCCTGGCGATGGGGCCGGCGACCATCCGCTCGGTGGACGAAAACCTGCGGCCCGTCGAGCGCTGGTACGAGGACCACTGGCCGCTCTTCGGCTCACTCGGAGATCTCGTGAAGGCGCGCGACGCCGTGCGCACCGAGGTCAAGAAGCGCAAGCAGCTGGCGAACCCGCTCGCGGCCGACTTGAGCGACGACGAAGACCCGCCTGCGTCCGCCGCTCCCGCGACCACCGACGCCACGGTCGCGCAGTGGCTCGACCCGAAGAAGCCGCTCCCGCGCGAGCAGGTGGCGGCGCGCTTCGCGAACTACACCGACGGCTTCATGGTCCACCCCGACAAGAAATCGCTCTTGCTGGTGGTGCGTCCCGCGGGCACCAGCCTCGGGGTCAGCGAGGCGCGCGGGCTCATCGACCGCATGCGGGCCGTCGTGGACAAGCACAAGGAAGAGCTCGCGCGCGATCACCTGCGGGTCGGCTTTGCGGGCAGCTTTCCCGTCTCGGTGGCCGAATATGAGGCGGTCGTCTCCGACGTCTTTGGCACCGCGCTCCTGGTCACCTCGCTCGTGCTCGGGTCGATCCTGCTCTACTTCCGCGACCTGCGCTCGACCATCGCGCTCGGCACCGCCGTGCTGGTGGCGGTCGCGGCGACCTTCGGGCTCACGCGCCTCGTCATCGGCTACCTCAACACGCAGACCTCGTTCCTCGGCGCCATCGTCGTCGGCAACGGCATCAACTACGGGCTCATCTATCTGGCGCGGGTGAAGCAGCTGCGCCGCTCCGGGGTCTCGCTCCTCGAGGCCTGCCTCGAAGGCGCCAGGACCACCGCGCGCGCGACGCTGCTCGCCTCGGCGGCCACCAGCGTCTCGTTCGGCGTGCTGGTCATCGCCGCCAACCGCGGGTTTCGCGACTTCGGCTTCATCGGCGGCCTGGGGATGATCCTCTGCTGGTGCGCGACCTTCGCGCTGGTGCCCGCGGTCCTCGCGCTCTGGGAGAAGCTGCTGCCGCTCAAGGCCAAGGTCGTGCCGCTCGAGGAAGCGCACCCGGCCCGCGTGGCCTTCTTGCGCCGCCTCTTTGCCAGCCCTGTTGCGATCGTGGCCGTCTTTGCCGTAGCCACGCTCGCCTTCGCCGTGGCCTTCCTGCGGCAGCTTCCGACGGCGATGGAGCGCAACCTCGACAACCTCACCAACGAGATGGCCCGCGGCCAGGACGAGCTGCGCCGCGATCAGGACCGCGCCCAGACGTCGCTCGGCAAGTCGATCGCCGGCTCGATCGCGCTCTTGCCCTCGCGCGAGGCGGCCGATTCCTTCTGCGACGTCATCGATCAGCGCAGCAAGGAGAAGCGCTACGCCGAGCTGATCGACGGCTGCACCACGCTCTCGTCGGTGGTCCCGCGCGAGCAGGAAAAGAAGCTCGCCGTGCTCAAGGAGATTACCGAATCTTTACCGGATTCGTTAATTTCCAAATTGAAGCCTGTGGAAGCGAAGCGGCTGCGCGAGGTTCGCGATCAGGCCGCGGCCCAACGCGTGGTCACGCCCGCAGAGGCGCCGCAGTCGCTGGTCGATCGCTTCCGCGAGCGCGACGGCTCGGTCGGCCGCCTCGCGGTGGTGACGGCGAAGCCGCTGGCGCACCTCGAAGAGGGGCCGAATCTGCAGGCCTTCGTGACCGCCCTGCGCGACGTGCCTGTGGGCTCAGAGACCTACGAGGCGACCGGCGAGAACGTCGTCCTCGCGGACCTCTTGAAGAACATCGAGGCGGAAGGGCCGCGCACCACCCTGCTCTCTTTCCTCGGCGTCTGCGTGCTGGTGTTCCTCTTCTTCAGGAACGTGCGCACCTCGCTCGAAGTGGTGGGGGCGCTCTTCGTCGGCGTGGTGCTGATGGCCGGCACGGCCGCGCTGCTGCACATCAAGATCAACTTCTTCAACTTCATCGTCTACCCGATCACGTTCGGGATCGCAGTCGACTACGGCGCCAATGTCGCCGCCCGCGTGCACGAGCGCGGCAACCGCGTGCTGGAGGCTCTCGCCGAGGTGGGTCCGGTGGTGGCGCTCTGCTCGTGGACCAGCATCATCGGCTACGGCAGCCTGCTCTTCTCGCTCAACCGGGCGCTGCGCAGCTTCGGCTGGTACGCGATGGTCGGCGAAGTGATGACCATCCTCACCGCGCTGGTCCTCCTGCCCGCGCTCTTGCTGGTGGCCCGGCGCAAGCAGGTCACTTGAGGATGACGCGGTCGGTGGTGAAGGCAAAGAAGCTCGAGTAGGCGGCCGCCGCCTTGCACTTTTCCAAATCGACGGGCTTGCCGTTCTTATCGACGCAGCCGGTGACGCTCGACCCCGTTAACGAAAACTTGTAGAGCCCGCCCGCGCCCACTGCCGGCGCGGTCGGGTCGATCTGGTCGGGTTGGGTCGGGGAGAAGACGGCAAAGAGGCCGTACGCGGTGCAGCCCCGCACCAGCACGTCGAGCAGCGTGTTCGCCGAGGTGAAGCTCTCGGCGCAGTGCGCGGAGAGGATGGCCGCCGGCACCGACACGCTCGCCATCGAGAGCGCGCTGATGTTCGCGCAGAGCTTGCCGTTCGCCATCGTCGCAAACGAGGTCAGCGCCGGGTTCAGGTGCTCCGACGGCAGGTGGCCAGGCGTCGCCGAGGAGGCCTCGAGCGGCGCGCCGGAGTTGCCGAGGTTTGCGTGCATCAAGACGTTGGAGGCTTGCAGCGGCACCGGTCCGCCGCCAAGCGCGATCACGAGCGTCAGGTTCCCCGGCCCGCCGTCGAGCACCTTGCCCGAGAGCGTGGCGGCCAGCTGCGCGGTGGGATTTCGCGCGGCGTCAAGGGAGTCGGCGCTGGCGTGGTACCACCAGTCGAGGTCGCTCGCCCCGGAGTACGTCACTCCGGCCGGCGCCGGGGAGGGGGCGGCCGAGACGCCGCCGATGTGCAAGGCCTGGGTGCCCGCGCCGGTCGGGTCGGTCAGCCCGAGCATCTTGAACGCCATGGTCAACGAGCCGTTGCCGACGCTGCCGTCGAGCGCCGTCTGGATCTGGCTACGCGCCGACTGGCCGACCGCGCCGCCGATGGCGTCCGCGGTGCAGTAGTCGTCGGGCGCCCACTGCAGCTGCAGCGAGTTGATGCGCTGCGCCTGCTCGAAGTGGCAGGTCGAGTCGCAGCCGTCGAGGTTGGTGACGTTTCCGTCGTCGCAGTCTTCGCCGGCCTCGCGGACGCCGTTGCCGCAGCCCGGCGGCAGATGGCACTCCGCGTCGCAGGTGCCGCTGCCCGGGGGTTCGCAGGTCTCGCCCGCGGCCTGATCGACGCAGCCGTCGCCGCAGCGCGAGGTGCGGCAGTGGCCAAGCACGCAGACGCCGCCCGTGCCGCAGGCCGCGCACGACGAGAGCGCAGCGCCGTGCACGCACTTCTGGCCCGCGCCGGTGCCGCTGTTGCCGGTGGTCGGGGTGCAGACGTTCGTGCCCTGGCAGACGTCGCCCTGCGGGCACGAGTCGGGCCCCGTGGTGCACGAGAAGGTGCAGTTGGTCTCGCAGCCAGCGCCAGGGCCGTTGCCCGCGCCAAAGTCGCAGTCCTTGCCGGGCCCCGGCTGACCGTTGCCGCAGTTGGCCGGCGGCGCCTTCTTGCAGACTCCCCCGGCGCACGAGCCGCCCGCGCCGCAGGCCGTCCCATCGGGCAGCTGCGCGCCGGCGACGCAGCGGTGGCCGAGGTCGCCGGCCACCGTCACGGCCTTGCAGGTCGCGCCACCGCTGCAGGCGTCACCTTGCGCGCAGGTGTCGGGCCCGGTGGTGCACGAAAACTTGCAATCCACCTCGCAGCCCGAGTTGTGGCCGTTGGAAGCGCCGAAGTCGCACTGCTCGCCGTTGTCCACCACGCCGTTGCCGCAGCTGCTTGCGCCCGTGCAGACGCCGGTCTTGCAGGTCTTGCCCCCGCCGCAGGGAGTCCCGTCGCTGGCCGCCGCGCCCTCGGTGCAGACGTGGCTGGGCCCGTCGCAGACGCCGCTGGCGCGGCACGGATCGCTCGAGGCGCAGCTCCGCGCCGGGTCGCCGGCCACGCAGGAAAACTGGCAATCGGGGCCGCAGCCGTGCTTGCCGTCGTTGACACCGTCGTCGCACTCCTCGGGCGCGGTGAGGAGCCCGTCGCCACAGACCGCCGGGATGCACGCGCCCTCGTTGCAGATCTTGCGCTGGGCTCCGCAGGCGGCGCCGGTCGGAAGCGCGCCGTGCAGCTCGCAGCGGTGGCCAAGGGTGCACGAGCCTTTGCCCTTGCAGGCTTCGTGCGGGTCGCACTTGACGTCGCCGCGCGTGGTGTCGTTCGGGATGCAGGTGAAGGTGCAGTCGTTCTCGCAGCCAAGGCCCGGGCCGTTGGCCGCGCCCAGGTCGCACTCCTCGTTGCCCTGGACGACGCCATCGCCGCAGCGCGGACCCGCGTCGTTCTGGCCGACGGGGACGAGGACGCCTTGGCCACAGGCCGTGGCCAGCGCGAGGACGATCAGCAGCGGCGGAAGTTTGCGCACGCGCGCACCATCGCGCGCCCGACCTCGACCGCACCATCGGTCGAACTTCCGGCCTGCTTCCTTCGGCGCTCTTCGCGCCTCCGCGGTGAAGGCTTTGGCGACCTACGGAAAGGTGCCGGCGGCAGTGAGCAGGTCGAGCCGGGCCTGCCGCGCCGAGTCCTCGGCCAGGGCGACGGTGGTCTCGGCATCGCGGGCGCGCCGCTCGGCGTCGATGACCTCGAGGTTGGTCACCGCGCCCTGCCGATACGCGAGCGAGGCGAGCTGGAGCGCCTCCTGGCCGAGGCGGGCGCCGTCGCGCGCGGCCTGCAGCGCATCATCGGCGCGGAGCAGCGCGGTGAAGGCGCCGCGCACCTCGGCGCGGGCCTGCCGCAGCGCGCCGTCCAGGTTCTCGCGCGCCTGCGCCGCCAGCGCCCGGCGCTCGTCGTGCAAGCCGTAGCGAAGGCCTCCGTCGTAGAAGGGCACCGTCAAGAGAAGCTGCGCCTGCCAGCCGCTGGAGGGCGCCGTCACCGTGGCGGTGGTGTTGACGAAGGGCTCGGCCACCGCGGTCAAGAGCGGCATGTAGTCGGCCCAGCTGTCGCGCAGCACGCGGTCGGCGGCCTCCTTGCGCTCGCGCAGCGCTCTCAGATCCGGCCGCGAGCTCTCCATGACGTCGATGGCCTTCTGCAGCGGCCCCGCCTCGGGAAGCGTCAGCTCCAGACCCGTGTCGAGCGGCCTCTCCGCGGCCACCAGCACGCCGAGCGTCTCCTGCGCCCGCGCCAGCGTCGCCCGCGCGCCCTCGAGCTGGGCCACCACCGAGGCCAGCTCCTGCCCGGCGCGCACCTCGTCGAGCTTGTTGCCGACGCCGCCCCGCAGCCGGGTGGTGGCGAACTCGACGTGCGCCTTGGCCGTCAGCCGCGCGCGCTCGTTCACTTCGAGCACCGTGTGCTGCGTGACCACGCCGAGGTACGCGCGCGCCACTGCCAGCGCCACCTGCCGCCGCGTGTCCACCGCGGTCAGCTCGGCCACCTTGACCTGGTCGCCGGCGTGCGACCACTGGACCCAGCGCTGCGTGTTGACCAATGGCAGCGCGAGCTGGACGTTCAAGTCGAGCTGGCCCTGCGGGGTCACGATCGTCGTGCCCTGCCGACGCTCGGTGTCGAGCCGCGTATACGTGCCGTAGCCGTTGAGCGTCGGAAGCGCGCCGGCGCGCACCTCGCGGACCAGCGCCTCCGAGCGGCGCACCTCTTCGGCGGCCACCGCGACGGTGGGGTTTCGCGCCAGCGCGCGCTCGATGGCCGCCGGCAAGGTGATGCGCTCGACGGCCTCTTCGCCGCTCGCGACTCGTGGATCCTGCGCGGCGGTCAAGAGCAGGACCGCGCAAACCGCCTCAAGCATGGCTGGTCTCGATCATCGTGGCCCCTTCGATGCCCCTGCGGCCAGAGTGGAGCAAGCCGCCTCCACCGCGCGCGTCACGTCGTAGAGGAGCGCCCCGCGGTCGGTGACGGGAAGCTCGGGCGCCGGCATCCCGAGGCGGCGCACCAGCCGGTTGTAGGCGAGCTCGGCGAGCGGTCTTAGATGGGAGGTATCGTAAAGATTATATTCAATGAGGCGCCGGAGCGCTCCCGCCTCGCCCTGCCTTTGCGCGCGCCAGAGGGCGACCGCGTCGGCGCCGGTCAGCTTCGCCAGATGGGGCGGGCGGAAGAACCCGAGCCGCGCCTCGAGCTGCTTGAGGCCCCCCGGCTCGCGCAGGCGGGCATAGGCGAAGCGCAGATCGATCTGCACCAGCGGCGGCACCCAGGCCGGGAACGCGCGCTGCAGGATGGGCAGGTCGAACCCGAGCCCGTTGAAGGTGATCATCGCCGTCCAGCTCTTGGCGCGAGCGGGAAAGTGGTGCAGGTCGTGGCCGCCGACGAACGCGCGCACGCCCTGCGCATCGAGCACGCCGACCACCGCCAGATCGGCGGCGGAGTCGCCGGCCTCGATGTCCACGCAGGCCGCGCCGTCGAGCACGTGGGGCAAGAAGCGCCAGTGCTCGGTGGGGGGCAAGAGGCGGGCGAAGTGATCGAGATCGCCCGCGTCCAGCGCGGTCTGGCTCGCGGCGACGCCTTTGCGCACGCGGGCGTCGAGCGCTGCAGAGAGCATCTCGCCCTCGGCCGGCACGCCCTCCCAGCGGTGCACGCCGAGCTGCCAGAGCTGCCGCTCGCGCAGCGCGCCGACGCCCTGGATGTGCCTGAACGAGGCGGTCAGCACCGGGGGAACCTAGAGCACCGATCAGGTTAACGGACCGAGCATGAGGGACGAGGACCAAGCAGCGCAAGGCGCCTAGCCGGCAGCAGAGGCCAGCCGCCGCAAGAGCGGGACGTCGGCCTCGCAAAAAGGCAGCGCGGGGAGCTCGGCCAGCGGCACCCAGCGCAGCTCGGCGGCTTGCAGCGGCAGCGGCTCCTTGCCGGGCAGCAGCTCGGCGCGAAAGAGGAGCAGCTCGACGTGCACGTCCGGGTACTGGTGGGCGACGGTTCCGAAGAGCGCGCCGACCTTCACGCTGACGCCGAGCTCCTCGGCCAGCTCGCGGACCAGCGCCTCTGCTTCTGCCTCGCCGGGCTCGATCTTGCCGCCCGGGAACTCCCAGAGGCCGGCGCGCTCGCCCTTGTCGTGACGGCGCGTGACCAGCGCCTCGTTGCCGCGCTCGATGAGCGCCGCGACGACGCGCACCCGCCGCTTCACGGGAGCAGCCCCAGGGTGAAGAGCTCGCCCTGGTTGGAGATGACCATGGCGGCCCCGCGCAAGGCGAGGACTCCCTGCGAGAAGCCAGAGCCTGGGTCGAAGGCGCCGCGCGCGCGGCCGGTGTCCGACTCGACTGCCAGGAGCGCCCCGCGATCGATCGAGATGAGCAGCAATCCCTCGGAGAGGGCGGGTGCGGTGGCGTACCGATCGGCGCCGAGCGGCAGCTGCCAGAGCTTGCGCCCGTCGATGCGCGAGAGAGCGACCAGCGCGCCCTTCCCGGCCGCGAACACGCGCGGGCCATCGACCAGGACCTGGTTCGCGCCGGGCAGCGCATAGGTCCAGACGGGATCGCCAGTGGCCGCGTTGAGCGCCACCACGCCATTCTTGGCGCTGGCGGCGTAGACGTTCTTGTCATCCTCGGGCGCGGCGAGCGCGTCGACGTCCAGGTAGTCGCCGGTGCCGCTGACGTTCCTGATCCACTTCGCCACCCCGGTGTCGAGGGTGAGCGCGACCACGCTGCCGTCGGAGAAGCCGGCGTAGAGCAGGCCGTGCGCCGCGACCGGCCTCGCGTTGCCGCGGATGCTGAAGCCCGCGCCCGGCTCGCGGCGGAACTTCCAGAGCGGCTTGCCCTCGATGGAGACGGCGGTGACCGCCTCTTCGCTCGACATCACGTAGAGCCGCCCGCCCGCCAGCGTCGGCGTGGTGGTCAGCTCCTCGCGCAGGTCGGCAGCCCAGCGCCTGGCCCCGGTGAAGCGGTTCACGGCCTGCAGTTCGCCGCCGGAGGTGGCCACGAACAGGTCGTCGCGATCGAGCAGCGGAGCGGAGAGGATGGGCCCCTTCTCGACGGTGCTCCAGGCCAGCCGGCCGCGGTCGAAGCAGCGCAAGATGCCGTCGCGCGTGCCGACGTAGAGCCGCTTGCTCGGCGAGTCGTAGAGCGGCGTCGCGGTCTCGTGAGGGAAGGCTTCGATCTCGCGCGACTCGACCAGCTTCTTCATCGAGTCGATGAAGAAGGCGCGATCAAGCGGCGCCGCGGGCGCCTCGCGCACGGGGGCGTGGATCTGCGGCGTGTAGGAAAATCCGAGGAGGAGCAGCGCCGCGAGCGACCGCATCCGCTACTTGCCCTTCAGCTTGGGCGGCTTCTTGGCCTTCTCGATCTTCTTCGGCGGCTCGGCGGCCTTGTCGGTGACAGGAGCCGCGGGGCTCGCGGACGCGGGCGGCAACGAGGCCACCTCAAGACGAAGGTTCGCCTCCTGCGCCACCGGGTCCTTCGGGTGATCCTTGGCCACCGCCTCGAGCTGGGCCTTGGCGTCGGGCTTGCCCTCGAGCAGCGAGAGCCGCGCCAGCTGGTACGCAGAGCGCGGCTCGGCGCCCGCGTCCTTGAGCTTGGCGAACGAGTCGCGCGCCTCGGCCAGCTTGCCGGCGCTCTCCTGCGCGTAGCCGAGCGCCTCGAGCGCGGTGGCGCGCAGGGGGTTGCCCGCGCCCGCGTCCTTGAGGAACTGCTCGAGGAGCGGGATGGCGGCCGCGGCGTCGCCGGTCTGCTGCTTGAGCAGGCCAAGCTGCAAGGTCGCCGTCTGCGCCGCGACAGAACCGGAGCTCTCGGAGCGGACCTTCTCCAGCGCGTCGGTGGCCGCCTTGGTGCGCTCGGCCTTGGTGGCGAACGTCTCTTCGCCGGGCGGAACGAAGCCCTCGCCCGCGATTGGCCGTGCCTCGATGCGCAGCGCCTCGGCCAGCGCCTCGCCGGACTTGCTCTCGCGGTGCCCCTTGTAGGCGGTGGCGCCCAAGGCGAGCAGCGCGACCGCGACGATGCCGGCGATGGCGAGCCCGAGCGCTCTCTGGTGCGCCAGGATCCACTCGAGCGCCTTGCCGGCCACAAGCTGGAATTCGTCCGGTTGGCGAAGCTCTTTGAGATCCTTGCCGGTCACCTTCTGGGCCACGTGACGCCTCCGAAAAGTGGGCAGTGTCTGCCGCACCGCGGGGGCGAAGTCAATCACAGTCGTCAGGCGGGATCGGCGGGCGGCGCGGACAAGCTTCGGCTCCTGTCCTCGGCGCCGCACTTTGGGCAGCTCGACGCACCGCCTTGGCGCCTCCGGATGTTCGCCGAAGCTTGTCCGCGCCGCCCGCCTGGCGACTGCAATTTGGGGGGAAGGAGCCGGGAGAGGGTAGACTTTCGCTGTGCGCGAGTGGGTCCGAGAGAGGTGCCTTGTGGCGTGCGCGCTCTTGAGCGCCATGGCGGGCTCCGCGGTCGCCGCGCAGCCTCCTGTGTGGGTCGTGCTGGAAGGACTCTACGCAGCGCCTGGGGGGGATTCGTCGCGGGGGGCCGGGGCTGGGTTTCGAGCTGGGTATCGGGTCACCGATCAGCTCTCGGCGGCGGCTGGATTTGAAACCCTGTTTGCCCGCGGTGGGCCGGTGCTTGGGGGGGCAGCCGGGTTTGAGGCCATGCTCGATTCGACGCCGATCGCGCCGTTCCTTGAATTCTCGCTGATCCGCGCGGGGCCGGCTTCGCGGGCCGGGTTTACGCTCGCCCAGCGGACGGGCTTTGGCGCCGACTGGAAGCTGTCGCCTTCCTTTGCGGTCGGCGCCGTGGTGCGCTACTTCACCGCCCTCGACCCGCAGGGCACGCTCGGCAGCACCGGCCTCTCGGGGCTCGAGTTTGGCCTCAGGCTGGTCCTCGTTCCCGCAGCTTTTTGAAGCGCCCAGGAGACGCGATGCGCGCAGCCGTCCTCGAGAAGAGCAAGGAAGACCTGGTCGTCCGCGAGCTGCCGGACCCTGAGCCCGCCGAAGGACAGGCGCTCGTGCGGCTGCACGCCGCGGCGCTCAACCACCGCGACTCCTTCATCCGCGAGGGGCTCTACGCGCGCATCAAGCTGCCGGCGGTGCTGGGGTCCGACGGCGCCGGCGAAGTGATCAAGGTCGGCGCCGGCGTCCACCCGGAGCTGGTCGGCCAGCGCGTCCTGGTCGTCCCCTGCCACGGCTGGGGAAAAGACCCGCGCGCGCAGGGCAAGGACTTCCTCATCCTCGGCATGCCCGAGCAAGGGACGCTCGCCGAGAAGATCGTGCAGCCCGCGGACCGCCTCGTCGGGATGCCCGCGCACCTCTCGTGGGCCGAAGGCGCGGCGCTTCCCCTGGCGGGCCTGACGGCGTATCGCGCGCTCGTCTCCCGCGGCGGCCTGGTGAAGGGCGAGCACGTGCTCATCACCGGCATCGGCGGCGGCGTGGCTTCGATCGCCCAGCTCTTCGCGCAGGCGCTCGGGGCCCAGGTCTCGGTCACCAGCGGCAGCGAGGAGAAGCTCGCGCGCGCGCGGCAGAACGGCGCCGTGGCCGCCGTCAGCTACAAGGACCCCGACTGGGGCAAGCGGCTGGTCGAGGCAGTGGGCCGCCCGCCCTCGCTCATCATCGACAGCACCGGCGGCGCGCAGACCAACACGCTCGTCAACATCGCGGCCGCGGGCGGGCGCATCGTCTTCTACGGCGCCACCGTGGGCCTGCCCGACCAGCTCGACCTGCGGCGCATCTTCTTCAAGCAGCTCGATCTGCGCGGCACCACCATGGGCACCGACGACGACTTCCGCGCCATGATCGACCTCGTGGCCCGCGAGCGACTGAAGCCACCGGTGGACAAGGTGTTCCCGCTGGCGCACGCGGCGGAGGCGATGAAGCGGATGGACCAGGGCGCGCAGATGGGCAAGATCGTCATCGATCTGGACGTCTAGAATTTCGGCGCGGAGACACGATCCGACCTCGCTACCGGGCGCGCGCCAGAGAGAGGCCGAACCTCCCGTCTGCTGATTGCAGCCACTGCTCAGGGTGGAAGCCCGCTTGGGTCACGATCGTTTCCAAAGCCTGCCGATCGAATCGGCGGCTGATCTCGGTCTTGATTCCCTCGCCCTTCCTGAGCGTGAGCGTGCCGCCGAGACGGCCCAGGTTGACGCGCAGGTCGCGCCTGGCATCGAGCCACATCTCGATGCGCCGGGTCTCGGCGATCCAGGGCGCGCGGTGGTCGAAGTCGGCCGGCGCGAAGTCGCTGCCCGCGAGACGATTGACCGCGAGCAGCACGTTCTTGTTGAACTCGGCCGTGACGCCGCGCGAGTCGTTGTACGCGGCCTCGATGACCTCTCCGTCCGTCACCAGATTCGCGCCGAGGAGCAGCGCGTCGCCCTGCTCGATGTGTCCGCGCACGCGCGAGAGCAGCGCCACGGCGCCCGCGTCCTCCTCGTTGCCGATGGTCCCGCCGAGGAACAGCACCAGGCGCGATCCGCCGCCGGCCCGCGCTGGGAGCGGGAGATCGCGCGAATAGTCGGCGAGCACGGCGCGCACTTCCGCCTCGGGGACGCCCTCGCGCAAGAGCTCGCGGGTGCGGTCGAGGGCGTGGCCGCTGATGTCCACCGCGATGTACCTCGGCGTGCGGCCGCGGGCGATCGAGGCGCGCAGCAGCGACACGGTCTTCGAGGCGGCTCCGCTGCCCAGCTCGACGAAATCGGCCCAGCCGCGCGGGCCGCCGGCGGCGGCGATGGCGGAGGCCTCGGCGTTCAAGAGCGCGCGCTCGGTGCGGGTCGGGTAGTACTCGGGCAGCTCGGTGATCTGCTCGAAGAGCGCCGAGCCGCGGTCGTCGTAGAAAAATTTGCAGGGCAGCTCGCGCGGCGTCCGCGCCAAGGCAGAGGCGATCTCGGCGAGCGCGCCGTCAAGACCTTCGGGAGAGTCCTCGTGCGCCACGCTCTGCATCCTTCCTCCGATTGCCGGCGCTGAGCAAAGTTTCGGCCGTGACCGCAGATGTTGCCGAGCGCCTCAGGGCGCGTCGCCCGCGCAGCGAAGGCCGCTCGGGAGCTCGCGAAAGCGCCAGCGGCGGACCGAGGTAGCTGAGCATGCGGCACATTGCTTAAGGTCATGCGCGAGGGCCGGCGATTGCGCAACTGGGAATGAGCAGCGGCTCAGCCCTTGCGCTGCTTCCAGATCGACGCCGCCAGCGCGACCCCGAGGATCGCCGCGATGACGAGCAGCGAGATGCCGGTGGGCAGGCTGACCCACTTGTAGAGCACCATCTTCACGCCGACGAAGAGCAGGATCCCGGCGAGGCCGGGCTTCAAGTAGGTCAGCTTGGAGATGGCGCCGCTGACGACGAAGTAGAGCGCCCGCAGGCCGAGGATCGCGCAGACGTTGCTCGAGAAGACCAGGAACGGATCGTCGGTGACCGCGAACACGGCCGGGATGGAGTCGAGCGCGAAGACCAGGTCTGCCGTCTCGGCCGCGACCACGGCGAGCAGCAGCGGAGTGGCGAGCAGCTTGCCGCCGTGGCGTACCAAGAAGTGCGGTCCCTCGATGGTGGGGGTCATCGGCACCACCCGGCGCACCCAACGCACGATGGGGTTGTCGCCCGGGTTTTCGTCGGTCTCGTCGTCGCTCGATTGGCGCGCGAGCTTGATGGCCGTGAGCACCAGCACGCCGCCGAAGACCGCCAGGATCCAGTGGAAGTGGCGCACCAGCGCGACGCCCGCGAAGATGAAGGCCGCGCGCATGAGGATGGCGCCGAGCACGCCCCAGTAGAGGACGCGGTGCTGGTGCTCGGCGGGGACGCTGAGGGCGCGAAAGAGCAGCACGAAGACGAAGAGGTTGTCGACCGAGAGCGACTTCTCGAGCATGTAGCCGGCGAAGAATTCGAGGCCCTGCTGGCCGCCGTAGCGGAACCAGACGTAGCCGCCAAAGGCGCTGGAGAGCGCGATCCAGAAGAGGCTCCAGCCGATCGCCTCGGAGAACTTCTGCGCGTGGTCGCGCCGGCTGGCCATCTTCAAGTCGAAGGCGAGCAGCGCGAGGACCCCGATGAGAAAGCCGACCCAGAGCTCGGGCGACTGGATGTTCGCCGCCCCGCGGTCGACGACCGGGGTCACTCCGCTGAACCCGGGCGCTGGCGCTTGCCTCGCAGACCGCGCGGCGACGCGTTGCTCTTCTCCTTGAACGAGAGCCGCACCGGCACGCGCAGCGCGAACCGCTCGCGCAGGCCGTTGACCAGATAGCGGCGGTACGAGTCGTCGATGGCCTGGGGCCGGTTGGTCTGGATGGCGACGGTGATGGGCTGCACCGCCACCTGGTACGCGTACGAGAAGCGCACTGGAAAGCCGCGCCAGAGCGGCGCCGGGTGCTCGTCCTGCATCGCCTGCAGCCAGTCGTTGAGCTTGGGCGTGGAGAGGCGCGTGGAGGCCTCGTCGGAGAGCTCGGCCGCGAGGTCCAGGATCTTGTTGACCCGCGTTCCCTCCAGCGCCGAGATGAAGAGCATGGGCGCAAACCCCACGTGCTGCAGGTGGCGCTTGGCCTCCTCGCGCAGCTTCTCGGCCTCCTTCTCCTTGTCGCTGACCAGATCCCACTTGTTGACCGCGAGGATCACCGCGCGCCCGCGCTCCTCGGCCTGCGCCGCGATGCGCGCGTCCTGATCGACGCCCAGGTCGGTCGCATCGGTGAGCACGACGACCACGTCGGCCCGCTCGACCGCGCGCAGCGCCTTCTGGGCGCTGAACACCTCGACGCGGTCGATCACCTGGCGCTTCTTGCGCAGCCCTGCCGTGTCGGTGAGCACGAACGTGCGGCCGTTGTGCTGCAGGCTCTCGTCCACGGCGTCGCGGGTGGTGCCGGGCTGGGCCGAGGCGACGAACCGGTCGCTGCCGAGGAGCCGATTGAGCAGCGTGCTCTTGCCCACGTTCGGCCGGCCGAGCACCGCGAGGTGGACAGGGTCTGTGCTCTTGCGCTCGGGCCGCTCGGCGTGCTTGTCGGGAAACGGCTCGGCCAGGGGCGCCTGCGGCATGCGCGCGATGGCGTCGTCCAAGAGCTCGATGACGCCCCGACCGTGCTCGGCCGACACCGGGTACACCTCGGACAGCCCGAGCGCGTAGATCTCGCCCAGGTCCATCTCCGCCGTCCGCCGGTTGGAGTCGATCTTGTTGGCAGCGACCAGCACTGGCTTGCCGCCCTTGCGCAGGAGCTGGGCGAGCTCGCGATCGGCGGCGGTGATGCCCGCCTCGGCGTCCACGACCAGGACGATGACGTCGGCCTCTTCGATGGCGGCCTCGGCCTGGGCGCGCACCGAGCGCAGGAGCTGCTTGTCGGTGCTCTCTGCCTCGGTGCCGGGCCGGCGGTTGGGCTGCGCCTTTCCGGTCTCGGTGGTGAAGCCGCCGGTGTCCACGGCGCGGAAGCGGCGGCCTGCGTGCTCGGCCTCGTGATACTGGCGGTCGCGCGTCACGCCGGGGCGATCCTCGACGATGGCGAGGCGGCGCCCGACGATGCGGTTGAACAAGGTGGACTTGCCGACGTTCGGCCGTCCGACGAGCGCGACGAGCGGGAGCATGCGACCTCTAGCTGATTTCTACTGGGGCCCCGCCGCTTGCACCACCGGAAGGCGGCGGCGAGCGAGGCGAGGCGAAGGTGGGCCTGCAGGCAAGGCCGGCTCGACGAGCAGGGATTCCGTGCCGCGCAGGGCGACGAGCGTGGCTGACTCGACCCGCACGCGCACGAGCGATCCGACGGGAGACGACGCCGGCGCGCTGGCGGAGAAGTGGACGGTCCAGTTCTCGCGCGTGCGGCCGAAGCGGTGGCCGTCGTCCGAGGCGCTCTCGACCAGCACCTCGACCTCGGTGCCGATGGCAGCGCGATGGCGGCGCAGCGTGCGCTCTTGTTGCAGGCTCTGGACGTCATCGAGACGGGCCAGGGCGAGCGGACGCGGCACCTCCGTCCAGACCTCGCTCTCGTTCAGGTGCCGCTCGGCCGAGGTGTGCGGCCGCGGGCTGAAGAGGAAGCTGAACAAGTTGTCGTAGGGCACGCGGGCGAGCAGCGCCAGATTGAGCGCGTGGTCCGCGTCGGTCTCGCCGGGGAAGCCGCAGATGACGTCGCTGGTGAGCGCGAGCTGCGGGCAGATCTCGAGCAGGCGCGCGATGCGACGCTCGTACTCGGCGATGGTGTAGCTGCGCCGCATGCGCTTCAAGACCGCGTCGGAGCCATGCTGCACGGGCAGGTGGAAATGCGGCATCAGCTTGCCGACGCCCCCCTGTGCGCCTGAGCCTGGCGCGGCGAAGCAGTCCACCAGCGCCTCGCTCAGGTCCATCGGGTGGCTGGTGGTGAAGCGGATGCGCAACAGGCCCGGCACCTCGGCCACGCGGCGGATCAGCTCGGCAAAGGTACAGCCGCCCGCGTAGGAGTTGACGTTCTGGCCGATGAGCGTGACCTCGCGAACCCCGACCGTGACGAGCGAGGCGACCTCGCCCACCACCTCTGCGTAGGGACGGCTCACTTCGCGGCCGCGGGTGTACGGCACGACGCAGAACGAGCAGACGTTGTCGCAGCCCTTCATCGCGGTCACGAACGCCGTCGCCTGGCCGCGGCTGGTCTCCGGGTCGGCCTGCGGGAAGAGATATTCTTCGCTCGGCACCCAGCCGGTCTCGAGCGACTTGTGCCCCTCCTCGGCGCGCGCCACCAGGTCCGGTACCTTGGCGAGCTGGTCGGGCCCGAGGACGAAGTCGACGAAGGGCGCCCGCGCCAGCAGCTTGTCCTTCTCCTGCTGCGCCACGCACCCGGCGACGCCGATGCGCGTCCCGCGCGACGCCTTGAGCATCCGGTAGCGGCCGAGCGCGCTGTAGAGCTTGTCCTCGGCCTTCTCGCGGATGGCGCAGGTGTTGACCAGCACGAGGTCTGCGCCCTCGGCGGCGTCGATGCGCGTCCAGCCGTCGTCCGCGAGCGATTCCCCCATGCGGGCGGAGTCGCTCTCGTTCATCTGGCAGCCGAAGGTGTGGATGAAGTAGCGCTTCATGAGAGGGCGCGCACAATAGCCGTTCTCGGCGCGCCCGTCTCTACGATCGGGGCCAGGTGGTCGTCACTTCTTGACGCAGATGCCTCGCTGGCTGGTCATCTTGGCGCTCACGTTCTTCTCGTAGCCGCAGTCGCCGGCGTAGGCGTCGGTGCAGTTTCGGGTGGCGACGCGGCACAACCAGCCGTCAGGGCGCTGCCCGCAGCCGCCTCCGGTCACCTTGCAACCGATGCGAGCATATTCGCCTTGCGTGGCCTTCCAGCAATCGGCGGCGGTGTTGAACTGAGACTTGGCGCAGGTGTGCATCAGCCCGCGGTCGGGCAACGGCGGTGCCGTGCCGCCCTTGGCCCCGAGCGACCGGCAAAGGCTGCCAAAGAAGTCGGAGAGGCCGATGGTGTAGTCGGCCGGGCAAGCGGAGCGAACAAGCTTGCAGTTGGTGCTCGTGTAGTTGCACCCGATCCCGCCGGCCGCTTTCATGTATTTGCAGCGCACGGGCTTGAAGTCGCACTTCGCCTCCCGGAACCTGGCGTTCCAGTCCACCATGCAGGAGTGGATGGACATATCGTCGGTACAGGTGACGAAGAGGGCGTTCGGTGCCGCTTTGGCTGCGCCGGCGAGAGCGAGCAGTGCAGCGGCGGCGAAGAGTGGGAAACGACGGGCATTCGACATATCGCGGGCTCCTGGGGGGTGAGCGTTCAGCCTCACTTCAGTGAGCCAGCGAGCCGGCGAACTTTTCATCTCCCTCTAGGAACACTCCCTAAGCAGGCTCGTACCCCGCCCGGCGCATGCCCTTTTCGGTGCGCGTCCACCCGGGCTCGACCTTCACGTGCAGCTCCAGGAACACCTTGCACGCGAGCAGCCGCTCCATCTGCTTGCGCGCCTCGGTGCCGATCTCCTTGAGCCGCGCCCCGCCCTTGCCGATGACGATGGCCTTCTGGCTGTCGCGCTCGAGCAGCACCGTGGCATGCAGCCGCACCAGGCCGCGCCGGCCGACGTGGCGCTCGGTCTCGTCGAACTCCTCGACCACCACGGCGGCGCTGTACGGGATCTCCTGATCGGTCTGCCGCAGTATCTGCTCTCGGACCAGCTCGGCGCAGAGTTCGCGCTCGGGAACGTCGGTCCAGACGTCCGGTCCGAAGAGCGGCGGCCCCTCGGGCAGGTGGCGCACCAGCGCAGAGACGAAGCCCTCGACGTTGTCGCCCTTGAGCGCCGAGAGCGGATACACCTCGGTCCAGTCGTGCTCGTCCTTCCAGCGCGCGATCAGCGGCAAGAGCGTCTCTTTCGGCAGCAGATCGATCTTGTTGATCACCAGCAGGGTGGGCTTGCGCGCGGCTTTCACCTGCTCGAGCGCCTTGTGCGTGGCCGAGTCGATGGCGGGCGTCTTGGTGGCCTCGATGAGAAAGAGCGCCACATCGGCCGAGGCCAACGTCTGCAGCGCGCTCTGCACCATTCGCGCATTGAGCCCGCCCTTGGCTTCGTGCAGCCCCGGCGTGTCGAGCAGCGCCAGCTGGGCGTCGGGCCGATTGAGCACGCCGAGGATTCGCCCGCGCGTGGTCTGCGGCTTGGGCGAGACGATGGCCACCTTCTGCCCGAGCAGGTGGTTGAGGAGCGTGCTCTTGCCGACGTTCGGCCGCCCGACGAGAGCGGCAAATCCTGCACGGTGCGATTGCGGAGCTGGCGGGTCGGACTTGGGCATCGACTTTGGGGCTTTCAAAAAGATGAACGGCGAAGAGCGCCGAGAGCGCGAAGGAAAGGCTTTGTGAACGTTCCTTCGCGCCCCACGCGCTCTTCGCGGTGAATGCTCTTGCTTCTACGGGACGGTGGCGGAGCGCGCGATCTCGACGTGGTTCAGCTTGGTGGCCGCGTTTCCCTTGCGGGCGATGCGCGGGATGAGCTCGATGCCCTTGACCACTTCGCCGAAGATGGTGTGCTTGTTGTTGAGGTGCGGCGTCGGCACCTCGGTGATGAAGAACTGCGAGCCGTTGGTGTTGGGGCCGGCGTTGGCCATCGCCAAAAGGCCCGGCTTGTCGAAGCGCTTGCCGCTGCCGAACTCGTCCTCGAAGCGGTAGCCGGGGTCGCCGGTGCCCGTGCCCAGCGGATCGCCGCCCTGGATCATGAACTGCGGGATGACGCGGTGGAAGACGGTGCCGTCGTAGAGCGGCGCGTTCGACTTCTGGCCGCTGCGCGGGTCGGTCCACTGCTTCTTGCCCGTGGCGAGCCCGACGAAGTTGGCGATGGTCTTCGGCGCCTCCTTCTCGAAGAGCTTGATGACGAGGTTGCCTTCGCTGGTCTGGAAGGTGGCGTAGAGATCGCCTGCGCCCTGCGGGATGCCGTTCGTGTCGGCCATGGCGTTGTCCTTGGCTGCGGGGGTTGAGATGGTGACGACCTTAGGTGCCGGAGCCGGAGCCGGCGCGGCAGCTTGGGTCGGCGTTGGCGCGGCGGCGACCGGCGGCGGTGTCTGCGCCTGCGTCGCCGGCGGATTCGGGTCCTTGCAAGCGGCGGCGAGCGCGAGCACGGCGCCGAGGGCGAAAGTGAGGTTCTTCAAGGTGGTCCTCCTCGGGGGGCGCGCAATCTAGCGGCGGAGCCCCACGATGGCAATCACCATTGGTGAAGCGCGAGCAGCGGTCAGTCAGGCGCGGGATCGTCCTTGAGCTCCGTGGCCGGCAGGGGTTCGACGAGGCCGCGAGCCGGCTCCGGAATCGGCTCCGGAATCGGCTCTGGCGGCGGAGCAAGCGCGCGCGTCGCCAGGGTCTCGAGCGCGGCGCGGGCGGCGGCCTGCTCTGCCTCTTTCTTGGTGCGCCCCGAACCGCGGCCGAGCGCGTCGCCGAGCAGGGTCACCTCCACTTCGAAGACCCGCGCGTGCTGCGGGCCGGGCGCGTCCACCACGCGGTAGAGCGGCGACGAGCGGTGGGTCCCCTGCGCCATCTCCTGCAAGATGGTCTTGTGGTCGCGCCCGAGCGAGCCCGCCAGCGCGCCGTCAAAGAGCGGCGCGAGCAGCCGATCGACGCACGCGGCGGCCTTCTCCGCCCCGCAGCCGAGGTACACCGCGGCCACGATCGCTTCCAGCGTGTCGGCGAGCAGGCTCTGCTTGTCGCGGCCTCCGGTGCGCTCCTCGCCGCGGCCGAGCAGCAAGAGCTCGCCGAGGTTCACCCTCCGCGCCGCCAGCGCCAGCGCGTCCTCGTTGACGATGGCCGCGCGCAGCCGCGTGAGCGCGCCCTCTTCCACGTCGGGAAAAAGCTGGTAGCAGCGCACCGAGACGGCCAGGTCGAGCACCGCGTCGCCGAGAAACTCGAGCCGCTCGTTCGAGCGCACCTGCTCGCCGGCGAGGCGCCGCTCGTGCACGAAGCTGCCATGGCGCAGCGCCTCGATGGCGAGCGGGATCGGCAGCGCGCCCTCGGGCAGTCCGAGCCGCTCGCAGAGCAGCGCCACGCGCTCCTGGTCGTTCGGCTCGGCCACGCGCGCGCTACCTCCGCGCCGCTTCTTCAGCGACGGTGTACGGGTCGATCTCGCGCCGGGCGATGCGCAGCGCGACGCCGTCGAGATCGCCGCCCTGCCGCGCCAGCTTCTCCACCGCCTCGCGCAGGAGCCGCTCGCGGAGGATCTCGATCATCTCGGTCTTGGCCCGCTGCACCTCGCGTCGCAAGAGCTCGCCGCTCTCGACCAGGTGCGTCCGGTGGCCTTCCAGCGCGGTCCAGAGCTCGCCGATGCCTTCGTTGTTCGAGGCCACCGTCTTGACGATGGGCGTCTCCCAGGGCGCGTCGCTGCCCGCGTGGCGGCTGCCGACCGTGTGGTTCAGCTCCAGCATCGAGCGCAGGTCGCGCACGGTGCGGTCGGCGCCTTCGCGGTCGGACTTGTTGACGGCAAACAGATCCGCGACCTCGAGGATGCCGGCCTTGATCGCTTGAATATCGTCGCCCAGCCCGGGCACCACGACCACCACGGTGGAGTGCGCGAGCCGGCACACCTCGACCTCGTCCTGGCCGACGCCGACAGTCTCGATGAGCACCACGTCCTTGCCCATGGCGTCGAGCACGCGCGCGCAGTCGCTGGTGGCGCGAGAGAGACCGCCAAGCTGGCCGCGGGTGGCGAGCGAGCGGATGAAGACCCCCTCGTCGAGCGCGTGGTCCTGCATGCGGATGCGATCGCCAAGGATCGCGCCGCCGGTGAAGGGGCTGGTCGGGTCCACGGCCAGGACGCCCACCGTCTGGCCGAGGCCGCGGGCGTGGGCGATGAGCCGATCGACCAGCGTGGACTTTCCCGCGCCGGGATTGCCGGTGATGCCGATGAGCCGCGCGCGGCCGGTGTGCGGGAAGAGCGCGCGCAGCTCGGTCTCGACCGAGGGCTGCGCGTCGTCGATGAGCCGCATCAGCCGCGCGGCGGCCCGCACGTCGCCGGTGAGGATTCGTTCAGCAAGCGTTGGCAAGAGATCGTCCTCGGCTATCGGCAATCGCAAGCGCGTTGCTCAAGGCCCCTCGGCGACGCCGTCCTCGTGGCGCAGGATCACCGCTCGATAGCGCGGGCGATCGCCTTCGCGGCCCTCGTAGCGGACCACCGCATCAACCCCATCGGGGGGTGCGACGAAGCGGCGATCGCGGCCCGCGCGCGAGAGCAAGAGCGGCGGGAAGCGCACCACGACGTCGCCGGCGTCCGAGCGGACGACGAGGTGCAGGCCGTCTCGCGCGCCGGCCTGGTTTTCGGCGCTCTGGACGTCGCCAAAGGCGAACCCGTGCAGCGCGAGGTGGAAGAGCGGCGCGTCGGACGAGGACTCCTCGCTCGGCTCCGGCGCGCGCCGCGCGAGCGAGGCGGGCGAGGAGGCGACGATGGTGCGCGCCCGGCGGCGCATCGCCTCGGCAAAGAGCTTCTGCGGTGCCTTCTGCCCTTCGGCGATCAGCCTGGTGGCGACGAGGAACTGTTCGCGACCGTCATCACGGCGCACGTACGCGAGGCCGGCGAAGCGCCCCAGCTGCTCGACGTGCTCGCCGTCCTGCGCGCCATAGGCGTCGGTCCGGGCGCAGAAGAAGCAATCGCCGTCCACCATCGAGACGGCCTCGCCCGCCTTTCCCACGGCGCGACGATCGCCGCGATCGAGGTCCAGCTCGCGCCCGCGCAGCTCGGCCAGCAGCGCCTTGGCGCGCTCGAAGGTGGCGGTCTCGCCGGCCGCGTTTGCCGAGAGCGCGATGGCCGCGACCTTTCGCGCCAGGGCATCGTCGAATCCGCCTTGCCTGGAATCGCCCGCGCTCCGCGGCTGCTCGGTCAGCTCGGCGACCAGCCCGGGCAACAGCGCCCCGCGCGCCCGCGCGACGTTCTGCTCGCGCCGCCAGCAAGCGGCGGCCTCGAGCGAGTCGTCCAGCGCCGACGATTCTCCCTCGCGCGGCGGCCGCTCCTTGGCCTTCTCTTCGGCCCACGACTCGAGAGCCGCGCACCCTTCTTTTCCCGCAGGCGCGGACGCCATCTTCCGCGGCGGAGTCGCGCACGAGGCCACCACCAGCGCCAGGCCGATGGCCGAGAGCCGGTGGCCAATCGCCGTCTTCATGACTTCAAGAGCTCGCGCGCGATGATCATGCGCTGCACTTCGCTCGTGCCTTCGCCGATGGTGCAGAGCTTGACGTCGCGGTAGATGCGCTCGACCAGGAACTCGCGCGTGAACCCGTAGCCGCCGTGGATCTGCACGCCGTGGCTGGCGGCGCGGCACGCGGCCTCGCTGGCGAAGAGCTTGCCCATCGCGGCTTCCGTCGTGTACGGCCGCCCCTGGTCGCAGAGCCACGCCGCGCGGTGCACGAGCAGGCGAGCGGCGTCGAGCTCGGTGGACATGTCGGCCATCATCCAGCGCAGCGCCTGGAAATCGGAGATGGGCTTGCCGAACGCCTTGCGCTCGCGCGAGTAGGCGACGCTCTCTTCGAGCGCTCCCCGCCCCAGCCCCACGCTGAGCGCGCCGATGGTGATGCGCCCCTTGTCGAGGATTTTCAGTGTATCGATGAAGCCGCCCCCCACCTCGCCCAGCCGCTGCGCGTCGGGCACGTGGACGTCTTCCAGGATCAGCTCGGCCGTGTCGGACGATCGCATGCCGAGCTTGCCGTGCATCTGCCTCTGGGTGAACCCCTTCATCCCCTTGTCGAGCACGAAGGCGGTGATGCCCTTCTGCCGCTTTTCCGGATCGGTGAGCGCGAGCACGACGAAGCTGTCGCCGACCGAGCCCTGGGTGATGAACATCTTGCTGCCGTTCAGCACCCAGCCGTCGCCGTCGCGCACAGCGGTGGTGCGCAGGCCAGCCGCGTCGGAGCCAGACCCCGGCTCGGTCAGGCCCCAGGCGGCGAGCTTCTTGCCCGCGGCGATGTCGGGGATGTAGCGGCGCCGCTGCTCGTCGTTGCCGAAGCGGAGGATGTGGCTCGTGCCGAGGCCGTTGTGCGAGGCGACCGTGAGCGCGAGCGAGCCGTCCCAGCGAGCCACCTCCTCGACCACCACGGCGATGGAGACGGTGTCGAGCGCCGAGCCGCCCAGCTCCTCGGGCACCGCCATGCCGAGCAGGCCGAGATCGCCCAGCATCGGCATCAGCTCGCGCGGGAAGCGCTCCTCGGCGTCCCACTTCTGCGCGTGCGGCTTGACCTCGCGCTGGCAGAAATCGCGCACCATGGCCTGCAGCTCGCGCTGACTGTCGTTCAGCTCAAAATCCATGCGCGTATCCTATCGGCTCACGACGATCGGCTCCCTAGAAAACACCGATCGTCGAGTGGTCGACGCTCACTTGCGCAAAACGAACTCGCCCGCGGCCAGGGGCTCCGGGTTCTCGGCGTCTTCGGACTGCTTGTAGACCCAGATGTCGATGACGTGCTTGCCGCTCGGCAGCTCGGCCAGCCGCCCCTGGTGCTGCTTGGCGGTGTCGAGCTGCAGCTGGTCTTCGTCATTGGAGAGCGGCGGGTCGTAGATGATCTGCGCCCGCTTCTCGCCGTCGATGTAGAGCTCCTGCCACACCTCGCCGGCGCGGTTCGGGCCGACCTGGTGCTTGAAGTAGCAGCGGCCGAAGATGGGCTCGTTGGCGCCGATCGTGGTCCTCATCGCGCCGCCCTCTTCCTTGCCGCGGACGATCTCCTTTGTCGAGAAGACGCAGTTGCCGTAGCCGCCGTTCGACTGCACGCGCTTGAGCTGCGGCGCCGGAGCGCCCGGGTAGATCCAGCCGCGCGTCGGCACCCGGTAGCCGCGCCCGCCGCCGAGCTTGGGCAGCACGAAGAAGAGGCCCACCAGCACCAGCACGCCCGCAGAAATCCCAGCGCCGAGGCCAATCCAGAGCTTGGAGGGCTTTGGCACCGCGGGCGGCGGCGCGCGGCGCACCTCGGGCCGCCCCTGGGCCTGCTGCTGGCTCTGGTTCTGCCTCATCTGCGGAGGCTGGGTCGGCTGGCGCGGCGTGCGGCCCGGCGTCTGCGGGTGCGGCTGCGAGACGCGCACCGGAGGTTGCTGCGGCGGCAGGGTCGGCTGCCTCGCGGCCTTGGGCGTCTTTTGCGGATCGACCGCCGCCTGCATCCCCGTGTGGGCCGGCGGCGGCGGCGGCTTGTTGCTCCCGGGCGCCTCCGCAGGCGCTCGCCCGCCCAGGTTCGCGGGCAGCGCGTCCACCGCGGCGATCAGCTCTTCGCAGCTCTGGTGGCGGGCGGCCGGCTGCTTGGCGCACATCTTTTCGATCAACGCACAGATGCGCGGGTCGGTTCCGGGGGCCCACTCGCCGACCTTGGGGAGCGGCGTCTTCACCTGCATCATCATCACGTCGACCTTGCTCTTGGCCTCGAACGGACGCTTGCCGGTGAGCAGGTGGAAGGCGCTGATGCCGAGCGAATAGATGTCGGTGCGCGCGTCGACGGGCTGCCCCATGGCCTGCTCGGGGCTCATGTAATAGGGCGTGCCGAGCACCGTCTGGCCGGTCAGGTCCTTCTTGGCGTCGAGCGCCTTGGCGATGCCGAAGTCGAGGATCTTCACCTCGCCCACCGCCGACATCATCAAGTTCGACGGCTTGATGTCGCGGTGGATGACGCTGGCCCCGTGCGCCTTGCGCAGCCCATCCGCGGTCTGGCGCACCACCGAGACCAGCTGCTCCTGCGGCATCGGGCCCATCTTCAGCGCCACGTCGAGCGGCTTGCCGTCGAAGTGCTCCATCACGATGTAGGGGTCCATCGTGGAGTCTTCGTCGGAGCCGACGATCTCGAAGATCTGGATGATGTTCGGGTGGATGATCTTGGCCAGCACCTGCGCCTCGCGGCGGAAGCGCTCGATGTACTTGGGCTCGCGGTGCGTCAGCACCTTCACCGCGACGAAGCGGTCGAGCGAGGGGTCGGTGCAGCGATAGACCGCGCCCATGCCCCCCTGGCCGAGCAGCACAGGGTCTCTGTACCGTCCGAAGTTCTCGTGACCCTGGCTCGCGGGGACGGACATCAGGCGCTCCCTGCTCTTGCTTGAGCCTGCGCGGCGGCGCAGGATTTTCGGCCGACACGCAGGACGGACACGGCGTTATACCGCGAGGCGGCGCAAGACGAGAACCCGATTCGTTCAGCCACCCCGAGCACCCGGACAAAGCGGCCATGGCCCGACTAGCATTCCTCTTGCTCGCAGCCCTTGGGCTCTCCTGCGGCGGTGGCCTCGGCAGCGGCACAGCCTCCTTGAGCGGCACGGTTCGCGGTGAGGCCCAGACCCCGAAGGGCGCGGTCTCGTCCACCGCCACCATCGAGACCACAGTCGGACCCGCCAACGTCGCGGTGGTGGTGCTGAGCAATCCCGGAGGGCTCTGCGCCGAGGTCTCGGCCAACCGCGAGCCGAAGAGCGCGCAGTACCTCCTGCTGTTCTTGGGCGTGCTCTCGGCGCAGGACGGAGGCGCCGCCACCATCATCGCCCCCACGGCCGGCGGTGACTTCGCGGTCTACTCGGGCGTGGGCCAGCCGGCCAGCACCAGCCTCGCCATCGTGCTCGCGCAGACCACCGACGCCGCCTGCCACGACCAGACCGCGCTCGACGCGACCGGCATCTCGGGCACCGTGCACGTCAGCAACCTCGGCAAAGGCATCGCCGGCTCGCTCGACGTCATGCTGGCCGCAGGCGTGGACGGCAATGGCCAGCCGACCAGCGCGCTCGAGCACCTGACGGGCAGCTTCTCGGCCAGCGACTGCCCGGGCCTGGGAGCGCTGGTGTCCGCCACCCGGACGACACAGTGCGCCCAATAGCCGTGGCGGAGGGCCGCGCGCCGGTGCTATGAGCCGGCAATCGCACTCACAGGGAGCACCCAATGAACGTCCGCTCATTCTTCATCGCCGCCGCGCTCGCCGCCGTTGCCTCCGCCTGCGGCGGCAGCTCGGGCCCGAGCGTCTCCGCCACTTTCGTCGGCACCACGCACGGCCAGAACCTCGCGCCGAAGGACGCCCAGTCCACCACCGGCACCATCACCGTCAGCCCGTCCTTGCAGCCAATCAACGCGGCGGCCATCGTCATCACCGACCAGCCGTCGCTGTGCTCGAACATCTCGGCGGCCAAGGAGCCGAAGAGCTCGCACTACCTCGTGCTCCTCGCCACCCAGCTCTCGGTGGTCGGCGGAAACCTCACCACCACTGTCGCCACCCAGCCCGGCGACTACGCGATCTACTCGACCACCGGTACGCCCTCGACGGCGAACTTCAGCGTCGCCTTCTTCCAGACCACCGACGCGACCTGCAAGGACGTGGTCGCGAGCGATGCCGTCGGCGTCAGCGGCAACCTGCACATCACCTCGGTGACCAACGGCGCCTACGCCGGCACCTACGATGTGATGCTTGCCGCGGTGGACGCGAACCACTCGCCCGTCAGCGGCTCGGCACAGGAGCATGTCACCGGCACCTTCAACACGGCGGCTTGCGCGAGCCTGGGCGGGTTCGTGTCGCTCACGCGCACGGATGCCTGCTTCTAGAAAACGAAACCGGGACGACGAGGCAAAGGCAGAGGTGGGCAGGTGCGGGTCTTGCTCTTTTCCCGCCTTTGCCTTTCCCCGCGTTTTCCCAGCTTCACATCGGCATGACGCTGCGCCGCTTGGGCGTGCGCGGCCGCTCGCGGCGCTCGTAGGCCGCGAGGCGCGCGGCGAGCTCCTCGCGCAGCTTGTCGCCCGGCACCACGGCGTCGATGACCTGCTCGGCGCCGAGCTTCATGAGATCGATGTCCTTGCGATACTCGTCGCGCAGCTGCGCCACGTAGGCCGCGCGCTCGGCCTCCGGCTTCTCTTGAATCTTGTTGAAGAAGACCGCGTTCACGGCCGCCTCGGGGCCCATCACCGCGATCATCGCCTGGGGCAGCGCCAGCGTGACGTCGGGGTCGAACGCCGGCCCGCAGAACGCATAGAGGCCGGCGCCGTAGGCCTTGCGGACGACGACGCAGATCTTCGGCACCGTCGCCTCGCTCACCGCCATGATCATCTTGGCGCCGGCGCGGATGATGCCCTCGCGCTCGACCTTGGTGCCGATCATGAACCCGGGCACGTCGGCCAGATAGATCAACGGCACGCCGAAGGCGTCGCAGAGCTGGATGAAGCGCGCCGATTTATCGGCCGAGTCGACGAAGAGCACCCCGCCCTTGTGCTTGGGCTGGCTGGCGATGATGCCCACCACGCGGCCCTCGATGCGGGCGAAGCAGGTGATGATCTCGGGCGCGAAGAGCTTCTTGATCTCGAAGATCGAGTCCGCGTCCACCAGCTCTTTCAAGAGCGCGAACATGTCGAAGAACTTGTTCTGATCGGCCGGGATGATCTCCTCGATGCGCTTGCCGCTCGCGGCGGGCTTGACCGGCGCAGCGCCGGGCGGCGGATAGTCGAAGCGGCCGGGCAGGTAGCTGAGGAACCGCTTGCCGACCTCGATCGCCTCCTGCTCGGTCTTGACCAGCACATCGCCGCAGCCGCTGACGCCGCAGTGCATGCGCGCGCCGCCCAGCTCTTCCAAGGACACGCGCTCGCCGATGACCATCTCGGCCATGCGCGGCGAGCCGAGGTACATCGACGCGTTCTTCTCCACCATGACGACGAGGTCGCAGAAGGCTGGGATGTACGCGCCGCCCGCCGCGCTCGGGCCAAAGAGCAGGCAGAGCTGGGGCACGAGGCCGCTCATCTGGCACTGCAGGTAGAAGATGCGGCCCGCGCCGCGCCGGCCCGGGAACATCTGGATCTGGTCGGTGATGCGCGCCCCGGCCGAATCCACTAAATAGATCATGGGCACGCGCAGCTTGAGCGCCTGCTCCTGCACGCGGACGATCTTCTCCACCGTGCGCTTGCCCCACGAGCCCGCTTTGACGGTCGAGTCGTTGGCCATCACGCAGACTGGCCGGCCGCCGATGCGACCGAGGCCGGTGATGACGCCGTCGGCGGGCAGCTCGGCGTCGCCCGCGTTGGCAAGCTCGCCGTCTTCCAGGAAGCTGCCCTCGTCGAGCAGCAGCCGGACCCGCTCGCGGGCGAAGAGCTTGCCCTGCTCGGCGTTCTTGGAGTGGTACTTGTCCGCGCCGCCCTTCTCGATGCGCGCGAGCTCGGTCTTCAGCTTCTCGTCGAATCCCATGGGCTGCGCCTCTTAGCAGAGCCGCGGAGGGCGCGCACGCGGCGAGTGCCGGCGCCGCCCGCGATCGGGGAGAACTGGACCAACCGGGGCGCGCCTCCTCGCTTGGCTTGCCGCCCACGCCTTGACGCGCCCTCCGAGACACGGTGCTTCACTCCTGGTCCGGGTCTTGCTCTACAGCTCGGACCTCCCGAAGGTCCGGGGGCCAGGAGACACGCATGATTCGCCAGATCGCGATCGCAGCCGCAATCCTCTTCGGCGCCGCCGGTGCCCGGGCGGACGGGGTCAACAGCAACGCCGGCCAGGCGAACCCGATTCCGGGAGCCAACGCCCCGAAAAACCACCAGGCGTCCCCGAACCCCGCTCAGCCGACGGCCGACAAGGACTCGCAAGTGAACCAGGCCGGTCATGAGGCCAAGGCCGACCAATCGCCGGCCACCTCCACCCAGAGCAAGCCGAAGATGACGCGCAAGGGGCCGCGCAAGCCCGGCCTCGGGTACAGCAAGACCAAGCCGACGCCGACGAGCAAGAAGCACGTCCAGCACAAGCCGCGTCCGACGAAGAAGAAGCCGCAGCAGACGGTCATGAACAAGGGCGGGGGCGTCTAGAACCCCGTTCGGCGTTCCAGACTCCAAGCAGACGCCGCGCTCGGGCTCAAGCCTGGCGCGGCGTTCGCGCTTCGGGCCTCCAAGCAAGATGCGGGGCCTCGCCGAGCCGCGTATGGTGCGCGCCATGAGAGCTCTGATCCTGGTGTCGATGCTAGCGACGTCCATGTGCGCGAAGACCGGCACGGCGCCGCCCGAAACTGGTGTGGACTCCGCCGTCGCGGCTTGCAAGCCACCGCCGCCGCCGGGCGACGCCGCCACGCTCAAGCGCACGCGCGACCTGTTCATCGAGCGCGCCAAGGTCGCAGGCGTGCCCCTCCCCGCCGCGCCCGCGCTCAGCCCCGATCCGAAGTTCGCCGAGCTGGCCGCGCCGCAAAAAGCCGACGTCGAGCGCGCCGCCGGGAGCGCCGCCGCGGCGCCCTGCTACTACGGCTGGATGTACGGCTGGTACCTCGTCCCTCGCGAGCTGGCGCGCAACCTTGTGGACACGGCCAACGGCAAGGCTGAAGGGCGGCAGGCGATCGAGGACGACCTGACCGTGGCCTTCCTCGCCTCGCAAGAGGGCGGCGAGGAGCGGCTGAAAAACCTCCAGGGCTTGCTCGACGCGGGCCGTGGACCCGAACAGAAGCGCATCCTCGAGAGCCTGGGGCGCCGGCACGAGCTGAAGTTCGACGCGCTCGTGGCCAGGCTGAAGAAGTAGCCGGCTGCACGCCTGCCACCACTTGCCGCCCTTCCCTCTTGAGGGCGGCCCCCCGTCTGGCGCACCATCCGCACAGCTCATGCCCAAGCGACGTCCAGAAGAGCAAGGCGACACCGCCGTCGCCACCGAGCCGAAGTCGAAGACCGAGAAACCGCGGCTCTTCCGGGTCATCCTTCACAACGATGACTTCACCACCATGGAGTTCGTCATTCGCGTCCTGACCGAGGTCTTCAACAAGACGGCGGCCGAGGCCTTCGATCTGACCCAGGAAGTACACACGCGTGGCGCCTGCCTCGCGGGTGTTTACACTTTCGAGATTGCCGAGATGAAGGTGGCCCGCGTGCAGGCCATGGCCGACGCGGCCGAGTTTCCCTTCTTGAGTACTCTGGAACCCGAGTAGCAGGCCCGAGCAGGAGCCCGACTAGATGGCGCTGTCGATCACGAAAGAGCTTGAGTCCACGCTGCGGTCTGCGTTCGCGGAAGCGAAGGCGCGGCGGCACGAGCACGTCACCCTGGAGCACCTGCTCTACGCGCTCTTGCGCGACCCGGTGGCGGCGCGGATCCTCCGCGCTTGCGGGGCGCGCCTGGGCGAGCTGCGCGAGGAGCTCGACCAGCACCTCTTGCAGACCATCGAGACGCTGCCCGAAGGCGTGACCAGAGACCCCGAGCAGACCCGCGCCTTCCAGCGCGTGCTCGAGCGCGCGGCCATGCAGGTGCAGTCGAGCGGCAAGGAGCAGATCGACGGCGGCAACGTGCTGGTCGCCTTCTACCGCGAGCGCGACAGCCACGCCGTCTACCTGCTCGAGCGGCAGGGGATCAGCCGCCTGGATCTGCTCCGGACCATCTCGCACGGGGCCATCAAGGTGCGCGATCCGTCGAGCTTGACTCCGATGGAGTCGCGCGAGGAAGACGAGCACCGCGAACGGCGCGGCGAGGGCGGCGCTGCAGCCATGGAAGACGAGGACGGCGGCACCGCGCAGGACCCGCTGCAGGCGTACACGGTGGACCTGGTCGCCCGCGCCAAGGAAGGCAAGATCGACCCGCTCATCGGGCGGCAGAACGAGCTCGACCGGACCATCCAGGTGCTCTGCCGGCGGCGCAAGAACAACCCCATCTACGTGGGCGAGAGCGGCGTCGGCAAGACGGCCATCGCCGAGGGGCTCGCGCTGCGGCTGGCGGAGAACAAGGTGCCCGAGCCGCTGCTGGGCTCGCCGCTCTATGCGCTGGACCTGGGCGCGCTGCTCGCCGGCACCAAGTTCCGCGGGCAATTTGAAGAGCGCCTGAAGGGCGTGGTCGGCGCGCTGTTGAAGAAGAAGAACGCCATTTTGTTTATCGACGAGATCCACATGCTGGTGGGCGCCGGGGCCACCACTGGCGGCTCCATGGACGCCTCGAACCTGCTCAAGCCCGCGCTGGCAGCCGGGGAATTGCGCTGCATCGGCTCGACGACGTTCAACGAGTACAAGGCCAGCTTCGATCGCGACCGGGCGCTCGCGCGGCGTTTCCAGAAGATCGAGGTGCTCGAGCCGTCGCACGAGGAGTGTTACCAAATCCTGCAAGGCTTGAAGTCGCGCTACCAGGAGCACCACGGCGTCACCTACACCGACGCCGCCCTGCGCGCCGCGGTCGAGCTCTCGGCCAAGCACATCAACGATCGGCACCTGCCCGACAAGGCCATCGACGTCATCGACGAGGCGGGCAGCATGGAGAAGCTGCTCCCGGCCGACAAGCGCACCATGATCGTCGACGCGCCGCAGATCGAGCAGGTGGTCGCCAAGATGGCGCGCGTGCCGGCCAAGACCGTCTCGCGCGACGACAAGGATGCGCTGAAGAACCTGTCGGCGGAGCTGAAGAAGGTCGTCTACGGGCAGGACGCGGCCATCGAGGCGATTACCTCGTCGATTCTTTTGTCCCGTTCGGGATTGGGGAATCCAACGAGGCCCATCGGCAACTTTCTCTTCTCGGGCCCGACGGGCGTGGGCAAGACCGAGCTGGCCAAGCAGCTCGCGCGCATCATGGGCGTCGAATTGATTCGATTCGATATGTCCGAATACATGGAGAAGCACACCGTCAGCCGCTTGATCGGCGCGCCCCCGGGCTACGTCGGCTTCGACCAGGGCGGCTTGCTCACCGACCAGATCCGCAAGACGCCGCACGCGGTGCTGCTGCTCGACGAGATCGAGAAGGCGCACCACGACCTCTTCGATCTGCTGCTGCAAGTGATGGATCACGCGACGCTCACCGACAACAACGGGCGCAAGGCCGACTTCCGCCACGTGGTGCTGATCTTCACCACCAACGCCGGCGCGCGCGAGCTGAGCGCCGGGAGCATCGGCTTTGGCGGCAAGCAGGCGAACCAGACGGTGCTGATGGGCACCCGCATCGGCGACGCCACGGGGTCGTTCGGCCTCGACGGCGCCAAGGGCGGCGCGGCCAAGTCGGCCATCGAGCGGACCTTCAGCCCCGAGTTTCGCAACCGGCTCGACGGCTGGATCGCCTTCAGCGGCCTGCCGCAGGCGGTGATCGAAAAGATCGTCGACAAGCAGATCGCCGAGGTGCGCGATCAGCTGCTGGAGAAGAAGGTCACGCTGGTCCTGCTCCCCGAGGCGCGCACCTGGCTGGCGGAGCGCGGGTTCGATCCGCAGTTCGGCGCGCGGCCGATGGGCCGGCTCATCCAGCAGGCGCTGAAGAAGCCGCTCGCCGAGCGCATCCTCTTCGGCGACCTCGCCGAGGGCGGCGCGGTCGAGGTGCGCGTCAAGCAGGCCGAGGACTCCAAGGAGCTAGACCTGGTGAAGGTCTAAAGGACCGCGACCCGCTATATGGACTATCGGCCGAACTAGCGCATCAGGCGGGCGAGAAGCGCGACCAAAGCAACGTGGATCGACAAGAAGGCCGCGTCGCTCAGGAGATTGAAGCCGAGGCCGAAGCGCAGCGGGTCGGGGTGCCAGAGCAGCGCGTAGACGCCCTGGATGGCGCCCACCACGACCCAGGTGAGCACGCCGAGCACGGCCAAAAGCTCGCCTGCGTAGCGCAGATAGCGCTGCGTCTCCCGGGCGCGTGGCCAGAGCGAGAGCAGATTCGCATAGGCCGCTGCAGCCGAGCCGCCGAGCAGGATGGCCGTGGCCAGCGCGGCGATGGGCAGCGTCGGGTGGAAGCGGCGGGTCAGGACCAGCTCGAGCACGAAGAGGCCAAGCCAGGCCGCCAGCTGGGCGCCGGCCGTCGCGGGCAGCTTCACCGGCCTTGCCAGTCGGGCGGGCGCTTCTCGGCGAAGGCGCGCAGGCCCTCGTCGCGGTCGGCGCTGGCCAGCGGCCGCTCGTACTTCCGGCGCTCGAGCGCGAGCCCTTCGTCGAGGGGCAGATCATAGGATTCCTCGATCGCCTCCTTCGCGGCCGCCAGGGCCACGGGCGCGTTCTCCGCGATCTGCAGGGCCAGGGCGTGCGCCGCCTCGACCGACGCGCCGGCCTCGGAGACACGGTTGGCGAGGCCAAGCTGCAGCGCCTCGGCCGCCGGGACGCGGCGCGCGGTGAGGATCAGGTCGCGCGCGCGGCCAAGCCCGATCAGGCGCGAGAGGCGCACGGTGCCGCCGCCGCCCGGGATGATGCCGATGCGCGTCTCGGTGAGCCCGATGAGCGCGGCCGGGTCGAGCACCCGCAGGTCGCACGCCAGCGCCAACTCGCAGCCGCCGCCAAGTGCCAACCCATTGACAGCTGCGATCCAGGGCTTTGCCGAGCGTTCGATCGCGCGCAACCCATCGTGCAGCTCGACGAGCCACTGCTTGACGTCGTCGTGCGTCCACGACTGCCGCTCTTTCAAGTCGGCGCCGGCGCAGAACGCCTTGCCGCCCGCGCCGGTGAGCACCACGGCGCGCACGCCTGCGTCCAGCGCGGCCTTCAGCGCGGCGGCCTTCAGCTCGGCCACCAGCGGGCGCGAGAGCACGTTGAGCTTGTCGGCCCGGTCGATCATGAGGTGGCGGACGGCGCCGCGGTCTTCGCTGCGGAGGAGGGGCATGATCGAGGCCTCGGGAGAGAGGAACCGCGGAGGGCGCCACGGGCGCGAAGGAGAGGCTTCAGGTCGCCTGCGCGAGACCGGCCTTGCCCGCGTCCTTGCTGGCCGCGCCGACGGCGGCTTGCAGGCGGCGGCCCGGGAGCTTCCGGCCGATCAGCTCCTGCGCGAGGCGGCCCGCGGCGAGCAGCTTCTCCAGATCGACGCCGGTGCGGATGCCCATCCCCTCGAGCATCGAGGCCATGTCCTCGGTGGCGAGGTTGCCCGCCGCTCCGGGCGCATACGGGCAGCCGCCGGTGCCGCCGATCGAGGTGTCGAAGGTCCGGACGCCAAGCTCGAGCGCGACGAGGCAATTGGCCAGCGCGGTGCCGTGCGTGTCGTGCAGGTGGACCGCGAGCTGCGCGGGCAAGAACGCGCTGGTGCCGCCCTGCCCGCCCAGGAACGCCTCGATGATCCGCTGCGTCTGCAGCGGGTTCCCGACGCCGATGGTGTCGCCGAGCGAGATCTCCTGGCAGCCCAGGTCGCGCAGCGCAGCGGCCACGCGCAGCGACTGCTCGATGGGCACGTTTCCCTCGTAGGGACAGCCCCAAACGGTGCTCACGTAGCCGCGCACGAAGAGCCCGTGGGCGCGCGCGGAGGGCACGATCTCCTCGAAGGTCTGGAGCGAGGCCGCGATGCTCTTGTTGGTGTTCTTCTGGTTGTGCGACTCGCTCGCCGACATGAAGACGGCCACCTCGCGCAGGCCGGCGGCGAAGGCGCGCTCGAGGCCGACGCGGTTGGGCACCAGCGCCGAGTAGGTCACGCCGGCGGGGCGCGGCAAGCTGTGCGCGAGCGCGTCGGTGTCGGCCAGCTGCGGGATCCAGCCCGGCTTGACGAAGGAGCCGATCTCGATCCGGGACAGCCCCGCGGCGGCGAGCGCGGCCACCAGCCGCACCTTCTGCTCGAGCGAGAGCTGCGCCGATTCGTTCTGCAGGCCGTCGCGCGGGCCTACCTCGTAGAGGACCACGCTGTCTGGATACTTGCCCAAAGCTAGTCCCGCGGCCTGACGTTGCCGCGCACCCACTCGGCGATGGCCTTGGTGGTCGCGCCGGGCGTGAAGATCTCGGCGACGCCAAGCTTCTTCAATTCGGGGATGTCGGCGTCGGGGATGATGCCGCCCCCGAAGATGGTGATGTCGCCCGCGCCCTTCTCGCGCAGCAGGTCGATGACGGCGGGAAAGAGGGTCATGTGCGCGCCCGACATGATGCTCATGCCGATGGCGTCCACGTCCTCCTGCACGGCGGCCGAGACGATCATCTCCGGGGTCTGGTGCAGCCCGGTGTAGATGACCTCGAACCCGGAGTCGCGGAGCGCGCGGGCGATGATCTTGGCGCCGCGGTCGTGGCCGTCGAGGCCGGGCTTGGCGACGAGGATGCGGAGCTTTCTCTCATCTGGCATCGGCGGTGGACCTTCCGGCTCTGTTCAGCGTGCGGGCGCAAGGAGCGCGATGAGCTGCGAGGAGACCTCGGTGAGCGCCTCGTCGGGCTGCAGGCGGACGAGCGTAAGCCCGGCCGCCTTCGCCAGCGCCGAGAGCGCGGGTGGAAGATAGTACCGGATGCGGAAGGTCGCGGACAGGGGAAGCTGCCCCGGAGCAGCGACCCGGCGGGTGACGGTGTCCACTGCCGTGCGTTCGTCGAAGACGCTCTGTTCGGAGACCTGCCCCAGGCCCGGCACGTCCTCCTGGTACTCCGCGCGGGGCGCCGCCTGCAGCCGGAGGGGGTTGTCGGTGGTCAACACCAGCCGCCCGTCTGGCTTGAGCGCGCGGCGCGCCTCGGCCAGCGCGGCCACCGAGTCGGCGTCGCTGCCGAGGAACATCGAGCTGTAGAAGCAGGCGGCGCCATCGAGCGACCCGCTGGCAAAAGGCAGAGCGCGCAGGTCGGCCTTCACCAGCAGCGCCCCGGGCAGGAGTTTGCGCGCCTCCGCCAGCAAGAGCTGCGAGCGATCGACGCCGCAAATGCGTGGGATCCCATGCTTCGCGAAGGCGGCGAGGTGCCGGCCAAAGCCGCAGCCGAGGTCCGCCACGCGCGGAGCTGCTCCCAGCGCTGGCCGGAGCAGCTCGAGGGCGACGCGCACGTCTTCGCGCGCGAGCCCCGGCGGCGCGAGGCGGCGCGTGGTCTCGAGAAACACGCGGTCGCTTTCGTCCAGGGCCATGGCGCGAGGTTAGCGTGACGCAGGCCACAGCGCTCGGCCCGCGCGAGCTGCTAGACTGCCTGTATGCGCAACTTGACCATCGCCCTCGTCTTCGGCGGCTGCCTGTGGGCCGCCCCGCAGGCATTTGCAGCCCATCCGTTCGCTCCGCCCCAGCCGCCAAGGCCTCCGTCTCCACAAGAGGTGAGGTCTGGGAGCCAGCAGGCGGCGGAGAATCTGGAGGCGGGTGAGCAGCGCCGCAGGCGGGCGATCAAGCGACGGGCGGCGGCCGCCAAAGAGGAGGCGCGGCGCGACCATGACCGCCTTGAAGCCAAGCAACTGGACGCGAGGCATCACCTCAAGCGCGACGAGGCAAAGGTCAAGCGGGCGGCGCGGGCCGACGGCCAGCGCCTGCGCGACGACGAGCTTCGCGCCCGGCATCAGTTCAGGCGCGACGCGCCCGCGGTCAAGAGCGACTCGCGACGCGACGCCGGCTCCGCCAAACGCGAGCTGGACAAGAGGGCAATGGAAATGAGGCCGCGTTGAGCGCCGGGGTGCAGCTGATCTGGAAGCCCGGCTGAACGGGCTGCGTCAAAGCGCGGGAGTTTCTCGCGCACAAAGTCGGTGAAGGGCTTCTGCTCCGCAACATCATCAAGGAGCCGCTCTCGGTAGAAGAGCTAAAAAAACTGGCCGCGCTGGCGGGCGAGGCGCGCGATCTGGTCGCGCCAAAGAAGCGCGCCGAGGCCGAGGGCCTGAGCGGCGACAAGCTGCTGCAGTGGCTGGCCGAGGACGGCGGCCGCGTGCGCCGTCCCATCGTCCAGGTGGGCAAGCAGGTGGTGCTCGGCTTCGCCGCCGACGCCCAGGCCAGGCTCACAAAGCTCGTTCCTTAGAACGTGCCGGTCTCGCGATAGGCGCCCCACACCTTCCGGAACACGTCGCTGATCTCGCCCAGAGTGACGTAAGCCTTCACGGCGGCGAGCACGGGAGGCATTAGATTCGCCCCGCCCTTGCACGCCTCCTCGACAGTGCGGAGGCGCGCTTCCACCTCGGTGGCGTTGCGGCTGCGCTTGACGGCGGCCAGGCGCTCGAGCTGCGAGCGGGTCACCGCGTCCTCGATCTTCAAGGTCGGGATCGGCTCGTGCTCATTGGTATTGAATGAGTTGACCCCGACGATGAGCCGCTCGCCCTTCTCTACTTCGCGCTGGTATTGATACGCGCTGTCCGCGATCTCGCGCTGTGGATATCCTTCTTCAATCGCCCGGATGATTCCGCCCATCTTCTCGATCTTGTCGATGATGGCGAGCGCGCGCTTCTCGGTCTCGTCGGTCAGGTACTCGACGAAATAGCTGCCGGCGAGCGGATCCACGACCCGATCGACGCCGCTCTCATGGGCGATGATCTGCTGAGTTCGAAGCGCGATGGTCGCCGACTCTTCGGTGGGCAGCGCATAGGTCTCATCGAGTGAGTTGGTGTGCAGCGATTGAGTACCGCCCAGCACCGCGGCCATCGCCTGCAAGGCCGTGCGCACGACGTTGTTATAGGGTTGCTGCGCGGTCAAAGAGACGCCCGCGGTCTGCGCGTGCGTGCGCAGCATCAGGCTGGCCGGCTTCTTGGCGCCATACTTGTCGCGCATGCGCGTGGCCCAGATGCGGCGGGCGGCGCGGAACTTGGCGATCTCCTCGAAGAAGTCGTTGTGGACGTCCCAGAAGAAGCTCAGCCGGGGCGCGAAGTCATCCACGTGCATCCCGCGCTTGACGCACTCTTCGACGTAGCCAAATCCATCCGCGAGCGTGAAGGCCAGCTCTTGGACCGCGGTCGCGCCGGCCTCGCGGATGTGATACCCGCTGATTGAAACAGCGTGCCACTTGGGCATCTGGCGCGCGGTGTACTCAATCATATCCACCACGACGCGGGTGGCCGGGCGCGGCCCCACCACCCATTCCTTCTGGGCGATATATTCCTTGAGTACGTCGTTCTGAATCGTGCCGGCCAGCTTCTCTTGCGACACTCCCTGCTGCTCGGCCACGGCCATATAGGCGCAGAGCGCGAAGATGGCGCTGGCGTTGATGGTCATGCTGGTCGAGACCTTGTCGAGCGGGATGCCCTCGAAGAGCACCTCGAAGTCTTTCAACGACGAGACCGCGACGCCTTCCTTGCCCACCTCGCCGCGCGACATGAAGTGGTCGCAGTCGTAACCCATCAATGCGGGCATATCGAACGCGGTCGACAACCCGGTGGTCCCCTGCGCGAGCAGATATTTGAAGCGCTTGTTGGTGTCCTCCGGCGTCCCGAAGCCGGCGAACATGCGCATGGTCCAGAGGCGGCCGCGGTACATCGACGGCTGGGGTCCTCGCGTATACGGGAAGCGGCCGGGCAGCCCGAGCTGCTTCTCGTATCCGGCGATCTCCTCGGCGCTCGCGTCGCCGCGGTCCGCGGGAGTCATCACGTCCGGGATGGGGATGCCGCTGTCGGTCTTGTACTCGGCCTGCCGCAGGGGCTGCTTGCTCGCCGCCTTGGCGAGATCGTCGGCCTTCCACTTTGCCTGCTCGGCCAGCAGCCGCTGCTCCGCTTTCACGTCCTCGTCGCTTCGACTCATGGGCCTCGAAATAGCACGCGGGCTGCTGGTCGGCCACTCCGCGCGGCGATCCTAACGTTTGCTCCAGGAGAGGCCAAGGACCTCGCCGTAGTCGGGCAGGCCGGGACCTTCGAGGTGGAACTCGCGGACCTGCGCGACTGCCTCGCCACCGAGCCAGCGGGCGAGCTCCGCCGCCGTCCGCGGAACTGCGCCGAGCGGCAGGCCGCCTTCGGCGTTCGCCAGCGAAAGGCGCGACCGGCTCGAGGTGCCATCGGCGAAAGTGAGGCGCACGAAGACCGGCGGGATGCGGAAGAGCGCGGCCATCAAGCGCCCGCTGGGCAAGAGCGGCAGGTGGGCGGCGGCGAACGCGCCCTGCTGCGCCGGCGTGATCGTGGCGCCCCTCTGCGGCGTCGTGAACACGGGCGGCGCGAACTGAAGCGTCGTCTTCTGGCGCAGCTTGCGGCGGCGGAGCAGAAGGCGCGTCCCGTCGGCGTGGCGCGCGGCCACCTCGTAGGAGTCGCGGACGGCGCGCAGGGCCTGGGGCATCTCGAGGACCACGCTGCGCCCGTCGCCGCCTTGGCAGCCGACGACGAGGAAATCGGCGGCGCGGTCGCCCTGGTAGTGCGCCGCCTGCCGCGCGTCGAGCGCCGCCGTGAAGGCGTTTGCGCTGGTGAGGAGCGGCGAAGGGGCGAAGCGCAGGCCGCTCTCGATGAGGAAGCCGAGGTCGGCGGGGATCGCGTCCACCGTGCCGCCGGCCTCGCGGATCTCGCGCAGCCACTCGTCGGGTAGGCGGTCCTTGCGCACGCTCTGCACCGACTGCGCCGCCCACTGCGCGCGGCGGGCGGGCAGGTCCTGCAAGAGGCGCACGTGGGCGAGGCCCTGCGCGCCGCTCGCGATCTGGAGCGCTCGCGAGGCCGACCAGAGCCTGGCCGGCGCGAGCGCCAGCAGCGAGAGGGCGGCCACGGCAGCGCCCGCTCCCATCGAGAGCGCGCCGCCTCGCCAGGAGCCGGCGTACGCCGCAGCCAGCGCCAGCGCGAAGAGGGCAAAGGCGAAGAAGGTGACGACGTGGCCATCCTGCCTGACGAAGCCAGCCTTGAAGGCGACCAGGAGCGCGGGCGCGAGCAGGACCAGGGCCCGCGTCGCCTCGCTCTCGCCGGCCGAGCGCAAGAGCCAGGCGAGCGCAGCGCAGGCCGCGCAGGCACCGAGCGCGAGCCAGACCTGGAGAACCGGGCCTTCCAGCGAGAGCGCGGCGGAGTAGCCGGCAGCCAGCTCGAGGCTGGTGCGGAAGAATGGCTCCAAGTTCTCGATCGAGCCGAGCGAGAGCTGGCCGATGGCGAGCACCGTGAGCGCGAAGGCCAGCAGAGCGGCGAGCAGGACGCGCCAGGCCGGGCGCGGCGGAGTTGCGTACGCGAGCACGAGCGCGAAGAGGAAGACCGCGGTGGCCGCGAGACCGAGCGAGAGCTTGACGAAGAGGAGGCCAGCGGCGAGGAGCGCCGCGAGCGCTGCCACGGCCATCGAGGGCAGAGAGGCCAGCCAGCAGGCGTAGAGCGCGGCGGCGAGCAAGGCGCGAAGCTCCGCTGCAAAGCCGACGGTGGCACCGAAGATCAGGAGGCTGGCGGAGACGAGCGCCGCCAGCGGCGAGGCCAGCCGGAAGAAGCGCCACGCAGCGATGACCAGCAGTCCGTGGACGGCGAGCTGCGCGGAGAGCGCCTGCACCGTGTTCGTGCCGACCTCGACCGGCAGCGCCAGGTACCCGAGCGGACCATAGGTGAAGTTGACGTCGCGGCCGTAGAGGTAGGGCGAGGTGCCGAGCCAGTTGATGGCCCAGATCCACGACTCGTCGATCCCGCCGGAGGCCGCCGCCGAGAAGCCCGGAAAGAGCGCCACCGCGAGCCAGGCGGCGGCGGCAAAGGCGATCAGCTCTCGCAGCCAGCGCGGCGCCCGCATCGCGGCTACTTGAGCACGTCGCGGGCGATCACGAGGCGCTGGATCTCGCTCGTCCCCTCGTAGATGGTGGTGACGCGCGCGTCCCGATAGTGCCGCTCGACGGGGAACTCGTCGATGTAGCCGTAGCCGCCGTGGACCTGGACCGCGACGTCGCAGGCGCGGTTGGCCGCCTCGCTGGCGAAGACCTTGGCCATCGAGCCCTCGCGCGCAAAGGGCACACCCGCCTCTTTCAGCGCCGCGGCACGGAGCGCGAGGAGGCGCGCCGCCGCAAGCTCGGTGTCCACATCGGCGAGCATGAAGCGCAGCGCCTGGAATTCGCCGATCGGCTTGCCGAATGCTTTGCGATCTTTTGCGTATTTTACCGAAGCCTGCAGCGCGGCCGTGCCGATGCCCACGGCCTGCGAGGCGATGCCGATGCGCCCGCCGTCGAGCGCCGACATGGCGATGGCGAAGCCCTGCCCTTCGGTGCCGAGCAGGCGCGACGCGGGCACGCGCAGGTCCTCGAAGGCGAGGCCGACCGTGCTGGAGGCGCGCAGGCCCATCTTGTCCTCGTGCCTGCCGATGACGAGGCCCTGGTCGCCTTTTTCGACGAGAAAGCAGCTGATGCCTTTGGCGGCCTGGCCGTCGACGTTCGCCGTGCGCGCCCAGACGACGATGACGCCCGCCTCGTCGCCGGAGGTGATCCACTGCTTGCTGCCGTTGAGGACGAAGTGCGCGCCGTCGCGTCTGGCGCTGGTGCGGAGCGCGGCCGCGTCGGAGCCGCAGTGTGGCTCGGAGAGGCCGAAGGCCGCCGCCGCAAACCGGCCCGAGGTGATCTCCGGCACGTAGCGCTTTTGCAAATCCTCGTTACCGAATTTGGTAATGGTCTCGGCCACCATGTTGTTGACGGCCATGGTGACGGTGGTGGAGGCGCAGCCCTGCGCGACCTCCAGGATGGCGAGCGCATAGGCCACAGCTCCCGCGGCTGCGCCACCCAGCTCCTCGGGCACGTTGACGCCCATCAGGCCAAGCTCGGCCAGCGCGCGCAGCTGCTCGCGCGGGAAGCGGCCCTCGCGGTCGAGCTTGCCGGCGATGGGCGCGAGCGACTTCTGCGCGAACGTCCGCGCCGTCTCCTGGACCAGGCGCTGCGTCTCGGTGAGATCGAACATGCCGGGCTACGTCTCCTTCGGCTCCGGCGGCGGCGCGCTCGGGCGCGACACGACCACGTACATCTTCTCGAACTCGAGCGCGAACTCGTCCAGCCGCTTGCGCAGGCTGCCGCGCTCGATCAGCACCCCATCGTTCGAGAGCAGCTTGAACTCGCGCGCCACGGCCATTCCCTTGTCCGTCAAGGACCAGCGGGCCGTCCCCGACTCGCTGAGGACGTCGAGCTTGCAGAAGTGGCGGATGACGTTCGCCAGCGTCGAGTGCCAGCGGGCCAGCCGGCGCTCGATGGGGTTCGCCTCCCAGTCGCGCGACGAGAGGGGAACAATGTCGCGCAGGTGCACGTAGATGTCCGCGATGCCGGCCGCGCCGCCGCCAAAGAGCAACGCCGACAAAAGGGGCGCGCAGAAGTGCTGCTTTGGCGTCAGCCGATCCTCCATCGACGCGGCTCCTCCGAAGTCGGCTTTCGGGGCTGCTCCCTGGACAACCATCGTTCCACCCCCGCGGTGGCCTTACCTGAAAAGCGAATTGGAAATGACGAGCCGCTGGATCTCGCTCGTCCCTTCGTAGATCTCGGTGATGCGCGCGTCGCGAAAGTGCCGCTCGATGTCCAGCTCCTTCGAGTACCCCATCCCGCCATGGATCTGCAGCGCTTTGTCGGCGACGCGGTTGGCGGCTTCCGAGGCGTAGAGCTTGGCCATGGCCGACTCTCGCGAATGGCGCACGCCCGTGTCTTTAAGATGCGCCGCGCGCAGCGTGAGCAGCCGCGCCGCGTCCAGCTCAGTCGCCATGTCTGCGAGCATGAACTGGATGGCCTGGTGCTGGCTGATGGGCACATCGAAGGTCTTGCGCACCTTCGAGTAGTCGCGCGCCTCCTCGAAGGCCGCGCGGCCGATGCCGAGGGCCTGCGCGGCGATGCCGATGCGCCCGCCGTCGAGGGTGCTCATGGCGACCTTGAAGCCTTCGCCCTCCTGGCCCAAGCGCTGTGAGACCGGCACTTCCAGGTTCTCGAAGAAGATGGTGCTCGAGGGGCTCGCGCAGATGCCGAGCTTCTCGTCGGCCTTCTGCACGAGGAAGCCCGGCGATTTGGTGTCCACCACGAAGGCGGTGATGCCCTTGGTGCCCTTGGTCAGGTCGGTCATCGTGAAGAGCACGATGGCGTCGGCGACGGGGCCGTTGGTGATCCAGTTCTTGGTGCCGTTGATGACGTACTTGTCGCCGTGCCGGACGGCAGTGGTCTTCTGCTCGGCGGCGTCGCTGCCGGCCTGCGGCTCGGTGAGCCCGAAGCACCCGAGCTTCTCACCGCGGGCGAAAGGCACCAGCCAGGTCTTCTTCTGCTCGTCGGTGCCGAACTTCAGCACCGGATCGCAGTAGAGCGAGTTGTTCACCGACATGATCACGCCGGTGGAGGCGCAGCCGCGGCTGATCTCTTCAATGGCGAGGGCGTAGCCGACGTAGTCCATGCCGGCGCCGCCCCACTCGGACGGGACGGCCACGCCGAGCAGCCCCAGCTCGGCCATCTGCGCGATGGCCTCTTTGGGGAAGCGATGCTCGCGGTCCCACTTCCGGGCATTGGGAGTGAGCTCACGCGCCGCGAAGTCGCGGCACGTATCGCGTAAAAGACGCTGCTCTTCGGTGAGATCGATGTGCATGCGAGGAGCCGGGCAGGGTCCTGAATACTACACTGACGGTCCGCGCATGCAACTGGCGCGAGGCTGGCTCGCGAGGCTACTTTTTGGAGTCTGCGTACTTGGCCGGATCCTTGTCGAAATCCGGCTTGCACTGGTCGCAGCACAGCGCGTAGACGCGGCCCCCGTGGGTCGAAAACTGGGTGTCCTTGCCCACCTTGAAGATGTCGCCGGAGACCGGGCACTTCGCCCAGGTCCCCGGCGCGGGCTGCTCTGCGAACGACCGCGGCGCGTCCTTGTGCTCGTCCTTCTTGGCGTGGTTCGACGGCTTGTGGTGCTCGCCCTCGTCGTCGTGCGCGAGCGCAACGGGAGAGGCGAGAGCGGCTGCAATCAGGACAGCGTGAAGTCTCACGGAACCTCCGGGAGGTATTTTATCCAGCCTGGGACAAGAGATTGCGCGCGATCACCATCCGCTGGATCTGCGAGGTGCCCTCGTAGATTTGCAAGAGCTTGGCGTCGCGCATCAGCTTCTCGACCGGGTACTCCTTGGTGTAGCCGTACCCGCCAAAGATCTGCACCGCGTCGGTGGCCACGGCCATGGCGCTGTCTGCGCCGAAGGCCTTGGCGTAGCTCGACTCGATGGCGTCGAGCTTGCCCTGCCCGATGCTCCACGAGGCCTTGAGCATGAGCAGCCGCGTCGCCTCGTACTTCATCGCCATCTCGGCCAGCATGAACTGCACGGCCTGGAATTGGCCGATGGCCTGCCCGAAGGCCTTGCGCTCGAGCGCATAGCGGCGGCTCTCGTCGAGCGCGCGGCGCATCAGTCCGCAGGCCCCGGCCGCGATCCACGGGCGGCTGCGGTCGAAGGTCTTCATCGCCACCTTGAAGCCCTCGCCCTCGGCGCCGACGAGGTTTGCCTTGGTGAGCTTCACGTCCTCGAAGAGCACGTCGGTGGTGTTCGACGCGCGCTGGCCCATCTTGTCTTCCTTCTTGCCGACCGAGACCCCGGGCGTGTCGCGCGACACCACGAAGCAGGTGATCCCCTTGTGCCGGTCCTTGGGCTCGCCGGTGCGCGCGAAGGTCGTGTACCAGCTGGCGTGGCCGCCGTTGGTGATCCACCGCTTCTGCCCGTTGAGGACATATTCGTCGCCGACCTTGCGCACGTTGGTGCGCATGCCCGCCACGTCGCTGCCCGCGTCGGGCTCGCTGCAGGCGTAGGCCGCGTAGATGGGCGAGGCGGTCAGGGCGCCAAGATACTGCTTCTTCTGCTCGTCGCTGCCGGCCAGGATCAGCGGCATCGCGGCCAGGTTCGACGCCGTCAGCGTCGTCCCGATGCCGGTGCATCCATAGTTGATCTCCTCCATCATCAGGACGTGGTCGAGCGTCGAGAGCCCGATGCCGCCGTACTCCTCGGGCACCTCGGCGTTCATCAGCCCAAGCTCGAAGGCGGCCTCGCAGATCTCCTTGGGGAAGGTCCCGTGCTCGTCGAGCTTCTGCGCGACGGGGATGATCTTCTCCTTGGTGAACTTGCGCGCGGTGTCGATGAGGCGTTGCTGGTCGTCGTTGATGGCGAAATCCATTGAATGTCCTTTATTTGCCGACGTACTTGGGAGCGCGCTTTTCCAGGAAGGCCTTCATGCCCTCTTTGCGATCTTCGGTGTCGAAGAGCAGCGCGAAGGTCTCCGCTTCCTGCCGATTGGCAGAGCGCAGCGGGATGTCGTAGCCCCGCTCGACCAGCCGCTTGGCGCGCGCGACGGCCAGAGGGCCTTTGGTCGAGATCTTCTCGGCGACCGCCCTGCAGTGGGCCAGCAGCGCCTCTTTGGTCGGGAGCACGTCGAGGCAGAGGCCGACTTCGTGCGCCTTCCTGGCGTCGAACATGTCGCCGGTGAAGATCATCTCCTTGGCGCGGATCTTCCCGATCAGCCGCACCAGGCGCTGCGAGCCGCCGAAGCCGGGCGTGACGCCGAGGTTCACCTCGGGCTGGCCGAACCGCGCCGACTCGCTGGCGTAGATCAGGTCGCAGGAGACGGCCAGTTCGCACCCGCCGCCGAGCGCGTAGCCGTTGACGGCTGCGATGGTCGCGCAGGGCAGGTCTTCGAGCAGCGCCGTGGCGACGTGGCCAAGCTCGCTGAACTCGCGCGCCTGCCAGGGGCTCATCGGCGCCATCTCGGCGATGTCGGCGCCGGCAACGAAGGCCTTCTCGCCGCCGCCGGTGAGGATGAGCGCGCGGCACTCGCCCTCGCGCCCCAGCTCGCGCAGCGCCTGGGTCAGCTCCTTGAGCACGCTCGAGTTGAGCGCGTTGAGCTGCTTTGGCCGGTTGATGGTGATGGTCCCGACGTGCCCGGCGCGCTCGACGAACAGGGTTTCGTAGCTCATGGGAGGTTCCTCGCCGCTAGCCGATAGTCGATAGCCGCCATTCAGTATCTGAAAAACCCTCGCTTGCTCTTCTTGCCCAGCCACCCCGCGTCCACGTACTGCCGGAGCAGCGGCGCGGGCCGGTACTTGTCCTCGCCCAGGCCCCTGTGCAGCACCTCGGCGATGTAGAGGCAAGTGTCGAGGCCGATGAAGTCCGCGAGCGTCAGCGGGCCCATCGGCACGTTGGTGCCGAGCTTCATGGCGGTGTCGATGTCCTCGGCCGAGGCGAGGCCCTCTTGCAGCGCGAAGCAGGCCTCGTTGAGCATCGGGATGAGGATGCGGTTGACGATGAACCCCGGCATGTCCTTGGAGAGCACCGTGGTCTTGCCCATCTTCTCGGCCAGCGCCTTGGTCGTGGCGTAGGTGGCGTCGTCGGTCTGGGCGCCGCGGATGATCTCGACCAGCTGCATGACCGGCACGGGGTTCATGAAGTGCATGCCGATGACCCGCTCGGGACGCACGCTGGCGGCGGCCAGGCGCGTGATCGGGATGCTCGAGGTATTCGACGCCAGGATGGCCTCGGGCCGGACTTGCGCCGACAGGTCCTGGAAGAGCTTCTTCTTCACCGCCTCGTTCTCGGTGATGGCCTCGACCACCAGATCGCTGTCGCGCGCGTCTGCCGCGGAGGCGCCAGGCTGGAGGCGGCCGAGCGCGGCCTGCGCGGCCTCTGCGGTCAGCTTGCCCTTGCCCACGGCCTTGTCGAGCTGCGCGCGAATCCCGGCGAGCGCCTTGCCGACCAGCGCCTGGTCCATGTCGATGAGCACCACCTCGATGCCGCTCTGGGCGGCCACCTGCGCGATGCCGGCGCCCATCTGGCCCGCGCCAACCACTGCCAGCTTCTTCACGTCCAAGCAGCCTCCCGCGAAAGGGTGCGGAGGATAGCCGCTGCCGGCTCCACGTCAATGACGGAGGCGGCGATTCAGCTTTCGGCCTCGGCGACTGGCAGGTGGACGACGAACTGCGCCCCGGGGCCCGTGCTGTCCACCCGCTCCAGATGGCCGCCCGCGCGCTCGACCAGGTGCTGCGCGAGGGAGAAGCCGAGCTCGTTGCCGGTGGCTTTGGTGCCGCCCTCGTGCTCGACCTCGAGGACGACCCAGTCGGGCGGCGCGTTGCGGCAGCGCAGCGCGATGGTGCCGGGCTCGCCATCGAGCGCGTCGAGCGAGCGCAAGAGCAGGTGGAGCAGCACCTGGCCGACGAGCGCGTCGCCGCAGCTCACCGGCGGCACCTCGGGCAGCTCCTGCTGGAGCGAGATCCCCTGGGGCAGCCGCATCGACACCAGCCGCGACGCAGCCTGGGCAGCGCGCCGCACGTCGCCGCGCACGGGGCCCGAGGGCTCCTCGCGCAAGAGGATGCGCAGCGCCGAGAGCGCCACCGAGATGCGCTCGACGCCGCCGCGGCTCTCCTCGACGAGCAGCTTGGTGTCATCGCGCAGGTGCTGGTCGCGCGCCGCCTCGCCCGCCACCAGCGCCGGCAGGTTTGCCGACAGCACCTCGAGGTTGGTCTGCAGGTACGCGAGCGGGTTCAAGAGCTCGTGCAGCACTGCCGCCGCCAGCCGGCCAAGGCTCGCGAACTTCTCGTTGGCAGCGGCCTCGTCGCGCCCTTCGGCGACCAGCGCCATGCAGAGCTGCGCGCGCTCGCGGAGCACCGGGTCGAGCAGGGGCACGCCGGCCGCAGATTTCGCCTCGAGGAGCGCCTCCAGCAGGCTTGTGCACTCCTCGTACATTGATCGTCTATTGTCCCATGAGTTGACTCGCTTGGGTTGCCATTCTGCGTCCGTCAAGGAGCCGATGGAGCTGCGCCTCTTCCAGTCGCTGGTCGATGATGCCGCGCGGGCCTGCGCGGCATCCGTGGTCGAGCTGCACGCGCTGCCCGATCTGCTCGGCAAGGCGCGCGTGCCCGGCGCTCCCGAGCTGCCGCCCTTCCTTCCCGCGGCCATCGGCGGGACGCTCTTTTCGCGGCGCCGCCGGCGCGACGAGACGCTGCGCAAGCTGCGCGCGCTCTCGCTCGCCGGCCATCTCCCCGACGCGCCCGCGCAGGCCGACCTGCGCCTCTTGCGCTGTCCTGACGAGGTGCTGGTCCTCTTCTCCGGCGAGCCCCGGCCGGCGCTCGCCGTCTTTTGCGCCGACGCGCCCCTGCTGGTGGACGGCGCCATCGCTGGCTTCTTGCGCGTGCTCACCCTCGAGGAGCCGCGGCGCGAGGTGCTGCGCGCGCTCAAGGACGCGGGCTCCCACGCCGCCATGCAGCTCTCGCTCTTGCACTCGCGCAAGGCCGCGGAGGGCGAGCTCGCGCGAACCCAGAAGATCTTCGCGCGGCTCGCCGGCCTTCCGGCGAAGCTGCTCGGCGAGCTCGACCGGACGCTCATCCTGCGCACGCTCGGACAGGAGATGCAGGCCCTGGGCGCGCACGCGCTGGTGCTGCTGCTCGACGGCGATGGACGCCTCGCGGTCGCGCACCTGTCGCACCCGCCGCGCGCGGTCTCCGAGGCGCTCTCGCTGCTCGGGCTCTCGCGGGTGCGCGATCTGGCCAGCCTCTCGGTGCTGCCGGAGCGCTCGCCGCTGGTGCTGCGCCTCTTTGCGTCGGCGGGCGTCACCGTGGACGTCAACGCCGATCGGCTCCTGCGCGCGCTCCTCGGCCGGGGTCCGCCGCGCCCCGTGCGTGAGGCGCTCATCGACCGGCTCTCGCTGAAGAACCTGGCCGCGGCGCCGCTTCCCGGCACGGGCGGAGTTCCCCTCGGGCTCCTGGTGGCCGCCCTGCCCTCGCCCATCGCCGACGCCAGCTGGCTGCCGCTGGCCGCCGCGCAAGCAGCGCTCGCGCTCGACGCCGCCGAGCAGCGCAGGAAGCTGCGCGACGCCGCGGCCGAGCACGACCAGGGGCTGCGGGAGCTGCGCGACGAGAACGCGCGCCTGCTCGAGATCGACCGGCGCAAGGACAACTTCCTGGCCAACGTCTCGCACGAGCTGCGCTCGCCGATGGTGACGACGCTCGGCTACACCGACTTGATGCTGGCCGAGAAGCTCGGGCCGCTCACCGACAAGCAGCGGCAGTGCCTCTCGGTCGTGAAGTCGTCGGGCCGGCGCTTGAAGGCCTTTGTCGAAGAGCTGCTCGACTTCTCGCGCTTCGAGTTGACCCGCGAGTCGATGAACCTCTCTCAGTTCGCCCTGGCCGACGCCGTCGCGCAGGTGGTGGCGGCGCTCGGCCCGCGCCTGCTCGAGCGGCGCATCAACGTGCGCCAGCGCGTCCCGAGCGGGACACCCAAGGTCCGCGCCGACCGCGACCGCATCCTCCAGGTCCTGACCAACCTGGTCGGGAACGCCGAGCGCCACGTGCCCGACGGCGGCCGCATCCAGATCAGCGCCAGCGAGCGCGAGGGGCTGCTGGAGGTGGCCGTGCAGGACAACGGCAGCGGCATCCCCCTCTTGCACCAGCCGAAGATCTTCGACCGGCTCTACCAGGTCGGCGACGTCAAGGACGGCAAGCAGCGGCAGGGGCTGGGCCTCGGGCTCAACATCGTCAAGAGCATCGTCGAGGCGCACGGCGGGCAGGTCTCGGTGCAGAGCGCGGTCGGCAAGGGCTCGACGTTCCGCTTCACGCTGCCCATCGAGGACGCCGCCGGCGCTCGCTGATTGCCGACGTGGCATCGCCCGAGGTGCTAATGGGTTGACACCTCCGCCGGGTGGTCCTCGCGCAGCTCGACGGTGGACGAGACGCGGCGGGCGGGCCGGCCCGGGTAGACGAGCGTCGCCTCCACGTCGGCGCTGCCGGGCGCGGCCCTCAATTGGTAGCGCTCTCGCTGCGGCGCGCCGGAAGGCCCATAGCGCCGGTCGCTGCGGAAGAGCAGATGGCCAGCGCGGGTGACGATCAGGTCAAGCTCGCGCAGATCGCCCGGCAGCGCCGAGGTCAGATCGACGACCAGCGCCACCTCGGCCGGCATGCGCGCGCGCGACCACCAGAGCAGCCCGCCGGCGAGCGCGGCGAGAAACGCGACCCGGAGTGCGATCTGCCGGCGCCGCACCTTGGGATCGACGCTCGGCGCGCTCAAGCCTTCTCTGGCTCCGCGCCGTCCTTGTCCTTCTCTCTGTCCTTGTCGCGCCGCGCGCTCACCTTGGCGGTGATGTCGGGCTCGCCGCTCGGCTTGAGCTTGATCTGGGCGCTCACCTCCAGCGTCACCGAGCTGAGCACCTTCACCATCTCGCGGCGCAGCGTCTCGCTCTCGAGGAAGCGGCGGATCTCCTGCGTCATCACCCGGACGACCTCCGACCGCGTCTTCTCGGCCTGCGACATCAAGAAGGCGAGCGCGTCCTTGGGCAGCTTCATCTCCCCGACCATGTTGCGGATGCCCTCTTCGGTCATGAAGAGCGCGCCCATGCCGGTCAGGACCGCGCGCTTGAACACGTCGGGCAGGATGCCGCCCATGCCGCGTCCAGGCTCGGCCTCGTCTTCAGCAGCGGGCGGATCGTTCCGATCGTTGGTCATTGCGCTCCGGTCCCCAGGTGCAAGGTGAAGCCCAGCGAGGGCTCGTTCGAGTCCTGCTTCTGCCCATTGGTGGCGAGCACGCTGACGCTGAAGGTGGCCCCGTCCTGCACCGTGGACAAGAGCACGTCCTGGTCGATGTTCAGCGTCCCTGACTTCGCGCCCTGCGCGATGCCCTGGAGGTTGAACTGGTCGCGCAGCGCGATCGCGCTCTCTGTCTTGCCGTCCACGCGCAGCTCGATCACACCGGCGCCGAGCGTGCCCGTCGGATCGCTGAAGTCCACGGCCAGCTTGACCAGGAACGGATCCTCCGCGTCCTGGCAGGGCGTGGCGCGGCAGCGCAGCTTGGTCAACTTCGGCCCGCTTCCGCCGCACGCGGCGAACGAGCCGGCCAGGGAGAGGGCCAAGAGGAGGCGAGCCATGGCATCCATGTTACCCCCTCTGACGCCAAGGGGCGCCTTGCTACGCTTTCTTCCCGAGCTGCACGAGCGGCTTGTCCCCGCGCGGCCGGGCGCGGAGGTTGGCGTAGGCGACGCGGTCGGCGACATTTTGCGCGATGCGGATCAGCGCCTGCGCCTCGGGCAGCTCAGGGTGCGCGGCGACCACCGGCTTGCCTTCGTCGCCGCCCTCGCGGATGGCGAGGTTGATGGGCACGCGGCCGAGGAAGGGCACCGCCAGCTTGTGCGCGGCCTGCTCGGCGCCGCCCTTGCTGAAGATGTCTGTCTCGGTCTTGCAGTGGGGGCAGACGAAGCCGCTCATGTTCTCGACGAAGCCGAGCACCGGGATCGACACCTTGTCGAACATCACCTTGGCCTTGATGGCGTCGGAGAGGGCGACATCCTGCGGCGTGGTCACGACCACAGCGCCCGCGACCGACACTTGCTGGGCGATGGTGAGCTGGATATCACCGGTGCCGGGCGGCAGGTCGAGGACGAGGTAGTCGAGCTCGCCCCACTGCACATCGCGGATGAGCTGCACCAGCGCCCCGTGCAGCATCGGCCCGCGCCAGATCATCGCCTGGTCGGGGTCCACGAAGAAGCCGATGGAGATGATCTTGACCCCGTACGCGACCAGCGGCAGCACCGACTTGCCGTCGGGGCTCTGCGGCTTGGCCCCGAACAGGTTCATCATCAGGGGGACGCTCGGGCCGTAGATGTCGGCGTCGAGCAGGCCGACCTTGCAGCCGAGCTGCGCGAGCGCCACCGCCAGGTTGACGCTGACGGTGCTCTTGCCGACACCGCCCTTGCCCGAACCGACCAGGATGACGTTCTTCGCGCCCGGCACCAGGTCTGGCCCCGTGGCCTTGGCCGGAGATCTGCGCACCTCGGCGGTGAAGGCCACCTCGACGCGCGGCAGGTTGAGCGGCTGCAGCGTCTTTCTGATCAGCTCCTCGAGCGCGCGCTTGGTGCCCGAGGCCGGCGTGTGCAGCTCGATGAGGACGCGGACGCCCCCGTCAGGGAGGAGCTCGGCGGCCTTGAGCATGCCCGCCTCTTTCAGCGTGGCGTCGAGGCTGGGATCGCGCACGGCGGAGAGCGCGTTCAAGATGGTGTCGGACGTGAGTGCGGTGGCCACGCGGCGCTCCTGGAAGGCGCGGGAAGATGCGCGAGCGATGGCCGCGGGTCAACTCATTGCGCGTAGGGCGTGACCACGACGACGCCCTCTTCGGAGGCCGCGCCATCGACCACCGCGCGCACCGGCAGGACCTTGCGGGCGAGCTGCGCCAAGGCCAGGAGCCCCTCGGTGACTTCACTGGTGGTGAAATGGCAGGCGGGCGGTGGACCCGCGCGCGCGCCCAGGCCGGCGGCGCAGAGGACTGCGGGCACGAGGAGCCGCTCGGCCGTAGGCCCGTCGAGCGCGCCGCGCCGGGCGATGAACGCGGCCAGCCGCTCGGCGACGCGGTCGCCAACGGCCTCCGGAGAGCCGACTGCGCCGGGGGGAGCGCCGTGCAGGCGGGCCGGCTCGTCGCGCAGCGGCTCCGGTGCCGCCGAGGCGCAGACCAGCGACTTCTCGAACTCGGCGATTCCGGTCAGCGCCCAGCGCGTGCGCGGCGCGGACGCGGTCGCGTGCGGCAAGGGGACGCGCTCGGCCTCGGCGTTGATGCCATGCGCGCGCAGGCGCCGCACGGCCCGCTCGGCGGCGCGGATCGGCTCTTCGTGGCTGCCCCCGGTGGTGGAGGCGACCACCGTCACTTGCTGCAAGAGGCCGCGGTGCACCAGCTGCAGCGGCGTGAGCGCGGGCGCTGGATCCAGGCTGACGAGCAGCTCGCCCTCTTCGCCATCGAAGCCGGCGCCCGGCAGCTCGAGCCGCACGCGCAGGCCGAAGAGCAGCGCCAGCGGCGCCCAGCAGAGCCGCAGCTCGTGAAACGTCGGCACGCGGACGCCGTGGTTCGGTCCGACCAGGCGCAGCGTGCTCGGCTTGCCCGCGACCGCGAGCGGCCAGCTGAGCGCGAGCAGCACGCGCGAGACCGCGCCTTCGGCGGGCAAGGCCAAGAGATAGGAGCCCGCCCGCGGCCGTCCCAAGGGCAGCTCGATCCCGCCGTCGCGCGAGAGCTTGTCGCGGGTGGCCTCGAGCGCGGCCTGGCTGTCGGGAGCGCAGAGCTTGACCGCGGCCAGGATGACCTGGGCGTCGGCCTCGCCCACCGGCCCCTCGAGCCGCAGCGGCGCGCCGGTGGCCAGCGCGAAGGCCAGCGCCCCGTCGAGGAGCGGACTGGAGGGTGCAGCGCCGAGGTCGATCGGAGCGACGGACATTGGCGCCGGACTCTACACCGGCAGTCCGTCCAGGAGCAGGTGCACAAGGCCCGCCGATCGCGCAGCCGACACTGCGGCTTGCACCTCGTCGCGCCGCGGCCGGCGGTCGACGATGGGCAACAGGCGCGCCTCGTGTACGGGGCGATACTGAGACAGGACGTTGACCCAGAGATCGGGAGAGACGGCCGCAAGGAGCGCCATCAGCTCCGGCGGCCGCGCCACCTCGCCGGGCAGCACCAGGTGGCGCACCAGGACCCCGCGCGTCGCGAGACCATCCGCGCCGACACGCAGCACGCCCACCTGGCGGTGCATCTCGGCAAGGCAAGCAGCCAGCACGCGCGGATAGTCGGCGCAGCCCGAGTACCGCAAGCCCTCCTCGGCGCCGCCATACTTGGCGTCGGGAAGATAGACGTCCACCACGCCATCGAGCAGCCGCAGCGCCTCCAGGCTCTCGAAGCCTCCGCAGTTCCACACCACCGGGAGCGCGAACCCATGCTCCGCAGCGCGCGCGAGGCCAGCCAGCAAGGCCGGCAGGACGTGAGTCGGGGTGACGAAGTTGACGTTCGCGGCCGCGCGCCGCTGCAGATCGAGCAGCACTGCGGCCAGGCCCTCTTCGTCGACGCTGGTCAGGGACCGGCGCTGCAAGCTGATGTCGGCAGTCTCGCAGCCCGAGCAGGCGAGGTTGCACCCGCCGATGAGCACCAGCCCCGAGCCGTGCCGCGCCCCGCCCGCGGGCCCGACCAGGGGCGGCTCCTCGCCGAAATGGACCCCCGCGCCGCCGAGCCACAGGCCGTCGCCCTCCTGGCACTTCCCCGCCGGCCCCCGCGTCCGATCGACGCCGCAGTGGTGCCCGCACAGCTGGCAGTCGCGATACTCCGCGAGCGCCTCGGTGGCCCGCGCGCGCAGCTCTCTCGGCGTCAATCGCACGCCTTCCTTCTTAACGCGGAGACGCGGAGCACGCGGAGAAAGCCAGAGAAGATCTCGGCGTCTCCTCCGCGCCTCCGCGTGAGAGGTTTCTACTCCTCGCGCACCGTGAATTGCCCGCGCGGCATCAGGAGCAGCGAGCCGCCCGAGACGCCCAGGTCCTGGCCGAGCAGGTGGCTCGAGCACTCCGAGGCCAGGAAGAGCACCGCGTTGACCACGTCAGAGACCTCGCCGATGCGCTTGTTCGGCATCGTCGGCGCGATGATCGGCTCGATCACCCGGAGCGTCTCCTTGGCCATGGGCGTCCTGATCCAGCCGGGCGAGATCATGTTGGTGCGAACCGCCGGGGCGAGCTCGACGGCCAGCGAGAGCGCGAGCGACTGCAGGGCGCCCTTGGACGCCGCATAGTGCGAGTGGAAGGCCTCGCCGCGCTGGCCCGCCGTGGAGCCGATGAAGATGATCGAGCCGCGCTGGTTGGCCCTGAGCGCGGGCAGGAGCTCGCGCACCAGGTAGAAGGCCGAGAAGGTGTTCAAGCGGAACATCTCTTCCAGGCGCGCCGCGGGGAGCTCGCCGATGGGCCCGTCGTTCCAGGTGCCCGCCGAGTGCACGAGCACGTCGCAGCCGCCGAGCGCCGCGAGCTGCGCCTTGGCCAGCGCCACGCAGCCGCGCTCTTCGCCGAGCTCGGCGGCGAGCGCGAAGGCGCGACCCGGGTAGCGCGCGGCCAGCTCCTCGGCGGCGGCGCGGCCGCTACGATACTGAATACCGACCCGCACGCCCTGCTCGAGCAGCGCCTCGGCGATGCCGAAGCCGATGCCGCTCGACCCTCCGGTCACGAGCGCGGTGCGGGCCTTCAAGTCTGGATAGATGGCGCTGGGCATGCGCGCCTTCTATCTTGTCTGCCCGCCGCCCGCGACCGCCGGAGAGCCCAGCAACGATGCAGACCGCACTGCTGCTCGCCGCGCTCCTCGCGCTGCCCCTCGCGCGACGCTCCCAAAGGTGACCGACTTCCTCGAGTCTGCCAGCCCGGGCTTTTTCGCTCGCGAAGTGAAATAGTGCCGCCCGTCACGCCGTAACCTCGTCCGTGGACACCGCGCTGTCGCTTCCGCTCCCCTTGACCGACTCGCTGCCGGCCCGCCCTGCCTGTCCCGCCGATGAGGCGGCGTGGGCCCGCGCTGCCGCCGCCGGCGACAAGTCCGCCTTTGGCCGGCTGGTCGAGCGCCACAAGGCGCCAGTCTACGGCCTCTGCTACCGCCTGCTCGGCGCCGCCGACGAAGCCCGCGACGCCGCCCAGGAGACCTTCGTGCGCGCGTACCTCGGCATGAAGGACTTCGACGACGGGCAGCCCTTCGCGTCCTGGGCGCTGCGCATCGCGCGAAACCACTGCATCGACCAGATCCGCCGCCGCCGGCCGACCCTCATCCTGGCGGGCGAAGCGCGCGAGCAGGACACCTCCGGGGTCGCCCCGGAGCTGGCGGACAAGCAGGCCATGGGAGGCGAGCAGGCGATGCAGGAGCGCGAGGCCCAGCGCGACCTGGACCGCGCCATCATGAAGCTCTCGCCGCGGTACCGCGAGGTGATCTCGCTCTTCCACCTCCACCACAAGAGCTACGCCGAGATCGCCGAAGTGCTCGCGGTGCCGATGGGCACGGTGATGACCTGGCTGCACCGCGCCCGCAAAGAGCTGCGCGCGCAGATGTCGGAGCACCTGTCATGAGCGGCGAGCGCTTCCAGGATCGGCGCGGCCAGTCCGAGAGCACGACGGGCGCCCGCGGCGACGACGGCCGCTTCCTCGGCTGCCTGACCGAGGCCGCGCTGCAGGGGCTCGCCGACGGCACCGTGCGCGGGCCCGAGCGCTACCTCGCCGACCAGCACCTCGCCGAGTGCGACCGATGCTCGACGGAGCTGGCTGCCTTCTCGATCCTCTCGGCGCGCCTGTCCGCCCTCAAGGACCCGCCGCTGCCGCACGACTTCACCGCCGCGGTGCTGGCCGCCGTCGAGCTGCGCGAGCACGTCCGCGACGCGCGCCACCGCGCTCTCCTCTCGGCGCTGCCGGCGCTGCTCATCGCCATCGGCGTCCTCTTTGCCTGGGCCTTCGCGGCGCAGCCGGCCGAGAGGGTCCGCGATCTGGTGGTCGGCGCCACCGTCTTCCAGCGCGTCTGCGAGGCGACCTTTTCGGTCCTGCAGGCCGCGCGGCTCCCGCTCGGTGCCGCCGCGCTCGTCTTTTTGGTTGGCGTCCTGGCGCTGCTCGGGCGCGCCCTCGCCAAAGTGCGCGCGCCTTCCGCCGCCCGCTTCTGAGGACCGCCATGATCGCTTCCCTCCCGGTGCTCGCGCTCGCCCTCGGCTCCGCCTTCTCGACCGACCTGGACGGCCTCGCCCACCACGGTGTCAGCCGCGCCGTGCAGGCCATCCTTGCCCACGCCGCCAGCAACTCGGGCAACATCGACCTCAAGTTCAGCGTCGATGACGACGAGGACGAGGACGGCGACCAGGTCGTCGATCCCGAGGCCATCCGCGAGACAGTGCGCGAGAGCTTGAAGGGCCTGCCCGGCAACATCGAAGTGCACGTGCCCAAGATCGACATCAGCATCCCGCGGGCCCCGATGCCGCCGGTGCCGCCAGTCCCTCCCGAGCCACCGTCCGGCGACGTCAAGCTGCGCAAGTTCTCGCTGCACACCAAAGACGCGCCCGCGGTGGACGTGCTCCACCGCATCGCGCAGTCGGCGGGCTGGTCGCTGACCGTGGCAGGCGTGGGCGACGAGAAGGTCTCGCTCGACATCAACGACGTCGACCCGCGCGAGGCCGTTCGCCGGGTGCTCAAGAGCAGCCGCTCGTGGGCGGTGCTGCGCGGGGACCGCCTGGTGGTGATCGCCGCCAATGACGCCGGAGTGCGCGCCGGCGAGCTGATCGAGCGCCGCGGCCGGAGCGCGCGCATCAAGGGGAGCAAGCAGAGCGACCTCGTGCACGTGATGCAAGGCGACCTGGTCGTCCCGCGCGGCACCGTCGTGCAGGGCGACGCGGTGGTGGTCGGCGGCACCCTCACCGTCGAGCCGGGCGCGCTGGTGCAAGGCGACGCGGTGTCCGTCCTCGGCGGCATCGACGTCGAGCCCGGCGGCGTGGTCATGGGCGACTCGGTGGCCGTGGTCGGCACCGTCAACGTCGAGCCGGGCGGCCAGGTGATGGGCGCGCACACCCAGGTGGGCGCGGGCAAGATCTTCGGCAGCCACCGATCGCGCCGCCGCAGCTTCTTCGACAAAGTGGGCTTCTTCGGCCTCTTCCCGACGCTCGCCCTCTTCGCGCTCATCTACCTCGTGGGGCTGATCGCGCTCTTGGCGGCGCCCGACCGGCTGCGCGGCATCGGCGCGACCCTCATCGGCCAGCCGGTGCGCAGCTTCTTCATCGGCTTCCTCTCCTGGCTGTTGCTCCTGCCGCTCGCCATCCTGCTCTGCGTGACGCTGGTCGGCATCCCGCTCTTGCCTCTCTTGCCCCTCCTGCTCTTCGTCTCCTTCGCGCTCGGGCTCGCGGCCATCGCGCTGCGCATCGGCGAGATCCTGCCCGCGGGCCCCGGCCAGAAGTTCGTCCCCACGGCCGCGCTGGGCATGGGCATGGGCGTGTTGGCGCTGGTCGCCTTCGTGCCCATCGTCGGCATCATGGCGCTGGTGGTGGTGCAGTTCGCCGCCGTCGGGTCGGTGGTGGCCTCGCGCGCCGGCCGGGCCATCGAGCTGCCGCCCGGGTCCACGCCTGCGACAGTCTGAGACTGCGGCCACCTGACAAAACTACCGCGGCGCTGAGATCTCCCCTACACTCCGCGCGGTGACGAAGCGCTCACTCTTCGGCGGCTTGTCCGCGCTGGCTCTCTCGGCGCTCGGCTGCCAGCGCGCCGCGGCGCCCGCGAGCGAGAAGTTGCCGGATCGCCCCGCCGAGCGCGCTCCTGGCGCGACCGCCACCGTCCCGCCGAGCCGCAGCGACGAGCACTGCCTCGCCACGGTGGACGCCACCACCGTGCCGTTCGCGGCGCGCGCAAAGAAGGGCAAGCTCGTCATCGGCGTCCTCGCCGGCTTGAAGGACGCGAGCGAAGAGAACCTGGCCCACCTGCGCGCGCTGGTCGCCGGCGTGCGCGCCAAAGGGGCCGAGGTGCTGGTGGCCGACGGCGACCTCGGCGACAGCTCCGACGAGCAGGAGGTGCTGCTCTCGGTCCTGACCCAGACCGGCCTTCCTGTGTTGGTGCTGCCGGGCAACCGCGAGGTCCGCTCCGATCTCGACGCCGCCGAGGATGACCTGCGCAAGCACGGCGCAGTCATCTACGATCTGGCGCACACGCGGCTCTTGGATCTCGGCGACGCGCTGGCCGCTGGACTGCCCGGAACGTCCGACCGGCGGCAGCTGCGCGCGGAGGGCGGCTGCGTCTATGGCGCCAAGGACGTCGATGCGCTCTCGAGCTATCTCGGCAAGCTGCCGGCCGGCGCGGCCCCCGTGCTGCTGATCGCCGCCGTGCCGCCCAAGGGCACCGACGCGCGCGGGCTCGACGTCAGCGACGCGCAGAACGTCGGCGACCCACGGCTGGCGGCGCTGCTCGCGGCCCGCCGCGCGCCCTTCGGCATCTTCGGCCAGGTGTGGGAATCCGGAGGCCGCGCCGTCGATCTCGCCGGCCGCTCGATCTTGCCGCTGACCGCCGCGGACCAGCTCTACTTGAACCCGGGCGCAGCCGAGCACACGCCGTGGCCGATGAGCGACGGCACCACCAGCACGGGCCAGGCCGCGGTGCTCACCATCGAGGGCAAGAAGGCCTCGTTCGAGATGGTGCGCGCGCCGCTCGCGCAGGTCGCGCCTGCCGGGCATCCGGGCTAGCGAGGTCACTCACCATGGCGCAGCGTCTCGGAGACATCCTGCTCGCGCAGGGAGCGGTGGACGCGGACAAGCTGGCGGCGGCCCTGTCCGACCAGAAGGCTTTTGGCGGCAAGCTGGGGCGGACGCTGGTCGATCTCGGCTATGTCAGCGAGCTGTCGTTGATGGCGGCGCTGGCCGTGCAGCTCGAGCTGGAGACCGTCGATCTCGACACGCTGCAGCCCACCGACGAGGCGCTCTCGACCCTGACCGTGCAGCTCTGCGAGCGCTACGGCATCTTCCCCGTGCGCTTCGATCCGGAGCAGCGGATCCTCTGGCTGGCGACCGCGGAGCCCGACCACGTCGCGTTGCAAGAGGTGGCGCAGACCACCCAGCTGACGCTCGAGCCGGTGCTCGCGCCGATGAGCCAGATCGAGCGCGCGGTGCGCAAGCACTACTTCGGCGAGAGCCCGGGCGAGGTGAAGCGGCGCAAGGGCGACGCGATGACCAGCATCCCCAGGGACAGCGGCGCGCGCACCGCCGAGAAAGCGCCGCCGGGCAAGCTGCCCTCTTCCGCGAACGCGGTGCTGCGCGACCCCGACTCGGCGCCGCCCGAACCGGAGGCTGCCCCGGCCGCGTCCGAGGCGGAGAGCGAGGTGCAGAGCGAGGCGATGCAGCTCGAGCCCACCGCGATCGTGCCGGCCGAGGAGCCGCGGCCCGAGCACCAGCCCGGCCCTTCTCAGGCCGCCGGACCGGCCGACACCCAGGAGTCCGCGCCGATCGGCGTGGCGCCAGAAGCAGCCGCGCCCGCAGAGCCTCCCGCGGAGGCCGCGGTGCCGGCCGAGCCTGAAGCGCCCGCGACCGCCAGCGCCGACACCTCCTTCGCCGCCTTCGCCCAGCTCGAGCCGGCCAGGATGCTGCGCAGCATCACGCCCGCGGGCGGCCAGCCCGACGCCGTCGAGGAGCTGCAGCGGGTGGTGGTGCGGATGGAGAAGATCATCTCCGCGCAAGGCCGCGCCTTCCGCGCGCTGGTCGAGATCCTCCAGGAGAAGGGCGTCGTCCGCCGCGGCGAGCTCGGCTCCCGCACCACCAAGAAGCCCTGAGACGGTCAGGCGGTCAGACGAACGCCATGCCGTCCTGGCCAGGCCCGAGGCCGGCGAGGATGGCCTCGGTGGCGCTGCGGCGCTGGTCGGTCAGATCGCTCACCAGCTCGAGGATCTGCGGGTGCGTCAGGATCATCTCCTGGAACTGATCGCGCGGCAGCTTGAGCACGATGGACGGGACGGCGGCCGTCACCGTGGCGGTCGCGGGCTGGTGCGTGAGCAGGGACATCTCGCCGAAGATGTCGCCCTCTCTCAGCTTGGCCAGCTCGACCGCGCCGTTCTTGGCCTTGGCGTGCACATTGACGATGCCGTGCAGGACGACATAGAGGCCGTCCGACTTCTTGCCCTGCTCGATCAGCGCCTCGCCCGGCTCGGCCTGGCGCATGCGAAAGCGCGCCATGAGCAGCTTGCGCTCCGGGGCGTTGAAGTCCTTGAACAAGGGCGAGATGGCCATGACGTTGTTCAAGAGCCGCTGGCGATAGAACGACTTCAGCACGTTGGCGACGGTCGGGTGCTTGCCGACCAGCTGGCGCAGCACCTTGTCGGTGACCTCCAGCACCTCGGTCTCGCTCTCGGCGGCGATGGTCGCGGTGCGCGGGGCGCCGGACAAGAGCGCCATCTCGCCGAAGAAGGCGCCCTCCTCGAGGTGGGCGAGCGTCAGCTCCTGGCCCCCCGGGAGCTGCTTGAAGACGCGGACCCTGCCGGCGGCGATGACGTAGAAGCTGCGGCCCGGATCGCCCTCTTTGAGGATGACCTCGCCCGGCTGGTAGACGCGGTACTCGAGCGCGTTGACCAGCTCGACGAAGGCGTCCTGCGCCAACTCGCCGAAGAGCGGCACGCGCGGCGGCACCTTGCGGGCGGGCTTCTTGTCGTGCTCGTCCACGATGGCGCCGAAGGCCGCGTCCAGATCCTCGCCGGTGGCGCTGAGGGTGGGGGCGGCGGGCGCGCCGCGTGACTCCAGCTCGTCGTCGGTGGAGATGGAGAGCAGCTCCACCTCCTCCTCGGCGTGCGCGGCGGCGATCAAGTCGGCGATGGGCTGCGGACCGGTGATGGGCTTGACCTCGATGTCGAGCCCGAGATCGATCTCCTCGGCAGCGATGGCGCGCGGCGGGCTGGGCTTGACCCCCTTTGTGGGGGTGGCTGCGGCGGCCGCGGTCGGCTCGGGCTCAGGATCAAGCGGCTCGGCCTCGACCAGCTCCAGCTCGGGCAGCTCGATCGCCTCGGCCGGCGCCGCGGGCTTCCTGGCGGCGGGCGTGGCCTCGGGCTCGATGGGCAGCTCGATGAGCTCGTGATCGTCGGCAGGCTGCAGCGGCTGCGGAAGCGGCTGGCCGCGCCGGGGCGGCACGAAGCGCTTTTCCTCGGCCTTGGGCGCGGTCGCGGGCGATTCGTCGGCCAGCTCGAGGGAGTCGAGCGAGTCCTGCGAAGAGGCGGGCGGCCTGGTCGCGGGGATGCCCGCGGTGTGGCGCGGAGGGGCCTCGTCCAGCTCCAGCGCCTCGCTGTCGTCGCGGGCGAAGGTCTTGTTGGCGGCTCCGCCCGAGAGCTCCTGGGCGATGGTGTCGGTGACGCTCTCGCCTTCGGCCAGCTCGAGCTCGCTGACGCCGCGTGCGCCGCCCAGCGCCTTGGGCTGCGCGACCTTCTGCAAAAACTGGCCGGGCTTGGCGAAGCGCCGCTCGGTCATCTCGGTCAGCTCGCGCTGCGCCATCTGGTTGGCGGGGTCGATCTCGAGGATCACCTTGACCGCCGCGATCGCCTTGATCAGCTGGCCCTCGTCGGAGAACGACTTGGCCGCGGCCTGGTACGCGGCGATGGAGCGCTCGCGCTCGCCCGCCTTGCGCCACGCGTCGCCGAGCTTGAGCCGATGCTGCGTCTCGCGCGGCTCCGCCTTGATGAGCTCCTCGAGAGTGGCCGCAGCCTTCTCGAACTTGCCCTTCTTGAGGAGCTCTGTCGCGGTGTCCTTGAGCTTGCGCGTGTCTGCCATCGGCGAACTTTCTACCGCTCTTTCGGCGGTGCTGTCTCGTTTCCCGCCGGGCTCGATCCGCAGCTCCGGCGCACGCGCGCCTCGGGATCGCTCGCCAGCTGGACCAGCAGCTGCGGGGCGAGCGCCGGGGCCTGGCGGCGCAAGACGGCGCAGGCGGCTGCCCGCTCGGCTCCGTCGTCGCTGAACAGCGCCACTTGGGCCGCCGCAGTGGCGCGCGCGGACAGTTCGGAAGGCAGCGCGCCCTCCGCGGCCACGAGCGCGAGGCAGCCGGGCGGCGGAACGGCGGCCCTCGCCAAAGCGCCTGGGAGCTGGGGCAGGCAGTCGTTGGGTCCGGCCTCGGCCAGAGGCGCCGGCTCGGGCTCACCGCGCGCCGCGGAGCGCACGTCGGGCTCGACGTCGTCCGCGAGCGCCTTGGCCAGCTCCTGCGCGCCGGGCACCGACAGGGCAACCGTCGCTCGCAAGGCGGCCGCGAGCAGCGCCCTGCGCCTCGCCGGCTCCGCGCCTCTCATCAGATCAGAGAGCTGCGCCGAGGCGCCGGCGCGGGCTTCGATCTTCTTGCCGCGCGCGGCGAGCCTCGCCATCAGCGCCTTGTACTTTGCCCGATCGGCCGGCTGTTGGCGGCCCGCGTTCGCCACCGCGCGCGCAGTGGCCGCGGCATCGTCTTCCGCGCCGGGCGGACCAGGCGGGGCCGCGCGCTCTGCGTCCATGGCCGCCTTCTCGCGCCGGGCAACCGCGATCAGCGCAGGACCGGCGGCAGTCACCTTCAGCTGCTGCGCCGCGCGCGCCGCGAGGGTTGCGACCTCGGGCGGCGCGTCCCTGACCAGGGCCGAGAGCGCCTTGGCTGCGCCGGGCGCAGGTGCAAAAGGGGCCGCCAGCGCCGCCGAGAGCAGCGGCGCCGCGCGCGCAAAATCGGCGGCGGGCAGCTCTGCTAGCAGCGCGGCGGCCGGGCACTGCCCAGCCCTCGTCAGGATCACGGCGGCGAGCGGGCGCAACGCCTTGGCCGCAGCCGCGCAGAGCCCTGCCGGCGGAAGCGCGATCGACGCCAGCGCCTCTGCCGCCACCTCGCCCGCTTCATCCGGGCGCGCGGTCGCCTTTTCAAGGAGCGGCGCCGCCCGGGCGATCGCAGCCGAGCCGAGCGAGGCGAGGGCGCCTGCCGCCGCCTCCGCGACCAAGGTGGCGTCGTCGGAGAGCAGCTGCGCGAGCCGAGGCTCGTACGCGAGGGCGCCGGCCTCCCCGAGGGCCCGCGCCGCCGCGGCCGCGATCACGCCATCCTTGTCGTCGAGGAGCGGCCCGACCACCGCGACGTCTTCGGGCCGCCCGAGCCGGCCGAGCTCGACGATGGCTTGCGCCCGCTGCGCGCTGGAGGGCGCCTCGAGCTGGCGCCCTGCCTTCGCGCGCCGCCTGCGCTCGTCGTACGCCAGGATCTCCGCCAACGAGCCCTGGCACTTGCCGAGCGACTCGACGATGACCCCTCGCACCGCGGTGCCGCTGCGACCGAAGGCGGACAACAGATATCCCTTGCCGCGCGGGCCGCAGCGCTGTCCGAGGGCCAGGGCGGCCGCTCGGCGCACCTCGTCGAGCGGGTCCGAGAGCATCCCGCCGAGGACATCATCGGCGTCGGGTGGGCCGCCTTCGCTCTGCGGAACAAGCCTCTCCGCGGCGGGCGCCGAGCCGAGCGCCGAGGCCACCGCCACGCGCACCGACGGCGCCGGATCGCGCGCAGCGCGGGCCAGCGCGTTCCAGGTCTCGGCGTCGCCCTTGGCCCGAGAGACCAGCTCGCGCACGGCGCGCGCCCGCTCGCCGGGCGATCGCGCGCGCAGCTGCACGAGCGCCTTGTCACGCTCCTCCGACTTGCAGGAGAGCAGCGACAAGAGCAGCGCCACCAGGGGCGCCCGCCAGCTCACTTCTTGGACCGGCCGCGGCCGCGCTGCGGCTTTGGCGGCCCATGTCCGTGCCGTCGCGCCGGCAGCGGCGCCAGCTTGTGCCGCGGGTTCGCCTCGGCCTTCTTGCCGCACTGCTCTCTCAGGATCTCGAGCTCGCGCTTGCTCAGCTCGCGCACCTCGCCGGGCCGCAGCCCCTCGACGCCGATGCCGCCATAGTCCGACCGGTGCAGCCGCTGCACGGGCAGGTTCACCGCCTCCATCAGCCGCTTGACGAGGTGGCTGCGCCCCTCGGCGACCACCACGCGCACCCAGGTGTTGCGCGGCGTCCGGCTCTGCAGCTCGGCCTCGAGCGCCTTGGCGCGACCGTCCTCGAGCCGCACGCCCGCGAGCAGCCGCTGGATCTGCTCCTCGCGCGGGACGCCCGGCACCTTGGCCAGATACGTCCGCTTGACGCCAAACTTCGGGTGCATGAGCTGGTGCGCCAGCTCGCCGTCGTTGGTGACGATGAGCGCGCCCTCGACGTCGTAGTCGAGCCGGCCGACCGGATAGACCCGCTCGGGGATGGCCGTCAGGTACTCCTTGATGGTCCGCCGGCCCTCGGGGTCCGAGAGGGTCGTGACGCAGCCTGCCGGCTTGTAGAGGACGTAGTGGACCTTGTCCTGGGCCTCGGCGATGGCGAGGCCGTCGACCTTGACGATGTCGTTGGCGAGGTCTGCCTTGGTGCCGAGCTCCTTGACGACCTTTCCGTTGACCTGGACGTGGCCTTCTTCGATGAGCTGCTCGGCCTTGCGCCGCGAGGCGATGCCGGCGTGGGCGAGCAGCTTCTGCAAACGTTCGAGCATGTCAGGCCTGCGGTTTCTGGTTCCCGAGCTCGGCTGGCGCGGGTGCGGGGGGGGGCAGCGGCGGCGGGGCGAGGACTGCCGCCGCCGTCTTGGTGGTCTCGTCGGCGACGGTCATCGCCTTTTCCAGCTGCTCGAGCGCGCTGTCGCTCTCGACGGCCGCCTTGGCGATGCGCTCGGCGGTGGCGGAATCGACTTGCAGCGTGTTCAGCGGAGCGACCGCCGAGGCGGGCGCCTCCTCCTCGACGATCTTGCGGCTCTCCTCCGACAGCTCCTGGAACTCGCGCAGCGTGGGCAGCTGCGTCAGGTCGCGGAGGTTGAAGAGCTCGAGAAATTCCTTGCTGGTGCCATAGAGCAGCGGCCGCCCGGGCTCGTCCTTCTTGCCGAGGATGCGCACGAGCTTTCTCTCGAGCAGCGCCTTGGTGACGGCGCCGCAGTCCACCCCGCGCAGGTCCTCCATCTCGGGCCGCGTGATCGGCTGCCGGTAGGCGATGATGGCGAGCGTCTCCATCGCCGCCCGCGTCAGCCGCATGGGCTTGACCTGCAGCATGCGTCGCACGTAGGCGCCGACCTCGGCGTCGGTGCGCAGCTGCAGCTTTCCGCCCAGGTCCACGAGGTGGACGCCGCTCTGCGCCCCTCCGGCGAAGCGTGCTTTCAGCTCGGGGAGCGCGGCCTCGATCTGCGCCTTGTCGAACTGCGTCGTTTCGATGATTTGCGAAATCTCCAGCGGCTTGTCGGCGGCGAAGAGCAGCGCTTCGATCACGTTGCGCACCCGCTCCGCGGTCGCAAAGCGGGCCGCCTCCTTGAGGATCGAGAGCTCGCTCTGGGTCGCGTGGTGCAGCTCTTCTTCGTCCGACAAGGGCGCAGCGGGGGGCGCGAAGGGCGGCGGCGGCTCGCTGTTGGCCGCCCTGCTCCCAGAGAGCTCGAGCTGGCCCGCCTCGATCTTCTTCGGCACGTCGTCGCCCGGCGGAGGCTCCTGCGCCGGCGGCCGCGGCACCTCTTGCGGCGGCTCCTGTTGCGGGGGCTCGCGCTTGATCGGATCGCCTTCCGGAGGCTGCTGCGCGGGCTTCGGGTCGCCCTCGGGCGGATCAGTCACGGTAGTCAACGGAGACTCCTTCCAACGGCGCGTCGAGCAGCGCCTTGGTGCGCGTGATGTAGATCTCGGCGTGCGATTCGCTCTGGTGGACGCGGATGAGCTTCAGCTTGGCCATCTCGAGCAGCGCCAGGAAGGTCGGCACCACGCGGTGACGCTCCACCTCGGTCAGGTCGGCGAAGAGGGAGGTGAAGGTGAGCCGCTCCTCGACGCGCAGCCGGTCGGTGATGATGGAGATGCGGTCGCCGATCGAGAGCCGCTCGACGAACACCTCGTGCGGGATCTCGATCTTGCGCTCTTTGAGCGTGCGCGCGAGCGATTCAATCAATCGGAAGACCGAGACTTCCGGCGACTTCAAATAGGAGACTTCGTCCAATCCCAGCGGCAGCTCTTCGCGGGCGCGGCGGACGAAGACGTCGCGGCCCAGTTGCGGCAGGCGCGCCAGCTTCTCTCCCGCGTCGCGATACTTTTGATACTCAAGCAGCCGCCTGACCAGCTCCTCGCGCGGGTCGGGGCCCGGCTCGCCCTCGGGCGCGTCCGCGGCCTGCTCGCGCGGGAGCAGCATCCGCGACTTGATGTACGCCAGCGTCGCGGCCATCAAGAGATACTCACCCGCGAGGTCTAGATTCAACTCACGGGCCGCGTCCATGTACTCAAGGTACTTATCGGTGACGAACGAAATGGGAATATCGAAGATATCGAGCTTGTGCTCCTGGATCAGCGAGAGGAGCAGATCGAGCGGCCCTTCGAACTTGGGCAGCGCCAGCGCGAAGACGTCCGGCGAAGGCTTCTTCGCCGGAGCCTCCGGGGGGGCGGGCGGCGGCGCGCTCTGGTCCGGCGCCTTGGGGTCTGTCGTCGTCGTCTCGGCCACGAGCTATCCGAGCTTCATCGCCGCTCGCACGGCCTTCATCGTCGTTTCCGCGGCCGCGCGCGCCTTCTCGGTCCCGAGCTGCACGATCTGCTCGATGCGCTCGGGCGTCTTGTCGAGCTCTGCCCGCGCCACCCGGTGCCGCTCGAGCTGCGGCAACAGGTTCTCGAGCAGCATCTTCTTGCAGTCGACGCAGCCGATGGCCGCCGATCTGCAGCCGACCTCCACCTCGGCGACCCGCGCCTCGTTCGAATAGGCGCGGTGCAGGTAATAGATGCCGCAGACCTCCGGGTGCCCCGGGTCATTGCGCCGCTGCCGGGCCGGATCGGTGACCGCGGCCATGATCTTCTTCTTGGCGACGCCCAGGTCCTCGCCGAGCTCGATGGCGTTGCCATAGCTCTTCGACATCTTGCGCCCATCGGTGCCGAGGATCTTCGGCACCGGCGTCACATAAGGCTGCGGCTCGACCAGCACCTGCGTCTTGCCTTCGTTGCCATAGAGAAAGTTGAACCGGCGCACCAACTCACGCGCCAACTCAAGGTGGCTGATCTGATCCTGCCCGACCGGCACCGCGTCGGCGCCATAGACGGCCACGTCCGCCGTCTGCAGCACCGGATACCCGAGGAAGCCAAAGTTCGACAAGTCGCGATCCTTGAGCTGCTCCTGCTGCTCCTTGTAGGTCGGCACGCGCTCGAGCCAGCCGATGGGCGCGATCATCCCCAGCAATAGAAACAGCTCGGCGTGCTGCTTGACGTCGCTCTGGCGGAAAAACGTGGTCCGCTTGGGGTCAAGGCCTGCGGCGATCCAATCGGCGAACATGTCGTGCTCGGCCGCACGGATGCCCGACGGATCCTTGTAGTGGGTGGTGAGCGCGTGCCAGTCAGCGGAGAAGAAGTAGCACTCGGCGCGCTGGCTGATGTCGATCCAGTTGCGGAGCGCGCCCTGGTAGTGGCCGAGGTGCATGCGCCCCGTCGGACGCATCCCGGAGACGACTCTCTTGGGAACGCGGACGGCGGGCGTAAGCGAGCCGCTCTGTTGGGCGGGCGCGGGATCAGGCATTTGTGCTCCGGGCGGCGTCACGCCGTTCGAGCGCCCACCTTACCAGCAAGCCGCGGCCGCGCGGGCGAAGATCGCCTGCGGAGTTTCGACCCGCCGCGTCCCGCTGGTGCAGCGTGCCGCTGCAGTGGACGGCTACATCCCAAGTGAAATCAGGCGAGCAGCGGATGGACCGCGAATTGCTACGAGGCGGTTCAGGCAGCCGCCCTCCCCCTTCTTTCGTCGAGGTTCCTCCATCATGCAATCCGGTCACTACCACCCTCGAGCAAGCCTGCTCGCTCTTGCTGTCCTGCTGCTCTCCGCCGCGCCGGCGTTCGCGCTGCCGTCGCTGGTCGCCCGCATGAACGAGACCTGCGGCGCCGCCGGCCTCGGCCCGGTCGCCGCGCCGGCCCACGGCGCCTCCACCGTCGAGGGCCTCGCGGGCGTCGATCCCACCGTCGTCCTCGGCACCCTGATGGGCCAGGCCGCCAACGCGCAGACCCCCGAAGGCACCGTGCTGGCCGCGATCCTCCACGACCTGTTGACGAACGTGACGCCGAAGATGATCGCCTACAAGGCCGGCGACCCCGGCATCGGCGCGACCTGCATTCCGAAGTTCGACGCGACCAAGAAGCTGTCGGGTTACGTGCTGCTCTTCATCGGCGCCGCCCCGCCCTTCTGGCTGCAGCCGGCGATCAATCCGGCGCCGTACAACACCAACGAATACTATTACACGGCGCAGATGGTGCACGAGCTCACCCACTGCGCGGTCAATGAGCGCTATTCGCGCTGGATGGTGGACTACTCGAACAGCACGCGTAACCCGGCGCCCACTGCGCTCCTCGGCCTCGTCGATGCCGCCACCGGCTGCACGAACAGCGCGCACCTGACCACGGTCCAGACTGCGATGAAGTCGCCCGCGGCCGACGTCATCCTCAAGAAGAACGTCACCGCGCTCACCGCGCTCATCCCGGCCGCGTGGAAGAAGACCAATCCGGCGCCGGCGCTCTACATCAACGAGCTCGTCGGCAAGGTGAGCTACATGGGCACAAACCCCGCCCTCGAGTACGACGCGCCGCTCAACCACGCGCTGACCTGGTGCTTCCAGCACGCCGACTGCCGCGCGCAGAAGAAGTTCTACTCGAAGCTCGCAGCGGTGGCCGAAGAAGCGTACTGCCGCCGCAAGACCGGCAAGCCGGTGACGGCGGTCGCGCCGGCGGCGCCCAAGGTCGTCAAGGGTCGCCCCGACTCGATGTGCAAGTAAAGCAACTGCAGTTGCATTAGCGCCCCGCGGGTGTCGTTCAGGCCCGCGGGTGCCGTGCCAGGATCTGCTTGAGCCGCGCGCGGTCCACGTGCGTGTAGATCTGGGTCGTCCCGATGTCGGCGTGGCCGAGCATGGCCTGCACCGCGCGCAGGTCGGCGCCGCCCTCGAGCAGGTGGGTGGCAAAGCTGTGCCGCAGCGTGTGCGGCGTGACTCGCTGGCCGATGCCCGCGCCGCGCGCGTAGCGGCCGATCAGCTTCCAGAACCCCTGCCGGGTCATGCGAGAGCCCCGAGGCGTGACGAACAGATCGCGGCTCTGCCGCTTGCCGAGCAGCGCCGCGCGCGGGCCCGCCAGATACGCAGCGAGGCACTCTTGCGCGCGCTCGCCCACCGGCACGATGCGCTCCTTGCCGCCCTTGCCGCGCACCCGCAGGACGCCGAGCGCCGGGTCGTAGCCAAACACCGGCAGCGTCACCAATTCGCTCACCCGCAGGCCGCTCGCGTAGAGCAGCTCGAGCATGGCACGGTCGCGCACGCTCGGCGCGGCCTTGCCTGCTGGCGCCGCGAGCAGGGCCTCGACATCGGCCGCGCCGAGGAAGCGGGGCAGCGGGCGGCTGCCGCGGGTCGTCGAGACACCCGCGGCGGGGTCGAGCGGGCAGAGCCCCTCCGCAGCGGCGAACTTGTGCAGCCCGCGGACGGCCGCGAGGTGCCTCGCCTGGCTCGAGCGCGCGAGCCCCCGCCGCTGCAAGGAGGCGAGGTGCTGCACGATGTGCAATTCGGTAATCTTATCGATCTTATCGATCTGCACCGAGCGCAGCCAGCCCAGATACTCTTGCAGATCGCGCGCGTAGGACTCGAGCGTCGCGGGCAAGAGGGCCCGCTCGACGCGCAGGTGGTCCAGGTACTTGTCGACCGCGTGCTCCAGCATCAGAGCAGCCCCTGCACGGAGCCCTTGCCCTCGCGCAGCACCACGATGCCCGCGCCCGTCAGGTCGAGCAGCGTGCTCGGCTCATCCAGCGTGTAGCCGCCGTCGAGGATCAGATCGATGCCGTGGCCGAGCTGCTCCTGGATGTCATTGGCGTCGATCAGCGTGGCCTGATCGGGCAGCGCCGCGCTGGTGGTCGCGAGCGGCCGGCCCAGCGCCTCGACGAGCGCGCGCACGACCGGGGCGTCCGGCACGCGGATGCCGACGGTCCGCTGGCGCGACAGGGAGGTGCGCGGGACCAGGCGCGTCGCCGGCAGGACGAAGGTGTAGGGCCCCGGCGTCAGCCGCTTCAAGATTCGATATTTGTCGTTATCGACGACCGCGTACTTGGCGAGATCGCTCAGGTCCGCGCAGAGGAAGGCGAAGGGCTTCTTGCTGTCGCGCTGCTTCAAGTGCGCGAGGCGGTCGAGCGCCTTCTTTTGGAACAGGTCGCAGCCGATGCCGTAATAGGTGTCGGTCGGATAGGCGATGAGGCCGCCCGCCTCGAGGATGGCCACCGCGCGCTGGATGTGGCGCGGCTGCGGGTGGACCGGATCGATCGGCTGGATGGGCGCCGTGTGCACGCGCGCATCGTGCACCAGCAGCGCTGCACGCGCCAAGAAACCGAGAGCCGGGTGCCCTCGCGAGCGCCCGGCCCTCTTGCTGGAACACCGGCTACTCTTCGGGCTTCTTGTTCAAGAGGCCCAGCCGTTTTCCCTGCTCGATCAACTCGCGGACCTTCTGGCCGCCCTTGTGGCCGATCTGCGAATAGAACTCTGGACCGCGAGAGGCCCTGACCGATTCGCCGCCCTTGCGTCCGATCTCTTCGTAGAACGCATGGCCGCGCTCTGCCTTGACCGTCTCCCCGCCCTTCTTGCCGATCTCCTCGTAGAAGGCGCGACCGCGCTCGCTGGCCACCTTCACGCCTCCCTTGCGACCGGCCTCTGCTACCGTCATTGCGCCTTTTTTCTCGTCCATTGCCACGCCTCCATCGTTGGAAGGTTTCCCCCCTCCCTTCCGCTGGAATTGCGCGGTTCCTTCTTACAGCCTCTTCTTGCCCTGCTCGATCAGCTCGCGGACCTTCTGCCCGCCTTTGCGGCCGATCTCCTCGTAGAAGCCAGGCCCATACTTGTCGCGCACGGCTTCGCCGCCTTTGCGGCCGCCCATCTCACCGCCCTTGCGGCCGATCTCTTGATAGAACTCGACGCCGCGCTCGTTCCTGACGCGCTCCCCGCCCTTGCGGCCTGCCTCGGAGACGGTCATGCCGCCTGCCTTGGGAGTGCCGCCCCGCCCGTCCTTCGTCGCCATTTGAACTGCCTCCAGGGTTTACGAACAATCAGCTTTCAGTGGGCTCGGCCGCAGCGGGCGCCTTCTCGGTGACGACAGGCGTGCCCTCGGACGGAACCTTTTGCGCCTCGAGAGCCGCCTTCTTTCCCTCTTCGATCAGGCTGCGGACCTTGTGCCCGCCCTTCTTCCCAATCTCCTCGTAGAACGGCGTCCCGCGCTCGGCCTTGACGGTCTCGCCGCCCTTCTTGCCGATCTGCTCGTAGAAGCCGGCGCCGCGCTCGGCCTTGACCGTGTCGCCGCCCTTCTTGCCAATCTGCTCGTAGAAGGCGCGGCCGCGCTCGGCCTTGACGGTCTCGCCGCCCTTCTTGCCGATCTCCTCGTAGAAGGCGTGCCCGTACTTGTCGCGGACCGTCTGGCCGCCCTTGCGGCCGGCCTCGCTCACGCTCATCGCACCCTTCTTCTTCGGAACCAGAGTCTCGTCAGCCATGTGTTCCCGCCTCCCTTTGTGTTCCCCCCACGGGGACGAATCGTTTGCCTGCAAACCTTTTCAGCCCGGGTGCACACGTCGACCCGGCTGTCGTACGGGCAGCTACCTCTGCACTAGGTGTGCCGGCGGCGGCTCGGTCGCTCGAGCTCGCGCTTGCCGGCCGCGATCAAGTCGCGCACGCGCTGCCCGCCGAGGCGACCGATCTCCTGGTAGAATTTGACGCCGCGTTCGCGCTTGACGGTGTCGCCGCCCTTCTTGCCGCCGATCAGCCCTCCCATCCGGCCCGCCTCGCGGACGGTCATGCCCCCGAGCAGCGGCTTTCTCGCCTTGGCCCCGCGCGCGGCCACGGTCTTGCGCGTGCTCATGCGGGTGGTCTTGGTGCGGCCGCTCGGTGCACGCCTGGCCGGCGCGCCCTTCTTGCCGGCCGCGCGTCGCGTCGATTTCCTGCTCGTCGCCATCCATTCCTCCTAAAACGTGGTCGACGGGTGTCCAGCAGCCGACGTTCACACCCGCAAGTTGGGCACCTCCCGAGCGAGCGGCAACCGGGTTTTATGGCGGGCTGGTGTTTACGCGTGTCAGCGGTTGGGCTGACGGGCGCTCGGACGGCTGCAGCAGGAGCGGAACCGTGCACGCCCGCAGACCTGCCTTGAGAGTCGACCGGCGCTAGCCCTTGATCCGCGCAACGGTGCGCGCGGGATCAGGACAGTTCGCGTCGGCGAATGCGCCGACGGCCTCCTAGCCGGCGCGCCTTGCGTGCTCGTCGATGGCCGCCAGCACCGCTGCCTCGATCTCTGCCAGCCGCGCGGCGTCCACGATCTTGCCGCCGACGCTGCCCGGCTGGCGCAGGTAGAAAGCGTCGGTGACCTTGTTGCCCTCGGTGGCGATGCGGGCGAGCTCGATGCTGGCGCCCGCCCCGTGAAGCGCCTCGGCGATCGAATAGAGCAGGCCCGGCCGGTCTTGCGTGAAGACGTCGAGCACGGTGAGCGAGGCGCTCGAGAGGTTGTCGAAGTGCAGCCGGGTCTGCACCGCCGGCGCCGCGGAGGCTGCCCAGCTCGCGCGGTGCACCCGCCTGTGCACCAGCTTGCCGGCATCCTCTTCGCTCGCGAGCAGCCGGCCCAGATCGAGCCGGGCGCTCTCCCAGCGGCGCTGGTCGGGCGGGCCTCCACCCGATTCGCGCACGTGGAACTGGTCGAGCGCGATGCCGCCGGCGAGCGAGGCCACCTCGGCGCTGAGGATGTCGATGCCGTTGGCGGCGAGCGCGGCCGAGAAGAGCGCGAGCAGGCCCGGCCGATCGGGGGCAACCAGCGTCAGCACGGCCTCGCCGCTCGGCGGCCTGTGCAGCTCGGCGGCGAAGCCCGAGCGCCGCGCCTGCAGCCAGAGCGACAGGTGGCGCGCGGCAGCGGGCGGCGCGGTCACGGCGAGGTAGCGCTCGGGCGCGGCGTGGACGAACTCGGCGACGAGGCGCGGATCGGCCGTCGGGCCCGCGGCGAGCAGATTGGCCGAGAGCCGCTCGCGGCGCGCCTCGAGGGCGTGCGCATGGCGGGCGCGTCGAGGCCGTCGGCGACCAGCGCCGCGTGGGCCTTCTCGTACAGGAGGCGCAGGAGCCTGCCCTTCCACTCGGTCCAGTTCTCGGCCGACACGCTGGCCATGTCGCAATAGGTGAGGACGTACAGCATCTCCAGCCGGGAGGCCGTGCGGCACTCGCGCGCGAAGCCATCGATGAGGTGGTGGTCCTCGAGGTCGCGCCGCTGGCTGATCTGGCTCATCGTCAGGTGCTGCAGCACCAGCCAGGCGGCGTCTCCGGCATCCTCTTCGTCGAGCCCGGTGCGCGCTGCATAGGCTTGCACCAGCTCGACGCCGCGGCGCGAGTGGTCCTTGCCCATCCCCTTGCCCAGGTCGTGAAACAGGAGCCCGAGCAAGAGCGCCAGCGGCCGCTCGTGCACGCGGGCGATGCGGGTGAGCTCGGGCTCCTCCTCGGCGTGCAGCCCCGCGCGCAAGCGGCAGAGGCGCGCGAGCGCAACCACCGTGTGCGTGTCCACCGTGTACACATGGTAGAGGTCGTGCTGGACCCGGGCGCGCAGCCGCGCCACCTCGGGAAAGAGCGCGCCGAGCAAGCCAAGCTCGTGCATCGGCGCCAGGGACGACCCGTCGCTCGCCTCGCGGGTCAAGAGCTCCCAGACCTCGCGGTGCGCCTCGCGATCGGCGGCGAGCTGCCCGCCCAGGCGCGCCAGCTCGTGCACCAAGAGATCTCGCGTGGCGCTGGCGATGGGCACGCCGTAGGCCTCGGCCACCGCAAACAGACGCACCAGGTCGGCGGGCCGCCTGGCAAAGACTTCGTTGTCGACGGCGGCGATGCGGCCATTGGCCAGCTGGAAGGCAGCGTCGATCTTTTTCGGCTGCGGCAGGCGGCGGAGCAGGCCGGTCGGCCTCGGCGGCTCCTCGACGGCGCAGCGATCGATGAGCGCATCGGCGGCGCGAGCGATCTCTTGCAGCGCCGTGTACGCCTCGCGCATGAGCTGCTCGACGCCCAGCTCGTGCTCTCCGTCCTGGTAGCCGAGCGCCTTTGCAACTCGCCGTTGGTTGTCGAAAGTGAGCCGATCGTCGCGGCGCCCGCTGCCATAGTGCAGCTCGTTGCGGAAGCGCCAGAGCAGGTCGCGCGCAGCCCGCGCGGCCTCGATCTCGCGCGCCGGCAGCAGCGTCTTCTCACCGGCCTCGCCCAGGCCCGCCACCTTGTGGCGCGCCCGCGCTATCCAGAGCGCGGTGTGCAGATCGCGCAGCCCGCCCTTGCCTTGCTTCAGGTGCGGCTCGAGCAGCCAGACCGAGCCGCCGTAGCGCTCGCGCCGCGCGCGCAGCTCCTCGAGCTTGTCGGCGATGAACTCGTCCACGCGGCGCGCCTCCAGCTCGGTGACCGTGGCCCGCTCGAGCCGCTTGAAGAGCGCCTCGTCGCCCCACACGAGCCGGCAATCGAGCAGCGGTGCGGATGGTGTGGTCGCCCTTGGCCACCTCGAGCGAGTCGGCCAGCGAGCGCGCCGCGAAGCCTGCCTCCAGCCCGGCGTCCCAGAGCGCGCGGTGGGCCCGCTCGGCGAGCGAATCGGCCCGCGCGCGCTGATCGGCCGGCGCGCCCGCGTCGGGCAAGAGCGCCAGCAGATCGACGTCCGACCGGGGCGACAGCTCGCGCCGCCCGTACCCGCCGAGCGCCACCAGCGAAAGCGACGGCGGCGAGGCCCCGCCCTCCGCCAGCGCCGCGGCCAGGTGCTGGATGACGACGTCGGTCGCGTCCGAGATCGCGCGGACGACCAATTGTCCGCCGGCGCCCTCGCGATGCTCCGCGAGGATCCGCGCCCGCGCCGCGTCGAGTTCGCCGCGCGCAGCGGCAATCGGATCGCCCATCGCGGCACTATATGAGGAGACGGAGGGCCTCCGGCTTCAGGCTTCCGGCTTCAGGCAAGACCGCGACCGCAAGAGTGCAGTACTCGATTGTTGTCGCGTGCAGACTTCCTCATGCCTCGATCGCGCCGAGCCGCTCGCCGCACCACTCGCAGTAGGAGCCGGCCGCGAGGCTCAGCTCGTTGCAGAGCAGGCACTGGATGCAGGTGCAGGAATCGGCCATCAGCGGGCGCAGGCGCTGGCACCGGTGGCAGAGGTAGCTGTTGTTGGACGGGTCGCTGCAGCGCCAGCCGCAAAAGATGCAGTGCCACTTCTTCGGCCGCGCGACCTGCGAGGCCTCGTCGGAGCCGAAGGGCCGCAGGCCGAGCCGCGCGCAGAGCCGATAGAAGGCGGCGCCGTATCGATCGGCGTCGCGAAAATCGACGATCGGGCTCGCGGCCAGGGACGCCGGCAGCTCGCACTCGTCGAGCAGCGTGACGATGACCGAGAGCCCTCGCCCGCGCGCGTGCAAGAGGGGCTCGCGAAACGCAGCCGACCCGAGCGCCGCGCGCGAGGCCAGCGCGAGCACGGTGGCCGCGTCGTCGAGGCCTCCCCTGCGCACGCCCAGCTCGCCGAGGTCCGCGAGCAGCCGACCGGCAAAGTCGGCGTCCTCGGTGGCGTGGCAAAGAAGGAGGTTCATCGGCGCCCCTCGGCTTTCCGTTCTTGGTCCATCTTGACAGCGCCTCCCCCTGGCGCGGTCAATGGTCGCATGCTCGCGTCCGCTTTGCTCGCCCTCGCCCTGGTGCTGGCCCAAGCGATCGGGCCCGCGAGCGACCAGAGCGTCCGCCAGGCGAAGAAGCACTTCGAGCTCGGCCACGTACACTTCCGCGCCGGCGACTACGGCGAGGCCGTGCGCGAGTTCGAGGCCGCCAATGGCCTCCGGCCGCACCCCATCTTCCTCTACGACATGGGCCAGGCCTACCGCCTCGGCGGCGACGCGGCCCGCGCGCTCGAGATGTACCGCGCCTACCTGGCGGCCGAGCCCGGCGCCAAGAATCGCAAGAGCGTGCAGGGCAAGATCGACGCGCTCAAGGTCGAGATCCTGACCGCGCCCCAGCGGCCCTCTTCGCGGCGCGAGCCCTTCGAGGTGGCCCCGCCCGATGAGGAGCAGGAGAATCTGGCGGGCCTGGTCGCCGTGCTCGAGGTGCGCTCGAGCCTGGAGGGCGACGCGAAGAGGTCGGTGGACATCGGCTATCTCGCCGACCTCGTGCGCGGCGCGGCGCTGAGGGCCGGCCCCGGCATCGAGGTCATCACCCGCGAAAATCTGCAGGCGCTGCTCAGCCCGGCGGGCAAGCCGGGCGAGGCCTGCGACGCCGCGTGCGAGGTGGAGAGCGGCCGCAAGGCGGGCGCAGACCTGATCGTCACCTCGATCCTGCTGAGGCTCGGCGCCAACTACAAGCTCGATCTGCGGCTCCGCGACACGCGCTCGGGCAGGCTGCTCGCGACCGCCGTGGCCAACGCGGCGACGGTCGATGAGCTGGGCGCGCAGGCGCAGGAAGCGACGCGCGATCTCATGCGCGTGCACCGCTAGAGAAAGAGATCCAACGCAGACGCCGGCGGAAAGCTCCTCCGGCTCAGGGCGCGAGCGCCAACCGCTGGCGGCCGCCCATGAAGTCCTTCACGCCGCGCGCGATGGCCTCGGCGGTGGCTTCCTGGTACTTCGCGCTCCGGAGCCGCGCCTCTTCCGAGGGATTCGAGAGGAACGCCGTCTCCACCAGGATCGACGGCATGCGCGTGCCGAGAAGGACATAGAAGAGCGCCTGCTTGACGCCGTGATCGCGCACCTTGCCGACGCGCGCGCGCACCGTGCGCACGAGCGACGCTTGGACCGAGCGCGCCAGATCCCGCGCGTCGCTCGCGTTGGCCTTCTTCGCCAGGTCGGCGAGGATGAGCCGCAGATCGGAGATGCGCAGCGGCGAGTCCGCGTTCTCGAACGCCGCCAGCCGCTTCGCGTAGCGGCTCGAGCCGACATTGAGCGTCCAGGTCTCGATGCCTTCGAGCTTGCTCCGCCGGGCCGCGTTGCAGTGCACCGAGACGAACAGGTCGGCGCGCGCCTCGTTGGCGACGCGCGTGCGCTCGTCGAGCGAGACGAAGCGGTCGGTGTCGCGCGTGAGCACGACCCTGAGCCCCAGCGCCTGCAAGCGCTTGCGCAGCCGCTGCGCGATGGCGAGTGAGACGTCTTTCTCGCGCAGCCCGTGCGGCCCGATGGCGCCAGTGTCCTTGCCGCCATGGCCGGCGTCGATCACCACCGTCTCGACCTTCAGGCCAAGCTGCGCCGCGAGCGGCACGCCCTCGTCGGCGAGCACCGCCTTGCGCAGCTTGCGCGCCTTGTCGGCGGCTCCGGGCTCTTCTTCTTCGACGGCCTTGACCTCAGCGGCGACCCGCACCGGCGGCGCCTTGGGGGCATCGGGCTCGTGCAGCGCCTCGGCCTCCTCGGCGGCCGGGGTCTCTTCTGCAGCGGCGCCGTCGGCGCGCGTCGCGGTTGGCAATGCAGCGGCTGCGCCCTGCCCGCTTTGCGCGCGCTGGACCAGCCCCTCCATCTGCTTTGCCGCCTCGGCGGGCACATCGGTGTCGGGTTCGCGCTCGGGTGCGGAAGGGGCGTCGCGTGCGGCGCGCGCCTCGGCCTTGGCCGAGAGCTTTGGGGCGAGCGGCGCAGCTTCGGCTTCGGCTTGCTCGTCGGAAGCGGCCTCGTCGTCATCGAGATCGATGGGCTTGCCCGCGGCGGGCGCAGCGCTCGGACCGACAGGGGGGGCCGGTCTTGGCGCGGGCGTGGTCGCTTGCGGGCAAGCTGCTCTCTCCTCGGGGGTGCCGCTGTAGCGCGCGGACAATCTGCGGCAGACGCTCGCGCGCTCGGCCGTGAAGCCAAGGCGTGCGGCGAGCTTCGCTGCCGCGGACAGGGCCCGCGCCGCCACGGCAGTGCCGGGCGAGGTCTCATCGACCTTTCGGTACGAGGCCACCGCCGATCGGGCGTCGGTCTTGCTGCGAGAGGAGCTCCAGAGCTCCTCTCGCGCGCGGCCGGAGAGCAGGCGGACCTCGGCAGCGCGCGGGCCCGCGGGCGAGAGGCGGACGAGCGTGTCGAGCTCGCGGATGAGCTGCGTCCAGCCGTCGCGGTAGCGGCGCTTCTTGGGATCGCTCGCCAGCCTCTCGAGCGAACGCCGCGCGGATGCAAGCCGGCGGTCTTGCTCGAGCAGCGCCTTGGCCGAGGCGGCCTGGGACGGTGCGGCCCGCGCCGACGGGGACGCAGAGAGCGCGAGCGCTGCGAAGATCGCTCCCAGCGTGGCCGGATGGAGTGTCACCCGGCCACGCTCGCACGCGGATCGATCGCGTCAACTTTCTTGCCCGCGCGCTGTTCATGGCAGCCGGTACCGCCTCTTGACCCCGGCCGCGGCGAAGAGGCAGCGCGACAGTCGCTGAGCCGCACGCCAGCGCTTCCGCTCCACCCTCTCGCACGAGCAGAGCACGGCTCCCCAGGCGAGCACGATGAACCCGAACGCGAACAGCCCGCCGAGCGCGGCTTGGGCCTGCCCGGGCGCGCCGGCCAGGTCCTCGGCCAGCGCCGCCGCAAAGAGCATGAGGGCCGCGCTCATGCCACCACCACGCCATCGAGCTGCAGCTTGAGCTGACCGACGCGCGTGCTGCCGTCGACCTGCTGGAGGCGCCGCTTGCTCCCGCAGCGACACCGCTTGAGCGACGCCAGATAGGCGGGCCAGGTCGCCTCGCGCACGAAGTCGGCGTTGGGCGCCTGCTGGGTGAGCTGCTCGTGGCGCTCCCGCGCGTAGCCCTCGCTGCGCTGCAGGAGCACGCGGCTGCAAGAGGGGCACCGCCAGAGCTGGATGGGTTGACTCATCGCTGCCTCCGCCTCGGCCTGCTTGGCCTTGGTACGCGAAGGAAGGTAACGAGGGGGTCTGACATTCTCGCGCCGGCCCGCCATGGGCGCGGTCGGGCGCGATTTTCAGGGTGCGGCGCGCAGGCCCGGCGGAGGCTCGTTCCCAGGGCTCTCGACGGTGCCTTCCAGCCGCTCGAGCCGCTCGCCGGTCTCGCGCCGGAAGTCCGAGAGCTGCCGCACCAGGGTCTCGATGTTCACTTCGTTCTTGAGGTTGACCTGGAAGTCGCTGGCCGCCTGGGCCCGCTCTTTCTCGGCCTGGCGGTTCTGGCTCATGACGATGAGCGGGCCCTGGAGCGCCACCAGGAGCGCCAGCACCAGGTTGAAAAAGACGTACGGATAGGCATCGAACGGCTTGGGCATGAAAGCGTTGGCGATGGACCAGAGCACGCTGACGAAGCAGAGGAAGATGATGAAGCGCCAGCTGCCGTTGATCTCGGCGACGCGGTCGGCGAGGCGCTCGGCCCAGCTCAGCTTGTCTTCCATCTCCTTGACGGCGTCCTTGGCGGCCCGCTGGCTGAGGAGGTTGTTGGTGTCGCGCAGCCGGTTTGCCATCTCGCTGAGCACGGCCATCACGGCGGCGGGCGCGCGGACGAGCCCGGCGATGAAGTCGTCGCGCGAGAGCTCGAGCAGGACCGTGTTCGCCTCGGCCTCGGCGCTGGCGGAGCGGGGCTTGTCGTCGAAGAGCGCCAGCTCGCCGAAGTGTTCGCCCGGGTGCAGCACTTTCAGATTTACGCGCGGCGAGCCCGCGCCGGGTGGCGGCAGGAAGATCTGCACCGCGCCCGAGACGATGAGGAACATCGACGCGCCCTTGTCGTCCTTGGCGAAGATGAGGCTGCCGGGCGCGTAGCTCCGCTCGACGAGGCGCTCGCCGAGCGCGCGGCGGTCCTCGACGGCGATGCCTTGGAAGAGCGGGATGCGGGCGAGCAAGGCGGAGCGATCCATTCGCGCCGCATCATCGGCTGGCCTCTCGGGCTGCTGCAAGCGATACGCGTCGGCTCCTGCGAGGATCGCTGTCCGCAAAGGGGCCCGGTCGGGCCGATTCCCGCCTGGCCCGGGACCGCGAGGCTTGTAGCCGGTGAGCAGGAGCGCTGCCGCTCCTCTAGAGGTTGTGGGCATGCTCCAACTGGGGTAAGCTGATCACGGCAGATTTGTGCCACCGGAGAGCCCCGCGTGACCCAGTCGACCGCGAATGGCCTCGCCGGACCGGCCCGCACGCAAGGAGCGTCTCGCGGCAGCGATCGCGCCCGGACGGCGCCGCGGTCCGGAGGACGCAATGGCTAAGAATCCCCCGCCGAAGCCGCCGGCGCAGCACAAACCCGCCAGCCCGCCCGCGCAGCACAAGCCAGCCTCGCCGCCGGCGCAGCACAAACCTGCCAGCCCGCCCGCGCAACACAAGCCCGCCTCGGGCGGAGGCGGCCAGCACTCGACCGGCGCGGGGGCGCACCCCGGGGGCACGGCGCATCCTTCGGGCTCGCAGGGCGGCGGCCACCCGGGCACGGGCTCACACGGGAGCAGCCACGCGACTGGCCATTCGGCCACGGGCTCTCACGGCGCGGGACACCAGGCGACCGGCCAGCACGGAACGGCGCACAGTGGCGCGCACGGGACGGGTCACGCGGCGACGGGGCAGCACGGCAGCGGCCACGCCGGAACCGGAAAGCACGGCACAGGTCACGCGGCGACGGGTCAGCACGGCAGCGGCCACGCCGGAACCGGAAAGCACGGCACAGGGACTCACCAGACCGCGAGTGGAGGCGAGGGCGACGGCCCCGGCGACTCTCCGGGCGAGGGTCCCGGCGCGGAGGGACCTGGAGGCGAGACACCCGGTGGCGGTGAGAGCCCTGGCAACGACAGCGGCGGCTCGGGCGATGGCACCGGCGGCGCGAGCGCAGGCGGCGACTCGCCCGGCGACAGCCCTGGAGGCTCGCCAGGTGACAGCCCAGGAGATTCGCCCGGCGAAAGCCCTGGAGGTTCGCCCGGCGAGAGCCCTGGAGATTCGCCCGGCGAAAGCCCTGGAGGTTCGCCCGGTGGCAGCCCAGGAGGTTCGCCCGGCGAGAGCCCAGGAGATTCGCCCGGCAAAAGCCCTGGAGGTTCGCCCGGCGAGAGCCCTGGAGACGCGCCTGGCGACAGCCCCGGAGACGCGCCTGGCGACAGCCCCGGAGACGCGCCCGGCGAGAGCCCTGGAGACGCGCCTGGCGACAGCCCCGGAGACGCGACTGGCGACAGCCCCGGAGACGCGCCCGGCGAGAGCCCTGGAGACGCGCCCGGCGACAGCCCTGGAGACGCGCCCGGCGACAGCCACGAGACCGAGGAAAAAGCGGTACAGAGCTCAGAGCTCTCCGGCGGGGTCCAGCTCAAGGCAGGCCACAACGTCATCCTGATCGTGGGCCATTCCGGCGGCGGAAATGAGGCTGGCGGAGAAGGAGCGCAGGAAGGCGGCGGGAAAGACGCCGCTGGCAGCGAAGGCAGCGGCACCGGAGGCTCTGCCGAGGGCGGCGCGGGTGGAGAATCTCCAGGAGGGGAGTCGCCGGGCGGAGAGTCACCTGGAGCCGAATCACCCGGAGGCGAATCGCCGGGAGCAGGATCGCCAGGCGGAGAGTCACCTGGAGCCGAATCACCCGGAGGCGAATCGCCGGGCGGAGAGTCGCCAGGAGCGGAGTCACCCGGAGGCGAGTCGCCGGGCGGAGAGTCACCAGGAGCAGAGTCACCCGGAGGCGAATCGCCGGGCGGAGAGTCACCAGGAGCAGAGTCACCCGGTGCTGACTCGCCCGGTGGCGAATCACCGGGCGGCGATGCGCCGGGGGACTCGGCCGAACCGAAGCAAAGCGGACACGCGACCGCAGGGACCGGCCAGAAGGAGTCGAAGGGCGGAGGCACCCATCACGCGACCGGCGGCGCGCATCACGCGACTGGCGGCGGCGCGCATCACGCGACTGGCGGCGGCGCGCATCACGCGACTGGCGGCGGCACCCATCACGCGACTGGCGGCGGCACCCATCACGCGACTGGCGGCGGCACCCATCACGCGACTGGCGGCGGCACCCATCACGCAACTGGCGGCGGCACCCATCACGCAACTGGCGGCGGCACCCATCACGCAACTGGCGGCGGCACCCATCACGCAACTGGCGGCGGCACCCATCACGCAACTGGCGGCGGAGCGCATCACGCGACGGGCGGAAGCAAGCCGGCGTCGGGTGGTCACGCGCCAGCCCCAGCGAACAAACCGGCGGCCTCACCGAAACCCGCGAGTCCAGCGAACAAGCCGGCCGGGCACGCCGGAAAGCCGGGCCACAAGAAGTAGCGACCGCCAGAGCGGGAACAGGGTCAGCCGCGCCGCAGCTTCTTCTGCTGCTGGTCGAGCCAGACCAGCGCCTCGAGTGGCGTCATCCGCGCAAGTTCGAGCCGGCCCAGCTCCTCCGCGAGCGCGTCTCTCGCGGGATCCGCGGGCTGCGCGACGGGCGCCGCGGGCAGCTCGAAGAGCCGGAGCTGCGAGCTGCGGCGGCGCCAGGGAGTCGCGGGCTGCGCGAGCGTGGGCTGGCCGGTCTCGTCGAGCTCGTGAGCCTCGATGTTGGCGAGGATCTCGCGCGCGCGGATCAGCACCGGCTCTGGCAACCCGGCCAGCCGCGCCACGTGGATGCCGTAGCTGCGCGAGGCCCCGCCCGCGACCAGCTTGCGCAGGAAGACGACGCGGCCCTCCACCTCGGTGACGGCCATGGTCAGGTTCACCGCGCGCGGCTTGGTCAGCGGGAGGTCGCAGAGCTCGTGGTAGTGCGTCGCGAAGAGCGTGCGCGCGGAGACGTGGTCGTGCAGGTGCTCGGCGACCGCCCAGGCGATGGCGAGGCCGTCGTAGGTGCTGGTGCCGCGGCCCACCTCGTCGAGCACGAGCAGCGAGCGGGCCGTGGCCTGGTGGAGGATGCGCGCGCACTCGGCCATTTCGACCATGAAGGTGCTCTGGCCGCGCGCCAGATCGTCGGCCGCCCCCACGCGGGTGAAGAGCCGGTCCACGAGCCCGATGCGCGCGCGCGCGGCCGGCACGAAGGAGCCCGCCTGCGCGAGGATGACGATGAGCGCGACCTGGCGCATCGCCGTGCTCTTGCCCGCCATGTTGGGCCCGGTGAGCACCAGCAGGCGCCGCTCGGCGTCAAGGAGCAGATCGTTGGGAACGAAGGGGCCCTCGCCGGCTTCGCGCAAGGCGCGCTCGACCACGGGGTGGCGCCCGCCGACGATGTCGATCACCTCGCCGTTGTCGACGGAGGGGCGCACCCAGCCCTGATCGGCGGCCAGGCGCGAGAACGACAGGAGCACGTCGGCCTGGGCGGCAGCGTGCGCGCAGGCGCGCAGGGCGGCGCTCTGCGCGAGCACGGCCGCCACCAGCGCGGAGAAGAGCTCGGCCTCGAGCGCGGCGCGGCGCTCCTCGGCCGACAGGACCTTGCTCTCGTGCTCGGCCAGCTCTCGCGTGACGAAGCGCTCGGCGCCCACGGTGGACGAGCGGCGTTGATAATCCGTGGGGACGAGGTGCAGGTTCGGTTTGGTAATTTCGATATAGAAACCGCTGACGCGGTTGAAGCGCACCTTGAGCGAATGGATGCCCGTGCGCGACTTCTCTTGCGCCTCGAGCGCCGCGATGGCCGAGCGGCCTCCTTGGGCCAGGTCGGCCACCTCGTCCAGCGCCGCCGAGTAGCCAGGCCGCGCGAACCCGGGCTCGCGGCCCACCGGCAGCTCGTCGGCCAGCGCGCGCGCGAGCAGCTCGAGCAGGGCGGCGGGGGCGAGCAGCGCGGGGGCCAGCTCGCGCAGGAGCGGCGAGGCGCAGAGCGAGAGCCGCTGCGCCAGGCCGGGCAGCTCGCGCAAGGAGGTGCGGAGGCCGCCCAGATCGCGCGGAGCGCCCTGCCCCGTCGCCAGGCGGCCCAGGAGGCGCTCGACATCGAGCACGGCGCGGAGCCGCTCAGCGACCTCCTCGCGCAGGACGCTGGCCGCGGCCAGCTCATCGACCGCGTCGTGCCGGGCGGAGATCGCGTCCAGATCGAGCAGCGGCGCGGCAAGCCAGCGCGCGAGCAATCGCCCGCCGGCCGCGGTCAGCGTCTTGTCGGCGAGCGCGAGCAGCGTCCCTTGCTTGCGTCCATCGGGCCCGCGAAACAGCTCCAGATTGGCGACGGCGGACGGGTCGAGCCAGAGCGCCGACGAGGTCTCCTCGACCTGCACCCGCACCACGTGGGCCGCGGCCGAGCGCTGCGTCTCTTGCAGGTAGGCGAGCGCGTCGGCGCAGGCGCAGATGGCGAGCGGATCGCGCAGGCCGAAGCCATCGAGCGTACCGACGCCGAGGTGCCGCTTGAGCAGCGCCTCGGCCTCGGCTGCGGCTCGTTCCGGTCGGGCCTCCAGCCTGGCGGCGCCGCTGCGCTTCAAGACGGCCTCCGCGCGCGCGCCGCCCTGCATCGCCTCGGGCAGCAGCACCTCCTTGGGCCGCGCACGCGCCAGCTCGTCGAGCGCGGCCTCGAAGCCACCGGAAGGCAAGGCGCGCAGCTCGCCGGTCGAGGGGTCGAGCAGCGCCAGCGCGAAGCGGTCGCCGTCCATCGCCAGCGCCGCCAGATAGAGCGCGTCGCGGGCTTCCAGCGACTCCTCGTCGAGCAGCGTGCCCGGCGTGACCAGCCGGACGATCTCGCGCTTGACCAGCGTCTTGCCGGGCCCCGGCGCCTCCATCTGATCGCAGATCGCGACCTTGTGGCCCGCGGCCACCAGCTTTGCCACGTAGCCGCGCGCGGCGTGGAAGGGCACGCCGGCCATGGGGATCCGATCGTCGCCCTTGGCCCGCCCCGTCAGCGTGATGCCGAGCAGCTGCGCCGCGACCTTCGCGTCCTCGTAGAACAGCTCGTAGAAGTCGCCGAGGCGGAAAAAGAGCAGCGCGTCGCCGGCCTTCTCCTTTGCCTCGTGATATTGGCGCAACATCGGAGTCGTCGCGCTGTCCGGCGTGGGCACGGTCCTCCGTCTATCACGGCGCCGCACGAAATAGACCGCAGCGAAAGGCGTTGTTTCCCAGCGTGCCAGCCTTCGTTTCAATGTTGCTCGGCGCCCTCGCCAGTGCCTCCGCGGACCCGAGCGCGCTGCCGGGGGCCGCAGCGCCGGCGCTGCGAAAACCCACGGTGCGGGCTGCCCGGCGCAGCTCTGCCATCAAGCTCGACGGCAAGCTCGACGAGCCCGCGTGGCAGGAGGCGGAAGCCGGCACGGGCTTCACCCAGATGAGCCCGACGAAGGCAAGCCGTCGCCGGTGCAGACGCGCTTCCGCATTCTCTGGGACGCCGACTCTCTGTACATCGGCATCGAGTGCGACGACTCCGAGCCCGTCTCTGCCAACCTCTCGCGCCGCGATCGGTTCGTGGACGGCGACCGCATCGACATCGATCTCGAGACCACGCTCGATGGCCGCACCGCGTACCACTTCAGCATCTACGCGGCCGGCCAGCAGCTCGACGGGCTGCACTTCAACGACAACAACATGAGCACCGACTGGGACGCCGCCTGGGAGTCCGCCGTCGCGCGCACGCCCGCGGGCTGGTCGGCCGAGCTGCGCATCCCCTTGCGCGTCTTGCGCATCCCCGAGCACGCGACCCGCTTCGGGCTGCAGGTCGCGCGCATCCTCATGCGCCGGCACGAGGAGTCGCACTGGATGTTCGCGCCCAAGGACACGGCCGGCTACGTCTCGACCCAGATGGGGACGCTCACGGGCCTCGATGGGATAAAGCCTGTCCGCGAACTGGAGCTGCGACCCTACCTGGCCGCGCGGGCGGTGCGCTCGGTGCCGGCGCTGGCCCAGTTCGCGCTGCCGCCGCAGCTCGACAGCTGCGGCTCGTTCGGCGTCACCCACGTCGGCAACGGCGCGCTCTGCGCGGGGCTCGATGCCCGCATCGGGCTCACCAGCGACCTGGCGCTGATCGCGACGGTCAACCCCGACTTCGGCCAGGTGGAGGCCGACCAGCGCGTGCTGAACCTCAGCACCTTCGAGACCTTCTTCCCCGAGAAGCGGCCCTTCTTCCTCGAGGGGCTCGAGCTCTACCAGCCGCCGGTGCGCTCCCAGTTCGGCGGCAACTACGGCGGCGACGCCTTCCAGCTCTTCTATTCGCGCCGCATCGGCAGGCCGCCCGAGCTGCCCGTGGACGAAAACGGCAACACCTTCACGCCGGTGTACGAGCCCTCCGCGCGTCCCGTGCTCACCGCCTTCAAGCTGTCCGGCTCGCTCGGCTCGAGCACGGTTGGGCTCTTGACGGCGCTCGAGCCGCGCGTCTCGGCGCAGATCCTCGACGGCAACGGCGGGCTCATCGACCGCCGCGTGGGCGAGGCGCAGAACAGCGCCGTCGCGCGCATCCGCTCTCCGCTGGGCGACTTCGGCCTGGTCGGCGCCACCGCGACGTCGCTCGACCCGATCTTCGCCGGCGGCTCGCGCCACGCGCACGCGGGCGGCGTCGACCTCAACCTCTTTGACGGAAAGCACGAGTGGAACTTGCAGGCGCAGCTCGCCGGCAGCGCGCTCAACGGAGGCGCGCCCGCGGTGCAGCGCGACGGCACCGTCTGGGGCGACGGCTCGACGGGCGCCGCGGGCACGCTCAAGCTCTCGAAGGAGGCGGGCAGCGTCATCGCCATCTTGCAGGCAGACGAGCTCAGTCCAGAGTTCACCACCAACGAGCTCGGCTTCATGCGCCGCTCGAACCTGTTCAGGACGCTCGGCGCGCTGCAGTACCGCGACGTCCATCCGGGCGCGTACTTCCAGAGCTACTCGGTGACGCTGGCCGCGCGCGCCATCCGGAACGCCGCGCTCACCGGCCTGCTCTACAACGAGGCCTCGCTCGAGGGCGGCTTCACCCTCAACTCGTTCTGGGGCTTCGGCGGCGGCCTCCAGGGCACCACCCGCGGCTACGATGACCGCGAGGTGCAAGACGGCACGCCCTTCGAGCGCGCTGGCGGCTTCACTGCCTGGCTGTACGGCAACACGGACACGCGCAAGCCGCTCAACCTCAGCTTCTATGCGCAGTCGGGCCGGACCGAGGACGCGGGCTTCGTCGCGCACCAGCCGAACGCGACCATCACCGCCGTCGTGCGCCCGCACCCACAGCTCGAGACCCAGCTCGACCTCGGGTACCAGATCACCACGCGCGACGTGCGCAACATCCGCACCGCCAGCGTCCCGGGAGGCGGCGGCGCGCTCTTCGACCCCGCCTCCGCCCGGCAGCACGAGCGCATCTACCTCTTCGCGCCACAGGACGCGCGCGCGCTCAGCGCCACGCTGCGCGGCACCCTGGCCTTCTCGCCGACGCTGACCTTGCAGGCCTATGCGCAGCTCTTCACCGCCGGCGTCTCCTATGGCGCGCCGCTCCGCGCGCAGGTCGCGCCCGGCAGCGGCCGCATCCGCCTCGCCGATCTCAGCCCGGCCCTGGCCGCCGACGCCGCGCCCAATGCCGACGACCGGCAGGCCGGGCTCAACGTGAACCTGATCCTGCGCTGGGAGTGGCGCCTGGGCTCGACGCTGTATCTCGTCTATTCGCACGCGTCGGCCAACGACCTGGTCCCGCCCTCCCACGGCCTCGACTTCACCAAGGAGCTCGCCTCGGTGGCCCAGACGGGCGCCGTCCATGGCGACACGGTGCTGGTCAAGATCGACTTGCTCAAGGCGCTTTAGAGCCGAGAGCCGATAGGCCTCTTGTAGTAGCTTGCGCTGCGATGATCCAAGCCGTCCGCGACTTGCAGCGCCTGCGCGAGATCACCTCCGTGGTCGCGCGCCACGGGTTCGGCGAGCTGCTCGACCGGGCGCGCATCTGGGACGTGCTCGGCCGCCGCGCTGAGGGCGAGCGGCCCTCGCCCGAGGAGACCCGCGCCCAGCGCGCGCGCCGCTTCCGCGAGACCCTGGCCGAGCTCGGGCCGACGTTTACCAAGCTCGGGCAGATCCTCTCCAGCCGGCCCGACATCCTGCCGGCCGACTTCATCGCCGAGCTCTCCAAGCTGCAGGACCGCGCGCCGCCGCTGGCCAAGGAGGAGATCTTCTCGCTGATTGAGCAAGGGCTCGGCAAGCCCCCGTCCGAGCTCTTCGCGTCATTTGATCCGGAGCCGCTCGCGAGCGCCTCCATCGCCCAGGTACACCGCGCGCGCCTCTTGCCTGCCGCCGGCGAGACCGAGGGCGCCAGCGTCGTCGTCAAGGTGCAGCGCCCCGCCATCGAGGAGCAGATCCGCAGCGACACCGATCTGCTCTTCTATCTCGCGCGCTTCCTCGAAGGCGTGATCGAGGAGACCGGCGTCTATACCCCCACCGGTATCGTCAGCGAGTTCCGCCAGGCGATGCTGACCGAGCTGGATTTCAATAACGAAGCCGGAAACCTCGAGGCGTTTGCAAAGTCGCACGCGGACCGGGCGTACGTCGTCATCCCCAAGGTGTACCGCTCGCTCTCGTCCAAGACGGTGCTGACGATGGAGGAGCTGGTCGGCACCAAGCTCTCCGCGGTGCTGGTGGCCGAGAGCGGCTTCGACCGGAAGAAGCTGGCCAAGAGCATCCTCGACGCCAGCTTTCATCAATTGTTTACCGACGGCCTGTTCCACGGCGACCCGCACCCGGGGAATCTCCTGGTGCTGCCCGACGGGCGCATCGGGCTGATCGACTTTGGCCTCGTCGGCCGGCTCACCAAGCAGATGCAGGAGACGCTGATCCTCCTGGTGCTGGCCATCGGCCTCTCGGACCCCGATACCGTGGCGCGCCTGCTCTATAAGGTTGGGGTCCCCGATCAGCGCATCAACCTGCACCAGTTCAGGCTCGACATCCACCAGATCCTCGAGAGCTACGCCGGCCTGAAGCTGGCCGAGCTCGACGCCGAATCGCTCCTGGATGACCTGCTGGAGCTGGCATTGAAATACAAGATCAAGATACCAAAAGAGTATGCCGTCTTATCGAAGGCGTCGGCCACGACCGAGGGCATCTTGCGCTCGCTCGACCCGCAGCTCGACATCGCCGCGGCCGCCCTGCCCTATTGCAAGCAATTGCTCTGGGAGCGCTACAACCCGACCTCGATGAGCGGCGGCGCGCTGCGCGTCCTCTTGCAACTGCAGGGCTTGTTGCAGGACACCCCGGCGCAGCTCTCGCAGATCCTGATGGACCTGGAGGGCGGCAAGTTCCTGGTCACCGTCAAGAACGACGAGCTCGTCAAGCTCAACACCAACGTCAAGGCGCTCGGCATCCTGGTCTTCATGGGCGCCATCGCCGGCGCGCTCATCGTCGGCGCTTTTTCGCTGGTCGGCCGCTACGACGGCGTGCGCGGCAGCGGCTGGCCGTGGATGTCGATCCTGGGGTTGATTGCGGCCGCGATGCTCTTTGGTACCGCGCTCGGTTGGACTCTCGTCAGCGGCCGGTTGCGCAAGCTGCGCCTCCGGAAGCTCTTCAAGTGAGGAGCCGCCGGCTCCTGCCGCTCCGCGTCCGATTGAGCACGATTCTATCGTGCACAATCTTGTTGTGCACAATCGATTGCGCGACCCGCAGGCCTCCGCCGGGGGTCGATGAGGTGCTGAGCGGCACACTCAACGGTCGCCCGATCACCGTGCGCACGGCCCTGCTCACCGCCAGCGACCTCGGTGAGCTGGCGCTGGCCGTGGGCGACATCGAGTACTCGTGCGCGGACTCCGAGCGCCAGCGCAAGCCCCCTCCCTACACAGGCTTCCTCATCTTCCTTGCCGACATCTCCGGCGCAGGGCGCATCAGGCCGCGCCCGCCGGCGCACGCCGGGGTCTTCTCGGTGGTGCACTTCCTCGATTACCGCGCGGCCTGGTTCCAGGAGCGCGGCGCCCCTCCGCGTCCAGGCCAAGGGAAGCGCCCTCCCGACGGCAGCTACGCGGCGCTGCTCTCAAGCGCGGGCGGCGGCAAGGGCGCGAACTGGCCCATCGGCACCTCGGGGCAGGTCACACTCGCCAGCTTCCCGCAGCGTCCGGGCGAGCTCGTGCCCGTCACCCTCGACGTCACCGTCGAGTCGGGTGAGCGGCTGCGGGGAACGCTGCACGCGATCGCTTGCAAGAAGGTGTTCGAGGCTACTTCTCCCCCGGCTCCTCGGGCTGAGGAACCGGCAGCGCCTCGATGACCGGCTCCTTTACCGGGAGCGCCTCGACCACCAGCTCCGCCACCGGCGGCGGCCGATAGAGCACCCTCGGCACCGACTCGGGCGGCTCGGGGTCCCTCGGCGCCTCCAGCAGCCCCGCCTCGTTGGCCACGATGGCGGCGAGCGCCCCCTGGCGGGCCACTTCGATCCACACGAAGACCGCGCCGGTCGCGATGTAGAGCGCCGCGCGGGGAGCCATCGCCAGCAACTGTCGATCGGCGTCGAGGGCGGCGTTGGTGGAGATGCCGGCGCCGAGCGTCGAGCCCGCCATCGCGACCACCAGCTCCAGCAGCCAGAAGGCCAGCGTCACCAAGAGGAAGCTGCCGAGCCGGGCGGCCAGGACCCGAAGGGCGCCGCCGAAAGCGACGAGCGTGCCCTCGCCCAGCGCCGCCGCGCGCACGACGATCAGGCGCGCCAGCAGATCGAGCAGCCCACCGCCGAGCAGCGCCAGCGCGATGGCCGCGGCAAGCAGGCCGGAAGGCAGCGGCGCGGGGTGCCGCAGATAAAGGACGAGCCCGGCAAAGATGGCGGCGCTCGCCAGCACCGCGTGCGCCAGCGAGAGCAGGAACGCCAACGCCGAGGCCGAGGCGACGCGCGCAAATCCGGCGGCGGCCAGCAGCGCGAAGTTGCCCGGAGGGGGACGAGCGTCCATCTCGGCGTCCGCCGCCAGCACGGGCAGCGCGCCGGCCCAGAACACCGCGCCGGCCGTGAAGGAGATGACCGACACCGTGGCCAGCGCGCCGAGCATCGGCCACTGCAAGCGCGCGAGGCCACGGTAGACGCCGAGCAGGTCCTCCGCGCTGACCGCGCCCGAGAGCAACAGGCCCGCGAGTGCGATCGGTAAAATCGATAACGCGCTGCCGGTCAGATCGACCAGCGCCTTGCCAAAGGCGAGCTCGGGGTTGCGCGAGGAGGCGCGGAGGCCCATCCGGACCGCCTGGTTGGCGCGCAGCGCGCTCACGGGTCCCTCAGCTCGACCAGCACCGGCGCGTGGTCGGAGGGCGTCGGGTTCTTGCGCGCGGCGCGGTCGATCTCTGCTGCGGCCACGCGATCCAAGAGCGGCGCGGTGACATAGACGTGGTCGATTCGCAAACCCTGGTTTTTGTGAAACGAGCCGGCTCGATAATCCCACCAGCTATAGAGGCCGGGCTCGTCGCGCTTGACCCGGAACGCATCGGTGAGGCCAAACCGGGCCACCTGCAAGAGGGCGGCGCGGGCGTCGCCGTGGAAGAGCACCGTCGGTTCCCAGCGGTGCGGGTCGTGCACGTCGCGCGGCTCGGGGGCGACATTCAGGTCACCGAGCAGCGCGAGCGGCGTCTGCGCGGTGAAGCGCGAGTCGAGGTAGCGCCGCAGCCGGCCGAACCAGCGCAGCTTGTACTGGTACTTGTCGCTGCCCAGCGACTCGCCGTTCGGCGCGTAGGCGCAGAGGAAGCGCACCCCGCCGATGGTGGCGCCGATCAGCCGGGCCTGCGGGTCGTCCTCGCCGTCTTCCAGCCCGCGCGTGACGCCCTCCAGCGGCAGCCGCGAGAGGATGGCGACGCCGTTGTACGTCCGCTGGCCAAAGGTCGCGACGTGCCACCCGAGGGCTTCATAGTCGGCGCGCGGAAACTTGTCGTCCTCGACCTTGAGCTCTTGCAGGCAGACGACGTCGGGCTTCTTGTCGGCGAGCCAGCCGCGCACCTTTTCGTCTCGGGCGCGGATCGAGTTCACGTTCCAGGTGGCGAGCAGCACGCGGGGGCGTTTACCACAAAACGGGCTGAAAACTTGACCAGTGCGCACGCGTTCAGTATTTTCAGTGTCACTGAACGTGAAGGAGGGCGCGATGGCCGAGACGTTGACCGACCGGCAGGGAGAGATCCTCGAGTACATCCAGCGGTACATCGTCGAGCAGGGCTACCCGCCGACCATCCGCGAGATCGGCACTGCGTTCGGCATCCGCTCGACCAACGGGGTCAATGACCACCTCAAGGCGCTCGAGCGCAAAGGCTACGTCGCGCGCGGTGAGCTGAAGAGCCGAGCGCTGACGGTGCTCGAGGGCGGGCGCTCGTCCAGCGCGTCGCCGTCGCAAAAGCCGCCGGGCCGGTTTGCGCTCGGGCGCGGCTTCCCCAGCGAGATCGTCGAGATCCCCGTGGTCGGCAAGGTGGCCGCGGGCGCGCCCATCCTCGCGCAGGAGAACATCACCGACACCGTGCGCATCGACAGCTTCTTCCTCGGCCCCGAGGCGCGCCGCGTCTTCGCGCTCAAGGTCACGGGCGAGTCGATGATCGGCGACGGCATCTTCGACGGCGACTTCATCTTCGTGCGCAAGCAGCCGCACGCGTCCGCCGGCGACATCGTGGTCGCGCTCATCGAGGACGAGGCCACGGTCAAGCGCTACTACCCCGAGGGAGACCGCATCCGCTTCCAGCCGAGCAATCCGCGGATGAAGCCCATCTACGTCAGCAAGGATGATTTCCGCGAGACGCAGATCATCGGGCTGGTGGTCGGCGTCTACCGCAAAGTCGTTCACTAGGAGGTCGTCGGCGTATTCGCGGACGCGAACTGTCCTGATCCCGCGCGCCCCGTCGCGCGGATTCAGGGCTAGCCGTTCGCTCCCGCCGGGCGGAACGCGGCGCAGCGGATGACTGGCTGGGGCGGATATTTCTGCGGCAGCGCCGTGCACATCAGAAAGACGGTGCGCGCGCCCGGCACGACCTTGAGCGCCGCGCACCGATGGCAGAGGCTGTGCGGAAAAGGCAGCGGCGGAGGGGACGTCACCAAGCCTTGCGCTGCCGCACGGCGAGCGCGTCTTTGTTGACCCGATAGACTGGCGCGCCGCCCTCGTCCAGGTCGAGCTCGGCGAGGCCGCTCTGGCGCAGGCGGGTGAGCGCCTCGTCGGCTTCTTCCTTGGTCCACCCGAGCGCCACCTGGATGGCGGGCGAGTTGAGGGTGCCGCCCTCGTTGACCAGCGCCAAGAGCTTCTGCTGCTCGGCCGCCTGGACGCGCGCCTTCGAGCTGCGGGTGGCGGTCGCTACCATCCAGCCCCCGAGGCCAACCACGCCCAAGAAGAAGATGGCCAACGAAATCTTGGTGCGCGCGTTGTCATTGCCGATGGCGGCGCCGAGAAGCACGATCGCGCCGAAGGCGATCAGCCCGTATCCGAGGATGCGCTTGATCATGTCAGTTGCCCTTGTCCTTGCGGGGCGACAGCGCGCCCTTGTTGACGCGGAAGACCGGCGCACCCCTCTCGTCCACGTCGGCCTCCGTCACGCCTTCCTCGCTCAGCTGCGTCAGCGCCCGGGCCGCGTCGGCCTTGGGCAGGTCGAGGGCGGCCTGCACCATCGCCTCGGTCAAGAGTCCATCCTTCTCGGCCAGCGCGACCAGCTTTTGCACCTCGGCCGCCTTGAGCCTGCGCCGGCGCGCGCGCGACCAGCCGAAGAAGAGCCAGAGGCCGAGCATCACGCCGCCGAGGATGGCCAACCAGAAGACGCGCACCGTTGCTCCCGCCAGCTAGTATTGCAACTCGTTCTGCGCCCGCACCGCAGTCATCGCGGCCAGGTTGACGACGTCTTGCACGCTCGCCCCCTGCTGCAAGATGTTCACGGGCCGCGCCATTCCCATCAAGACCGGGCCGATCACCTCGGCGTTGCCCATCCGCCAGAGCAGCTTGTAGCCGATGTTGCCGCTGTTCAGGTCGGGGAAGACGAGGACGTTGGCGTCGCCGCTCAGCCGCACGAAGGGAAACTCCTGCTCGCGCACGCTCGCCACCACGGCGGTGTCGAGCTGCATCTCGCCGTCCACTTCCAGCTCCGGCCGCATCAAGCGCACCAGCTCCACCGCGCGCCGGACCTTCTCGGGCGAGCCGGTGCGGCCGGTGCCGAAGTTCGAGTACGAGAGCATGGCGATGCGCGGAGTGAGCTCGAAGGCGCGCGCCAGCTCGGCTGTCGAGATGGCGATGTCGGCGAGCTGCTCGGCGGTGGGATCGGGCGTCACGGTGCAGTCGGCGAAGAGCTTGAGCTCGTCCTTGAGCGCGACGATATAGGTGCCGCTGGCGATGCGGCCGCCCTGGGTGCGAACGATCTCGAGCGCGGGCCGGATGGCCTCTGGATAGCCCCGGCTGATGCCGGTGACGAGGCCATCGACCGCGCCGCGGCGGAGCAGCATGGCGCCGAAATAGTTGCGGGTGCGCACCCGATAGAGCGCCGCGGGCGGCGAGACGCCGTGCCGCTGGCGCAGCTCGAAGTACTCCTGCGACAGCTCTTGCAAGAGGGGGCTGGTGAGCGGGTCGATGATCTCGAGATCGGCGATGGCCGACAAGCCGGCCTCCGCCGCCTCGGCGCGGATCTCCGCGGGGCGGCCGAGCAGCACCGGCCTGCAGATCCGGTCCTCGACGAGCATCTGCGCGGCACGGAGGATGCGCGCGTGGTTGCCCTCGGGAAAGACGATGCGCGTGAGCTTCCTTCGCGCGCGCGCGACCACCACGCTCATCACCTCGTAGGTGCGGCCCTGGCGGCGGCGGAGCTGCTCGACATAGGCGTCGCGGTCGATGGCGATGCGGGCGGCGCCGCTGTCCATCGCCGCCTGCGCGACGGCCGGCGCCACAGCCGTCAGCACGCGCGGGTCGAAGGGCTTCGGGATGATGTACTCGCGCCCGAAGCGGAAGCGCTGTCCGCCGTACGCCGCGCTCACGCTCTCGGGCACGTCCTGCCGCGCCAGCAAGGCCAGCGCGCGCGAGGCCGCCAGCTTCATCTCTTCGTTGATGGCGTTGGCGCGGACATCGAGCGCGCCGCGGAAGATGCCGGGGAACCCGAGCACGTTGTTGACCTGGTTCGGATAGTCGCTGCGCCCGGTGGCGATGATGGCGTCGCTGCGCACTTCCAGCACCTGCTCGGGCAGGATCTCGGGCACCGGATTGGCGAGCGCGAAGATGATCGGATTGGGGGCGAGCGAGCGCACCATCGCCTTGGTGATGACTCCCGCGGCCGACAAGCCGACCAGCACGTCGGCGTCGTGGACGGCCTCGGCCAGCGTGCGCAGCTCGGTCTTGCGGGCAAACGCGCCCTTCCACTCGTCCATCTCTTCGGCGCGGCCGAGGTACACGACGCCGTACTTGTCGCTCATGGTGATGTGCTCGCGCGGGACGCCGAGCGAGACGTACTGCTCGGCGCACGCGACCGCCGCCGCGCCCGCGCCGACGAAGACGACGCGGATGTCCTCGAGCTTCTTGTCCACCAGCTCGAGGGCGTTGATGAGCGCCGCCGCGGTGATGATGGCGGTGCCGTGCTGGTCGTCGTGGAAGACGGGGATGCCCATCTCGGCCCGCAGGCGCCGCTCGATGACGAAGCACTCGGGCGACTTCACGTCCTCGAGGTTGATGCCGCCGAACGTCGGCTCGAGCGCTTTGACGACGCGGCAGAAGCCGTCGATGTCCTTCTCGTTCACCTCGAGATCGAAGACGTCGATGTCGGCAAACTTCTTGAAGAGGACGCCCTTGCCTTCCATCACCGGTTTGCTCGCCCAGGGCCCGATGTCGCCGAGGCCGAGCACGGCGGTGCCGTTGGAGATGACGCCGACCAGGTTCCCGCGCGCCGTGTACTTGTACGAGAGGTCGCGATCGCCTGCGATCTCCAGGCACGGCTCGGCGACGCCGGGGCTGTACGCGAGCGAGAGATCGCGCGCGGTGGCCACGGGCTTGGTCGGGATGACCTCGATTTTTCCCCGCCGCCCGCTCGAGTGGTAGTCGAGCGCGTCCTGCTTGGAGAAGCGTCGCTGCTTGCTGTCGAACGTCGAGGCCATGGGCCCAATTAGCACGGCGCCGCGGCCGCTGGCGCTCGGCGCCTCGCAGGCTCGTCTCCGGCCTGGCACGCGCCCCGGGCCGTGTGCACGTTTCGATTGTCAGCCACTCAACCTCTTGGGGGACCAAGACGATGGCGCTCGCCGAAGACCTCTTCCGCGACCTCGACCGCATGGTGCAGATGGGAGCGCGGGCAAGCGACCTCCTGCTCGATCCGGGTCCCTGGGTCGTCGCGACCTACCGAGTCGGCAGGGCCGTGCGCGAATTGCCGCGCTGGGCGCAGGTACCGCTCTTGCTCGTGCACAGGCCTTGGGAGGCGCTGCTCCAGACCGTGACCGGAGCCGTGCTGCCCGCCAACGCCAACATCGCGGGTGGGCTGCACCTGAGCCACACCACGAGCGTGGTCGTCTCGCCCGGCGCGCGCATCGGCCGCGACTGCGAGCTCGCGCAAGGGACGACCATCGGCGTCGGCGGGCGCGGCAAGGATCGCGGCGCGCCATCGATCGGCGACCGCGTGTACATCGGGCCGGGCGCCAAGGTCTTCGGCGCCATCCGCATCGGCAACGACGCCGCCATCGGCGCCAACGCGGTGGTGCGCGAGGACGTCCCCGACGGCGCGGTGGTCGCCGGAGTTCCCGCCAAGGTGGTCTCGACCCGCGGCTCCGATGACTTCGTGGTCCGCGGTCGCCGCATGCCCCCGCTCGGCGATCTGCTGCAGAGCTTCTTCGACCGCGGCGCCCCCGCTCTCCGCCAGCTGACGACCCGGCCAGTTCAGTCCCCGCCCCGCGCTTCCCTCCCGGCGTCCCCCTGCGCCGGGAGGGGAGCGGCAGGCGCGGCCCACTGCTGAGGGCCCGGGCTCTGGTACTCTGCCCGGGTGCGAGACGCGATGTTGCACGCCGGGCGGGCCTTGTTCGCCTTGGCGCTCCTCTGCGCCGCCGCTGCTCGCGCGAACCCTCTCGCGGATCCGTCGCCGCTCGGCCTGCGCACGCAGGGAACGCTGCGCGAACTCTTTCTGGACCTGACCCTGGCCGACGCGCGCCCGCTGGCGCGGCCCAGGCTCGAGTTGCGCTACGCCCTCGCCAACGACTGGGGCCTTCCCACGACCTACCAGCGCGGCGACACCTTCGTCGATCAGCAGCTCGACGAGCAGGCCGACTCGCTGACCGCTTTGGTGACCGTCCCTTGGCGCTCGCTCTTTGGCCCGGGCCCCGCGCTCCCCTCGGGCCGGCCGCTGTTTCAGCGGCTCTCGACCGCGCTGGAGGCGCGCGCGACGCTCCACTGGGGTGGCTTCAGCGATGGCCCCATCGAGGCCTGGCACGACCTGACCGGAGCCTTCAACTTCGAGCGCGGCCTGCGCGCGCGCGACCAGATCGACTTGTCGCTCTCGCAGGCGGGCGGGCCGACCGCCTTCGACATCCACTCCTCGCGCCTGGCCTTCGGCGACCTTGTGGCACGCACGCAGCTGGTGCTCTTCGAGGGCGGCTACTCGTCGGGGCCGCTGCCCTCCGACGGCGAGCTGCCCCCCGCGCGCGCTCTCTCGGCGCGCTTTGATCTGAAGCTGCCCACCGGCGCCCTGTCGCGGCTCGGCGGCTCTGGGGGCCTGGATGCGGGCCTCGGCCTCGCCGGCACCGCCGAGCTCTTCACCTGGCTCACGGGCCACGCCCTGGCCACGGTCAGCGCGTTTTCAAACTGGTCGAGCGCCATCGATCTGCGGCCCAAGCCCTGGCATGCCTCGGCCGAGTTCTCGCTGGTCGCGATCCTCGGCGGCTTCTCCTTCTTGCTCGAGGACCGCGTCGTCTCGCCCCTCCTGATGCCGGGCTGGCAGCGCCAGGAGTTCTTGGGAAACGATGGCTATCTCTCGTCCACGCTGGCCGGCGCCTTCAGGACCCACAATCAGGTCAGCTGGGGGCTGAGATATGCCGGCCTCTCGCTCTGGCTCTCGGAGGATTTCACTCCTGGTAGCAATCCCCGGAGCAAGGTGAAATGGCTCTATGAGTCGAACCACCCGGACGTGGTGATCGGCCTCGCGTACTCAAGGAATCTTTAGTTCAACTCAACCACTCAAGCCAGGCTCTCGAGCTGCCTGACCTCGACGGGGCAGAGATCGCCGAGCGCCTTCTGCGCCACCTCGGCGTCGCCGACGATCACCAGCCGCGCGCCCGGCCGCGCCGGGGACAGATCGCGCGCGGCGGCCAGCGCCTGCTCGGGCGTGACGGAGATGACGCGGCTGCGATACTTGCGCAGGTGGTCGAGGCCCACGCCGTCGAGGAGCGCGTCGGAGACCTGCTCGGCCAGCGCCTCGTGGCTCTCGAGGCCCAGCGGGAAGAGGCCGGCCAGATACGTCCGCGCCTTCTCCAGCGAGTCGAGCGAGGGCCCGGCCTCCGCGTAGCCGCGCATCTTCTCGAGCGCGACGTCGATGAGCGTGCGCAGGGTCTCGTTCTTGGTGAACGAGGAGAAGATCGACAGCCCCGCGTGGCGGTACATCAAGAGGCGCGAGGAGACGCTGTAGCTCAGGCCCCGATCGACGCGGATGGCGTCAACCAAGAGTGAGGTGAAGCCGCCGCCGAGCGCCGAGTTGGCCACCACGGCCTCGGCGTAGCGCGCGGTTCCTTTCGCGATCCCGGGCGAGACGATGCGCACCTGCGCCTGCGTCGAGTCGGCCTTGTGGATGACGAGCGCGGAGAGCGGCGTTGCGCTCGACTCGAGCGGCGGAAAGGGTGCTTCCTCTCGCGCCGCGGCGGCCGCTGGCCAAGAGGCGTCCCAGTTGGCGAGCGCGGCGCGGGCGAACGCGGCCAGCGCTGCCGGCTCGTCCGAGGAGACCACCGCGAGCAGCGCGCCCTTCCGCTGGTAGCGCGCGGCGTGGAAGCCCTCGACGTCGGCCGCGGTGAACCCTTCCACCTCGCGCGAATAGCCGTGGATCGGGTGGCCGTACGGGTGCGCGCGGCCGAACGCGACATTGATGAGCGCGCGGCTCGCGAGCGTGCCGGGTTCGTCCAGATCGCTCTGCAGCGCCGAGAGCGTGCGCCGCCGCGCGGAGGCAACCTCGTCGGCGGCGAAGGCCGGCGTCAGCGCAACCTCGAGGAGGGCGTCGAGCGCCTCGGCCTTGAGCTCGGCCGGCACGGTCAGGGTCAGCGCCAGCTCGTCCATCGAGCAATCGACGCCGAGCCCCGCGCCCATGCCTTCGATGAGCGCGTTGACCTCGTCGGCCGAGCGGCGCCTCGTGCCGCGCTGGAGCAGATCGGAGACGAAGTTCGCCAGCCCCGCCTTGCCTTGCGGGTCGAAGCGCGCGCCCGCCGGGAGCGAGAGGCGCGCGTGGAAGAGCGGCAGCCCGCGCCGCTGGATGGCGAGCAGAGACAGGCCGCCTTGCAGCTCGGCCAGCTCGAGCGGCGGCAACTGGAAGTCGCGCGCGCTCAAGCCTCGGCTCCTTCGGGCTGCTCGCCCGGCAAGAGAGTCACGACGTTGCGACGGTGGGGCGCGAAGGTGGCCGCGGCGGCGCGCTGCAGATCATCGGCGGTCAGCGCCGAGTAGCGATCGGCGAGCCCGAGCAGCTCGCGCCAGCTGCCGAGCATGACCTCCATCTGGCCGATGGTGTGCGCGCGGCCGTTGCAAGTCGAGAGGCCGCGCAAGAGGCCGGCGCGCACCAGGTTCTTCGCGCGCTGCAGCTCTGCCGGAGTCAGCGGCTCGTCCACCATCTTCTGCAGCTCTTTGTAGAGCGCCTCTTCGGCCCGCGCGGGCTCGACGCCCGGATTCAGCTTGAGCGAGACCTGCATCAGGCCGGGGTCCACGCGCCAGGAGAAGTAGAGGTTGGCGTCGACGCAGAGCTCCTGCTCGTAGACCAGCGCCTTGCGCAGCCGCGCGCCCTCGCCGGCGCCGAGCGCTGTCTCGACCAGATCGAGCGCGAGGCAGCCCGGGTCGCTCGCGGCCGGCGTGCGAAAGCCGACCAGGAGGGAGGGCGCCTGCGCCGGAAAATGGATGATCGCGCGCCGCTCGCCCTTCTGCACGGGCTCGCCGGTGGCCACTTCCGGCAGGGCGGCCCCGCGCGGGATGGGCCCGTAGAGCCGCTCGATCTGCGCGAGCGCGTCCTTGCTCTCGAAGTCTCCGACCAGCACCAGCGTGCAGTTGTTGGGCGCGTAGTACGTCTTGAAATAGCGCTCGCAGTCGGTGCGGGTGATTCGGTTCAGATCGCTCATCCAGCCGACGACTGGCCAGCGGTACGGATGGGCGAGGAACGCAAGCGCGCCCATCTGCTCGTCCATCATTCCGTCGATGTCGTTGTCGGTCCGGAAGCGGCGCTCCTCCTTGACCACCTCGCGCTCCTGGCGCAGCGATTCGTCATTGATGGCGAGCGCGGCCATGCGGTCGGATTCGAGGTCGAGCACCAGCGGCAGCGCCTCGCTGGCGAAGTCCTCGTGATAGGCCGTCATGTCCGAGCTGGTGTACGCGTTCGACGAGCCGCCCGCGGCCTCGAGGCGCCGGTCGAACTCCTTGGGCCCATACTTGCGCGAGCCGTTGAACATCATGTGCTCGAAGAGGTGGCTGATGCCGGTGATGCCGGGCTGCTCGTTGCGCGAGCCGACTCTAAAGAAGCTGTAGAGCGTGGCGACGGGCAGCGCGCGGTCGGGCAGGAGCCTGATCTGCAGGCCGTTGTCGAGCGCGTGCTCCTCGACGGGGAAGTCGCGGGGATCCAGTGCCATTGGGTATCGATTAACACGCAGCCCGCGGCCGGCCGTCTTTTTCACTCTGTTTCGTTCATTGCCACTCATGCCGGCGCTGGTTAGGCTCGGCGGTGCGCGAGGCATCTCGCCCGCGCGATGGCCGTCCGGAGCGAAAGCCCGGGCGAGCGGAGAAGCAAATGTACCCAGGCATGCTGTTCAATTGGATGAGGAAGCACGAACGCCACGGTCACTGCGAAGAGGCGCACGCAGGGCACGGGCATCACGGCCACCACGGTCACGGCGGAGGTGAAGGGTTCTTCGCCTCGGGGCCCGAGGACGATCTCGGCGCGGGCTCGTTCGGCGTGCGCCGGCCGCTTCGGTTCCTCGCCTACAAGCTCGAGCTCGATGAGGCCCAGGTGTCGGAGCTGGCCCGCATCCTCGACGAGCTGAAGACCGAGCGCGCCCAGGCCGCCGTCGATGGCCGCAGAACCAGCGCCGCCTTTGCGGACGCGCTCTCGGGCGAGTCGTTCGGCGAGGTCAAGGCAACCGAGGGAGCCACGCTGCGCCTCCAGGCCGCAGAGCGGCTCAAGGACGCTGTGATCAAGGCGCTCGGCAAGCTGCACGCGCTGCTCAAGCCCGAGCAGCGGCAGAAGCTCGCGTACATGCTCCGCACCGGCGCGCTCTCGATCTAGCGCCAGGGCTCAACTGCAACTGCTGAAGGGGAGACACGGAGCCGCGGAAGAAAAACAGATCTGCCTTCTCCGTGTCTTCGTGTCTCCTGCTCAGCAGTCTTCAGCCTTCCTCATCTTCGATCGACTTCCGCGCGAGCAGGAGCCGCTCCGCCGGCGTGAGCAGCTTCTTCTCATTGTTGCAGGCCTTGCACGCGGGCACGACGTTGCCGCGCGTCGAGCGGCCGCCGCGCGCCACCGGGACGACGTGATCCATCGTCAGCTCTTTGGCCGCGAACTTGTTTCCGCAATAGGCGCAGAGGCCCGCTTGCAGCCTTCGCTGCCAGAAGCCGCTCTTGCGCAGGTCGCGGGCGCGCGCGCGCTCGCGGGCCACGTGGACCGGATCGGCGTCCACGTGCACCCAGCCTGAATCTAGCGGCGCGTCGTCGTCCGGAGGATCTTCGGGCTGGGTCACGGCCCGGTTCTAACCCGGCGGCGCCTGCGATGGAGGCAGCACCTCGGCCTGGAGAGCCTCGGGACGGAAGCCGAGCTTGCGCGCGGCCCTCGGCGGCGGCGCCATCAGCTCGCGGATGGCGTCGAAGACCTGGCGGAACTGCGCGTCGTACCGGCCCTCGAGCGCAGTGAGCTTGCGCGCCAGATCCTCATGGCTGGAGAGGAGCGCGCGGAGCCGCACAAAGGCCCGCACGACCTCGATGTTGACGTGGATGGCGCGCTCGCTCCGCAGGACGCTCGAGAGCATGGCCACGCCCTGCTCGGTGAACGCGTAGGGCAGGTAGCGCCGCCCGCCCCGGCCGGATGAGGTCACGAATCGTGACCTCAAGGCGGCTGCCTCTTCGGCCGTCAGCTGGAAGCAAAAGTCGGCCGGGAAGCGGGCGAGGTTGCGCTTGACCGCCTGCACGAGCGCCTTGGTGCGGACGCCGTAGAGCGCGGCCAGATCGGCGTCGAGCAGCACCCGCTGCCCGCGCACCGAGGCGATGTTTTTCTCGATCTTGTCGAGAGAGATGGACTCGAGCGCTGGCTGCATCGGCGGCCTCCGATCGTCGAGCGCCACCTTGCCGGAGGGGTCTGACACGCGCGTGCAAAACATCCTGCGTCGGGCAACCTGCTGGATCGGCGCCGACTTCGCCGCCACGTACCTCGACTACAACGTCAACAACCCGAGCCACGACCTCTGGCACGCGCACGTCACCGATCCGGGCGCACCCTTCGATCGCGCTTTTCGGACCTGGGTCAACAAGAGCGTGGACCCGGACCATCCCGAGTGGACGTCGGCCACATCTCGATCGACCCGCGCCCCGCGACGCGCGCCGTCTACCTCGCGACCGATGGAGGGCTCGCCATTTATAGAGGACCATAAGGGAGCCGAGCGGTCGGCGTCCGACGGCGATCGCCGTCTTTCCACATGTGGGTCTCGAGCTGCCCACTTGGGCAACTCGGTTCCCATGCGAGCGAGCGCACCGCCAGCTGCAGCCCCTCCCTGAGCGGGCGCAAGGTGCCGTGGCACGGCGCGTGTAGTGGTCCCCCTGGCGACCGCGCGATCTGCACGGTCCAGGCGCCGGGAGGGTCGGATGGGCGGGTCGGTCACGCGTCGATTGATGCTGGGTGCGTTGGTAGCGGGCGTCACGTCGTCGCTGTTGGCCTGCGGACAGCGCGGCCGCTCCGAGCTTCAGCAGGTCCAGGGCAAGCTCTCGATCGAGCCCGCCGTCGTGGACTTCGGCGAGGTGACCGTCGGCAAGGAGAGCTCGCAGACCGTGACCGTGCGCAACGACGGCGCCGCGCCGGTGACCGTCGCCATCCCCGAGCAGCTGGTGCAGGAGGGCGTCGTCGGCCACCTCGGCGGCAAGGGCGAGTGGCTCGTCTCCAGCCTGCCCATCACGCTCGAGAGCGGCGACAGCATCACGGTCTCCGTCTCCTTCCACCCGGCCTCGGTGGGCGCGCGCGACATGGCGCTGCCGCTGCAGACCGACTCGGTGTCGAGCCCCGTGGTCCCCATGCAGCTGGTCGGCAAGGGCGTCCTCGGCCAGGCACAGCTCTCCTCCGAGAGCGTCGATTTCGGCGAGGTCGTCATCGGCGAGAAGGGCTCGCAAACCTTGACGCTGGTCAACAACGACAAGGCAGCCACCGAGGTCACGCTTGCCGGGATCTCCGGTCCGGACGCGGCCCTCTTCCACGCCGACCAGCTCGGCACCATCGCGCTCGCGGCCGAGCAGCAGGTGGTCATCCGCATCGACTTCGCGCCGGGCAGCGTCGGCGCCTTCCTCGCCACCCTGCTGATCAAGCCCTGCCCTTCCTGCGAGCAGCGGCCGATCGGGCTCTCCGGCGCCGGCGCGATCCGGGTGGTCGAGCTCTCCCCGGCGCAGGTCGACTTCGGCGACGTCCAGGCGGGCACCAGCGCCGCCCGCGGCTTCACGCTCAGCAACAAGAGCAAGGGCGCCGTGGACCTCACCAGGCTCACCGCCGCGGGCCAGGGTCCCGTGCAGATCGTCTTCGACGGCAACCTCACCGTCCCGCTCACGCTCGCCGCCGGCCAGCAGCTCAACGGCACCGCGATCTTCAAGCCCGACGGCTTTGGCGCCCGCGCCGGCACGGTCAGCTTCACCGCCTCCGATGGCGCCGCGCCGGTCCTCTCCTTCCAGGGCTTCGGGTTTGGCCCGATGCTCGCCGTGACGCCGGCAAAGCTGGTGGACGTCGCCGCCATCTTGAGCACCACGCGCAGCGAGACCATCACCATCACCAACACGGGCCTCGACCCGAAGAACGCGCTGCCGCTGACCATCGCCAGCGCCACGATCACAGGCCCTGGCGCCGCCGACTGGAAGGTCACGACGCCGGCGCTGCCCTGGATCGTCGGCGCGCCGGGCACCAGCGCTGACTTCGAGGTCTCGTTCTCGCCGAGCGGCGTCGGCGTCTCCTCGGCCACCCTGGTGCTCGAGTCAAACGACCAGCTGCACCGCTCGTTGCAGGTCTCGCTCGATGGCCTGGGCCGCGACCTGCCGCCCTGCCAGCTCCACGTGGCGCCGGGCGTGCCGGTCGAGTTCGGCCTCGTCCCCGTCGGCCAGCCGAGCACCATGGGCTTCGAGCTCGTCAATGACGGCAGCGACGACTGCATCTTCGGCGACCCCAAGATCGTCTCGGGCGGACCCGCCTTCCGCTGGCCCGGCGGCACCGCGCCGACCGGCCGCCAGCTTCCCGCGCACGGCCGCATGTCGGTCCGCGTCCAGCTCGCCGCCGCGCAGGCCGCCGAGTACAGCGGCGAGGTGCGCATGTACCTGTCTGACCCCGCGGCGCCCTCGCTCAGCGTCCCGCTCCACGGCCAGGGCGACTCGGGCTGCTTCATCGTCGCCCCCGGCGCGCTCGACTACGGCGGCGTCGAGATGGGCTGCGGCGTTCCCGCGCAGTCGGCCTTCGCGCACAACTGGTGCGGCCAGGCCGTGACCATCACCGCGCTCGACGTGCCCGCGCCTTTCCTGCTCGGGCCGAACGCGCCGACCTTGCCGGCGGTCATCCAGCCGAACGGCGTGCTCGAGATCCCCATCACCTACCGCGCCGGCAGCGCGGGCGATGACGTGGCCGCGCTCTCGGTCACCGCCAGCGTCAACGCCAGGCCCTTCCAGGTCGGCCTCACCGGAGGCTCCATCGCCGAGCAGGTCAAGACCGACGCCTGGGACCAGAGCACGCCCAAGGTCGACCTGCTCTTCGTTGTCGACAACAGCGGCTCGATGCAGGAGGAGCAGCAAGCGCTGCAGGCCAACCTGGACGTGCTCTGGAGCCGCATCGCGCTCGCCAACGCCGACTTCCACATCGCCGTCACCACCACCGGCATGACGCCGTACACCTCGGGCTGGTCGCAGTGCCCGGGCGGCGCGCAGGGCGGCGAGGCTGGCCGCTTCTTCCCCGTGGACGGCTCGCGGCCGCGCATCCTCACGCCGCAGACGCCCGACGTGAAGAACGCCCTCTTCCAGAACCTGGACGTCGGCCTCTGCCACTGGGACGAGCGCTTCACAGACCCCGTCATCGCCGCCCTCAGCCCTCCCTTGACGACCTCCAACGCCGCCGACAGCAACGCGGGCTTCCTCCGCGACGACGCGCGCCTCGGCCTCATCGCGCTCAGCGACACCGACGACAGCGGTGACGAGGTGAATCCGACCCCGATCGCAAACCTCGTCGATGCGCTGAAGACGGCCAAGCACGGCGCGCTCGACCTGGTCTCGTTCGGCGGCATCGTGCCCTTCACCGCCTGCAGCACCGCGGAGTCGCCCGGAGTGCGCTACCAGCAGATCGCCCAGGCGCTCAACGGCCACCTCGAGGACATCTGCGATCTGCCGCACATGGGCGCCCGCCTCAACGGCGTCCTCGACCGCATCCTCTTGCCGCTGACCAGCTTTACCCTCTCGGCCCGCCCGCGCGACCCGAGCGCGATCAGCGTCACCGTGAACGGCAAGGCGACCGCGGCGTTCACCTACGACGCGGGCTCGAACCGCATCGTCTTCGCGCCGGCCGATGCGCCGGCGCCGGGGAGCCACATCGAGGCGACCTACCAGCTCGCCTGCAACTGAGCGCCGTAGAGGCGTTGAAAGAGAGACGGCGAAGAGCGCGAGGGGCGGGAGGCCTTCGCGCTCTTCTCATTTACGGGAGCGTGGCGTTCTCGCGGAGCCAGCGCTCGAGGTGGAGGAAGACGTCCTCGGGCGCGTGCTCGCCGAGCAGCAAGTCCATGTGGCCATAGTCGGCGCTGGCGCCGTTCTCCTCGGCGACGAGCCACCACTTCTTCTTGCCCCCCAGCGCGTCGTAGCCGCGGCGCACCAGCGGCGGGAAGCCGAGCTGATCCACTTTGCCGGCGATCACGAGCGTCGGCGCGCGCGAGGTGGAGAGGAGCGCCTCGTAGTCCAGCTTGCCATCGGCGCTGGTGAACCGGTCGCTGTCGATCCAGCGCTCGGCCTGGGCGATGAGGGTGCCGGGCTCGTCATCGACTCCCACGGCGAGGAAGCTCGACCAGAGCCCTCCCGAGACGTTGGCAGGGTTGTAGAAGATGGGCGCGAGCAGCTCCGGGTACCAGTCCATCAGCGGCAGGAGCGCGAGCGTGCCGGTATTGATGGGTACGTAGGGCAGGTGCTTGCCGATGGCCGCCGCGCGCGCGCTCCACGCGGTGAAGCGCGGGCCGGAGCGAAACCCCACCGGCGAGCCGAGCGTGACCAGCGCGCCGAGCGAGGCCGCGGACTCGCCCCCGCGCGCGAGCACCGCGTAGAGCATCAGCCCGCCGAGCGAGTGCCCCACGCAATCCACCCGCGCCGCGCCCGTCTTGCCCCGCACATACGCGAGCGCCGCGGGCACATCGATCTCGGCGTAGGTGTCGAAGGTCCAGTCCCAGTGCTTGTCGCCGCCGAGGAACGCCGGCCGCGCGCTGTCGCCTTTGCCGCGCACCGAGAGCGCCCAGGCGTCGACGCCCCGCGCGGCCAGCCAGCGCAGCAAGCTGTGCTTCTGGTCGAGGTCGAGGTTGCGCGAGTTGGTGACGATGCCGTGGAGCAGCAGCACCGGCCGACGGCCAGCGATCGGCTTTGCTGGCTGGTAGTGCGTGAGCGCGAGGTCCCAGCCGTCGGCCGTCCGCACCGTGTGGCGCTCGGCGGCGATCGGCAGCCGCTCGGCGCCGAACATCGCGCGCGGCACGGCGCAGCCCGCGAGGGTCAGCGCGACGGCGAATCCACTCAGTAGTGCGCGGCGAGCCAAGCGGCGATCCTCGGGTGCAGATCCTTTGCGGCCCACTCCGCCGCCAGGGCCAGGTGGCCCGCATCTTCGGGAAAGCCTTCAATCCGCGAAAGGACGATCTCCTCCTGCGCCGCCCGCGGGGCCAGCTTGCGCACGGCCAGCGCGTGCTCGAGGTGGACGAGGTTGTCACGCGGGGCCGCGATGACCAAGAGCGGCGCCGTCAAGATGGCCAGCGCGTCCCGGATCCTGGGGCCGCGCGGCAGATCGCCCTGCTCCATCCAGCGCACCACGTCGTCGAGCAGCTCGGGCGCGGCCGTGCCCAGCGCGGCCCGGAGCGATTCGGCGCGGCCACCGGGCAGCTTGTCGCCGTACTCGAAGAGGAGCTGGAAGAGGTCGCGCTCGCCCTTGCCGACCGGCGCCGGCAGGTGGGAATAGGCGCGCAGATCGATGGCCGCGGAGGGCTCCTTCCCGCTGGCACGAGCAGCAGCGAGGACGCCGCGCACGGCCTCGTTCGGCACCTCGTAGACGGCGGGCACGGAAAAGGCGACCACGGCCGCCACGCGCGCGCCGGGCTCGGCCGCCAGCAGATAGGCAGCGGCGCCGCCAAGGCCAACGCCGACCAGCTGGACCCGCCCGTCGCTCGAGGCCTCGCGCGCCAGGCGCAGCGCCGCGTGGGCGTCGCCGTCGAAGAGCGAATCGAGCCCGCCCAGGCCGCGCACGGAGGGCGAGCTTCTGCCGGTGCCGCGCCACTCGAGCACGAACACCTCGCGTCCCGCGGCCTGCAGCGTGCGCGCGAGCCCGGCGCCGTTGTGATCGAAGAGCTGCCGGCCCATCCCCAGCTCGGGCAGGAGCAGCACCGGCGGCCCCTTGCGCGCGCCCGCGGCCACGTAGCGCCAGACGGCCACCTCGGCGCCGCCGGCGTTGGCGCGCGCGAGATAGACCTGCCCGCCCACGAGCTCTCCGACCGAGAGGAGCAGCGCGAGCAGCATCAGAGCTCGACCAGTCCGCGCTTGAGCGCCTCGATGACGGCGGCGACGTGGCCGGTCACGCCAAGCTTTTCGTAGATGTGCCCGAGGTGCGTGCGCACGGTCCGCCTGTCGAGGTGGACGACCTGCCCCACCTCGGCGTTGGAGAGCCCCTTGGCGATGGCGAAGAGGATGTCCGTCTCCAGCGGGCTCAGTGTCGTCTTGGCTTGCGGCGGCGCCTGCACGCCCTTGAAGAACTGCCAGAAGCGCCTGGCCAGCCGCGGCTCGATGACGGTGCCCCCCTGGTCCACCTCGACGATGGCGGCGATCAGCTTCTGCGCGCTGGCGCCCTTGACCACGTAGCCCGCGGCGCCGGCGCGCATGGCGTCGAAGACGTGGTCCTCGTCCTCGAACGAGGTGAGCACCAGGACCTCGAGCCCCGGCTGCTCCTGCTTGAGCGCGCGCGTGGTCTCGATGCCGCTCTGGCCGGGCAGCTCGAGATCCATCAGCACCACCCGCGGGGCCGCGCCGGCAACCCGCCGCAGGGCCTCCTCACCCGAGGCCGCCGTCCCCACCAGCTGCACCAAAGGCTGTGCCGCGAGCAGCTTGCCGAGCGCACGCAGCGTGGCCACGCTGTCCTCGACGGCAAAAATCGGGATGGGCGAGCCGGCCATCGTCATGCTTCTCCTTGCGCCCCAACCGGAAGCGGTGAAATGATCGATCGTCCCGCCATGGCCTTGCCCAAGTCCAGCCCCGAGCTCGCAACCGAAGACGTGCTCCGCGACCCGGACGTGGCGCGCCTGCTCTCGTCGCCCGAGCACCAGGGCCTGGAGCTGCCCCGCAGCCGCCAGATCTACACCAATCGCAATCTGCGGATGGACGGCATCTCCATGGTCGGCTTCGACATGGACTACACGCTGGCCGTCTATTCGATGCGGCAGATCGAAGAGCTCGCCTTCCAGCTCACGCTCCGCAAGCTGGTCGACAACCGCGGCTACCCGAAGGCGATCGAGTCGCTCAAGTACGACCACGAGTTCGTCATCCGCGGTCTGGTCGTCGACAAGGCCCACGGCAACATCTTCAAGATGGACCGGCACAACCACGTCGGCCGCTGCTACCACGGCCGCCGCCCGCTGCCGCCCGACGAGCAGCGGCTGCTCTACCAGAACGAGAAGATCCGCCTCTCGCTGCCGCGCTTCGCCTGGATCGACACCCTCTTCTCGCTGCCCGAGGCCTGCCTCTACGCCGAGATTATCGAAAATTTGGAGAAGGCTGGGAGCACCTCGGTCGACTACCACAAGCTCTACGACGACGTCCGCGAGAGCATCGACGAGGTGCACCGCGACGGGTCCTTGAAGACCGAGATCAAGAAGGACCTGGCCCGGTTCATCTTGAAGGACCCGGAGCTGGCGCCGGCGCTGCACAAGCTGCGCTCGGGCGGCAAGAAGCTGTTCGTGCTCACCAACTCGCTCTGGGACTACACCGACGCGGTGATGTCGTATCTGCTCGACGGCGTCCTGCCCGAATATCCGTCGTGGCGGGGCTACTTCGACCTGGTGGTCGTGGGCGCGCAGAAGCCGTCGTTCTTCAACGAGCACCGGCCCTTCAGCGAGCTGAACCCCGACGGCTCGGTGGCAAAGCCCGCCGCCGAGTCGCTCGAGCGCGGCAAGATCTACGAGGGCGGCAACCTCTTCGACTTCGAGCGGCTGAGCGGCCACGGCGGCGAGAACGCGCTCTACGTCGGCGATCACATCTACGGCGACATCATCCGGAATCGGAAGTCGTCGCTCTGGCGCACCTGCTTCATCGTCCAGGAGCTGGAGCGCGAGATCTCGTACGTCGAGGAGCACGCCGAGCCTGCCCTGCGCCTGCGCGAGCTCGAGCGGATGCGCGCGCGGCTCGACGACCTGATCAACCACCACAAGCTGATGCTCAACGCGCTCGACAGGAAGCTCGAGAAGGGCGGCAACGTGGCCGACATCGAGACCCGCCGGCAGCGCGAGAAGAGCGACCTCGAGAAGCTGCGCCGCGCGCTCAAGGCGGCGCTCGCCGAGGGGGCGGCAATCGAAGAGAAGTTCGAGCGCGGGGCCAATCCCTACTGGGGCCTCGTCTTCAAGGAAGGCCACGAGAACTCGCGCTTCGGCGAGCAGGTCGAGGACTACGCCTGCCTCTACACCAGCCGAGTCTCGAACTTCCTCTACTACTCGCCGATGCAATTCTTCCGCAGCCCGCGCGACGTCATGCCTCACGAACGCGGCATCGAAACGAGCGTCCTGCGTTGAATAAATAGTAGACTTCAGGCTTCTGGACTTGCGGCTCGTGGCCGCAGGATGCTCGGCGCTTACAGTCCCATCTGAGGTCCCCGCATGAAGCGCCTGTTGTCGCGGCTGGTCCTGATCGTCGCCGCGCTCGCCCCGCCCGCCTTCGCGGGGACCTTCTCCCTGCGCGGCCAGCCCGCTCTGCAGCTGCCTTGGGGCGATCACGGCCTGCTCTCGCAGCGCGAGCGCGGCCTCGGCCTGCAGAGCGAGGCGTACGTCATCCCGCAGCGGCCCGGGAAGAACTCGGTGCGCTACTTCGACTACAACTGGCGCGACTTCGACTTCCTCGAGGAGGACGGCTCCTCGGGCGTGCGCTTCTACTTCTACGACCGCGAATATCCGGTGGCGCGCATCGCTGCGGGCCTGGTGCGCCAGACCTGGGGCTACCTGACCGACCGCTTCAACTACAAGCCGTCGTTCAAGGTGCCTTACATCCTCTACAACACGTACCGAGAGTTCCTCGAGACCAACGTCTTCCAGTTGCAGGAGGGCACGCTCGGCGTCACCAGCCCACAAGACCTGCGCATGACGCTGCCCTACTTCGGCGACCGGCAGCTTTTCCAGGAGACCTCGGCGCACGAGATGACGCACCAGTTCCACATCCAGAAAGTGGCCGAGCGCGCGCACACCGCCGGGCTCGAGAGCCCCATCGGCCAGTTCCCGCTCTGGTTCACTGAGGGGCTCGCCGAGTACTACGCACACGGCCAGGCGATGGACGCCGAGACCGACATGTTCCTCCGGGACATCGTGCTGAACCCCATTGGCGAAATCGGCTACGACTTTCCCTCGCTCATCGAGGACCGGCCCTACGCGTACCTCTATACGTACAAATATGGACAGGCGCGGCTCATCTTCCTGGCCGAGACCTACGGCGAGCGGGTCATCCAGGCCGTGCTCGATCAGAGCCCGCGGCTGGCGGGCACCGCGCGGCGGGGAGAGGCGCGCGAAGGCTTTGCCCAGCTGCTCGCGCGCATCGCCGGCGAGCAGCCCGCGCAGATGGACGCGCGCTGGCGCACCTGGGCGCGCAGGCGGACGCTGCCCTCCTACTTGAGCTCGCGGCAGGACCTTCCCGACGTCACCGAGCTGAAGCTGCCCGACGAGCTCGATGCCTTCACCTCGACCCGCGACGGCAACCTGCTCTTCTATCGCGGCGTCGAGCGCGAATCCGGCCGCGCCAAGCTCGTGCTCATCGACCGCCGCGACCCGACCAGCGGCACGCGCGTCGCCATCGACCAGCACCCGGGCACCGAGAGCCTGCACATCGTCTTTCGCAGCGTGATGGCCGTGCACGACGACCACATCGCCTGGTTCGCGCAGTCGGGCGAGTCCGACGTGCTGCGCCTGCGCTCGCTCAAGCGGCGCGCCACCAAGGATCGCGATTCGCCCCGCATCCGCTACGACCTGGACCTCGGGCCCGAGCGCGAGATCCGCGTGGTGGCCGACGGCATCATCGAGGCCGGCGACCCGAGCTTCAGCCCCGACGGCAAGCGCCTCGCCTTCTATGGCCTCGACCGCACCGGCAAGATCGACATCTACCTGCTCGATCTGCAGGCCGCGCAGCCGCACGCCGAGCGCCTCACCGAGGATCTCTACAGCGAGCGCGACCTGAGCTGGGGCGAGGACGGCATCGTCTACGCCAGCGACGCCACCGAGAGCGGCAAGTACAACCTCTTCCGCATCGACCCCGACACGCGCACCCGCGTGCGCCTGACCGACGCACCGGTGGACCAGCGCTACCCCGTGGCGCTGGCGGGCGGCGCGGTGATCTACTCCAGCTCGGCGGGCGGCAAGCACGACCTGTGGTTTTTGCAAAATGGCCGCACCAGGCGGATCACCGATTTCGCCACCGGCCTCTCGCACCCCGGACTCTCGCCGGCGGGCCTCTACGGCGTCGCCTTCTATGGCGCGCGGTTTCGATTGCTCGAGGTGACCAGCCCGGACCTCCTCGCCATCGAGGAGCAGGACGCCATTCCGGCGGCTTATCTCTCCACCATCAATCAACCGCAGACGTTCCCGGACGAACCCATCCCCTCGCCCGCGTTCATCTACAACCCATTCGACCTGGGCAAGAACTGGCGCATCGAGGGCGGCGGAGCGCAGATCGGCGGCGCGGGGGTCGGCTTTGCTCCGGTCGGCGCCGGCGCGGTCTCGTTCGCGGACATCCTGCGCGACCGCAGCTTCCTGGTCAGCCTCGCCATCTACGGCTCGTTCGACCTGACCGACGCCATCGCCTTCTACATCGACCGCGCGCACCGGCTGCAATATGGGTTCGGCCTCTTCAACACCTTCCAGCAAGGCCGCGACACGCGCTTCCCCAGCGCCACGCAGTGCGGCCTCTTGCCGTCGCCGGGGACGCAGCCGTTCGCCTGCCAGGTCTTCTATCTGCAGCGGCAGTTCGGCGCGCAGGGGCTGCTCTCGTATCCGTTCTCCACCTTCTCGCGCGTCGAGGGCGAGGTGCGGGTCCAGGGCATCAGCCGGTCGCTGGTGGACAATGGCGTCGTGGACGCGAACTACAACGGCGCCAACCTGCCGGCGTCGGAGCTGAACGCGATCACGGGCTTCGACCCGGAGATTGAATCGACCTTCTCCTGGGGATACGACACCACCCGCTATGGGCCGGTGAGCGGGGCTATCGGCGGCGGCTCGGTCCTCTTGCAGGTGGGCGCGGGATACTTGCCTGCGCGCGGCGAGCCCTTTGCGTTCCTGCAAGAGGACGCCATCTACACCATCCAGGTGGCCGGCCGGGCCAAGATCTCGGGCCGCGCCGCGCTCGGCCTGGCGCAGGGCAGCCGCTTTGGCCGCCACTTCTACCTCTCGTCTTTCGATAACCTGCGCGGCTTCCGCTTTACCGATCCGAAGCTGCTCGGCGATGCCTATTACGTGAGCCAGGCCGAGTTTGCTTTTCCCCTCGACGCGCTGGTGCGCTTCGCCATCTTCAGCGGCATCACCGGCATCGTCGGACTCGACTTCGGCGGCGTCATCGAGACCAACACCGCTTATCGAAACCGCGGCGGCAATCGCTTCAACGCGGCGCTCGCCGAGGCCTGGGCCAACCGCACCGCCGACTACGTGCTCGGCGCCAACTTCGGCCTGGGTCCGTTCGAGCTCCGCGTGCAGTTCGCCCACGGCATCGACATCGGCGGCATCATCCCCGAGACGGATTCGGAGGGGAAGGCGACCTGGGTTCCGAACGTCTCCCTCCGGTACGCGTACTTCTAGAGCACCGATGGTTTGCTCTCGGTGATCGCGAGGCGGTCGGTGCTTGCGCCGGCTTTGGCTCCAGTGGGAGGATTTTGGATGCCCACCCGCCGCCTCTCTAGCGCCGCGCTCGCCGCGTGCATCGGCGTGGCCTGCGCGGCCAGGGCGGAAGAGGCGACGGCGGGGCGATCCACCGTCTATCCACTGACCGCGCGCCTGCTCTTCCTCACCCAGTCCAAGGGGTGCTTCCGGCTCTATCCGGCGCAGCAGCCGGCGTCGAACCGCATCTGTCGCATTCCGCTCACGTTCCAGACCCGCGAGGCCTTCGCGGAGGCGCTGCGGCGCCTCTTCCGCCCACCCGAGGCCGGGCGCGAGCCGGACCTGCTCTTCGAGATCTCGGTGGCCCAGTCGGACGCGGTGACGCTCGAAGGGCTCCAGGGCGATCGCTCGTTCGTCACCCCCATCATCGTCGTCTCGACCTCCGAGGACGCCGAGGTGGCGAGGCTCCGGCCGCAGGGCAGCTCCGACCTGCTCGGCCTGGGGCGCGAGTCGATCCAGGCGGCCTTCGGCCTCGCGGTGAAGGACTCGGCGCGGCTCCTCGAGCACGAGTTCTCCAACTCCGAGGACGTGGTCCGCTGGCTGCTCGCGCGCAACGTCAAGCCGGTCGGCTCGACGGTCACCTGGCCGCCGCGCGGCAGCCTCGTCGGCTTCTTCGACGGCGGCGCGGGCGCCATGCACCGCACCGACGGGTTCGCCCCCACGGTGATGGCGCGGCTTGGCATCGCGGGCCGTTGGTTCGCCGTGCAAGCGACGGCCGAATCGTGGACGGCCCCGCTCGACAAGGAGGGCAATATCCAGGCGACCGACGTCGGCGTCGAGCTTGGCCCGGTCGTTCCCCTGAACCGCAACTGGGAGGTGCGCGCCGGCGGCGGGCTGCACTCGGTCTGGGGCACGCTGACGCCCGCCTCGCGGCAGCCCTACGACTACTCACGCCTGACGCCCACTGCGTTCGCGGCGCTGCAGTACACCTATTGGCCCGGCTGGAAGAGCCCGGCGCGGCTCCGCTTCGGCCTCGAGGTCCGCGAGCACTTCAGCCGCAACGCCAACTTCCCTGCCCTGCAGCGGATGCTGTCGCTGGTCGACACCTCGGCGTCGATCTTCTTCGGCGTGGAAGTGCCGTTCTTCAGCGCGCCCCCGGATGCGGCGCTGCGCCCCGAGTGAGGCCGCGCGGACTCAGGCGCCGTGCCAGCGCGGCGGCCGGCGGGGAGGAAACGCGGCCTGGACGCGGCGCGCGGCGGCCAGCACCTGGGCCTCGCCGCCGGGCCGGCCGATGATCTGCAAACCCACCGGGAGGCCGGTGCGCACGCAGGGCACCGTGCACGCGGGCAGGCCGGCGAGATTGGCCGGAAAGGTCACCGCGGCCAGCTGCGCGAGCCCGCGCGGATCCAGCTCGCCCGCGCTCTGCGCTCCCTTGTGCAGCGGCGGCGCGAGGCGGCCCGCGGCGGGCGCGAAGAGGACATCGTGCACTTGCAGCAAGGCGAGCAGCTCGACCCGCATCGCGGCGCGCACGGCGTCGGCGCGGCGGCGATCCTCGTCGGGAAGCCCCGCGCCCAGCCGTAGGATCATCCGCGAGTCGGCGCCGAGCTGCGCCGCGTGCGTGGCCATCAGCTCGCGCATCAGCTCGGCTGCGTCGCGGCCGACGACGACGAACTCAACCGCGGCGGCCCAGCGCGAGAGCGGCGAGGCCACTTCGTCGAGCCGGCCGAACACCTCGACGATGGCCGAGCGCACTGCCTGCTGCACCTCGTGCTCGGCGCCCTCGAGGAAATCGGCGAGCAGCGCCGGCCGCTCGAAGGTCGCGGCGGCGTCGAGCTCCCGGCCCAGCATCGCCCCGGCCAGCGCGGCCACGTCGTCCACGGTCCAGCCGAGGGGACCGGCGCAGTCGAGATCCTTGGTGAGCTTGGAGATGCCCTCGCCCGGCACGGCGCCATAGGTCGGCTTGAGACCGACGAGGCCAGTGAGCGCCGCCGGGATGCGCACGCTGCCGCCGGCGTCGGTGCCGATGGCCGCCGCGGCGATGCCCGAGGCCACGGCCACCGCGCTGCCCGACGACGAGCCGCCCGGGATGCGGGTTGCATCCCACGGGTTCACCGGCGTGCCGTGGTGCGGATTGATGCCGGTCGGCTGGATGCCAAACTCGTGCATGTTCGATTTGGCGAAGATCACCGCGCCGGCGGCGCGCAGGCGCTGCACGATCGCGGCGTCGCTCTTGGCGGGCGCGAGCAGAAAGCGCGTGCCGTTGGTGGTCGGCAGCCCGGCCACGTCGATGCAGTCCTTGACGACGATGGGCGCGCCGTCGAGCGGGCCGCGCGGGGTCCCGGCCAGCCAGCGCGCGCGCGACGCCTCGGCCTCCGCGCGCGCCGAGGGAACGCGCCACAGCAGCGCCTTGTCGGCGAGCGCGCGATCGGCCGCTTGCAGCGCGCGCTCGAGCGCGGCCACGGGGTCGTCGCGGTGCGCGGCGAAGGCCTCGAGGAGCGGTGCGATGCCGTCCTTGCTCATGGCGCCGGCAGCTCGGGAATGCGGGCGTCGCGCCGCACCTTGCCGAGCAGCAGGTTGCGCAGCGGCGCAAAGCCGACCAGCCGCGAGAGCAGGCGCAAGAGGAACCCGCGCAGTGGGGGTGCGGGTGCGGGCAGGTGCATCCGGTTTCTGTAGCACGCCCGGCTTAACCTCGGCGCCGCCTGCCGTGTTCAATCCCACGAGCGGCAACGAATCCAAAACCACGGAGTCCTTCGATGAAACGCATTCATGTGATGAACACCCTCGCCGCCTGTGCCCTCGCGGCGGCGGCGGCGGCCTGCGGCGGATCGAGCGAGCAAGCCATCGCCGATTCCAAGTTCGTGGCCAACGCGCCTTCCTACGATCACGTGGCCATCGTGGTGGACGACAACGACGCCTCGCCGAATTCGACGCAGACCAGCCTCGACGAGCAGGCCCTCTCCACCGAGAAGTGCCACCCGCACCTCTTCAGCCGGACCCACGAGATCGCCGGGCGGCTCAACCGCCACTCGAACAAGATGCTCGCCCACGTCAAGGATCTCGTCGCCGACAGCCCCAAGCTCTCCGCCGGCAACACCCGCACCTGGGAGAGCGTGAAGAACGGCGTCGACCGCAAGCTGACCCTGACCGCGAACGCCGACGGCAGCTTCTCCTTCGAGCTGGACCTGGCCGCGGTCGCCGCCACCGAGACCTTCGTCAAGGTCGCCTCGGGCAGCGTCTCCTCGGCCACCGTCACCACGGTGACCACCACCAACGCGAGCTTCAGCTTCGACTTCGACGCCCTCCACTCGGTCGTGAGCAGCGAGAAGGCTGCCGGCCAGCTCGCCATCACCGGCAAGATCGTCAAGGACACCACCAAGCCGGCGCCCGGCGTGCAAAAGACGCTGACGGTCGCGTTCACCAACTTCGTGCCCGAGGAAGGCGACCCCCACGGCCCCCGCACCGGCAGCTTCACGCACCTCGGCGAGCCCGGCATCGGCGGCTCGCTCACCTTCAGCGACTCGCTCATCCTGCTCTGCCCGAGCAACCCGTCGAACCTGGTGGCCGACACGCAGACGGTGGCCCGCTGGTACAAGGCGAGCACCGGCGGCATCCACGGCCGCGCCGACGCCAAGGCCACCGGCGGGCAGATGGCCGCCGGGCAGATGTGGGAAGGCGTCGCTTGCCACAACGGCCAGCCGGCGCAGGCCTCGACCGCGGCCAACGAGGACGCCTACTGGATGATGAAGCTCGAGGATCCGGCCGGCAACACGGTCAGCGGCAGCGCCCGCGAGACCACCGACGGCCAGGCAAACCCCTGCGACCCGGTCTTTGGAGCGGTGCCGAGCCTGACCAACAACGCCACCGACTACGACTTCACCAAGGCGTTGACCTTCCCGGGTCAGTGGTAGCCCGAGGCGGCACCAGTCTCTGAGCACACCGGAGGGCGCCCTTCTACCGAGGGGCGCCCTCTGTTCGCTTCGGGTTCCCGATTGCGCGGCGGCGGCCGCGAGGCGAGAGTTGGCGACGCATGCGCCCCCACTCCTTCGCCGCGCTGGCCCTGGCAGTCCTGACCCTGCCCTCCGTCGCCGACGAGCCGGCCCACGGGCAGCGCCACGCCAGCGTCAGCGGGGTTCATCTGACGATGCCGGCGGCGGCCAGGTCGCCCAAAGGCGAGGTGCCGGTCTCGCTCGTCATCTCCGCCGACGCGCGCGTGCTCCTGGCGACGCTGCTCCACCGCGGCTGGTCCTTCCACCTCAACCTCGGCGGGCTCTCCAGCCATGCGCCGCTGCTTTTGGGGGGCCGCGCCCCCAATGTCGAGTTCGACCACTCCGGCGCGCGCATCGACGAGCGGCTCAAGCTGTACCTCTGGCGGCGGCCCGAGACGGTGCGCGGGCTGCCGCTCTGGGTGGCGGCCGCGGCCAAGGTGTCGGGCCTACAGCCCTTGCAGCCGTCCACCCAGCCGCCGCGCTACGCCGTCGATGCCCGCGACCGCGTCCTTGCCGATCTCTCGTTTTCGCTCTCGCAGACCCGCACGCTGACCTCGGCGGGCACGCCCCAGCTGGTTTGGATCGAGGTGGTGGCCGCGCCCGAAGGCGCCGAAGATCTGGTCCCGGATCTGGACGACGTCGCGGGCTCGAACGCGCCCATGCTCGAAGGCGTCGCGCGGGCGGCCACGCCGGACGCGGGGTCCCTCGAGGTCCTGCTCGATCCGGGCCCGCCGAAGCTCGCCCCCGGAGGCGTCAGCGCCTCGCTGCCGCGAACGTCCCTGCACCTCGCGGTCGCCGAGTCGGTGCAGGCCGCGGTGCAGGGCATCCAGAAGCTCGAGCCGCTCCCGCCGCCGGAGCAGGTACCCGCCGTCGCGCTCTCGCGGCCCGAGCGCGCGGGCAAGCGCGTGGCGCTGACCTTTGACGCCTGCTCGACGCTCGACCGCAGCTTCTACGACGAGCGGGTGATGAAGGTCCTGCGCGAGACCCGCACGCCGGCGACGCTCTTCCTGAGCGGCCGCTGGGCCGAGACGCACCAGGAGATCGTGCGCGAGCTGGGAAAGGATCCGCTCTTCGAGATCGCCAACCACTCCTACGTGCACCCGCACATGGTGGAGATGGCGCCCGAGCGCCAGGAGCACGAGCTGCTCTGGACGCAGCAGATCCTCTTGACCCTGACCGGCAAGCTGCCGCGCTTCTTCCGCCCGCCCTACGGCGAGCTGAACAAGCCGCTCGTCGACCTCGCCGCCACGCTCGGGCTGCGCACGGTGGAGTTCGATTTTCCTTCGGGCGACCCGGACAAGCAGATCACCAAGGAGCGGATGGTGAAGTGGGTGCTGGCCAAGGCCCGGCCGGGGTCGATCGTGGTGATGCACATGAACCGCCACGGGTGGCACACGGGCGAGGCGCTGCCCGACATCATCAGCGGCCTGCGCCAGCGCGGCTTCGAGCTGGCGCGGGTCGGCGACCTGGTCGATGCCGACGAGGCGGCGGCCTCAGGGCAGTGACGCCGGGTTCCGGATCGCTCGAGCAGCGCGTGGCGGCCGCGCGGGCGCTGGGCGAGCGCGATCCGCGCATCGGAGCGCAGGTCCAGATCGCGGCGGGGTCCTTCCTGGCCGGCGACCAGCCCGCCCGCGAGGATACCGAAAGCTACCAAATCGACCTGGTGGCCGTGACTGTTTCGCAATTTGCAAAGTTTATCGAATCGGGCTACCGCGAGCGCGCTCTCTGGAGCGAAGAGGGCTGGGAGTGGCGCTGGCAGAACGCCATCGAGCGGCCTCGCTTCTGGGGCGAGCCGGACTGGTCCGCGTACCTCGGCCCGAGCCACCCGGTGGTCGGCGTCAGCAGCTACGAGGCCGAGGCGTACGCGTCCTTCGCGGGCCGTCGCTTGCCCACCGAGCTCGAGTGGGAGCGCGCCGCGCGCGGCGAGGACGGCCGCGCCTTCCCTTGGGGAGATGCATGGGATCCCATGCTTGCCCACCACCGCGGCGGCGCGCGCCACACGCTGCCGGTCGGGTGCTTCCCCGCCGGCGCCAGCCCGCATGGCCTCCTCGACTGCGCGGGCAACGTCTGGGAGTGGTGCGCCGGGACCTACGAGGGCTCGCCAGCGCTCCGGCCCGCGCGGGGCGGCGCCTGGAACGCGCACCCTCCGCAGCTCGCCTGCAAGAGCCGCAACGCCTGGCCGCCCGACGCGCGCTTCTCGAACATCGGCTTCCGCACGGCGCGGTGACGATGCCGCCGTCGTCTGGCTACCGAGGCGACGGGTCATCGACGGGCGCGCAGTTGCGCCGCCCCGACATCACGCAGTCCTGGATGCTCTTGTTGGCCGACATGCGCGTGATCAGAAACCACCCGCCCGCCGCGAGCGCCACGAAGAAGAGCAGCGCGATCAGCGCCCGGTCGGCGGGGTGCTTCATGGACTCCACCTTCGCACGTGCCAGCTCCCAAGGGGCGGCGCAGAAGATTGACACGGTGGGATCGCCGCACTCGGCCTTCGGTCACGGGGAAGCCAACTCAACCATTCCCAACCCCTCCCAAAGCGCGTGCTAGAGAGAGCGATGACCTGCGTTTTGCGCCTCGCCACCCTCCTCTCTTGCTTCCTCCTCGCCGCCTGCGCCACTGGCCAGAGGACCGGCGCGTCGAGCGCAAGCGGTCGCTATCACCCGCGCGCCATCTCGCCCGAGGCCGCGGCGATCCTGGCCCGCGCCGATCTGGCGGGCCCCGGCGCGTCCCTGGTGATCGACGTCGAGGTGCTGCGCGAGCTTGGCTTCGCCTCCAGCGACGAGCGCGATCACAAGCCGGCGGGGCTCGATTTCCTCCTCGCGGTCTTGCCGGCCGCGGCCAGCCAGCTTGGCCCCGAAGGAGAGCCGCTCGTCCGCTTCGCCGTCGCGCTCGGCCTCTGGCGCGAGTGGGGCGACTTTCCCCTCGTGCGGCGCTGGGGCCTCTTGCTCCGCGGGAGCCCGGCGATGGGCCCCGACCAAATCCTGAAGACCGCGCTGGTGGTCGTCGCGGTCGATGGCAGCGAAGCGGCCAACGCCGAGTACCTGCGCGGCGTGGCCTCGCTGGCGCGCGCCTCCGCTGGCGTCAAAGCAACGGCGCGCGGCGCGCTGGTGTGCTTCTCGTTCGCGTCGCTGCCCAGCGAAGTCTGCGAAGCGGTGGGCCCAGGCTATCTCGCCATCGGGACCGAGGCGGCGCTGCGCTCGCTCGGCCAGGCCGCGCCTTCAGCCAGTACGCCGACCGCGAGCGACGCGCTGTTGCGCCTGAAGGTTGAGTTGCCGCCCTTTGGTCAGGCTGAGTTGACTCTAGCCGGTCACGCCGGACTCAAGTTGCGCGCGGAGCTGAGAGCAGACAGCCCGCTCGCTGCCGAGAAGGTCGAGCAGGTGCTGCGCCAGGGCCTGCAAAAGCTCGACGAGGCGCACGAGCGCACGCGCGCGGTCTTCGGGCCGGTGCTGGAGGGCTCACAGCGCGCGGTGGCGAGCGACGCCGAGGCGCCGCCGTCGTTGAAGGCGAGCACGGCGGCGCTCACGCTCGAGCGGTTGCTCGACCGCGACGGGCATTACGCGGCGGTGCGGAAATCAATCTCCATCTCTCGCAGCGGAGGCGCCTTGACCGCCGAGCTCGGCCTCCCCGAGCCGCTGATTCGCGAGGTGACCTCAGGCAGCAGCCTGCTCCCGGCCGTGGCCGTGGCGGGCGTGCTGGCGGCCATCGCGGTTCCCAACTTCATCAAGTTCCAGTGCCGCTCGAAGCAGTCGGAGGCGCGCGCGAATCTGAAGGCGCTCAATCTGGCGCAGACCGCCTTCAAGGTCGAGAAAGATCGATTCGGGATGTTCGACGAGATCGGCTTCGCCCCCGACCGCGGCACCCGCTACAGCTACTGCATCGACGGAAAGTGCCTCGCCTGCACCGCCGCCGGGTGCGCTCCGCCCGGTGAGGACAACCCCTGCAAGAGGCTGGGCGCGCCGCCGGACGACGGCTTCCCGCGCTCGTGCGCAGTGGCAACGCTCGGCGACAAGCTCGACGTCTGGACCATCGACGGACGCGGCGAGCTCGCCAACGTGCAGCACGGCTGCGAGTAGGCGCCGCAAGCCAGACACCCACGAGGCTCGGCCACTCGATCCGAATCGATCAGAGCCTCCACGAAATCTTGATTGGGTCCCCGATAGAGCGTCAATTCGCCGGGGTCTGCCATGTGGCACCTACCCCTTGCCCGGCGTCGCCGCCACCAACGCTGCCGCGGCAGTCTCGGTCAGGAGGAACAATCGGTTTGGTCGCGACGGAAGGGAAATGAACCCGTGGGACTGGTAGAATTTGCGACCCTTGTCGTCCTGCGCGTCCACGACGATGGCGTACGCGGCGACGGATTCGGCAGCAGCCAGAACACGCCTCACGGCATCGGCAACGAGCAGATCGCCGATGCCCGAGCCCTTCGCGCGCTCGTGGCGGGCGAGCCGGCCGATGAGCGCCGCCGGGATGGCGTCGTACCTTGGAAGCTTGCGCGCCAATCTCTCGGGCAGGGTCTCGAGGGTCAGGGTGAACATGCTCAGGCTATAGAAACCGACGATGCCCTCCTCGTCGAGGGCAACGAAGACCTGTGCGACGTGGCGCCGCTGGTCCTGCGTCGCGCGGGTGCGGAACCAGTCGTCGAGGGCCTCGACCCCTGAGACGAATGCAGCTCGGTCATGCTGGCGATCCAGCGGCTCGAGCCGGATGGGCACTGGGATCAGCCGTTCTCGACGGCGTGCCTGCGCAGGGCCGCCACCAGACGGGGCGCCGGCTGCGGCGGCTTGGAGACGGCCTTCAGGAAGGCCTCGCGGTCCTCGCCGAGGAGCACCATGCGTTCGTGCTCCTCAAGGACACGACGCGCGCCCGCGTACGCGAGGTCGCCCGCGGCAAGTCCCGAGACGGCGGTCGCCCGCTCGATCAGCTTGCGGACGGACGGCGCCACGCGGAGCTCCATACGCTCCGATTTCTGCTCGCGAGGATGCGTTCTGCGACCCGAAGACGACATCACATTTGTGTACGGCAGCGTGCCGTACATGTCAAACCGGAGTCACTGCCAAAGGCCTCAACGCCAAAAATCGAGGCCCCTGACGCCGCTCGAGTTACCGAGGAGCATCAGGGGCCTCTTAGAGTCGGGGCGACTGGATTCGAACCAGCGACCACTTGCACCCCAAGCAAGTGCGCTACCAGGCTGCGCTACGCCCCGGCACGTACTGCCGTCTCCCCGCGTGGGGTCCTGCGGGGCGGACGGAAGTAGCACCAGGGCCGGGCGGCGTCAACGCCTTCCGCGACCGCGCGCGACCGAATTCTAACCGACGTTGAGCGCGTTCTTCAGGACCTGCGACGGGCGGAAGGTCAGCACGCGGCGGGCGCTGATCTCGATCTCCTGCCCGGTCTGCGGGTTGCGGCCTACGCGCGACTTCTTCTCGCGGACGACGAAGTTGCCGAAACCCGAGAGCTTGATCTTCTCGCCCTTCTCCAGCGTGTCCTTGATGGTGTCGAAGACCATCTCGACGATCTCGGCCGACTCCTTCTTGGAGAAGCCCACGTCCTTGCACACGCTTTCGATGATGTCGGCCTTCGTCATGGCGCAATAGCCTAGCCGGACTCGCGGCCAAGTCCAAATGCAGACGTTCGCGCGCGCGAGAGTCGCCTGGTCGCTCCGGCCGAAATACAGACCTTGGGCTAGATGAATTGTACGCCAAGGTCGTTTTTTGCCTACTTGTACATATCCGGCAACGTGCGTGGCACGTGTCGATTCAACTGAAATTATTAGATAGCGCTGTTGTCTTACCCGTTCTCAGGGAATCATGACTTACATGTCTCACAGACACTTAGCTGACCTACCTCTCCTCCTATTGCCCGATGATTCCTACACAGGCGGCGGCTACCCTCGTTTTGCCCGCGAGCGACAGGTCCCTCGCTCGCCGACAAACGGAGAGAACAATGAAGTTGGTTCCGAGCAGGTCCCTCGCCGCAGCCGCAGCAGCCATCCTTGCGCTGTCGGTCGCTGCCTGTTCGTCGCAGCAAGGCGACGCCGATCTCTCCACCCGCGACGGCAACTCGGACGGCAAGGCGCTCACCGCGCCGACCGCCGCAGCTCCCACGCTTCGTGGCCTGATGCCGGTGAAGGGCTCGATGAAGCTGAAGAGCAACGTCAGCGTCGGCGCCCCCACCGGCGCGAAGCTGGCCTACTTCGGCGGCAACGTCATCGAGCACCCGACGTACACGAACATCTTCTGGGGCGCTTACTGGACCAACGGCGCGGGCCTCGCCGAGCGGCAGCACATGAACCAGTTCGCCCAGGCCGTGCTGCCGATGCCCGAGTTCCTCAGCGCGATCATCGAGTACACCGGCAAGAACGGCGTCAAGATCAACACCGGCACGTTCTCGGGCGAGAAGGTCATCAGCGGCGAGCCTGGCGGCGCGAGCAAGACCATCACCAACGACCAGATCCGCACCACCATCGACAGCTGGATCCAGGCGGGCCTCGTCGCGGCCCCGACCATCAACACCCTCTACACCCTCCACTTCCCGCCGGGCGTCAGCATCACCATGGGCACCGACGGAAGCTGCACCACCTTCTGCGGCTACCACAACACCGTGCAGACGACGCGCGGCACCGGCGGGCTGATCCGCTACATCGTGCTGCCGTACCCCAACTGCCAGGGCTGCAACTTCGAGAGCACCGCGCAGGACAGCCTCACGGTCGTCTATTCGCACGAGGCCTGGGAGGCCGACACCGACGCGGACGTGGGCATCGCCATCGACACCAACGTGGACAGCTGGCTCGGCTGGTACGACAACGCCAACGGCGAGAACGCCGACATCTGCGCCGGCGACCCCAACGCCGTCCTCGCGGGCTTCAAGGTCCAGACCACCTGGAGCAACGCGGAGAACAAGTGCGTCTCGCAGCGCAACGTCGGCGGCACGCCCGGCGCAGACTTCACCCTCGCCGCCGCGCCCGCCACGCAGACCATCAACGCGGGCGACAGCGCCAGCTACGACTTGATGGTGACCGGCGCGAACGGCTTCAGCGGCCCGGTCACCTTCACCCTCGGCGGCGCCTCGGCGAGCGTCACCGGTACCTTCTCGGGCAGCGTTTCGGGCACCGGCAAGGCGACCCTGAACGTCGCCACCACCGCGGCCGCCTCGGGCCCCTCCACCCTGGTCATCACCGCCACCAGCGGCAGCCTGAGCCACTCGGCGACCGTCACCCTGACCGCGAACCAGATCACGGTGCCTGACTTCGCCGTCAGCGCCACCCCGACCAACCTCGCCGTCACCGCCGGCGGAACCGCGACGGCCACCGTCAGCATCACCGACTTCGGCGGCTTCGCCAAGCCGGTCACGATGTCCACCTCGAACCTTCCGAGCGGCGTCACCGCGACCTACAGCGCTCCCACCATCGCGGGCGCCGGCAGCGCGACCTTGACCTTCAGCGCGGCGGCCTCGGCGCCGGCCTCGCAGACCGACGTCGCCGTCAGCGGCACGGTCGGCACGGTGACCCACACCGCCACGGTGCACCTCGTGGTCACGGCGTCCGCGCAGGCGGACTTCACCGTCGTCGTCTCGCCCGCCGCAGCCACCGTGACCGCCGGGGACTCCACGAGCGGCACCGTCACCGTCGGCGCCTCGGCCGGCTTCACTTCCGCCGTCACCCTCGCTACCTCGGGCGCGCCGGCGGGCGTTACCGTCAGCCTCGACCACGCGTCGATCACCGGCTCGGGCAGCGCCGGACTGTCGATCGCCACCACCGCGGCCGCCGCGGCCGGCACCTACGCCATCGCCATCAGCGGCACCAGCGGCAGCCTGCGCCACTCGGCGGCCTTCTCGCTCACCGTCAAGGCAAAGCCCTCCACCGGCGGCGTCGCCTTCTCCGACGACGCCGAGTCGGGCATGGGCCAGTGGACCACGTACGCGCAGAACTCGAGCGACCCGAAGTGGGGCATCGAGAGCTCGTCCGCCGCGCACGGCGGCACGCACCGCTTCCGCTCGAACATCGGCCGCAACTACGCGAACAACACGGCCACGTTCATGATCTCGAAGGCCTTCAGCCTGGCCGGCGCGAGCAAGGCGACGCTGAGCTTCTTCTACAAATACTCGACCGAGGACTCCTTCGACTCGTTCTACGTCTGGGCCTCGAAGGACGACGGGCAGTCCTGGACCAACATCGCCACCGGCACGGGAACCTCGCCGGGCTGGAACCGCTGGGCGCCCCAGGCCTCGATCGACCTGAGCGCGTTCGCCGGCAACAGCAAGGTGCGCATCGCCTTCTCGCTGCAGTCGGACTACTCGGTCACCGACTGGGGCGTCGGGCTCGACGACATCCAGGTCACCACCCCGCAGTAGGCGGGGCGCAGGATTTGAAGTGTGAAGGGCCCGGCCGCGCAGGTGGTCGGGCCCTTCTTCTTTTCAGCGGCGTCAGGCGCGCTGGTCGGCGCCCAGCGCGGACCGCACGCGCTGCACGATGGCAGCGCAGAGGCCGTCGGCGTCGGCGTCGGTCAAGGTGCGGCCCTCGGCGCGCAGGCGCAGCGCATAGGCGAGGCTCTTCTTGCCGGCGGGCACCGGCGCGCCCTTGTACTGATCGAAGAGCAGGACCGACTCGAGCAGGCCCTTGTCGTCGGCGGCCTGGATCTCGGCCAGCATGCGCTCGGCGGGAACCGACTCATCGACGACGAAGGCAAGGTCTCTGCCCACCGCGGGAAAGCGCGGCACGCCGTGCAGCTTGCGCACGGGCAACGCTGCCGCAACGAGAGGCTCCCAGTCGAGCTCGGCCGCCATGGTGGCCGCTGGGAGCTCGAAGTGCGCGGCCACTTCCGGATGGAGCTGCCCGAGCGCGCCGACCAGCTTGCCGCCGAGGAAGACCGCGCACGCGGCCGCCGGATGGAGCCAGGGAGCGGCCGCTGCCTCCGCGGGGGCGAACGTCGCAGCCTTGGCCCCGACCGACTCGAGCAGGTCCTCGAGCGCGCCCTTCAACTCGAAGAAGTCGAGGGGCTCATCGGCGGCCTTGCCGAGCGACCAGTGGCGCATCGTCCGCCGGCCCAGCGCCAGCATCGCCAGGCGACGCGGCTCGTCCACCGGCCAGGCCAGCGGCCCCGCGGGGTGCAGCTCGTTCGCGCGCGGCAGATAGGCGCGGCCAAGCTCATAGAGCCGCAAGTCGTCGCTTCCGCGCGCCAGGTTGTGGTGCGCGTTGCGCAAGAGACCCGCGAGCAGGGACGTTCGCATCGCGCCCTGCTCGACCGTGAGCGGATTCGCCACCCGAAGGGGAAGGGTTTTGGCCACGCCCGACGAGGACGGCGTGAGCGCGAGCAGATCCTTCTCCGCGCAGAAGCTGTAGTTCAGCACCTCGTCATAGCCGCGCGCCGACAGGGCCGAGCGCGCCGCCGCGGTGGCGGAAGACTCCACGCTCCGCGCAGCCGTCTCGCCGACGCCCGCCTTGGGGATGTCGATTGGAATGGTGTCGTAGCCCCGCGTGCGCGCGATCTCCTCGACGCAGTCGATCTCGCGAGTGAGATCGCCGCGCCAGGGGGGCGCCTCCCATTGCCGCCGTTCGGCGTCGCCCCCGACCGGGACGAGGCCAAGCGAGGCGAGCCGCTCGTCGATCTCGGCGGCCGCGACCGGCGTGCCGAGGATGCCGCTGACGCGCGCCGGCCGCACCCAGATGCGCGCGAGCGGCTTTGGCGCCGGATATCTGTCGATGCGGCCGGGCCGCACCGTGCCTGAGCAGAGCTCGGCGATCAGCTTCGCGCACCGGTCAGCGGCCAGCTCGGTCGCGCGCTCGTCGACGCCGCGCTCGAAGCGGTGTGACGCCTCGCTGCGGAGCCCGTGCCGCTTGGAGGTCCGGCGGACGCTGGCGGGTGCAAAGACCGCGCTCTCGACCAGGATGCGCGTGGTGCCCTCGGTCACTTCGCTGGTCAGGCCGCCCATCACGCCGGCCAGCGCCACGGGCCTCTCGGCGTCGCAGATGACCAGATCGTCCTCGTGCAGCGCTCGCTCCTTGCCGTCGAGCGTGACCAGGAGCTCGCCCTGCTTCGCGCGGCGGACGACGATGCGCGCGCCGGCCAGCTTGTCGAGGTCGAAGGCGTGCAGCGGCTGGCCGATCTCGAGCAAGACGAGATTGGTCGCGTCCACCGCGTTCGAGATCGGCCGGATGCCGCAGCCGGCAAGCCGCTCCTGCACCCACAGGGGCGACGGGCCGATTCGACAATGTTCGACAATCCGCGCCACGTAGCGCGGGCAGCCCGCGGCGTCCTCCAGGTCGACCCTGGCCAGCGCGCTGGTGGCCGTTCCCTCTTCTCGCGGCGCGCCGGCAGGCAGTCGCAGCGCCCCTCTCGAGAGCGCGGTCACCTCGCGTGCGATGCCGACGTGCGAGAGCGCGTCCGGCCTGTTCGGCGTCACGTTGACTTCGATGATCAGATCGGGAAGCCCGAGCAGCTCCTCGACCGGCTGACCGATTTGCGAATCCTTCGGCAATTGCAAAAGCCCGCTGTGATCGTCGCCGAGGCCGAGCTCGCGCGCCGAGCAGAGCATCCCCTCGCTCTCCACCCCGCGCAGCTTCGCCTTGGTGATCGCCTTGCCGTCTGGCAGCACCGCGCCGACGCGCGCCATCGGCACCACGTCGCCCGCTTGATAGTTCTCTGCGCCGCAGACCACTTGATGCACGCCCTGCCCGTCGTCCACTTTGCAAATCGATAAGTGATCGGAGCCCTCGATCGGCTCGCGGCTGACCACGCGCGCGGCCACGATCTGCGCAGCGCCCGGGCCCAGGGTGCGCTTCTCGCGGCCCTCGACCTCGAGGCCCACGGCGGTCAGTCCGTCGATGATCTGTTCGTCGGTGAGCGAGCCGGGCGCGAGCTCGCGCAGCCACTTGAGCGAGGCCTTCATCAGAGCTGCTCCAGGAAGCGGACGTCGTTCTCGAAGAGGAGGCGCAGGTCGTCGACGCCGTGGCGCAACATCGCGAGCCGGTCGATGCCGGTGCCAAAGGCGTAGCCGGTGTCGCGCTCCGGGTCATAGCCGCAAGCGGCCAGGACGTCGGGGTTGACCATGCCGGCGCCGAGCACCTCGAGCCAACCGGTAAATTTGCAAATCCGACAGCCCTTGCCGCCGCACGCCGGGTGCGAGACGTCCACCTCGGCTGACGGCTCGGTGAAGGGGAAGTAGCTCGGCCGCAGCCGCGTCTTGGTCGAGGGGCCGAAGAAGGCCTTCATGAAGGCGTCGAGCGTGCCGCGCAGGTGGGCCATGGTCAGGCCCGCCTCGACGTGCAGGCACTCGATCTGGTGGAACATCGGCGTGTGCGTGATGTCCGAGTCGCAGCGATACACCTTGCCCGGCGCGATGATGCGCACCGGCGGCCATTGCCCGAGCATGGTGCGCGCCTGGACGGGGCTCGTGTGCGTGCGCAAGAGCAGCCCGCGCTGGGCGCCCTCGGTCGGCGGAGACCCCGGCGGCGGCAGCGGCGCGCGCTCCATGTCGAGATAGAAGGTGTCCTGCATGTCGCGCGCAGGATGGTCCGCCGGCATTCCCAACTTTTCAAAGTTGTAGAGGTCCCATTCGATCTCGGGCCCCGTGGCGGTGTGGAACCCGAGCCGCGCAAAGATCTCGACGAGGTCATCGAGCGCCTGCGAGACGGGGTGTCGATGTCCGCGGCGCGCAGTGCGACCCGGCAGCGTGACGTCGAGCTTGGGCTTCTGCAGCTCAGCGAGCAGCGACTGCCTGGAGACGTCTCGCTGCGCATCCTCGAGCAGCCGCTCGAGGCCGGACTTGACCGTGTTGACCAGCTCGCCGACCTTGGGGCGCTCCTCGGCCGCGAGCTTGCCCATCCCGCGCAGCACCAGCGAGAGCGCGCCCTTCTTGCCCAGGTACTTGACCCGCGCGGCCTCGATCTGGCCCTGGTCGCGCGCGGTGCTGAGCTCTGCGGTTGCCTCGGCGAGCAGGTTTTGCAAATCGGCGATCATTTCAAACCCCACAAATGCGAACAGCCAGGGACCCTTTCGGCCCCTGGCTGTCGATTGTCATGCTGCCAATCGATGCGCTTAGGCCGCCTTCTTGGCGATGGCGGCAAACGCGAGCGGGTCGGCGATGGCGATGTCCGACAGCACCTTGCGGTCGATGACGATGTTCGCCTTCTTGAGCCCGTTGATCAGGCGCGAGTAGCTGAGGCCCACCTGGCGCGCGGCGGCGTTGATGCGCGCGATCCAGAGCGAGCGGAAGTCGCGGCGGCGGATCCGGCGGCCCTTCGCGCTCTGCATCATCGCGCGCTCGACCGCCTCGACCGCGCGCTTGTAGCAGCCGTTGCGCCGGCCGCGGAAGCCCTTGGCGAGCTTCAGTACCCGATTGCGACGGCGACGTGCCTTGAACCCACGCTTGACGCGCATTGTGTCACTCTCTTTCTAGACCACCACCGGGGGTCTCCCGGAGGCCCGCCGCGGGCGATTTCAGTTGCGGCGTGTGTGGCGGGTTATCGAAAATTACTTCGGCAGACCGTAGGGCAAGGCCTTCTTGAGGTGCTTCTCGTCGCGCCGCGTGAGGATCAGGTTGCTGCGCAGGCCGGCACGACGCCTCGGGGCCTTGTGGTGCAAGTTGTGCCGCTTGTTGGCGCGGCCGCACTTGATCTTGCCCGTCCCGGTGGACCGGAAGCGCTTCACGGCGCTTCTCTTCGTCTTCATCTTCGGCATGGACTCGTTCTTCCTTGCTGGCGCGAGCTGTGCGCTCCGGAGCGGGCCCGTCTACACCAGGACTGCTCCGGGAAGCAACCAGTTTTGCGGAAATTCAGGTCTTGGGCGCGGCCTCGGCCGGGCGCGGCTGCGCTGCCGGAGGCGGAACGGTGGGCGCGGCGGCGGCGGCGGCTTCCTTCTCGCCATCGGCGCGAGGAGTTGCAGGGGCCGCGGTGGCCGTGGCGCCGGCGGCGGGCGCTGCTGCTGCGGCCGCGGCGGGCTTGGGCGCCGAGGGCTGCGCCTGGGCCTTGCTCTTCTGCGACTGCACCCAGCGCGGGTTCGGCGCCAGGATCATGAAGAGGAGCCGGCCTTCGAGGCGCGCCGACTGCTCGACCACGGCGATCTCGGTGAGCTCTTTGGAGATGCGGGTGAGGATGGCCTGCCCGATCTCGCGGTGGGTGATCTCGCGGCCGCGGAACATGACCGTGATGCGCGCCTTGTTCCCCTCGGAGAGGAACTCGCGCACGGCCTTCACCTTGAACGCGTAGTCGTGCTCTTCCGTCTTGGGACGGAACTTCACTTCCTTGAGCTTGACGACCGTCTGCTTCTTCTTGGCCTCGTTGGCCTTCTTCTTCGTCTCGTACTTGAACTTGCCGTAGTCCATGATCTTGCAGACTGGCGGCTTGGCCATGGGCGAGACTTCGACGAGGTCGAGCGCGAACTCGGCGGCCTTGGCGAGCGCCTGGTCGAGCGTCAGCACTCCGAGCTGTTCTCCCTCGGGGCCGATGACTCGTAGCTCGCGAGCGCGGATGCGGCGATTGGTGCGTGCGTCCCGAATGACGAACTCCTTGGCAATGCGTTTTGAGGATGAAGCTTCAGTCTAGGCGAACGGAGTTGCGCAATCTAGCCGGGGCGCTCCCTCTGTCAAGTCGGATGGAACGCCAATTCGATTAATAGGGAACCTGCGCCTCGGCCGCGAGCTTGCTGGCGAAGGCCCCCAGCTCATGGAAGCCCAGGTCCGCCTCTTTTCCTTCGCCGTGCTTGCGCGGAGAGACTCCCTTGCCTTCCACCTCTTTGTCGCCGACCACCAGCGTGTACGGAATCCTGGCCAGCTGGGCGTTGCGGATCTTGGCGCCGAGCTTTTCATTCGATTCGTCGAGCTCGACGCGCAACCCCTTGGCGGTCAGCTCGGCCAGCACGGCGCGGCTCCAGTCCAGGTGGCGCTCGCTGATGTTGATGACGCGCGCCTGCACCGGCGCCAGCCAGACGGGGAAGTTGCCGGCGAAGTGCTCGATGAGGATGGCGATGAAGCGCTCGAACGAGCCGTAGATGGCGCGGTGGATGACGACGGGGCGGTGCATGGTGTTGTCGTCGCCGACGTAGTGCAGGTCGAACCGCTCGGGCGCCAGGTAGTCGAGCTGGATGGTGCCGAGCTGCCACTTGCGACCGATCGAGTCGGACACGTCGTAGTCGATCTTGGGGCCGTAGAAGGCGCCGTCGCCCTCCTTGAGCTCATAGGGCAGGCCCAGCTTCTCCAGCGCGTTCTTCAAGCCCGCCTCGGCGCGATCCCACATCTCGTCGGAGCCCAGCCGCTGCGCCGGCCGCGTCGAGAACTTGGCGGTGTAGCCGAGGCCCAGCGCCTTGTAGACCTTGTCGATGTAGCTCGCGAGGCGGCCCACCTCGTCGGCGATTTGCGATTCGGTAATGAAGATGTGCGCGTCGTCTTGTTGAAATTGCCGAACCCGCGTCAGGCCCGAGAGCACGCCGGTGGCCTCGTTGCGGTGGAGCACGTCCTGGGTGTGGTAGCGAATCGGTAATTCCCGATACGAGTGCTTCTTCATTTGGTAAAGCAGGTAGTGCGAGGGGCAGTTCATCGGCTTGAGCGACGAGTTGTGCTCGAGCGTCTCGCTGTCCTGGATCAAGAACATGTTCTCTTTGTACTTGCCCCAGTGGCCGCTCAGCTCCCAGAGGCCCTTGCTGTACATCAGCGGCGTCTTCACCTCCTGGTACCCGTTGCGCAGGCAGAGGCCGCGCATGGCGTTCGAGAGCACGTTGTAGAGCAGCGTGCCCTTGTGGGTCCAGAACGCCGCGCCGGGCGCGAAGGGATGGAAGTGGAAGAGATCGAGCTCCTTGCCGAGCTTCCGGTGGTCGCGCTTCTTCGCCTCGTCCTGCTGCTTGACCCAGGCGTCCAAATCTTTCTTATCGAAAAACGCCGTCCCGTAGATCCTCTGCAGCTGCGGATTCCTGTGGTCGCCGCGCCAGTACGCGCCCGCCACGCTCAGCAGCTTGATGACGCCCGTCCGGCCCGTGGTGGGTGCGTGCGGCCCCAGACAGAAGTCGGTCCAGTCGCCGTGGCTGTAGAGCGTCAGCGTCTTTGCGCCCTTGGCAAAGATGTCTTCGATAATCTCCAACTTGAACTTCTCGCCGAGCCTGGCGAAGAGGGCCAGCGCCTCGTCCTTGGTGACCTCCTTGCGCACGAAGGGCAGGTCCTTCTTCACCTCTTCGTTCGCGGCCGCCTCGATCTTTTGCAAATCCTCGGGCGTGAAAGGCTGCTCGCGGAAGAAGTCGTAATAAAACCCCTCGTCGGTCGAGGGGCCGATGGTCACCTGCGTGCCCGGAAAGAGCCGCTGCACCGCGCTCGCGAGCAGGTGCGCGGCGTCGTGCCGGATCAGGTCCAGGCCTTCCTTGCTCTTGCTCGTGTAGATGGTGAGCTTGCCGCCCCGGGTGAGCGGGCGCGTGAGATCCAGCTCTTCGTCGTCGAGCTTCGCAAACAGCGCCGCCTTGGCGAGGCCGGCGCCGATCTGGACTCGCACGAAGTCAGCCACGGTGGTGCCGGGCGCGACTTCTTTTTGCGAGCCGTCGGGGAGCGTGATCGTCAACGAGCCATCCATCGGGACCTCCAAAACGACGCGAGCCCGGCCACTCGACCGGGCTCGCGCTCTAAGCTTGGTGGGCCCTACTGGGATCGAACCAGTGACCCCTACCGTGTCAAGGTAGTGCTCTACCGCTGAGCTAAGGACCCTAAACGGGACGGGCTAGTTAGCAAGGCCCGCCCCGCTGGTCAAGACACTTCCGAGCGCTACTTCTCCCCGACCTGGGCCTGGTCCAGCTCGGCCGCGAGGTTCGCCGCGTTGATCGAGCCGATTCCGGAGGCCTGATCGTACCCCGGGCCGGCCTGGTAGCCGAGGTTGTCGGCCGCGGTGATGTCGTTGAAGGCGCGGTCCTTGCCGTAGGAGCCGTTGCGCGCCAGGCGGTAGAGCGCCGGGTTCAGCAGGCCGAGGCGGGTACCGAGCGACTGCCCGATGATCGCCGTGATGCCGTTGAGCTGCGGGGCGACGAAGCTGGTGCCGCCCGAGCCGCTGGAGAAGCCGCCCTGGAAGTAGAGCAGGTAGCCCGTGAACGGATCGGCGTTGAGCGAGACGTCGGGGACATTGCGGCCCGCGAAGTTGTCGGGGAGGTCGAGGAAGTGTTCGAGGGAGGCGGCGCCCTGGCACCAGATGCTCTGCGAGGGAGCGCTGGTCTTGATGCCCGGCGTGTTGCGCTGGTAGCCGGGCAGCTTCACGTCCACGCTGACGCCGCCGCCGCCGCCGACCGGGAAGGCGAGGCCATAGTAGCCGCCGAGGAAGCCGTAGTTGGTGTTGATGTACTCGGCCAGGTAGTTCCAGCCCCACGGGCGGACCTTGGGGACGTAGACCAGCGGCGTCGGGAAGGCGTTGCGCTGCAGGCCCGGCAGCGTCAGGCCGCCGGCGGCGGTGATGAACGCCGACGAGGACGGCGCGTCCACCGTGAGCACGTTGACGCAGCTGGGCAGGTTGTTGCCCTGGTTGGAGGCGTTGAAGTCGAAGGCGCCCGCGTCCCCGGAGGCGGCGAACAAGCTGATGCCCTGCGCTGCCGCCTGCATGAAGATCTGGTCCTGCGCGAAGCTCAGGTCGGTGCCGCCGAGCTGGGCGAAGATCTCCGCGCTGCCCCAGCTGACCGAGAGCGTCTCGACGAGGTTGTCGTCCACCGCCGCGGCAAAGACGTCGACGAAGCCCGCGTCGGTGTTGGGCGCGTCGTAGACGATGACGTCGGCAAGCGGCGCGAGTCCCCCCGACTGCTGCACGTCGAGCGCGGTCTCGTCGGCGCCGTTGAAGTCGCCGCCGCCGTCCACATGGACCTGCTTGATGCGGTTCAGCTTGACCTTCAAGCCGATGCCCTTCCAGTAGGCGTAGGCGTCGGCGGGGTCGAAGTTGGCGAGGGTGGCGATGCCCACCGTCCGGCCCTGGCCCTTGAAGCCGCGGCTGTAGAGCGGGTTCAGCTGGTAGAAGGCGGCGACGTCGCCGACGGTGTACTGGCCGGCGATGCCCGTGGCGGTGCTCCCGTCGGGCCGAACGGGGGGTGCAGCCGGCCTGCGCTGCTCAGCGTGCGGGACGCGCACCGTCTTCGGGCGGGAGACGCGCGCGCTGCTCAAGCCAGCGACGCTCGCCACGCTGCCGCTGATCAGGGACGGCAGGGTCGGCGCCGAGGTCGGCGCGTGGAAGCGCTCGGGGCCCTGCGCGAACTCGTGCAGCTCGGTGCCGAAATAGCGATTGAGTCCGGCGACGGTGCCGCTCGCCTTGATGACCAGCCGGCTCTTCGAGACGCTGGTGACCGACAGGCCGTTGAGCTGCAGGTGGCGAACCACCTCGGCCACCTCGGCGGCCGACGGCGAGTACCGGGCGGCGAACTCTTCCGGGGTGAGGAACTTGTGATAGCTCGCGCTCTGCGGGTCGGTCGAGGCGTCGATGAAGCGGGCGAGACCGTCGCGATCGTGGAGCTTCAGGTAGAGCGAAACCGACTTCACGTCGGTCGCCGCCTTGGGGCCGAGGTCCTGCGGCTCGGCAGCCGGCGAGGCGGTCGAGGCGAGCAGGAGCGCTGCTGCAAAGGGGAGGAAGAATCGTGAGGGAGTGGTGGCGTTCGTCAAGGAGGCCTCACTGCGTGTGTAGGAAGGGGCGTCCGTGCGGTATCGCGGCGGGGCGGGTACGATCAAGGCCCACCGCGGCAGGAGCGCTCCTGCCCGGCAGCAGCGCTGAGGATTACAGCGCGACCAATGTCTCAGGCGGCGGCGGTCGAGGGCGGCGATCGCATCAGCTTGATCCAGGTCCAGAGGTACTGGGCCCAGCTCACCGCCAGGCACTCCGCCGCGATCACGCTGAGGGCGAAGATGGCCGGCCGCGCATCGGCGGTGGCAGGGCTCGCGGCGTGGGCGAGCGCGATGAAGACCGTGGCGCCGAGGAAGAACGTGGCGTACTTGCCAAAGCGCGTCGGCCGCGCCGGAAAGCTGCGCCCCGATCGCGTCAGGAGGTAGACCGCCGCGGTGATGCAGGTGTCGCGAAAGAGCGCCGCGACGAACAGCCAGAGCGGCATCCGGTGCGTGAACGTCAGGCAGGACATGGCCGTCAGCCCGAGCAGCTTGTCGGCCACCGGGTCGAGCACCGCGCCCAGGCGCGTGAACTGCCGCAAGAGGCGCGCGAGGGCGCCGTCGAGCACGTCGGTGATCTCGGCGGCGATGAAGACGAGCAGCGCCGCGCCCAGCCGATCGGTCAAGAAGAGCCAGGCAAAGACCGGCACCGCGAGGAGCCGCGCGAAGGTCAGGACGTTTGGAACGTTGAAGATCACTTGCTGACGGGCCGCTCTTGGTCACGGGAGCGGTTCCAGATGGCCCAGTCGTCCTCGCCATCCTTCTCGGCGTCGAACTTCGCGGGGGCGCCGGGCGTGCCGTCGGCGGCGATGACGATCTCCATCTGCCGCCCCACCAGATGCTCCCACTGGTCGCGGCTCACCTCGTCGGGTCCGGCCACCTCGCGCCGCGCGTCGCCCGGCTTGTCGCTGGCGTAGCTCGGCGCATTCTTCGCCACCGCGACCGCACCCGCGTAGACGCGCACGAGCACGCTCTTGTCGGCCCGCGCGTCCACCCGGAAGGTCGTGCCGCGCACGCCGGCCACCGCGTTCTCGGTCTCGATCTGGAACTGCGCGTCCCGCGAGATCACGCTCGTCACCTTGGCCCAGACCTTCCCGAACCAGAGCTTCGCGGTCATCTTCCGCTCGCCCGCCTTGCGTCCGAAGTGGGTCGCGGTCAGCTCCAGCCGCGCGCTCGGGCCCAGGCGCAGGAGGCTCTCGTCGGCGAACTTGATCTCGAGCCTCGCCTGCTCGCCGGTGAGGATGGCGTCGCCTTCGGCCAGCGCGGCGCCCTTCGCCAGCGGCGACTTCTCGCCCTTGAGCTCGCGCTCGGCCGTGCCTTCGAGGAAGGCGACGCGCGCGGGAGGTGCAGCCCCGAGGAGCCGCGCCCCCGGATTCGCGAGGAGCGCGAGCGGCAGCAACAAGACGAGAAGCCAGTTCGGTCCGCGCTTCATCGGATCCCTCCGTTCCGGCCTGCGGGCAGCACGACCGAGATGGACACGTCATCGCCCGCGCCCAGGAGCGCCTCGCGCACGGCCAGCGCGCCCGAGGCGCCCCGCAGCTCGATGCGATGCCAGCCGGGCTTCAAGAGCAGCCGCCCCGCCCCGCCCTTGTAGTCCTCTGCCTTGCCGGCCGGCGCGCCATCGACGGTCACCTCCGCGCCGCCGTCCTGGCAGGCCAGCGCGATGCGCGCGTACCCGTCGGGAACGTGCCGCAGCGACGGCCCCGCGCAGGCGACCCCGGCCAGCAGCGAGAGGAGCGCCGCGCGCATCACTTTCCGGCCAGCTCGACGTCCACCGTGTTCGCCGAATAGTTCTTCACCTTGACGCTGAACTCGCCGAGCTTCTTGGCCTCGAGCTCCTCGGCGAACTGCTCGGTCGAGCCGACCAGCGTCACCTCGAGCTCGGCGGTGCCGTCGTTGAAGGACCGCTGGTTGACGCTCTTGACCCCGCGGATGAACGAGCCCAGCCCCTTGCGGAACTGCTTCACCTGGCCGAGCGACTGGCCCTTCACCGTCACCTTCACCGCGTTGCCGCCCGAGACGTCCTGGTTCCAGCGCGCCAGGATCTTGCCGGTGATGTCGGAGGTGAAGGCCTTGGTCGCCTTCTTGATGGCCTCCTTGCCGCACGTCAGGTCGTCAAGCGAGGCCGCCTGCTGCGTCGCGTCCGCCGAAGCGAGCACGTCGCCGTTGTCGGTGTTCACGGCGCGCGCGCTCATCGTCGCCGTGCACGAGCGCCACTCGGGACCGAGGTCGCCGATGCTGCCCCGCGAGAGCGCGATCACGCGGCCGAGGATGATCACCTCGGCGCCGGTCAGCTTCTTCAATTCGCGCGCCTGCGTCGCGGTGATCTCGGTGGTGATGCCCGAGACCTTGGCGGCCTTGTCGGCCGCGATCTCCGGATCGATGACCTTGAAGCCCTTCTTTTGCAGCTCGTCGAGCATGACGTTCTCGGCGATGCGCAGATCGAAGCCGACCTGCCTGGACTCGGAGCGCCAGGGCGCATAGGGCCCGGTCATGCCGATGTTCTGCTCCGCGAGCAGCAGCATGGTGCGCGGCTTGCCCTTGCGGCTCATCAAGAGGCCCGCGGCCTCGAGGTCCTTGTCGAGCTCGGCCATCTTCACCTGGGCGCGGATGGTCACCTGCACCACGTCGCCGTCCATGCCCTCCTTGACGATCTCGTACTTCTTCACGAACCCCGACGCGCGCGTGAGGATCTCGTCCAGCTTGGTCTGGAAGTTCTCGACCTCGGTGGTGCTGGTCACCTGCGTGCCGGCGGACATCGACACGGCCTGGCGCAGGGCGTCCTCGATGGCCTTCTCGCGCGCCGCGGGCTTGTCGCCGGAGAGCACGGCGGCCTGGCCTGTGGCCTCCTGCACGCGCACGTCCTCGGCCCGCGCGCCCGCGGACAAGAGCGTCAGCACCAGCAGGGCCGCCGGAGCGGCTCGGTGTTTGGACATTTGCGAATCTCCCGAATCGATAAAATCAGTAAACGAAGAGGACGCGCGCGCCGCCGGCCGAGATCGCGGCCCTGACACGCGCGGCGTCCTGGTCGGAGATGACGACGTCGGCGCCGCGGATCTTGCGGGCGCGAAGCTCCGGCGCGGAGGCCACGGCGGTGGGCTTGCCGTCCATCGAGTGGATGACGCCCATCACCTCGACAGAGAGCCGCTCGCCGGCGGCATCGGCCAGCCGCGGGTCGCCTTCGGGGCTGCCCAGGCCGAGCGCGTCGATGACGAAAGCTGCGCCCTCTGCCTTGGCCTCGCCTGCCGGAGCGTAGCCCGCGGGAGCCTTCAGCCCCTTGCGCAGCTCCTCGGGCAGGGAATCGATGGGCAGCTCGACGTCGATGGCGACGCCGCCGTCGGAGTAGTAGTGGGGGTTCGGGTGGCCAGGCAGGCCCGGCGCGACGCGAAAGCCGCGCAGCGCGCCGGTCACCTGGGTCCGCAGGGCCGCGTCGTTCTGCAAGAGCGTGTTGACCTGCCCGCCGCCGGTGACGGTCGCGCCCTTGAGCAGCTCGAGGAGGTTCCTCATCGCGTCGGCCTTGGCGGCCCGCTCGGCGCCGAGCCGCGCCACCGAGATGCTTGGCGCGCTCAGGTCCGGCGCGCCCTGCCCGCGCGCCTTGATCACCCGGCGCGACCAGTCGATCTCGCCCTTGTCGTCGGCGTGGGCGACCGCGGGCGCGCAGATCAATGCTGCCAATAGAAGGCGAACGAGCACGTCATCCCTCCTGGGTCGATTCAGTATCGCAGAGCAACCGTGTACCCGCCAGCGTTCGCAAGACCTTGGCGCGGCCTAGAAGGCCACCCAAGCGCCGGCGCCGAGGCTGGGCAAGAGCTCCAGCCGCCCGTCGCGATAGTAGGCCGCGGCGTCCAGGCGCAGCTCGAGGAAGCGCAGCGGGTGCAGGCGCAGCGAGGCGGAGATCTCGGGGGCGAGCTTCCACACCGAGCCGCTGCCGAGCGCCTGCGGCTCGAGGCCCGGGTCCTGCAACGAGTAGCTGGTGGACGAGAGCGACGCCGCGAGCCCGCCGCCGGCCTGGACGGCGAGGAGGCCGCCTTGATCGTAGAGCCAGTAGCCGCCGTGCGCGCCGAGGAGCATGCGGCTGGTCGAGGCCGCGGCGTAGGGGTTGCCGGTGTTGACCCCGGACCTGGCGACGGACAGCTCTGCAGAGAAGCCACCGAACAGCTCGGCCGAGAGGCGCGCGCCGTAGACCAGATCGAAGCGCCGGCCGCCGACCGCGGCGTTCGAGCTCCAGAGCCCGGCGAAGGCGCCCACCGTGAGCTCGGTGCTGGGCGAGCGCCGCGCGGTCAGCTCCGCGGGCTGCTCGAGCTCGGCGATGGCGCGGCCCTGGGTCGCGGCCGCCTCTTCTCGCGGGCCGGGCGCGACGACAGGAGGCCTGAGCTCGGCGGCCGGAGCGGGCGGCGCTCTGGCCGCAGGGGGCTGCGCGACGGGCTCGCGCGCGAGCGGCGCCGGCTCTGGCGGCCTCGGCGGCGGCGTCAGGATCGGCGCTGGCGGCGGCGGCGCCTGCTGGACGACCGGCGCGGGCGAGGCAGGGACCAGCACCGGCCGCGCGCGCGAAGGCTGCACGAGCAGCTCCTCCTCGGGCGGTCTCGCCGGAGGTTGCGCGGATGGCGCTGGCCGCCCGGGGGGCGGCTCCTCCAGCTTGGGCCGGGCCAGCGTCGAGGGCGGCGGCGCGACGATGGCGGGCAGCTCGGGCTCCGGCACGGGCCCGCCGCTTGCGCCCTGGACCGGCGCGGCCTTCTTCTTGCGCTTGCGCGGCGGGTCGATCTGCTCGAGCACGGCCGACGCCTCGTCCTCGGCCGTGCGCTTGCGCTGGTCCTGCTTCTTCACCGTCTCGGGCTTGCGCCGGGCGCGCCGCGGCTTCTCCTTGGGCCGCTCGGGCGGCAGCAGATCGGAAGGCTCGTCCTCAACGGGCTTCGGCTTTGGCCGCCGCACCTTCTTCCGCGGCGGCGGCGCGACCGCGGGCTTGTCGCCCTCCGGTGCCAGCCAGAACGGCGTCGGCTCCTCGTCGGCGGCCAGCGCCTGCCCGGACGGGCCCGCCAGCAGAGCGACCACGAGCAGGAACGGGGCGCGACGCGGGAGCGGCCTCACTATCCGCACCCTGGCGCGCCCGGGTTGTCGCAGGCGCAGCGATCGGCCGGCTTGACCACGCCGCCCGCGCACGACGGCAAGTCGGTCACCGCCACCTGCGCGAACCGGTCGAGCAGGATGCCGCAGAGGGCGGGCCGCGAGTCACTGGAGGTGGCGGCGACGATGGCGTTCAGCACGTCGGAGACCGAGATCTTCCCCGAGCCGGTGGCCGCGGCCGCCTTGATGCCGGGCAGCGACGCCAGCGCCCCTTGGGCCAGGGCGTCGGGCGAGGTCGCCTGCCCCGCCGTCCAGAGCGCCGCTGCCAGGACGGTGCCGAGCGAGTACGGATTGTAGGGCGTCGTGTCATCGGAGAGCGGCAGCGCCTGCAGCATCTCGGGCTTGCTGCACCACCGCTGGTCGAGCGCGCGCGCCGCCGCGTCCTGCTGGTCCGAGTGGTCGAGCCAGTGGGTGTCGCCGGTGACCATCGCTCCCATGAAGTCGGCCAGGCCCTCGGTCATCGAGGCGGCGACGTGCTTGGCCGAGTTCCAGTCCGGATCGCGCGAGGGCCCCTGGTCGGTTGGCGGGACGGGCGCATTGGCCCAGGCGAAGAGCGCGATCGCCTGGTGCATCAGCGAGTGGCCCATGGCGCCGAGGTTCTCCGCCACGGGGATCTCGGTCCTGGACGAGGGCGTCGGAAGATAATGAGTGGCGAGCGGCGCGTAGAAGATCTCGGCGTTGGTGAGCGGGCTCTGGCCGCTGTCGGACGAGATCGACGCGCCGGCGACGACCGCCGCCGGGGGCAGGTTCTGCTGGCCCCAGCCGCCGAACGCCGCCCGCGCCTGCTCGAGGTTGTAGAAAGCGGTGATCAGCTGCAGCGAGTCGGCGTCTTCAGGATAGGCGATGCCGCCCGAGAGCGAGAACGAGACGTCCGCGTCCGATGGCGCCTGGGTGACCAGCGTCTTGCGCAGCTTTTCGACGGTGGCGGCCTTGTCGTGGATGGCCGCCGTGTTGGCCTGCACCGTGCCGCCGACGGTGATGATGCCGGCCCCTCCGCGCACGTGGCGCAGGCTCGTCAACGTCGAGAGCTTCACCGGCGCCAGCGCATAGTGCTGGGAGTTCGGATCCCAGGCCACGGCCAGGCTCTGCACCGGCGAGGACGCGTCGGTCATGCACGCGGTGCCGGCCAGCGCGAGCGCGGCCAGGAAGGCTCTCGCCATCCGACTCATCCGCGCGCCGCCTGCCGCTTGCGCTCGAGCAGCGCCTGCACCGATTGGGCGACGCGCTGGCTCAAGATCAAGAGCTCGCCGATGTCGCTCGGCGCATGCTGCTTGTGCCCGTTGTCCAGATACAAGAGGTGCGAGACGCGCTCGCCGTGGAGGATGGGCAAGAGCAGCGACGAGAGCGGCACCTTCTTCCCCAGCTGCGCGAGGAAGCGGATGTTGCTCGGCGTCTTCTGCAGCGGCCCGAGGAAGTGGCTGCGCGAGCGGACCACCAGCTGGAACGCGCCCGGCATCGAGAGCGGCACGGCCACGGCGCGCGCGGCGCCGTTCTGCAGCCCTTCACCGAGCCCATCCCATCCCAGCGCCACGTTGCCTTGCACCGTCATCAAGAGAACGCGCTTTGCCTGGCTGCGCCCCGCGCGCAGGACGATGCGGGCGATGGCGTCGCGATCGGTCACGCCGGCGAGCAGCGCCAGCGCTTCCTTGAACGCGAGCGGCGGCTCCTCGGGTGCCAGGGCAGGCTCGGGCGGCGGCGCGTCCCAGGCCGACGGCGCTGACGGAGCGGCGGGCGCGTCCGACTTGCGCGAGGCCTCCGGCGGGTGCATGCGGAAATCGGCGGCGACCTCCGGCGGCAAGGGCTCGGATTCGGAGGTGTCGTGGAGCGGCGCGGCCTCGACCAGCGCTTCGCCGAGGATGGCGTCGTCGGGAAGCTGCTCGATGACGGGCGCGGCGGGCCGCTTTGCCTTGGCCACCGGACGCGCGTCGGTGAGCGTCGAGGTCTGGGGCGGCGGCGGCGCGCGCGGCCTGACGATGGCGCCGGCAGGCGGCGCTGGCCGTGCGCCGGGCGCGGCCTTTTGCTGCGGCGTCTGGGCCGGCGTTGGCGAAAAGCGCAGCGGCTTCTTCGCAGGCGCGGGCTTGACGGCCGGAGGCGTGACGTTCGGGCCCTTGGCGTCGCGCCGCGGAAAAGGAGTCGGCGCCGAGGGCTCCTCGCTCGCCACCAGGCTCTCGACGGCCGAGCTGATGTCAACCGCGTCGACCTTGCTCGCGCCGCTGCCGCCGGGCGTGCGCCCCTCCATCACCTCGGCGTAGATCTGCTGGAACGCCGACTCGTCGATCAGCTCGGGCGCGTCTTCGACCTTGTGTCCGTCCTTCTCCTTCTCCTTCTTGCGCCGCATCGCATCGCGCTCGACCGGCACCACGCCAAAGTCGAGCGCGCGCATCTGCCGCGTGGCCTGGTAGTGCTTGCGCAGGAGCTGAAAGAGGCGGAACTCGGGCGCCACGACCAGCTGGCACGCCTTGCCCGAGCGCATGCTCAGCTCGTCGACCAGCGCGAGCCGGCTCGCCTCGGTGGACAAGACTTTCAAGCGCCGCTTTTCGATCTTCCAGGGCACGAGCTCGTTGCGATCCGCGATGTGCCGTGGCACGAGGCCAAGCATGTCCGGGTCCACCTCGAGCTCGCCCCACGCCACCTCGACGCCAAGCTGGTGGCCGAGCGCGCGCGCCAGCTGCTCCTCGGTGACGAGGCGCAGCTCGAGAAGGTTCGTCCCCAGCCGCCCCCCGTAGAGGACCTGCCAGTCGAGCGATTCTTGCAGCCCCTCTTGGGTGAGGTGCCCTTCCTGGATGAGAATCTCGCCGAGCTTCACATGTCGAAAGCTACCATGCGCATCGCCGCCGCCGCCCTCCTCCTCTTGGCCTGCGTCCCAAGACGGACGCCCGAGCAGCTCGCGCTCTTGCAGAAGGCCGACTGCAAGGCGCTGCTGCTCGCCGCCGATCAGGCCCGCGCCGACGGTGACAAGGTGCTCGCGCGCGACCTGGCCAGCGCCTGCGCCCAGCCCGGGCTCGACGCGCTGGTGGAGTCGGCGGGAACTCCTGCGGAGAAGCTGCTCTGGTGCGGGCGCGCGCGGGCGGCGCTGGTCGATCGCGGCGAGAAGCCCATCTGCCCGGCCGAGCGCATCGTGGCGCTCCTGCCCGACCTGCGCCCGCACCTGACGCTCGGCCCGGCAGATCCCGACGCGCCCGCCGACCCCTTGCTGGTCGAAGCGCTCAAGGCCGTCGGCCCCGAGCTGCACTTCGCTTACGATCACGAGGATCCGATCGTCTTCGTCGGGCAGGTCCGCGCCACCATCGACCGCAGCGAGTCCGAGACGCTGACCGCCGCGACCGACGCCGCCGGCAAGCGCCACCAGATCCCCGCCACGCTCCACCGCGTGGTGGCGCGCGCCGAGGTTCAGGTCGAGCTGGTGGCCAAGACGCGGACGATCCATGCCACCGAGGAGGCCAGGGACCTCACCTGGGAGAGCCAGCCAGCGCTGGCCGTCGCCGCGCGCTTCGAGGCGCAGATCCCGCCCGAGGCCGAGCTGCGGACGAAGGCGGTCATTTCCTTGGTGCGCAACCTCGCGCGAGCGCTGGCCATCGCGCCGCCCGAGTCCCTCGAGGTCACCGATCCGCCGAGCTGCCTCGCCTACGGGGTCGCGATCGCGGTGGCCACCGGCAATCGCGTCGCCGCCGCCAGCGGCATCGGCGACACGGAGAAGCTCGCCGCCTGCGAGAAGATCCTGGGCATGCCGGCCGGCGCCGGAATCCCCGTGCCCTGACTCACTGCTGCGGGATGATCGGCAGATCGAAGGTGCACTGCCCTTCGGTCACGAGCAGGCCATAGTCCTTCCAGGCAGACTCGACGGCGCGCCGCACCACCTCGAGCAGCGCCGAGCGCGTCATGGTGCTGTTGCCGACATATTCGCCGTCGGGCATCTGGTAGAAGTTGCCGCCCGCCTCGATGTAGCGGTTGAAGCCACTCCGCTCCATGGCGTGATCGACCTTCTCCCAGACTGACTCTTTGGGTACGCCGTTGAGTTGGATGCGGATGACGAACTGGGCCATGCGCCGCTTCTAACATTTTCGTCAACCGACGCGGGAGAGGCTCAGTCGGCCCCGCCAGCGCGCCAGCAGCTCGTCCTTGAGCACGCGGTGCTCGGGGAGCGAGAGCCGCGGGTCCTTCTCGACCAGCGCGAACGCCTCTTCGCGCGCCTCGCCGAGGATGGCCTGGTCCCGCGCCAGCTCGGCCACCGCGAAGTCGGGCAGCCCGCTCTGCCGCGTGCCGAGGAACTCGCCCGGACCGCGCAGCTCGAGGTCGGCCTCGGCGATGCGGAACCCGTCCTGGGTCTCTTCCATCACCCCAAGCCGCGTGCGCGACGCCTCGCTCCACTCGATGCCGGTGGTTCCGGTGACCAGCAGGCAATGGCTCTTGGCGGCCCCGCGACCGACGCGCCCGCGCAGCTGGTGCAGCTGCGAGAGGCCAAAGCGTTCGGCGTGCTCGATCAGCATCACCGTCGCGTTGGGCACGTCCACGCCCACCTCGATGACCGTGGTCGCGACCAGGATCTTGTCGATCCCTTTGCGAAAGCGCTCCATCGCGTCGTTTCGTTCGGCGGTTGACTGCCGACCGTGCACGAGCCCCATCGGCACGCCCTCGAAGACCTCGGCCGCGAGGCGATCGCGCTCGGTGGTCGCGGCCTTTACCTCGGCCAGCTTCTCGCTCTCCTCGACCAGCGGCAGCACCACGTACGCCTGGTGGCCCGCGGCCAGCTCCTTGCGAATCACCTCGTAGGCGCGCGCGCGGGCAGAGTCCCGATACACCTTGGTGACGATGGGGGTGCGCCCCGGCGGAAGCTCGTCGAGCACCGAGCTGTCGAGGTCTCCATAGAGCGTCAGGGCGAGCGTGCGCGGGATGGGCGTGGCCGTCATCACCAGCACGTCGGGCCGCGCGCCCTTCGACATCAGCGCCGCCCGGGTCAAGACGCCAAAGCGGTGCTGCTCGTCGATGACCGCGAGGCCGAGCTTGTGGAACGCGGTGTTCTCCTCGGCCAGCGCGTGCGTCCCGACCACCAAATGCGCCGCCCCCCCGCGCACCAGCCGCTCGGCGTGCGCGCGCTCTCTGTTGCCGAGCGATCCGACCACCAGCTCGACATGCACGTCGCGCACCTGGGCCGCCTGCAGCATGGCCCGGATCGATCGCAGGTGCTGCTCGGCGAGGATCTCGGTCGGCGCCATGATCGCCGCCTGGTACCCATCTTCGATGGCCAGGAGCGCCGCCACCAGCGCGACGGCAGTCTTCCCCGAACCGACGTCGCCCTGCAGCAGCCGGTTCATCGGCTCGGGCTTCTGCATGTCGGCCGCGATGGCGTCGATGGCGCGCCGCTGCGCCCCCGTCGGCGGCCAGGGCAGCCGGGCGATCGACTTCTGCACCAGCGCGGGCGTTGCCTTGAAAGCGATGCCGGGCTCGATCTTCAGCCCCTTGCGCCGCAGCGCGAGGCCAAGCTGCACCGCGAAGAACTCCTCGAACGCGAGCCTCCGGTGCGGCGCCGCTGGACGGCCATGGGCGGCCTCCTCCGCGCTCGCCTCGGGAAAGTGCGCCTCGCGCAGTGCCGCCTCCAGCGTCATCAGCTTGCGCCGCGCGCGCAGCTCCTCGGGCAGCAGATCCCGCACCTGGCCAACCGAGGCCTCGATGGCCCGCTGCGCGATGCGCCGGTAGCTGCGCGCCGGCACGCCTTCCACCTCGCTATAGATCGGCACGACGCGGCCGAACGAATCATCGACCTTCGCCAGCTCCTCGCCCAGCTCGCGCTGGCCTGCCGCCTCGCCCAGCGGCTCGACGTCGGGGTGGTGCATGGCCTTGGCGCCGCCGCGAAAGCCGCGCTTGATCTCGCCGGACACCAGCACCCGCGCGCCCTGCTTGAGCTTGTCGAGAAACGCCGAGCGATAGTGGAACCAGTTGAGGACCAGCTCCTCGCCGGCCTCGTCGCGCAAGAGCACCTCCAGCCGGCGCCGGCCCTTGAAGCCGCGCTGCTCCGAGGCGCGCACGATGGTGCCGACGATGAGCCCGTGCTCGCCGATCTTGGTCTCGCCGATCGACTTCGGCCTGCGCCGGTCCTCGTAGCGCTTGGGCAGGTTGAGCAGCACCTCGCCCACCGTGCGCAGCCCCTTGGCGGCGAGCCGCTCGGCGACGGCGGGCCCCACGCCCTTGAGCTGCGTGACGGGCGCCGAGAGCGCGTCCGCGGGCGGGAGCGAGGTTTCTTTCTGTACCCGCGCCCGCTCCTTGGCGCGCAGCGTTCCCGGATCGGTGATCTCGTCGGACCCTTTGCTCTTCGCGGGACCCACCGGCCGCGCGGGCCCTCGCGCCGGCCGCGGCTCTACCCTCTCGAGCGCAAAGCGCGCCGGCGTGGCCTGAGGCGGCGGCGGGTCGGTGAAGAGCGCGCGCAGCTCGTCGGGGACCGGCACCAGCAAGGACAGCTCGCGCGCCAGCTGGACCACCGCGGCCCGCCGCGCCCCCTCGTCCGCCGAGTCGAACCCGCGCACCGCGGAGGCCAGCTTGTCGAGCTCTTGCGCGCGCTCGCCCGCATGGGGCGCGGCCCGCGCGACCGCCTCGCGCACCAGCGGCTCGAGATCTTTCAGCGTCGTGACGCGGCCAAGCCCGGCCCGGCTGAGGAAGCGCAGCGGCCCGAGCAGCGGCGAGAGCGCGAGGAGCAGCTCCTCGCCTTGCACTAGGTTCCTTCTTCCCCGGCGATCGGCTCCTCGATGAAGACCACCTCGAGCACCTCGTACTCGCGGTCGCCGCCCGGCGCCTTGATGGTCACCGAGTCGCCGACCTCGCGCCCGACCAGCCCGCGCGCGATGGGGCTGGTGACCGAGACCTTGCCCTTCTTCAGATCGGCCTCGGGCTCGCCGACGATCTGGTAGGTGACCTTCTGCCCGGACTCGTTGTCGGCCAGCTTGACGGTGGCGCCAAAGACGATGCGATCGCCCGACAGCTTGGTGACGTCGATGATCTGCGCGCGCGCCAGCCGATCCTCGATCAGCTCGATGCGCCCGGCGATGTGGCTCTGCTTCTCCTTGGCCGCGTGGTACTCGGCGTTCTCGCGCAGGTCGCCGTGGTCGCGCGCGGTAGAGATGTCCTGCACGTTCTTGGGCCGCTCGACGCTCTTCAAGTGCTTGAGCTCGCGCTTGAGCGCCTCCGCTCCAGCCCTGGTCATGGGGATCGAATCGGATGGCATCGGGTGCTCTCTCGGCGACACGCGCAGGGGCGAAATGAAACGCGGCCACACCCACGCATGGGCCGGCCGCGAAAGGATCATGCAAAAGCCCGCCGCGAGGGTCAATCAGAAAGCTCTCGGCGCGCCCCACGCCAGAGCTAAAAAACAGCGCCTGCGCTTTTCCCTTGCCGTCTGCATACGCGTCGCATAAGTATGCAACCCATGCAGGCCTCCGTCGGCATCCAGGTGGGCGTGATCGGCGCGTCCGGGTACTCGGGCATCGAGGCGACTCGCATCCTCGGTTATCACCCGCACGCCGAGCTGGCGGTGGTCACGAGCGACCGCTACGCGGGCGACACGGTGGAGAAGCGCGTGGGCCCGGCCGGGCGCGCGAGCAAGCTCCGCTACGCGCCGCTCGAGGCCTCGCTCTCGGCCTGCAAAGGGCTCGGCGCCGTCCTGCTCTGCACCCCGCACGAGGTCTCGGCGAGGCTGGCTCCAGAGCTCTTGCGCGAGGGCTGCCGCGTGATCGATCTCTCGGGCGCGTTCCGGCTGCGCGATCCCGCGCTCTACCCTGCTCACTACAAGCTGGTCCACCCCGCGCCTTCGTTGCTCGTCGACGCGGTGTATGGCCTCCCGGAACTCTTCCGCAAGGATCTGCCGGGCGCGAAGCTGGTCGCAAATCCCGGCTGCTATCCGACCGCCGCGGCGCTCGCCCTCGCGCCCCTGCTCGAGGCCGGGCTGCTCTCGCTCGAAGGCCTCGTCATCGACGCGGCCTCTGGCACCAGCGGCGCCGGGCGCAAGGGCGGCGAGGAGCAGAGCTTCGCCGAGGTCGACCAAGACTTCCGGGCCTACAAAGTCCTCGGCCACCAGCACACTCCCGAGATCGCGCAGACCTTGATCCGCGCCGCCGGCCGCCCCGTTCCGCTGACCTTTACGGCGCACCTGTTGCCGGCGCGGCGCGGCATCCTCGCCACCTGCTACGCGCGGCTCTTCCCTGACACGGACCCCGCCAGCCTTCATGCAGCACTGCTGCATAAATATGCAGATTCGCCTTTTGTCCAGGTCGTCGAGTCGCCCGACGAGGTCTCGCTCAAGCGAGTCGTGGGCACCAACCGCTGCCAGGTGGCGGTCGCCTGCACGCCCACCGGGTTCGACCCCGGCCGCGTGGTCGTCATCTCCGCCATCGACAACCTCGTGAAGGGCGCTGCCGGCCAGGCGGTGCAGAACCTGAACCTTGCGCTCGGTTGGTCCGAGAGCGCGGGCCTCGACACATTGCGGGGTTTTCATCCATGAACACGCCCATCGGTTTCCTGTTCGCCGGCCTCGAGGCGGGCATCAAGCCGACCCGCAAGGATCTGGCGCTGGTCTTCAGCGAGACGCCCTGCGCCGCCGCCGGCTGCCTGACGCAGAACAAGGCCTGCGCCGCCCCGATCGAGGTGGCGCGAAGGCAGCTGCCCTCCAGCCTCTTGCAAGCGGTGATCATCAACAGCGGCAACGCCAACGCGCTCACCGGGCCCCAGGGCCTGCGCGACGTCGAGACCGTGATGGCCGCCGTCGCCAACGAGCTGAAGATCCCGGCCCAGTCCGTGGTCACCGCCTCGACCGGCGTCATCGGCCATCGGCTGCCGGTGCAGAAGATCGTCACCGCCATTCCGCGCCTGGTCGAGCGCCTGGTCGCCGATCCGCTCCGCGCCGCCGAGGCCATCCTGACCACCGACACGCGCGTGAAGATGGCCACGCGCGCGCTCACCCTCTCGGGACGCGAGGTGACGCTCACCGCCATCTGCAAGGGCTCGGGCATGATCGCCCCCGAGCTGGCCACCATGATCGCCGTGGTCGCGACCGACGCCGCCATCGCGCCCGGAGTGCTGCAGGGGGCGCTGCGCCAGGCCATGGTCACGAGCTTCAACAGCCTCACCGTCGATGGCGACATGAGCACCAACGACGTCGTCTTCGCCCTCGCCAACGGCCGCGCCGGCAACACGCCCATCACCGACCCCGGCGCCGACCTCGACGCCTTCCAGGCCGGCCTGACCGATCTGTGCCAGCAGCTCGCCAAGGAGATCGCCGCCGACGGCGAAGGCGCCACCAAGCTGCTCGAAGTCACCCTGCGCGGAGCCCCCAGCGACGAGGTTGCACAGGAGCTGGCCAAGGCGGTCGCCGGCGGCTCGCTGGTCAAGGCGGCCATCTTCGGCGCTGACCCGAACTGGGGCCGCGTGCTGGCCGCGGTCGGCGCGCGCTGCGGCACCAAGGGCTATCCCTTCGACGCGGGGCTCGCCAAAGTGACCATCCAGGAGCTGGTGGTCTACGCGGGCGAGCCGCTCGGCTACGACGCCTCGGTGCTCAAGTCGCGCATGCGCTCGCCCGAGGTCAAGGTGCTGGTCGAGCTGGGCCTCGGCGCTGGCAGCGCGGTCGCCTGGGGCTGCGACCTCTCGTACGACTACGTGAAGATCAACGCCGACTACACCTCGCTCATCGTCCACTCTCCCGACGGCGGCGTGGCCAAAGACGACCGCCTCTCCAACTACAGCCCGAAGTTCAAGACCACGCTGCTGGTTGAAGCGCTCTCGTACATCTCGCACTTCACTGGCAAGCGCTGCGTCATCAAGTACGGCGGCGCGGCGATGGTCAAAGACTCGCTGAAGAAGTCGTTCTGCGACGACATCGGCCTGTTGCGCTCGGCGGGCCTCAAGCCGGTCGTCGTGCACGGCGGCGGCCCTGAGATCACTCGCACGCTCGAGAAGCTCGGCGGCAAGGCAGAGTTCATCGACGGCGTTCGCGTCACCAACGCCAGCGACTTGAAGGTCGTCGAGATGGTGCTCACCGGGTCGGTCAACACCGAGCTCGTCACCATGTTGAACCGCGAGGGCAGCCACGCGGTCGGCGTCTCGGGCAAAGACGGCGGCCTCTTGCGCGCGCGCAAAGTGCTCAGCGAAGACGGACGCGATCTCGGCCAGGTGGGCGAGGTCACGCGCGTCAACAAGGATTTCCTCGAGATGCTCCTCGCGCAAGGGTACACGCCAGTGGTCTCGCCCATCGGCATCGGCGAGGACGGGCAGAGCTACAACATCAACGCCGACACCGTGGCCGCCGAGATCGCGGGCGCGCTCAAGGCGGAGAAGCTCATCTACCTGAGCGACGTCGCCGGCCTGCTGCGCGCGGGCGAGCTCATCGAGCAGGTCTCGGCCGCCGAGATCAAGGCGCTCATAGACGACGGGTCCATCTCCGGCGGCATGAAGGTCAAGATGCGGTCGGTGCTGAAGGCGCTCAGCATCGGCGTCGAGCGGGTCCACCTCATCGACGGCCGCGCGCCCCACTCCATCATCGCCGAGCTGTTCACCGACAAGGGCGTCGGCACGCTCATCACGGCCTAGTCCACCATGGCGAACGGCAACGACAAAGCGGCGCGGCATGGCGCCATCCGGCGCATCATCGACGCGCGCATGGTGGGCACTCAAGAAGAGCTGGGGAAGCTCCTCTTCGCCGAGGGCTTCGATGTCACCCAAGCCACGCTCTCGCGCGACCTGGCGCAGCTCAAGGCGACCCGCGTCCATCGGCCCGAGGGCGGCGCCTTCTACGAGATCTACGAGCAGGAAGGCGCGCCTCAAGAGCGCGTCCGGCTCCACGAGCTGGTGACCGCCATCGGCGACAACGAGGCGCTCGTGGTCGTGCGCACCGCGCCCGGAGCGGCGCCGGCGGTCGCGCTTGCCATCGACGACGCACAGCTGCCAGAGAGCCTGGGCACGCTCGCTGGCGACGACACCATCTTCATCACCCCGCAGAGGGGAACCACCACCCGCAAGCTGTCCCATCGGCTTCGCGAGCTGTTCGCACACGGAGAGCGGCCATGAGCGCAACGCGCAACAAGATCGTGCTGGCGTATTCCGGAGGGCTCGACACCTCCATCCTCGTTCGCATCCTCACCGACGACTACGGCTACGACGTCATCTGCTGCCACGCCGACGTGGGCGAGGCGCGCGACAAGGACAAGCTGGTGGAGAAGGCGCGCAAGGCAGGCGCGGTGGCCACCGAGATCGTTGACGCGCAAGAAGAGTTCGCGCGCGACTTCTGCTTCCCCGCGCTGCAGGCCAACGCGCTCTACCAGAACATCTATCCACTCTCGGCGGCGCTCTCGCGGCCGCTGATCGCGCGGCACCTCGTCAAGGCGGCTCGCAAGCACGGCGCCACCGCGGTCGCGCACGGCGCCACGGGCAAGGGCAACGACCAGGTGCGCTTCGATCTGGCGGTCAAGGGCCAGGCCCCGGAGCTGAAGATCATCGCTCCGCAGCGCGAGCGGAACATCTCCCGCGACGAGGCCATGGAGTACGCGAAGAAGCACGGCATCGACGTGCCCACGACTCTGAAGAGCCCTTTCAGCGTCGATGAGAACCTCTGGGGCCGCTCCATCGAAGGCGGCGTCTTGGAAGAACCTTCGACCGAGCCGCCGGAGGCCGCCTTCGCCTGGACCAAGGGACCCGACGCTGCGCCGGCCGAGCCGGCTTACTTGAAGATCGGGTTCGAGAAGGGCCTGCCCGTCTCCGTCAATGGCGAGAAGCTCTCGCCCGCCGAGCTGATCAAGAAGGTTGGCTCGGTGGCCGGCGAGAACGGCGTCGGCCGCATCGATCTCATGGAAGACCGCGTCGTCGGCATCAAGAGCCGCGAGGTCTACGAGTGCCCCGCCGCGGTGGCGCTGATCGCCGCCCACCAGGACCTCGAGCGCTACACCACTCTTGGCCAGTCACTGCGGGTCAAGGCCTTCCTCGACCAGCGCTTCGCCGACCTGGTCTACGAGGGGTTCTGGTTCTCGCCGCTGCGCCACGCGCTCGAGGCCTTCAACAACGAGCACTGCAAGACCGTCACCGGCGAGGTCACGCTCAAGCTGCACAAGGGCTCGCTGAAGGTCGTCGGCCGCACCTCCGAGCAGGGCGTCTACAACCACTCGCTCAGCACCTATGGTCGCAACGACAAGTTCGACCACCGCGCCGCCGAAGGCTTCATCACCCTGCTCGGCCTGCAGCTGCACGAGTTCAGCCGCCTCCACGGCGGAGACAAGTGATGGCAGGGCCCTCGCCCATCGCGAAGACCGAAGCGGGCGGCGCGGGCCTGCTGCCCGAGGTGCTTCTGTTCACGAGCTCGCTGCAGCTCGACCGGCAGCTCCTGCGCGAAGACCTGCTCGGGAGCGTGGCCCACCTCACCATGCTCTCGCAGCGGGGCATCGTGCCCGCGCGCGAGGCGGGGCTCATCCGCGCGGGCCTCTCAGCGCTCTGGCCCGCTCCTGGAGCGGTCACGCGCGATCTGCCCGATGAAGAAGACGTGCACATGGCGGTCGAGGCGATCCTCACGGCGCAGCTCGGCCGCGAGGTCGCCGGCCTCCTGCACACGGCGCGCTCGCGCAACGACCAGGTGGCGCTCGACTTGCGGCTGCATGTCCGCGAGCAGATCGCGCTCGCGCTCGAGGCGCTCGGACTCGTGATTGATCAGCTCGCGGCGCGGGCCCATCAATCGATGGACGTGCTGCTGCCGAGCTACACGCACCGGCAGCGGGCGCAGCCAGTGTCCCTCGCCTACGTCCTCTGCGGCTGGGGCAGCATGCTCTGCCGCGACGCCGACGCGCTGGGGTTCGCGCTGCAGCAGACCGACGCCCTCGCGCTCGGGGTCGGCGCCATCGGCGGAACGTCCATCCCCATCGACCGCGAGCTCACGCAGAGGCTTCTGCGCTTCGCCAGGATCACCGAGAACGGCTTGGACACGGTGGGCGACCGCGACTTCGCGCTCGACTTTTCGTACGCCACGGCGCGCTGCCTGCTCCACATCAGCCGCATCTCAACCGACGTGATCGACTTCGCCTCGGCCGAGTTCGGCTTCGTCAAGCTCGACGGCGAGATCGCCTGCGGCTCTTCGATGATGCCGCAGAAGCGCAACCCCGACGTCTTCGAGCTTTTGCGCGGCAAGAGCGGCCGTGCCGTGGGGAACTTGATGGGACTCTTGACCACGCTCAAGGGCCTGCCCGGCGGCTACAACCGCGACCTGCAAGAGGACCGGCAGCCGCTGCTCGAGACCGGCCCGCTCTTGCGCGGCGCCCTCGCCGCGCTGCACCTGGCGCTGCCGCGGATCCACTTCGATGCTGCGCGCACCAGGGCCGCGCTCGACGCGGACTACACTCAAGCGACCGACCTCGCCGAGGCGCTGGCGCTGCGGGGAGTTCCTTTTCGCCTCGCGTACCAGGCGGTCGGCACGCTGGTCCGCCGCTGCCAGGAGCTCGGGCTGCCGCTGGCCAAGGCCACCCTCGAGCTGGCGCGCGAGGCCCATCCGCTCCTCGACGCCGAGGTGCTGCGCACGGTGGACGCCGCGGTCTCCGTCTCGCGCAAGCAGAACGCAGGCGGCACGGGGCCCGCGTCGGTTGCCGCGCAGATCGAACAGCTCGAGCGCCGCGCCGGGCAGGTGCGGCAGCAGGCCGCCGCCATCCCGCGGCTCGACGCGCTCTTTGCCGACGTGCAGCGCGCGTCGCTGGAGTCCACATGAAGCGCGACTTCCTCCGCCTCTCCGACCTGACAGTGGAAGAGCACCGCTGGCTCATTGCCCGCGCGCGCTCTCTCAAGGCGCGCCGCGCGCAGGGGCACAGCGAGACGACCTTGCTGGGCAAGTCGCTGCTCTGCCTCTTCGAGAAGCCCTCCACGCGGACGCGCCTCTCGTTCGAGGCCGCGATGCAGCAGCTTGGAGGCAGCGCCACCACGCTTGTCGCCGCCGAGAGCCAGCTGGCGCGCGGCGAGCCCCTCTCCGACACGGCCCGCGTCGCCGGCAGCTACTTCGACGCCATCATGTTCAGGACCTTTGGGGACGACCGGTTGTCCGAGCTGGCGCAGAACTCGCGCGCGCCGGTCATCAACGGCCTCTCCGAAGGTGGACACCCGGTGCAGCTCCTCGCGGATCTCATGACCGTGCAGGAGCGCCTTGGCGCGCTCTCCGGCCTCACCATCGCCTGGGTGGGCGACGCTGCCAGCAACATGGCGCTCTCGTGGATCGAGGCGGCCAGGCTCTTTCACTTCAAGCTGCAGATCGCGGCGCCGGCGGGGTATCGCCCTCCTGCCAGGCTGGTGGTGGACACCCATGGGCTCGTCACCCTGACCGGCGAGCCCACCTCCGCGGTGCACGGCGCGCAGGTCATCAACACCGACGTCTTCACCAGCATGGGCCAGGAAAAGGAAGCGGCCGCGCGCAAGCACGCCTTCGCCGGCTTCTGCGTGGACGAAGCCTTGCTGGCCAAGGCGGCGCCAGGCGCCATCGTGCTGCACTGCCTGCCCGCGCACCGAGGCGAAGAGATCAGCGCCGGTGTCATCGATGGCCCGCAGAGCGCGGTCTGGGACCAGGCGGAGAATCGAATGCATGCGCAGAAGGCGCTGCTCGAGCTGCTGGTGCTCGGAGAGCGGCGGCCCGCGGCCTAGCGCAGGCTACCGGTCGGACCGGTAGTAGTCCTGCATCGCCTTCACGCCCAGAGGCCCCTCGGCGAGCGCCTCGAGCGCGCCCACCGCCGCGTAGCACGAGGTGAGCGCGGTAAAATACGGGATGCCGTGCATCAGGGTCTCGCGCCGGATCGAGAAGCTGTCCTCGATGGCCTTCTTGCCGCTGGTGGTGTTGAAGACCAGCGCGATCTCGCCGTCGATGATCTTGTCCACGATGTGCGGGCGGCCCTCGGCGACCTTCAGCACCGGCTGGGCAGGGACGCCGCGCGCCCTCAAGAACTCCGAGGTGCCGCGGGTGGCGACGATCTCGAAGCCGAGCTTGACCAGCCGCTGCGCGAGCTCGGCGGCGCCTTCTTTGTCCTCGTCGCGCACCGAGATGAAGACGCGGCCGCTCCTGGGCAGCACGTTGCCGGCGGCGATCTGGGCTTTGGCGAATGCGCGCGGGAAGGAGTCGTCGCAGCCCATGACTTCGCCGGTCGAGCGCATCTCGGGGCCAAGGATCGTGTCTGTGCCCGAGAAGCGGTGGAAGGGGAAGACGGCCTCCTTCACGCTCAGGTGCTTGGGCACGACGCTCTTGGTGATGCCCTGCTCGCGCAGCGATTTGCCGACGGCGCAGAGCGCGGCGATCTTCGCCCAGGGAAGTCCGGTCGCCTTGCCCACGAAGGGGATGGTGCGCGAGGCGCGCGGGTTGGCCTCGAGGACGTAGGTGCGAAAGCGGCGCTGCTGGAAGCGGCCGGTCGCCCCCGAGGTCTCTTGCAGCGCGAACTGCACGTTCATGCAGCCGATGACGCCGAGGTGCCGCGCCAGCACGATGGCTTGCTGGGACATCTCGTCGATGGCGGCCTGCGGCAGGCTGAAGGGCGGCAGCGCGCAGGCGGAGTCGCCGGAGTGGATGCCGGCCTCCTCGATGTGCTCCATCACGCCGGCGATGACGTAGTCCTTGCCGTCGCCGACGCAGTCCACGTCCACTTCGATCGCGTCCTTGAGGAAGCGATCGATGAGGATCGGCTTGATGGGAGAGCCGGCCTGCGCAGCGCCCGCCTCGAGCGAGGCCTGGACAGCGTGCGTGACGTAGCGCTCGAGGTCGCCCTCGTCGTAGACGACCTCCATGGCGCGGCCGCCGAGCACGAACGAGGGGCGCACCATCACCGGGTAGCCGATGCGGCGCGCGACCAGCACGGCCTCTTCGAGCGAGCGGGCGACGCCGTTCTCGGGCTGCAAGAGGCCGCACTCGTCGATCACCTTGGCCCAGCGCTCGCGATCCTCGGCGCGGTCGATGGCCTCGACCGAGGTGCCGAGGATGGGGATGCCGGCGCGCTCGAGGCCGTGCGCCAGCTTGAGCGGCGTCTGCCCGCCGAACTGCACGATGGCGCCGAGCGGCTTCTCGACGCGGGCGATCTCGACCACGTCTTCCAGCGTGAGCGGCTCGAAGTAGAGGCGGTCGCTGGTGTCGTAGTCGGTAGAGACGGTCTCCGGGTTGCAGTTGACCATCAAAGTCTCGAACCCGGCGGCGCGCAGCGCATAGGAGGCCTGCACGCAGCAATAGTCGAACTCAACACCCTGGCCGATGCGGTTGGGGCCGCTGCCGAGGATCAGGACCTTCTTGCGACCGTCGGGACGCGACTCATCCTCGTCTTCATAGGTTGAGTACAAATAGGGAGTGTTGGCCTCGAACTCAGCAGCGCAGGTGTCGACCCGCTTGAACACCGGAGCGAGCCCCTGCGCCCGCCGCTGCTCGGTGACCTGCGCCTCGGTGCGCGCGGTCAGGCGCGCCAGCCGGCGGTCGCCGAACCCAAGCGACTTATAGTGCTTGAGTTGACTCAACTCCTTGTCAGCGGCGATCGACTTCTCGGCAGAGACGATCTCGCGCAGCTCGCGCACGAACCAGGGGTCCACCGCCGAGAGCTGGTGGATTTCGTCAATCGAGAAGTTCGCCCGCAGCGCCTCGCCGATCCAATAGATGCGGTCGGGCGTGGGCACGCGGACGCCAGCGCGAATCTTCTCGAGATCGGCGGCCTCGTAGCGACCCGCCGGCAGGTCGCGACCGAGCATGCTGTGGAGGCCGTCGCTGCCATTCTCCAGGCTGCGTAGCGCCTTCTGCATCGCCTGGCCAAAGGTCCGGCCGATGGACATCACCTCGCCCACCGACTTCATGCTGGTGGTGAGGGTGCGGTCAGCCTTGGGAAACTTCTCGAAGTTGAACCTGGGTATCTTGACGACGCAGTAATCAATCGCCGGCTCGAAGGAGCTGGGCGTGGTCTTGGTGATGTCGTTCTTCAACTCATCCAGCGAATAGCCGACGGCCAGCTTGGCGGCGATGCGCGCGATGGGAAAGCCGGTCGCTTTCGACGCCAGCGCCGAGCTGCGCGAGACGCGCGGGTTCATCTCGATGACGACGATGCGGCCGGTCTTCGGGTCGACGCCAAACTGGATGTTCGAGCCGCCGGTCTCGACGCCAATGGCGCGGATGACCTGCCGCGCGATGTCGCGCATGCGTTGATACTCAACGTCCGAGAGAGTCTGCGCCGGCGCGACGGTGATGGAGTCGCCGGTGTGGACGCCCATCGGGTCGACGTTTTCAATCGAGCAGATGATCACCACGTTGTCGGCGTGGTCGCGCATCACCTCGAGTTCGAACTCCTTCCAGCCGAGGACGGACTCCTCGATGAGGATCTCGCGCGTGGGGCTCGCGTGCAGGCCCTGCTTGGTCAGCGTCTCGAGCTCGTCGCGGTTGTAGGCGATGCCGCCGCCGAGGCCGCCCAGGGTGAAGCTTGGCCGCAAGATGAGCGGGAACCCGAGCGCGGCCGCGACGGCCATGGCCTCGTCGAGCGAGTGGGCGACGCCGCTCTTCGGCACGTCCACGCCGATCGAGGTCATGCAGTCCTTGAAGCGCTGCCGGTCCTCGGCCTTCTCGATGGCGTCGAGCTGCGCGCCGATGAGCTGGGTGTTGTATTTGGCGAGCAGGCCGCCGCGGGCGAGCTTGACCGCGAGGTTCAGGGCCGTCTGGCCACCGAGCGTGGGCAGCACCGCGTCGGGCCGCTCGGCCGCGAGGATCGCCTCGGCCGCCTCCAGCGTGATGGGCTCGATGTAGGTCCGGTCGGCCCACTCGGTGTCGGTCATGATCGTGGCCGGATTCGAGTTGAGCAGGATGGTCCGATAGCCCTCCTCGCGCAGCGCCTTGAGCGCCTGCACTCCGGAGTAGTCGAACTCGCAGGCCTGGCCGATGATGATGGGGCCCGAGCCGAGCAGCAAAATCGATTTGAGGTCGGTGCGGCGTGGCATCGGCGCGTGCGTCTAACACGCGCGGCTCGCCTTTGCGAGGGGCCAGGGTAAGCTCGCGACGTGACGTCGCCTGATGAGGCCCTCGGCCGCAACGATCGCTACCTCGCGCTGGTCGAGGAGCTGGACTTCTGCCCTTTCGCCCGGCGCTGCCGCGAGACGGGCAAGCTGGCGCGCCGCGTCCTCCCCGGCGCCACTCCGCTCCCGGCCGCGCTGGAGGCCGTCCGGAGCCTCGAAGCCCTGCCGCCCGAGTCGGTCGAGGTGGCCCTGCTGATCTTCCCCGACTTCACAGGCGGCGTGCGCGCCTTCGAGGAGCTCTGCGTCTCGGTCCGCGCCGCCACCCGCGAATTCTTCTGCGTCGCGTTCCACCCTGACCTGCCCGAAGACCTGGCCGACGAACACCGCGCCGTCGCCTTCGTGCGCCGCAGCCCCGACCCGACCTTGCAGCTCGTCAAGAGGAGCGTGCTGCAGCGCGTGCGCGGCGAACAAGGCTCGCGCTTCATCGACGCCAGCAAGCTGACTCCGGAGGCGCTGTTGTCCTTGCAGTCTCCAAAGTCGCTCTCCGACCGCATCGCCGAGGACAACCTCGCGACCCTCCAGCGCGAGAGCCCGTCCGCCGTTCGCGATCGCCTTGCCAACCTGCGCAAGTGACGCGGAGGCGGCTCGCCTGGGGAGACGTCGGTCCAGAGAGGACTCCTGCCCGGCGGTCGGATCCGGCTTGCGCGACAAAGCCGCCCGCGCCATGCTCGAAAACAGATGGATGCGCTTGCTCCCGGACTGCTCGTCGCCATGCCGCAGATGGGGGATCCAAATTTCGAGCGCTCGGTGATCTTGCTCGTCGAGCACTCGGCGGATGGCTCGATGGGCCTGGTCTGCAATCGGCCAGGCACGATCACCGTCGAGGAGGTCGCCATGGCGCAGGGCTTTCCCGTGCGCGGCGACGCGGGTCAGATGATGGTCGGCGGACCGGTCGACCGCGAGCGCGGCTTTCTCATCCACCGCCTCCGCAACATCGAGGAAGCGCTCGATCTGGCCGACGGCGTGCGCTTGAGCGTGTCGCGCGACAGCGTCCAGCCGATCCTCGCCGAGAGCCCGACCGACTGGCGCTTCTACCTGGGCTATGCGGGCTGGGGCCCGGGTCAGCTCGAAGAAGAGGTGGTCGCGGGGGCGTGGCTGACCGCTCCACTCTCGGCGCGCAGGCTCTTCGACACGCCGCACGACCAGATCTGGACCGCCGTCATTCGCGACCTGGGCGTCGAGCCGGCGTTCCTGGTCCCCGGCGCGGGCCTTCACTGAGGTCGGATGACATGAGCGTGACACTCCCGCCCCACTTTGGGGGTCCTGGAGGATGCTCATGGACGCGTACCTCGACTATTTCGACCTGACCGAGCGCAAGGGCTGGCGGCTGCACGAGCTGCCCTGGGAAGACCCCGAGCTCGACAAGATCTCGCCCGCTGATCGCGCCGCGGTCATCGCCACCAGCGTCATCGAGAGCGGTGTGCCGCACTACACCAAGCTCTGGGACATGGTGGAAGGCTTCCGCGGCGATTGGGAGCTGGCGCAGTTCGTCACGCTCTGGGCCGGTGAAGAAGAGCGGCACAACGTCGCCCTGCACCGCCTGACGCGGCTGATGGGCGCCGAGCCCATCGATGAGTACAAGAAGGTGGCCGAGAACGACTTCCCGCGCGCGCAGAAGCAGAGCTGCCCGAGCAACTGCTACTCGACCATCCCGGGGATGCTCACGTACACGGTCCTGCAAGAGCTGGTGACCTGGAAGTTCTACATGTCCGCCGCCAAGCAGACCAAGAGCAAGCTGGTCCGCGAGACCTTCCGGCGCATCGGCGAGGACGAGATGCGGCACCACGTCTGGTACCGCGACGCGCTGGCCGCCCGCTATCAGACCTCGAACGACAAGGCCTGGTACTCGGACAAGGTGGAGGACGCGGCGCGCAACTTCAAGATGCCGCACAACATCTTCCATCTCCAAGAAAAGTTCTTCGACGTCGAGTCGAACTGCGTCGGCAAGCTCGGCGTGATGGACATCAAGCTCAAGGCGGCGCGCTCGCTCTCGTTCGACAAGGCGCTCATCGGACGGCTGATGATGAAGCCGCCGGAAGCGGTCGCCGTCGTCGCTTCAGGACAGGAAGAGATGGCCACGCAGTAGCCAGCGGCCGCGACGAGAGCGCGCCTCCGTGCGACGCGCTCTCGTGCGACGATCTGCGCTCTACTTGCCGTGCTTGGCCTGGCGGTCTTCGCGGCGATCCTCGCGCTGATCGCGGCGCTCTTCGCGGCGGTCATGGCGCAGCTCGCGGCGGTCGTGCATCGTCTCGCGGCGGTCCTTGCGGAACTGCGCGCGGTCGGTGCGGAGCGCGGCGCGGGCGTCCTTCACGGCCTGCTGCGCGGCCGCGATCGCCGTCGCGTCACCGCCGCCCTTGGCGGTCTTGAGTGCGTCGAGCGCGGCCTTGACGGCGGCCCGGTCGGCCTTGAGCTTCTCGCGGTCGGCCTTCTGCTTCTCGCGATCGGCGGCCACGGTGGACTTGTCGGCTGCGACCTTGGCTTTGTCGGCGGCGACCTTGGCATCGGCCGGATCGCTGTCGGCCGGCGTGGCGGTCGGGGGAGTCGTGGACGGGTCAGCGGCGCGGGCCATCGAGCTGATGCTGAGTGCGGCCATCGCGGCGAGGAGGAAGCGCTTCATCGGGGTTCTCCTTGTTCGGGTTCCGCTGGCAATGAACCAGGACGCCGGGTGCAGGTTAAGCAGGCTCGTGTAGAGTGCGCGCCCTCATGGCGAACCAATCGAAATCACAGCTCCGCAAGCCCTTCCAAAAAGCGCGCCGGGTCGATCCGCGGCCCATCACCGGCAGCGAGACCGCGCAGGAGCTGCTCGAGCACGCCTTCAGCGCCTACGTCGGCCGCCAGGAGCGCACTGCGTACGAGCTGATGAAGCGCTGCCTGACCGAGGACGCCGCCGTCTTCATGACGCTCTCGGGCGCGATGACCCCCGCGGGCCTGCACCAGAGCTGCCTGATCCCGCTCATCGAGCACGGCATCGTCTCGTGCCTGACGACGACCGGCGCGAACCTCTACCACGACGCCCACCGCATCATCGGGCACGCCATCCGAGAGGTGAACCCGAACGCCGGCGACCTGGCGCTGCGGATGGCGCGGGTGATCCGCATCTACGATCTCGGCTTCTGGGAAGAGGCGCTGCTCGACACCGATCGGCTCTTCAGCGCGCTGATGCTGAAGCCCGAGTACCAGCGCAAGATGACCACGCCCGAGTTCCATGCGCTGCTCGGCCGCGACATCGGCGCGATGGAGAAGGCGCTCAACGTCACCCAGCCGAGCCTGTTATCGACTTGTTATCGATTCAAGGTGCCGATCTTCGTCGGGGCCATCCAAGATGGATCGATCTTCCTCAACGCGGTCAAGCTCAAGCGGCTCTTTCCGCAAACTTTCAAATTTGAAATCGACATCAACGACGACGTCTTCCAAATGGCGGCCATCCAGCACCACGCGCGCCAGGTCGGGTCCAAGCGCATCGCCATCTGGATCCTCGGCGGCGGCGTCCCCAAGAACTACACGCTGCAGGGCGAGCCGCTGCTCGACCAGATCCTGCAAGTGCCGACCACTGGGTTCGACATCGACGTGCAGTTCTGCGTGGACCCGGTGGACAACGGTGCGCTCTCGAGCTGCCCGGCGGGCGAAGGGCACACCTGGGGAAAGGTCTCGGTCGAGGCGGTCGAGACCGGCTCGGTCTACGTGCACACCGATGTGACGGCAGTCTTCCCCTGGCTCACCCACGCGCTCCTCGGCGAAAAGAAGAGCCGGCGCAAGCCGAAGAAGCTGCTCGACGCTTTGCCTGCGGCCGTGGACGCGCTCCAGGGCGAGGTGGAGAAGCGGCGGCGCTCCCTCTTGAAGACGCTCTCGTTCCCGGGCGCCGGCGCGGCCCACGACCCGGAGAACACGGTTCGCTGATCAGCGCTTCTTGAAGTTGACCAGAAGCCCGCTCTTCGGCGTCGCGAAGAGCTGCCCCGTGGTCGGGCCGAGCTCTTGCGGCGGCAACGTCCAGTCGCAGTCGCGCAGGAGCAGCACGGCGAAGGTCTTCAGCATCAGATCAGCCAGCTGTTCGCCGGCGCAGCGGTGCGCGGTCAAGTGCGCTCCGCCCCCGTGCGGGACCCAGCCGGCGTGCTGGCGCGGTCCGGCGCGCTCGCCCTCCCAGCGGTCGGGGTCGAACTTGAGCGGCTCGGCGTAGGTCTCCGCGTCCTGCAGCGTGGGGCCGATGCAGCCGAGCGCCTTGATCCCCTTGGGGATGCGGATGCCGCGGTAGCTGCACTCTTCCTTTGCCTTGGCGAAGAACGTGATGGGCAGGATGGGCTGCACCCGGCGCGACTCGCGGCAGACCCGGTCGAGGAACGGCAGCGCCCGCAGGCCCGCCATCGTGATCGGCCCCTGCGGGAGCTTCTCCTTCACCTCGGCGCGCAGGCGCTCCTTCACCTCCGCGTGCTGGCCGAGCAGGAGCGCCAAAAACGACAGCCCGCCGATGACCGGCACATAGGCGCCGAAGAAGTGGAACGTCTCGATGGCCACCTCCTGCCGCGAGAGCTTCTCGCCAGCCTTGGTCGTGACGGCGAGCGCCTGCGCCATCGCGTCCTTCTTCTCGGCCTTCACGTGCTCGTCGATGGCGTCGTTGATGCGGCCGCGCAGGTAATCGCGCGCCTTGAGCGCCTTGCCGAACGGCGTGAACGGCAGATTGATCGGCAGCGTGAGGAAGCCGCCGAACGCCGTCTGGAAGGCCTGCTCGATCTGCGGGTCGTCCTGGTCCGGATCCTTGCCGAGGAAGAGCGCGCCGGCCACCGTCATCGACATCGACGTCAGATCGGGCACCCAGCTGAACGAGCCGAGCCTGGTCCACTTGTCGATGCGCCCGGAGATGACCCGCTCGACGATCGAGGCGTAGCCATCCAGCGCCTCCGGCCGGAAGATCTGCATCAGGAGCTCTTTGCGCCGCTTGAAGGCCTCGCCGTCGAGGAAGGGCACGGCCTCCTTGTCGAGGATCTCCTGCACGTGGGGCGGGCTGGCGCTGGCGCGGGTGAAGTAGCGTTCGTCGAGGAAGAGCTTGAACGGCTCGGGGCCGACGAAGCAGGCCACGTCGTCGCCGAAGACGTTCATGCGAAAGACCGGCCCCAGCTCCTTGCTGCGCTTCTCGAGAAAGCCCGCCGGGTCGCCGAGGAACGCCAGCGAGTCGCCGACCAGCGGAAAGGCGAAGTGCGAGGGCAGCTCGCGAGGGGCGTCGCTCGCGGCGGTGCTTGCTGTGGGTTCGCTCATGCTGCGGATATATCGCACTCCGCGCAAAAAAGAGGCCCGGGTGGATCGCTCCACCCGGGCCTCGATGTCACCTCAGCCGTCGGCTAAGGCTTAGCTCTCGCGGCGCTTGCGGCGCAGCATGAAGAGCAGCGCGAGCAGGGCCGCGCCCGACGACGGGTCGCCAAAGCTCGTGCAGCCGCCCTTGGCGCCGGTCGCACCAGTCGCTCCAGTCGCTCCGTTGGCGCCCACTGCGCCGGTCGCGCCAGTCGCTCCGCCCACGCCAGTCGCGCCGGTGGCTCCAGGAGCGCCGGTGGCGCCAGTCGCGCCCACGCTGCCGGTTCCACCAGTCGCGCCGGTCCCGCCGTTGGCGCCCGTTGCGCCAGTGGCACCAGGACCGCCGTTGGCGCCGGTCCCACCAGTGGCACCCGTCGCACCGGTCCCGCCAGTGGCACCGGTCGCGCCGGTGGCACCAGGATCGCCCGTCGCGCCAGTGGCACCAGGATCACCCGTCGCGCCGGTGGGGCCCGGATCGCCGGTCGGACCAGTGGCCCCGGTCGCGCCGGGATCGCCGGTTCCGCCAGTCGCTCCGGTGGCGCCAGTCGCGCCAGTCGCCCCGGTGGCGCCAGTCGCTCCCGTGGACCCCGTGGCTCCAGGAGCGCCGTTGCAGACCGTGTTGGTGCTGGTCACTTCGCTGTCGTCGAGGACGCCGTTGCCGTTGTCGTCGTAGCCGGTGTCGATCTGGACGCCGCCGAACGGGCACTCTTGCGCGGTCGCCGGGATCACGCGCACGAGCTCAGGCGCCTGGAAGAGCGGCACGACTTCATCACGCGACCCGAAGGCGTTGTTGTGGTGGAGGAGCAAGAGGCCGTTCTCGGGGTTGTTCTGCGCCGCATTCAGGTCGTAGGTGATGGGGATGGTCTGACCGGGCAGATCCGACCAGGTCGGCGAGCCGCCAAGAGCGGTCAGGCTGGGGTCGGCGTGGCTCGAGAACGCCGGCTTTCCCATGTCGAAGTGCAGAACCGGGCTGGAGTCGATCGGGCTCGAGAACTGGTTCGAGAAGACGACCACCTGGAAGTCGATGCCCGCCGATCCGTCGACGAGCTTCATGTCGCCGGCGAAGACCGGCAGCACGATGGTGTCGCTCATGAACGTCGGCACGAAGTACTGGGTCGGCGCGAGCCCGTTGACGAAGTCCTCCGGGGTCGCGGTGCCCGCGTTCAGGTCGAAGAGCCACGACAGGTGCTGGTCGGTGCCAGGGACGGTCGCGGTGACGCCGTTGTCCTGGTTGAAGATCACGTACTCCCAGTTCTGACCGCCCGCGTGCTTGACGTACACGTTGACCTGGATCTCGCTCGGCGTGCCCCAGAGACCGTAGGTCGTCAAGCCGAAGTAGAGCTCGGAGTTCGGGACCGAGCCCATGTCGGCCAGGTTCGAGGTCACGCCGACGTGCTTGATGTTGGCGTAAGCCGTCTCAGGGTTGGCGTTGAAGAACAGGTTCGAGGAGTAGGCGAGCTGGAACGGCGTGACCAGCGAGATCACTCCATTGGGCGGATCGGCGAGGGCGAGGGTGTTGACGCCAGTGCCGGTCAGCGCCAGCTGCGCGGTGCCGGTAGAGGCGCCGTGCACCACGAGCTTGCCGCTGCTCTTCATGTCCGAGGCCGGGTTCAGCACCGCGAAGAAGGGCACGCGCAGGGTCGGGCCGTTGTTGCAAGGCCCGTCGCAGGTGCCCGGGTCCTGCGGCGTCAGCACGATGTAGCCCGAGGTCTCCGAGAGCGTGAAGCGCGGACCGCCGACCAACGAGGTCTCGCTGACGCTAGCGTCATGGGCGCGTGTCATGGCGGCCGGGTCAGCCGCGAGCAGGATGTTGAGGTCGATGGGGAAGCCCGCCTGCGCGGTGACGGAGGCGGCAGCCGCGGTCACGCTGGTGCCCGGCGGCGCGGTGACCGCGTCGATGGTCACGTTGTAGGTCACGTCGGCGTCGCCCATGTTGGCCAGGGTCACGCGGCGCTGCTCGGTGGTGGCCTTGTTCACGTCGAGGGTCGCAAAGCTGATGCTCACCTGGTCGGGGAAGTCGCCGTCGTAGGCGATGACGTTCGAGCTCGCGGCCGCGGCGGCGTCGATGCGGCCGGCGCCAGCCCGGGTCGGGTCCACGCGCGGCCGGCCCGCCGAGGTCGAGGGCAGCACGAAGGTGTCGTGGGTGGCCGTGTTCATGAGCAGCGCCTTGAGCCGGCCCGGGGTCCAGACGTTCGGATCCGAGTGCAGCTGGCGGAGCAGCGCCATCACGCCCGCGGTGAGCGGCGTGGCCATCGAGGTGCCGCTGAAGTTGGCAGTGCCGTTGCCGGTGCCCATGCCGGTGGAGATGATGTTGACGCCCGGCGCGGCCACGTCAGGCTTCAAGATCGCCTGGTTCTGGACGCGGGAGGGGCCGCGCGAGCTAAAGCTCGCGATCTCGTCCTGCTCCGCCGGCTTCACGAGGATGAACGAGTCGTCGAGGGTGATGTTGACCGTGCCGTTGAAGGTCGCGATCGGGTTGCCGTCCTCGTACGTGAGCGAGCGCGCCGGAATGTTGGTGCTGTTGTCGAGCGCCATGTTCGGAGGCGGCTGCCCGGCGCGGCTGGCCGGGTTGTAGATGACGACCGCGATGGCGCCAGCAGCCTGGGCGGCCTGGACCTTGGCGACGAAGCTGCACGTGCCGCGCTGGATGAGGGCGATCTTGCCGGCGATGGCGTCGCCGTTGGTGAGCGCGGTGCATCCATTGATCGGGTTGGCCACGACGACGTCGTTGGTGATGGGAGTGATCACCGACGGGTCGGGCGAACCGGCGCCCTGCTGCTTGAACCCGGAGAGCTCTGGCGGAGTGTTCACGCGCAGGGCGCCGTAGTCGCCGATCGAGGTCGCGGCGACGCTGATGACCTGGGGAGTCGAGCCCGGAGCGCCGGTGACGAAGTAGACGTCCGACGAGTTGCCGGCAGCGACGACCACGACGACGCCGGCCGCGACGGCGTTGCTGAAGATGACCGCGTCCGCGTTGTTCGAGGTGCCGAAGGGCGAGCCGAGCGAGAGGTTGACGACGTCCATGTGGCCGTTGAACGAGCCGTCGCCGCTCGGGTCGGTGGCGAGCTCGAGCGCCATGGCGTCGAGCGAAGTGGAGCCGCCGTTGTCGCCGAAGACCTTGTACGCGTAGAGGGTGGCGAGCGGAGCGGCGCCGGGTCCGATGCGCAGCGTGGTGGTGTCGAGCGTGTTGTCGTACGGGCCTGCGCCGGCGCCGTAGGTGAGGCCGTCGGAGGTGACGCCATAGCCGGCGATGCTTCCGGCGACGTGCGAGCCGTGGCCCGTGCGGTCGATCGGATCAGGGTCGGGCATGGGGACGAGCTTGGCCGGGTCGCTCGAGGCTGCGTCGTAGTTCGCGCCGGCGAGGTCGGTTCCGCCCGCGACCTTCGCAGTCGGGAAGGTGCCCTGTTCGATGATGTTCGGGTTGTTGCTCGCCCAGGCGTCGACGGTGCCGGGGCCGCCGAAGTTGGCGTGGGTGTAGTCGATGCCGGTGTCGATGACGCCGACCTTGATGTTCTCGCCGTGGAGGCCGAGGTCCTGCCAGACCTTGGTGGCGCCCACGAAGGGAACGCTGTGGCCGTTGTTCACCGTCTTCGGCGTGATGATGTGGACGGCCTTGACGCCGGCCATCTTGTTCAGCGCCGGCAGGTTGCTCTTCGACGTCACGTACATGATGCCGTTGAAGACGCGCTGCAGGCGGTAGATCTCTTTCATGCCGACGAGCTTGGCGGCGTTGAGGCGGCTGGCGAAGGCGGCCTGCTCGGTCTTGACGACGCCGAGCTGGTTGATGGCGGCAGTGGTCGCGGCCGTCTTGCCGCGCGCGTTCAGCTGCTGCCGGTAGTGGGGCGCCGTCGCCTGCTGGTTCAGCTCGACGAGGACGTGCACCAGGTTCTGGCCCTTCGCCTGCGACTTGGGAGATGCAGGCGCGGCCGCAGCCGGCGCGCGTGCCGCGATCGAGGCACCTCCGCTCAGCAGCAGCAGCGCCAGGACCGCGCGATGCACTCGGCCAATTGCCGTTCTTGTCATCTGATGCCTCCGTGGAATTGCATGAAAGGGCCCCCGCTTGCCCCCCTGAGGAACAAAAGCGAGGTGAAGGGCAGATAACATGAACCCTTGCGGGGCTCCAAACGCGCCGGGGCGCTCGCGCGCGAAATTAGCGGCGCCACCAGAGGCAGTGCGGTCTGCGCTCTTTTCACTACAAGGCCAACTCCAAGGCGAGCGCGGGCCGGTTAGGAGGAACCGGATACTCAACGCAACTCAAGGAGCGTGCGCCGACGTTTCAGAATGTTGCGATCAGCTGACCGATCGCGAAGCCGGCCTTGTCCACCGCGCGCGTGCCGTCGGCCTTGAGGAGCGCGGCGTCGAACCTCTTGCCCGGCGTCACTCCGTCGAAGACCACGCCCGGAGCCGCGTTCGGCACCAGGTCGAAAGCGATGGAGAGCAAGCGCGTCCCGGCCGGCAGCAGCACCTCGCCGTCGCTGGCGTAGCGCTTCTTTCGCGCCAACCCGAGCACCAAGGCTCCCTGCAGAGGGCCCGCGGTCGGCACCATCGCCGCCGCGGTGGTCGGGCTCGATCCGGGATCGATCGCCGAGGCGTTCGGCGAGAAGCCACCCTGCGCCGAGAGCGTGGCCCGATTGACGTCGAAGGGCAGGTTCATCGCCGCGCCGTAGGCCGACACGGGCAGGGTCGCGACCATCAGATCCAGCACCACCCGCGTGTCTGTCGAAGAGGCGCTCTTGACCAGCCGCATGCCGCTCGCGGTCAGCGCGGGGTCTGTGTACTCGAGGTGCAGGATGGGGTCGTGGACGTTCACCGTCAGCTGCGCCATCGCGGTCCCGCCGGGGCCCGTGGCGGTCAGCGTGTACGTCGTGGTCTGGGCCGGAGTGACGGTGGCCTGGCTGCCGCTGAACGCGCCGACGTCGGGCGTGAGGGCGAAGCTGGCGGCGTCGGTCGTGCCCCACGTGAGCGTGGTCGAGTGGCCGCGGCCCACGCTCGGCGGCGTGGCGGTGAAGCTGATGATCCTCGGCAGCGCCTGCGCCGTCACCGTCACGGTCACCTGCGCCCTGGTGGTGCCGCCCGCGCCGACGGCGGTGAGCGTGTAGGTCGTGGTCTCGGTCGGCATCACCGTGACGCTCGCGCCGGCGACGACGCCAAAGCCGTGGTCGAGCGCGATCTGCGAAGCGCCGTGCAGCGACCACGCGAGCGTCGAGGAGCCTCCCTTGCCGATGGTCGCGGGCGAGGCCGTGAACGAGTCGATGACGGGAGCCGGCGCGCCCGTGCTTCCGCAGGCAGCGGCGAACAAGATCGAGGCGAGCGCAACGCGCGGCAATCTCACGGCCGGCCTCCGAGCTTTGCAATCAAGGCTTGCAGGTCGGCGCCGTCGATGGCGTTGGCGGTGCCCACGAGATTTCCAGTGGCGGTGTACGCCGGGTCCGCGACGGTCAAGCCGAGCACGGCCGACATCGCCACCAGGTCGAAGCCGTCGATCTGCTGGTTGTGGTCGAAGTCGCCGTTGCCCGGCACTCCCACGGGCGCCGCGAACGACGGGTAGAGCTCCCAGAAGCCGCGGCCGAAGGTCGCCGCGCGGATGGCGGTCGAGTCGAGCGCGATCGACAGATCGGTCACGCTCACCAGCGGCATTCCGGTGCCGTGCCGCGCCCAGGTGGCGCCGGCGTCGATCGAGCGGTAGAGGCCGATCTCGGTGCCGACGTAGATGGTCTTGCTGTCGTTCGGGTCCACCTTGACGACGTTGGCGGGCAGCGCGGGCAGCGCGGTCTGGCCGGTGCCGCCTCGCGCCTGCCAGGTGGCGCCGCCGTCCACCGACACGAAGACGTGGGCGCCGGCGCCGCCGTCGGCGCTCGCCACCCAGATCGTGCCCAGCGCGGCCGGGTCGAAGGCGATGCTGGAGAGCGAGCCGAGCGGCGTGGCCGCGCTCTCGGTCCAGGTGGCCGCGCCTGGCGCCTTCACGTACGCCTTGTTGTACGAGACGGCGCCGTACTGCCCGGAGTGCCTCGGGTCCGCGGCGAGGTTGTTGAGCGCCGCGAAGGTTGGGGCCGTGCCGCCCGCGCGCAGCGTGATCGTGGCGGTGATGTCCGCCCATGAGTTGTTCGCGCTGCCCGTGTCCACCCAGCGGTAGATGCGCGCGCCGCCGCCGGCGAGGTTCACGACCGTCAGGAAGGTGTGGTTCTTCGCGTCGGCGAAGTCGCTCACGGCCTTCATGAAGAAGTTGCCGCCCGGCAGGTTGCCGTCGGCGTCCACGGGCAGGCCGCTGGTCATCTTGGCGAAGCTCTGGCCAGAGTCCTGCGAGCGCTGCAGCGAGTACGGATTGGTCACCACCAAGAGCGTGCCGCCAGCGTCGGTCGCGTGGAAGCGGCCCACCGCGACGCCGACGCCGTCGCCGCCCCACACCTGGTTGAAGACGGTGGGGCCCTGGGTGATCGAGCCGCTCTGCGGTGCGCGCATGCGGGTGCCGTTGTCCTGCAGACCGCCGAGGACCAGCGCGTTGGTGGAGTCGTTCTCGTCGGTGCCGACCGAGTACGCGAGGTGGGTGACGATGCCGCGGTTCAAGCCGTCGTCGAACGAGGCCGAGCCGGCCGCGGCGGCGAAGACGTCGCGGCTGCGGAAGACGCCGCCGTCGGTGCCGCCATAGAAGGAGAGCGTCCCGCCTGCGTAGGAGGCGGTGCCCGCGTGCCAGTCGGCGTGCGCGTAGGCGACATTGCGCGATTGCGGATTCTGCACCCCGCCCGGCAGCCAGTTGGTCATCACATCCCAGGTCGTGCCGCCGTCGCGCGAGCGCAAGAGGGACAGGTTGCCGCCGATCAGCAGCCAGTCGCGGTCGCGCGGATCGACCTCGAGCATCTGGTTGTACCAGGCCTGCCCGTGGAGCACGTCGAGGTCGGTCTGGTCCGCGTTCGGGTTGGTGGGCGCGCGGCTGTTATTGACGCCCAGGCCGTGGAAGGTCCTGCCGCCGTCGTCGGAGCGGAAGACGTCGAGCGTGCCCCAGCCCTGCGCGCCCGTGGACGGGTCGATCACGTCGGCCGCGGCCGCGAGCACATAGACGCGCGCGGCCTGCGGATTGGCCGAGTCCGAGCGCGCAGCCACCGCCGTCATGCGGTGCACGCGCGGCTGCGCGGACGAGGGCAGGCCGCCCTTCACCGAGACCCACGAGGCGCCTCCGTCGGTCGAGCGGAAGAGGGCCGCCTCGCAGGCGACCAGCCAGGTCTGCGAGCCGATCCAGGTCGCGCTCCAGCACTCTTGCGGCGCGTGGTCGGCGGACAGATCGACCAGCTTCCAGTCAGCGCCGATGCCCGCTTGCTGCGAACGGAAGAGGCCCGCGTCGGTGGCCGCGAGCACCACGCCCGTGCTGGCCTGGTCGAACTGCACGTCGCGCACCGAGGTGGCGGTGAACTCGCCGTAGCCGGGATAGGTGCCCTTGAGCGCGATCGAGTCGGACCAGGTGGCGCCGCCGTCGCTCGAGTGGACGAGGCCGGGGATCTGCACGTCGAAGGCGTCGCCGAGGCCGAGCACCAGGGTGTCCGGATTGGAGGGGTCGAGCGCCATGCTGCCCATCGAGAGCGTGCCGAGCGAGTCGGTCACTGGCGTCCAATGCGGGCCGGTCGTGTAGCTGAGGTCGGTGAGCGCGTCGAAGGTCTTCCAAACTCCGCCGCCCGAGGTGACGACGTAGACGATGTTCGGGTCGGTCGGGTGCGCGACGATGCGATTGACCCGGCCCGAGTCCACCTTGGTCATGGTGATGCCGTTCTTTTCGAACGCGGCGTTGGTCGGCCCGAGGTTGATCCAGGCCGTGCCCGAGGCGCGCTGCGCGGCTCCGGAGAGTCCGGAAAGGGCGGCGGGCCTCGCCTGTTGGCTCGCGCCGATGCCCCAGCGCTGCGCTTCTTTGTGAGCGACGCCGAGGATGCGCAGCGACTGCTCGGGAGTGCGGGTGCCAAAGCGCTGCCGGCGCTCGAGCAGGCGAGCCCTGGCGTCGTCGCGCTCGCCCCGCTCGTCGTCGTCGGTCTCGGCGCGCGAAGGGGCCGCGGCGATCAGCGCAGCCAAGATGAACCAGTAGCGAAGCTGCACGGGTCCTCGGGGGAAGAGCGGCGCACCTTACCGGCGTTGACGCGGCGCGCCCCATCCGTCGAGCGGCGGAGATCCGTCAACCGGACGACTACGCCTTGTCGGAGAGGCCCAGGCTGGCAGATGATGCTCGCGCCCTACTCCCCTGGAGCAACAATGCAGCGTCATTCTTCGCGCGCCGCGCTCATCGCGCTTGCCGTCGCAGCTTCTTCGCCCTTTGCCGCGGCCCGCGCCGATGACCTCGGCGGCCAGAAGGAGTTCCGCGACATCTTCGTTTCGCTCCTGCAGCAGGACAAGCACCTCTCCCCGGCGGAGGCGCGCAAGCTCATCTATGCGCTGCCCGATGAGCTGCGGACGCCCCCCGCGTCGGCCTTCGCGGGCGAGCCGCTGGCCGGCCTCGACGCTCTCTTCCGCAAGCACCGCCCGAGCGAGCTCTACACGCTCGGCGCCAAGGTGCCGGCGACGAACGTGGTCTGGAATGCCTCGTTCGGAAAGAACGGCTCGGTGCTGCTGATCGTCGTCCCGGGCATCTTCGGCGAGTTCATCGCCCACAGCCCCTTCGAGGAGGTCTTCGCAAACCAGCAGTCGGCGTACTCGAAGCAATGGAAGGCGCTCTATGGCAAGGCCGCCGCCGAGGAGAAGACCGACGCCGTCTATTCGCTGCAGGATCTCGCCGCCAAGGAGCACCCGCTGACCGACGTGTTCGACGTGGCCAGCATCGACGACGCGCACGGGCGGCCGCTGGTGAAGGCCATCTTCTTGAAGCCCGCCTTCGGCTCGCTCGAGACGCTCGGCCACATCGAGGAGAACACCGAGATCTATCTGCGCCGGCTCACCAAGCTCTTCAAGGTCATCGGCGAGCAGAACTTCTACCTCGTCGGCTACTCGCGCGGCGCCACCGTCGCGCTCGACCTGGCCGTGCAGGCGCACGCCAAGACGCACTGGGGCAAGCACCTCAAGGGCGTGGTCTCGCTCGGTGGCGTGGTCTACGGGACGCCGCTCGCCGACGCCGCCTTCGCGCCAGGCGACCCGACCAACGAGCTCGTCGGCGTGCTGACCGACCTCGCGAGCAAGCTGCACGACCTTCCCGCCGACCTGCCCGGCAAGCCCGGCTTCAAGGACGAGGCCCACCTCGCCCACCTCATCGAGGAGGATTGGGTCGCTTGGGGCAAGGCCGCGGTGAAGATCGCCGCGCTGGAGAAGAAGGCGCCCAAGGCCGACCCGGGCATCGCGCTGGAGAAGATCCAGCAGAGCCTGCCCGGCGTTCGCACCACGTTCAAGATGGTGAAGGAGTTCGCCTGGGACCAGTTCCACGTGCTGCACGCGCCGCACGTCATCCACATCGAGCGCTCGGACCACTGGAAGAACGTGGCCCGCTTCAAGAAGACGATCACGAGCGTGCTCCACGGCGTGCAGGTGCTGACGACGCAGGCGCGGCTCGACTGGTGGAAGAAGAACACGCTGCCGCCGGAGCTCACCTTCTATGCCATCGGCGCCACCATGGCGGACCTCGCCCGGCCCGAGCGCGCCAACACGCCGCTCTTCGACGCGCAGGGCGTTTGCGCGCTGGCGCACGATCCGATCTCGACCTTCGTGGACTCGATCGACTTCCACTCGCTGCGCGGGAACTACTATCAATTGAGCGACGCCGGCGGCGGCATGGAGATCAACGACAGCCAGGTCCCGCTGCACCGCGTGCGCTTCTGGCCGACGCTGAGCAAGAAGCTCAATCCGCACAACGCGCACATGAAGGCGTACTTCCTCGGCGTGCTCGGCCAGGACCACTGGGGGATGTCGTTCCCCGTGGCGTTCGACCAGCACAACAAGAAGCGGAATCCATTTCCGCGCGCGACGCTGCTGAAGGCGATCGGCACGTTCATCGCGCGGCATCCGTAAAGACCGGGAGCAAAGCTCTGGGGGAGGCAAAGGCACGGTGGCAAACCGTGAACCCTGCCTCCTTCTCTGCTTTAGCGAGGAGCTGTCCCGGGCGAGAGCGCAGAGCGAATTCCCCGGCCCTGCCCGTCGCTCACCACCGAGCAAACGACCGCACCGGGCGCGACCCAGTTGTCGGGCGTCCACGGCCCCTCGTAGCGAAAGCGATCGGTGCAGCCCTGCGCCTCGCACAGTTCTTGGGCCGGCGGGCCGAGCAGCTTGCGCGCGAGCGGGCGCGCGCCGGAGGCCGCCGAGCCCGCCGCGCTGCACCCGCGGCGAAACTCGTCGAGGCTGCACGCGGGGCGGCCCTCGGCGCGGCAGGCGACGATCCTTTGCTCGGTGATTCGATCGCGCAGCGGGCGCACCGCCTTGGCGGCCGCGGTCGAGCCCAGCGCCAGCACCCAGGGAGAGAGCGCGCCAAACGCCGTCCAGCGCAGGCGGCCCGCCAGCCCGCGCCCCAAGGCGAGGCCCGCCAGCGCGCCGAAGAGGACGCCAATGGCGGAGGCAAAGAACAGCCAGCGCGAGAGCGCATCGCCGCGCGCCGCCGGGCCTTCGAGCGCGCGCTGCAGGCCTGACGCGGCCGCGAGCGATCCGGCCGGAACAAGCAACGCCGCCAGGAACCGCCAAGGCAGCGGACGAGACCCGCGCGTCTTTTGCGGGGGCGCAGGAGGCAGCTCGACCCGCTCGCGAGCGCGGATCGGCACCACCTCACCCATGCGCGCCCTCGCGACGGTGCTTCTCGCCCAGGAACGGCGTCTCGAAGCTGTAGATCTTGTCGATGGGGATGTTCCTGAACCGCTCCAGGTGCAGCGCCATCCGCTCCAGCTCCCAGCAGAGCGCCCGCGCATCGAGCGTCCCGAGCTTCTTGCGCCGCTTGATCTCTTTGAGCAGCAGGCTCCGCACCGGCCGCGGGTGGTAGGTGAACGCCGGCGAGAACTGCAGCGTGTCGCCCACGGGCAAGAGGCGCGCCTCGAGGAGATCGCCCTTCTCCAGCCCGGGCAGGCGGCGCCGCTCGGTCACCACGTAGTCGTCGCCGGTGAAGGCGTCGCGCACCTTGACGAGGTCCTCGCGCACCTTGATGAGCCCGACGCCCACGCGGCGGATCTCGTAGAGCGAGTGGCGGCTCTTGGTGAAGCCAAGAAACGTCGGTTTGTCGGCCGCCGAGAGCTCGCCGCCGCGCTCTTGCAGGAAGCGCTGCGCCGGAGTCAGCGGCGGGTTGCCCTTGACGCGATCGAGCAGGTACCAATTGAAGAAGCTCTGCATGCGCGACTCGAAGCTCGGGTCGTCTTCGAAGACCTCGCCGGTGGAGGCGAAGTAGTCGCGCTTGGCGGCGATCACGTCCTCGCGGTCCTCGGAGGCCCACGCGAGGAGCGTCTCGAACTGGGGATGGGACATTGGTTCGGTGTCCTGATGGGTGGAACGCAGGTCAGGCAGCTTTGACGCCTTCCATCATGCGCACGAACTGGCGGAAGAGGTGGCGGGAGTCATGGGGTCCGGGCGCCGCCTCTGGGTGATATTGGACGGCGAACATGCGCGCCTCGGGCGAGGCGATGCCCTCGACGGTGCCGTCGTACAGGTTGATGTGCGTGACCTTGGCCTTGCCGCGCAGCGAGGCCTCGTCGGTCGAGAAGCCGTGGTTCTGCGCGGTCAGGTCGATCTGGTCGTGGAGGATATCGCGCACCGGATGGTTGCCGCCGCGATGTCCGAACTTGAGCTTGTACGTCTTGCCGCCGAGCGCCAGCGAGAGGATCTGGTGCCCGAGGCAGATGCCCAGCACCGGCACCTTGCCGAGCAGCGCCGCGGCGCGCTTGTCGGCGCCCTCGACCGCCGCGGGGTCGCCGGGGCCATTGGCGAGGACGACGCCATCGGGACGTCCTTCGAGGATCGCCTCGGGCGACGTCTTCCACGGCACCACGCGCACCGCGCAGCCGGCGTCCACCAGCTGGCGCAAGATGCCGCGCTTGACGCCGAAGTCGACCAGCGTCACCCGGCGAGTCGCGGGCGCGAGCGCGGCGCCTTCGGTTCCCTTGGTCCAATCGTACGCCTCGGCGCAGCTCACCTTCGACGCCAGGTCCTGCCCTTCCATGCTCGGCGCGGCCTTGGCTTTCTCGACCAGCGCGGGGCCCGAGGCGCCGCTGGTGTCGAGCACGGCCTGCTGCGCGCCGGCGCTGCGAAGCACGCGCACCAGGCGTCGCGTGTCGATGCCTTCGATGGCCGGCACGTTGTAGCGGGCGAGCCAGGCGGGCAGCGCTTCTTCACTGCGCCAGTTGGACGGCTCGCGGCAGATGCGCCTCGCGATCAGCGCCGCGGCGTGCGGCCTCCGCGACTGGCCATCTTCTGAGTGGATTCCGTAGTTGCCCACTTCCGGCACGGTCAGGCAGACGAGCTGCCCGGCGTAGGACGGGTCGGTGAGGATCTCCTGGTAGCCGGTGTGCGAGGTGTTGAAGACCGCCTCGCCCACCGCTTCCACTTCGGCGCCGACGGAAATCCCCTCGAAGATCTCGCCGCACGCCAGCGCCAGCGTCGCTCGCTTCATGGCCGCGCTTCTAGCACAAAGAGGGCTGCCGGCTTTCGGCTTCCGACTTCTGGAAAGACAACGCTTCAGTCAGCCTCGTAGACGAGGCGCCCGCCGACGTAGGTCTGCAAGACCAGGCCGCGCAAGGTCCAGCCCGCGAAGGGCGTGTTGCGGCCTTTCGAGGCAAACCGGGCCGGGTCCACCTTCCAGGTGCGCTCGGCGTCGACCACGATGACGTCGGCCAGCGCGCCGACCGCGAGCGTGCCGCACCCGAGCGAGAACGCCTTCGCCGGGCCGCTCGTGAGCAGCTCGACGGCGCGCGCGAGCGACAGCTCGCCATTGCGCGCCAGCGCCAGCGTCAGCGCCAGCGAGGTCTCGAGGCCGACGATGCCGTTGGCCGCGCGGTCGAACTCGATCTGCTTGTCGAGCGGCCCGTGCGGCGCGTGGTCGGTGGCGATGGCGTCGAGCGTCCCGTCGGCCAGCGCGCCGACCAGGGCCTGCCGGTCGCTCTCGGAGCGGAGCGGAGGCATCATCTTGGCGTGCGTGTCGTAGGGCTCGCCCGCGCCGGCGGTCGCTTGGCCCGCGACCGCGACTCCCGCGACCGCCTCGTCGGTGAGCGTGAAATGGTGCGGCGTGGCCTCGCCGGTGACGCGCACCCCGCGCGACCGCGCATCACGGATGGCGCGGATGCTGCCCGCGGCGCTGACGTGCGCGACGTGGAGGTGCGCGCCGGTGGCCTCGGCCAGGAGCAGATCGCGCTGGACCATGACCACCTCCGCCGCCGCGGGGATTCCAGGCAGGCCAAGCCGCGTGGCCACGGGGCCCTCGTGCATGCAACCGCCGGCCGAGAGCGTCAGATCCTCGGCGTGGATCATCACCGGCAGCGAACAGTCGCGCGCGTACTCGAAGGCCCGCCGCATCAAGCCCGCGCTCATCACCGGGCGGCCATCGTCGGTGACGCAGACGCACCCGGCGTCCTTCAGCTCGGCATAGTCGGCCAGCGCCTCGCCGAGCGACCCGCGCGAGATGGCGCCGGCCGGCAGCACGCGGGCCATCGCCGCCTCGTGTGCGCGCGCCTGCACGTAGCGCGCGAGCGCGGCGCTGTCGCAGACGGGCCTAGTGTTCGGCATGGCGACGAGCGTGGTGACGCCGCCGGCGACGGCCGCGTGCGCGCCGGTCTCGATGGTCTCCTTGCCTTCCTCGCCGGGCTCGCGCAGGTGGACGTGCAGATCGACGAGGCCCGGCAGCACCAGCTTGCCGCGGCAATCGACGACGGTGGCCGCGCGCCGCTCTTCCTCGGTCGCCGGACCTTCGCGGACCTCGGCGATCCGGTCGCCGCGCAGGATCAGCGTGCGCATCGAGTCGACCCTCGCGCTGGGGTCGATCACGCGGCCGCCCTCGAGGATGACGAACCCGGCGGGCCTGTCCAGCACGCGTCGCCCGCTCATGCGCTCTCCACGCGGCGCGGGCCGCTCTTGTGCTGCGCGGGCGCGAAGGCCTCTTCAAGTGCCCCGGGCGCGCGCAGGCAGAGGGCCAGCGCCGCCATCCGCACCGCGACGCCGCTGTCCACCTGGTCGAGGATCAAGCTGCGCTCTCCATCGGCCACGTCGCTCGCGATCTCGACACCGCGGTTGATGGGTCCGGGGTGCAACACCACCGCGTGCTGCGGCAGCCAGGCCAGCGCGCGGGCGGTGAGTCCCCAGGCGCGGGCGTAGTCGCGGGTGCTCGGCAGCCGCGCGTCTTGCAGCCGCTCGAGCTGGATGCGCAGCGCCATCACCGCGTCGGCGCCGGCGAGCGCGTCCTTGAGCGAGTGCGCCACGGTGCAGCCGAGCCACTCGACGCCCGCGGGCAAGAGCGTGGACGGCCCCGCCACGCGCACCTTGGCGCCGAGCTTGATCAAGCAGTGGATGTTCGAGCGCGCCACCCGCGAGTGCGCGATGTCGCCGACGATGGCCACGGTGCGCCCTTCCAGCGTTCCCCAGCGCTCGCGCAAAGTCAGCGCGTCGAGCAGCGCCTGGGTCGGGTGCTCGTGCGCGCCATCGCCCGCGTTCAAGATGCTGGCGCGCTGCGCCGCCCGCGAGACCTGCCTGGCCGCGCCCGCCGACGGGTGGCGCACGACCAGCGCGTCGGGCCTGAGCGCGTCGAGGTTCCGCACCGTGTCGCCGAGCGTCTCGCCCTTGGAGACGCTGGAGGCGTCTTTCTGGAACGAGAGCACGTCGGCCCCGAGCGCGCGCGCGGCCATCTCGAACGAGCTGCGGGTGCGCGTCGAGGCCTCGAAGAAGAGCGAGACCACCGTGCGGCCCGCGAGCAGCTCGCGGCTCGCTCCGCCCTTGCCGTCGGGCCCGCGGTCGCGCTTGAAGCGGGCGGCGAGCGAGAGCACCGCCTCGATCTGCGCCCGCGAGAGGCTCTCGATGTCGAGCAGGTGCCGGGGCCACTCTTGCGTTGGCTCGGCCAAGCTCAGACCCCGTGCAGGAGGCGGCGCGCGAAGTGGGGCGAGAGACCGGCTTCGAGGATCTTCCGCGAGGTGGCCTGGTTGTCATAGGCGACGCGGTGGAACTCGACCACGCGCGCCTTGTCGTCCCAGACGCCAAAGCAGCTGCGCGGATCGTAGTCGCGCGGCTGCCCGCAGCTGCCGATGCTGCAGAGATATTTCTGCCCGGCGTGGATCTGGACGCGCTCGGTCCAGACGTCCTTGACCTTGGGGAAGAGCAGGAACGCGCGCTGCAGATGAGAGTGGCCGATGAAGGTCAGCGGCGCGAGGTTGTCCGCGCGCAGGACCAGGTCTTCGGCCTGCTCGAGGGCGAAGATATATTCAAAGGCGGAGGGCTCGAGCGGCGAGCCGTGGCCGTAGAGCACCTCGCCCTCGGGCACCGAGTAGGGCAGCGAGCGCAGCCAGGCCATGTTGTCGGCCGTCAGCCGCTGCGCCGTCCAGTCGAGCACGTCGCGCGCGGCCTGGTAGTAGAAGCTGTAGTCCATGCGGCCCGCGACCGCCGCGTCGTGGTTGCCGAGCACCGCGAAGTCGCAGTGCTTGCGCACCAGGTCGCAGGCGGCGTTCGGGTCGGCGCCGTAGCCCACGGTGTCGCCCAGGCACACCAGCCGGTCCACGCCCGCCCGCTCGAGCGACCGCAGGCAAGCGCTGATCGCCTCGAGGTTCGCGTGCACGTCGGTGAGGATGCCGGTGCGCATGCGCGATCAGTGTCCTTCGTTCGCGAGCAAGGAGGTGAGGAGCTCTTTGTCGGCGTCCGACAAGGAGAGGAAGCGCACCGCGGTGCCCGAGGCGCCGCGGTCGGCCGCGCCGTCCAGCTCGTCGGCGAGCGCCGGGTCGCGCGACCAGACCACCTCGGCGTCGGCGACCAGCTCGGGCCGCTCGGGGATGGGGATCCTGATCTTGACCCTGGTGCCGGGGGGCAGCGGCGCGGCGCTCAAGAGGAACAGGCCCGTCGTCGAGAGGTTGCCGACGCGGCCATAGATCGTCAGACCCTGCCCTTCGCACCACGCCCGGGCGCGCAGGCGCAACCTCTCCGCGCGCCGCCGCTCCTGCCCGAGGTCAAACTCCGGTGTGGACAGAACTCCTCCGAGAGAGGTTTTGAGTACACCGACAGGGCGGGCGGCGGCAATGCCGTCCAGATAGCTACCGGCCGAAGGCAGGCAGAGCCCCCCGGCGTGGCGCGGGCGCCACCCGATGAATGTGGCTCGCTGCGCTCGCGGCAATCGGATTTGGATCCGGGAGCCCTAGAGCCGCGCCGGGGGGCTCTGCCTGCCTTCGGCCTGTTGATCTGCACGACATCGATTCTTGAATTTGAGGATGAGCGTTGAGCGATATGCCTCATCGACGTCGCTTTTTACTTCCTTCCAAGGTCGGCCACTGCGGCAGGCGCCAGGGAGGGGGACGCCCTCGACGGCGTCTCGTGGGTGCCTCGTCCTTGCCTTTCAGCTGGCCCAGATTGCGAGGCGGGTCCCGCTGCGCCGGCGAGGGCGTCGCCCTCGCTGGCGCCGGCCGAAGCGACTCCGGCGCTGCAATGACGGGCCTTGCCGCTACGCTGTCTGCGGGTCGAGCGCGTCGAAGCGGGTCAGCGCGCCGAACGAGGCGAAGCGCGCGCGCACTTCGGTCGGCGTCACCTGGCGGAGCCGGTCGAGGCTGAAGTCTTCCACGGTGAACGAGGCGATGGTCGAGCCCATCACCACCGCTTGCCGCAGCGCCCGCGCATCCGCCCGATCGAGCCGGTCGAGCAGCCCGAGGAAACCGCCCGCGAACGAGTCGCCCGCGCCGGTCGGATCGATGACTTGTTGGAGCGGAAAAGCCGGCGAATAGAAGTGATCGTCGCCGGTCGCGAGCAGCGCCCCATACTCGCCGCGCTTCACCACCACCGCCTTGGCGCCCATGCGGATGGCGGCCGCCGCCGCCTTGATGACGCTGGCCTCGCCGGCGAGCTCGCGCACTTCGCTGTCGTTCACCAGCAGCACATCGACGCGCGGGAGCAGCTCGAGCAGCTTCTGCCGCTTGGAGCCGATCCAGTAGTTCATGGTGTCGGCGCAGACGAGCTTGGGCCGCTGCACCTGGTCGAGCACGCGCAGCTGCAGCTCGGGGTCGATGTTGCCGAGGAAGAGCCGGTCCGCTGCCCGCGCGGCCGGCGTCAGCTTGGGCTCGAACTTCTCGAACACGTTCAGGTGCGTCTCGAGCGTCTGCGCCTGGTTGAGGTCGAACCCATAGCGGCCCTTCCAGCGAAACGTCCGGCCCGGGACGCGCTCGAGGCCGTCGAGCTGCACGCCGCGCTTCTCGAGGAAGTCGAGCTGCGCGAGCGGGAAGTCGTCGCCCACCACGCCGACCACGGCGACCTTGGTGAGCAGGCTCGCCGAGGCGGCGAAGTAGGTGGCGCTGCCGCCGAGGACGTTCTCGCGCTCGCCAAAAGGAGTCTCGACCGAGTCGAGCGCCACGCTGCCGACAACCAGGACCGACATTGTTCTAGCTCCGGAAGCGGTCGCCGAGGAGCAGCGAGAGCTTCTCCCGCGCCGCTGGTGGAATTGCGGAAGGCGCGGTCATCACCGCGTGGTCGAGCGCGTGCGAGCAGCCGCAACGCCGCTCGCCAAGGCCCACGGCGGCCCGGCGGATGACCTCGCGCGCCGTCGAGACGTTCTGCTGGATGGTGGCCACGACCTGCGCAACGGTGACCGCGTCGTGCCCCTCGTGCCAGCAGTCGTAGTCCGTCGCGAGCGCGACCACCGCGTAGCAAAGCTCGGCTTCGCGGGCGAGGCGCGCCTCGGGCAGCGCGGTCATGCCGATGACGCTGACGCCCCAGCTCCGGTAGAGCAGGCTCTCGGCGCGGGTGGAAAACTGCGGGCCCTCGATGCAGACATAGGCGCCCCCTGCGTGCGTGGTGGCGCCCTCTGACCTGGCAGCGCCGAGCACGTGCGCGCGCAGGTCCGCGCAGATGGGGTCGGCGAAGGCCACGTGCGCGACCACGCCGTTGCCGAAGAACGTGCCTGGCCGAGCGACGGTCCGGTCGATGAGCTGGTCGGGGAAGACGAGGTGGCCGGGCGCGATCTGCTCGCGCATCGAGCCCACCGCGCTCACCGACAACAGCCGCGTCACCCCCAGCTGCTTCATGCCGTAGACGTTGGCGCGGGCGTTGACTTCGCTCGGCAGCAGGCGGTGGCCCTGGCCGTGGCGCGGCAAGAACACCAGCTCCTGCTCGCCGAGCCTCCCGAGCAGATAGGAGTCGCTCGGGTCGCCGAACGGCGTGCTCAGCTTCTCGCGGCGGACATCGGCCAGCCCGGGCAGGTCGTACAGGCCCGACCCGCCGATGACGCCGAGGATCTCTCGCGGCACGTCTGCTCCTCGCAACAGGCCGCGCTGTTTCGCACGCCCCGAGTGCGGAGGTCAAGGAACAGCAGGAGCTTCCTATTCGCCGACGCGAACTGTCCTGATCCCGCGCGCACCGTCGCGCGGATTCAGGGCTGGTTTTGGCCCGCCACGGCCAGCTGGCCGCAGGCGGCGGAGATGTCGCGGCCGCGGTTCTTGCGCACCATCGCCGCAAACCCGCGCTGCTCCAGGATGCGGCGGAAGGCCGCCACCCGCGCCGCGCCCGGGTCGCCAAAGCCGAGGCCCGGGTTCTCGTTGTACGGAATCAAGTTCACCTTGGCCGGCAGGCCCGCGAGCAGATCGGCCAGGCGCTGCGCGTCCTCGTCGGTGTCGTTGACGCCGCGGAGGAGCACGTACTCGAAGGTGATGCGCCGCCCGTACTTCATGGGGAACTTGTGGCAGGCGTCGATGAGCGCCGCGATGTTCCACTTCTTGTCCACGGGCATCAGCTTCGCGCGCTGCTCGTCGGTGGTCGCGTTCAGGCTCACGGCCAGCTTGACCTGCGTCTCCTCGCCAAGCTTCAAGATGTTTGGCACGAGGCCGCTGGTCGAGACGGTGACGTGGCGGTGGCTGAAGTTGGCGCCATCCTGATGCAACAACAGATCGAGCGAGCCCTTCACGTTTCGATAATTGTGCAAAGGCTCGCCCATGCCCATGTAGACGAGATTCGTCAACGGCCGCTGCGGGTCGAGATTTGCAATCCCTGCTTTTCGCAAATCGTCGTTGACCCGATACACCTGGTCGGCGATCTCGCCGGCGGTCAAGTTGCGCACCAGCCCCATCGTGGCCGTCAGGCAGAAGCCGCAGCCCATCGCGCAGCCCACCTGGGTCGAGACGCAGAGCGTGCGCCGCACCCGCGTCTTCTTCGGACGGTCGTCCTCTTCGTCGTCGGCGTCGGTCTCGAAGGGCGGTTGGCCGGGCTCGTCGGGCATGTAGACCGACTCGATGAGCATGCCGTCGTCGGTCTTCAGCCGATACTTGCGCGTGCCGTCGATCGAGGTCTGCACCAGGTCGATCTGCAGCGTCGTCAGCCGCGACTCTTCAGCCAGTCGCGCGCGCAGCGGGCGCGGCAGATCCGTCATCTCGTCGAGCGAGGCGGCGCCCTTGTGGTGGATCCAGCGAAACAGCTGCTTCGCGCGGAAGGGCTTTTCGCCGATGCGCTCGACCAGCGCCTGCAGCTCGGGCAATTGCAGCGAGCGCAGATCCGGGCGCTCGTCTCTTTGCAGCAGCGGCAGCATCAGTGCACCTTGTCCGTCGCGGGGAGGACGGTGACCGAGGACGCGGCCGAATGCGCCGCGGCCGCGCCAGGAGCGGGCTTGCGCGCGATCTCGACTTTGGTGACGCGCCGGTCGTCCGCGGCTTTGACCGTGAAGGTGAGCCCGCCCCAGACCACCAGCGATCCGGACGGCGGGACGCGGCCGGCCGTGGCGGTGAGGAAGCCGCCCAGGCTCTCGTAGTCGCCGCCCTCGGGGAACTCGATGCCGAGGTGCTCGGCCAGATCGCGCAGCGCCACCTGCCCATCGGCGACGACGACGCCGTCGGACAGGACCTTGATGCGCTTCTCCTCGACGTCGGACTCGTCGTGGATCTCGCCGACGATCTCCTCGACGACGTCCTCGAGGGTGACGATGCCGCTGGTGCCGCCGAACTCGTCCACCACGATCGCGAGGTGCGTCTTGCGCTTCTGCATCTCAGCGAGCAGGCGGCTGACCTTCATCACCTCGGGCACGAAGAACGGCTTCTTCATGAAGCGCGCGATCTGGAACTCCTTGGGCACGCCGCGCTTGAGCTCGGCGAGCAGCGTCTTCACGTAGAGGACGCCGATCACCTCGTCCATCGTCTCGCGATAGACGGGGATGCGCGACAGCTCGCTCTCGATGGCCAGCTTCAGGGTCTGCTCGTAGCCGGCCGCCTCGTCGAGCGCGACCACCTGCGTGCGCGGCACCATGATCTCTTTGACCAGCACTTCGGTGAACGCCAGCACCGACGAGAGCAGCTGCTCCTTGACCTTGTCGAGCGAGCCGTGCTTCGCGCCCATCTCGATGAGGTATTCGAGCTCGCGGCTGGTCACGGCCTCGTTCTTCTGCTGCTCGTTGCCGAGCGCCCGCTGCAGCGCGCGCGGCACCTGCACCAGCAGGTAGACGATGGGGAAGAGCGAGTAATAGGAGAGCGCGACCATGGGGATGACGGTCAGCGCCCAGCCCGTCGCGTGATACTTCGCGTACGTCTTCGGGATGATCTCGCCGATCAACAAGAGCACGATGGTGGTGATGCCGGTGACCGCCGCGACGGCGTGGCCAAAGCCGAGCTCGTCGGCCACCACCGTGGTCAAGGCGCCCATGCCGACATTGACCAGCGTGTTGCCGAGCAGCAGCGTGCTCATCACCCGGTCAGGGTGGGTCAGCCACAGCTTCAAGAGGCGTCCGCGCCCGCCGCTCTCGACGAGCGCCTGCACGCGCGCCTCCCCCAAGGCAGTGAGCGCCGTCTCGGCCGAGCTGAAGAATGCCGAGCTGGCGAGCGCCGCGAGGAGCGTCAACCACTGCCAATTGGGGACCACTGCACCAACTTAACAAATTGAGAGGCAGCGCGCCTCTAGCACGCCGATCGGTTTGGTTCCCGTCGGACAACCGCGGGTCGCAAAAGCGCAACCCGCTCGGCGTTCTAGCGATTGACCAGCTCGGTCTGGGCAAAGAAGTAGCTGATCTCGATCTTCGCGTTGTCGGCCGAGTCGGACCCGTGCACGGTGTTCGCCTCGATGCTCTTGGCGAACGACTTGCGAATGGTGCCTTCGGCCGCGTTGGCCGGATTGGTCGCGCCCATCACTTCGCGGTTCTTGGCCACCGCGCCCTCGCCCTCGAGGACGTGGACGATGACCGGGCCTGAGGTCATGTACTCGACCAGGCTCTTGAAGAACGGCCGCTCGCGGTGCACGGCGTAGAAGCCCTCGGCCTCGGCGCGGCTCAGTTGCAGCATCTTCATGCCGACCGAGCGCAGCCCTGCCTCCTCGAACTTCGCCAGGACCTTGCCGACGACGTTCGACTGCAGCGCGTCGGGCTTGAGGATGCTGAGGGTGCGCTCGATGGCCATGGCGGAACTCCCGGATTGATTGAAAGGGCGCGCTGGCTACCACAGCCGCCCTGCGCGCGCAATCAACGGAAGGCCTCCTGCACCATCTGCCGCGCCTCCGCCACGATCTGCTGGAGGTGTGCCTCGCCTTTGAAGCTCTCCGCGTAGATCTTGTAGACGTCCTCGGTGCCGCTCGGCCGGGCCGCGAACCAGCCATCCTCTGCGGTCACCTTGAGGCCGCCGATCGATTCATTGTTGCCGGGCGCCCGGGTCAGCCTCGCGGTGATGGGCTCGCCCGCCAGGGTCGTGGCGCGGACCGCCTCGGGCGCCAGCTTCTTGAGCGCGCTCTTCTCGGCCGGCGTGGCGGGCGCGTCGATGCGCGTATAGAACGGCCGGCCGAGCTCGCCGGCGAGCGCTTCATAGTGCTGCTGCGGATCCTTTCCGGTGCGGGCGGTGATCTCGGCCGCCAGCAAGTCGAGGATGATGCCGTCCTTGTCGGTGGTCCAGACCGCGCCGTCCTTTCTCAGGAACGACGCCCCCGCGCTCTCCTCGCCGCCAAAGCCGAGCGACCCGTTGAGCAATCCATCGACGAAGTATTTGAAGCCGACCGGCACCTCCAGGAGCTTGCGCCCGAGCCGCCTGGCAACTCTATCAATCAAGCCGCTCGAGACCAGGGTCTTGCCGACCGCGGCGTCTCTTCGCCAGCCCGGGCGCGCTTGGAAGAGGTAATCGATGGCGACCGCGAGGTAATGGTTCGGGTTCATCAAGCCGGCGCGGGTGACGATGCCGTGGCGATCCGAATCGGTGTCGTTTCCAAACGACAGATCATACTTATCCTTCAACTCAACCAGGTTGGCCATCGCATAGGGCGAGCTGCAGTCCATGCGGATCTTGCCGTCGTGATCCAAGGGCATGAAGCCGAACGTCGGGTCGATGGTCTCGTTGACCACGGTGACGTTGATTCCATAGCGCTCTGCTATCGGCTTCCAATAGGCCGCATTGGAGCCGCCGAGCGGATCCGCGCCGAGCCGCAGGCCCGATGACTTGATCACCTCCAAATCAATCACGCCACCGAGATCGGCGACATAAGCGGAGATGAAGTCGTGCTCGCCGATGGTGCCGGGCGGCGCCACGTCCACCCGGCGCACGCCCGCGTTGCCCGACGCAAGCAGCTCATTGGCGCGCTTTTCAATCCAGCCGGTGACGCCGGTGTCGGCCGGGCCGCCATTGGGCGGGTTGTATTTGATTCCGCCATCCTCGGGCGGATTGTGCGACGGCGTGATGACGATGCCGTCGGCGAAGTGGTCCGCCCGCCCGCGGTTGTAGGTGAGGATCGCGTGCGAGATGACCGGCGTCGGCGTGGCCGCGTCCCCCTTGGCGAGCAGCACCTTGACGTCGTTTCCGGCCAGCACCTCGACGGCCGTGCGCTGCGCCGGATCGGAGAGCGCGTGCGTGTCCTTGCCGAGGTAGAGCGGCCCGTCGATGCCCTGGCTCTTGCGATATTCGGCGGTGGCCTGCGCGACGGCCATGATGTGGGCCTCGTTGAAGCTGCGCCGCAGCGAGCTGCCGCGATGGCCCGAGGTGCCGAACGAGACGCGCTGCGAGGGCTCCGCCGGGTCGGGCCGCTCTTCATAATAAAGGCGGCGCAGCCTGGTCACGTCGATCAGCATCTCTTGCGGAGCACGCTTGCCTGCGAGCGGATGGGCCATGGGCGGGATCCTTGCCACGGTTTCGCGGGCGGTGTCAGCCGGCCGCCCGCTCGGCCGTCAGTTGTCGGGCGATGGGCGAATGGACGCGGAGACCGGCCCATCCGCCTCAAGCGCGACGGCGAGCAGGAGCGACTAGACTGGGGGCCGTGACGATCGATCTCACCAGGGACGGCGAGCCCGCGCTCTTCGCTGCCCTGGACCAGACGCCGCTGCGGGTCGTGCGCGTCGAGCTGTCCGCGGACGCGCGGTTGACCTCGAGCCGCGCCGGCTCGGCGCTGACGACGCTGGTGCGCCGCCGCGGGATGGTGCTGCACGCGGGTCTCTTTGCGCTGCGCGCCCTCTCGGTCTCCGAGCTGCAAGCCCTCCTCGGCGCGGTGGAGCCGGCCACGACGAGCGGGCTCGCGCGGGCGCAGGTCGCCTGGTCGGCCTACGCCCTTGCCATCGCGCGCGCGCTGCACGAGAGCGGGCATGGCGTCCGGGACCTGTTCGCGTGCGTCGCCCTGGCGCAAGCGCTGGTGCCGCCCGCGCTGCTGGAAGAGCGCGTGAGCAGGCTGCGCAAACAGCGGCCCGCCTCGACCGTGGAGGGAGCGGAGGGTGACCCGCGCCCCGCCAGTGCCCTGCTCTCGGACGAACCGGGGCTGGCGACCCGCTTGCGGCCCCCGTCCGACCAGCCGCTCTTGCCCGCGCCGGCCGAGCTGGAGCTGGCAGCCGGCATCTCGCTGCACGACGACGCCGTCGAGCTCTCGCAGCTCAAGTGGCCAGGCGCCGACGCGCACCTGCTCGCGGGCGTCGCGCGGCTCGAGCGCGCCCTGGGCCAGCGCCACCCGCTCCTGGTGCGCCCGCTCGCCAACGCGGCGCGCGCCTGGCTCGACCAGGGAGATCAGGGCGCGGCTGACGAGGTGCTCGTGCGGGCCCTCGGCATCCTGCGCGAGCAACCGGACCCCGACGAGAACGAGGTGCTGCGCCTGACGCGGCTGCTCGACCGGGTGCGCGAGAGCGGCGGCGCACAGGCTTCGCGCTAGACTGCGCCGATGCGCGCATTTCCCACCACGCCGTCCGAGGGTGGCGAGCAGCCCGAGCAGCTCTTCGGCAAGCTGCTGGCGAGCGTCGAGACGGTGATCCGCGGCAAGCGCGAGGCGCTCGAGCTCTTGCTCTCTTGCGTCGCCGCCTCGGGCCACGCGCTGCTCGAGGACATCCCCGGGACAGGCAAGACGACGCTGGCCAAGGCGCTCGCGACCGCCATGGGCGGGGCTTTCAAGCGCATCCAGTTCACGCCGGACCTGCTCCCGACCGACATCATCGGCTCGTCGATCTTTCAGCCCCAGCAGGGCACCTTCCAGTTCCGGCCCGGCCCGATCTTCGCCAACGTCGTCATCGCCGACGAGATCAACCGCGCCTCCCCGCGCACGCAGTCGGCGCTGCTCGAGGCGCTGAGCGAGGGCCAGGTGACCTTCGACGGCGTGACGCGCCAGCTCGCCCCGCCGTTCCTCTGCGTCGCCACCCAGAACCCGGTCGAGTTCCACGGCACCTATCCCCTCCCCGAAGCCCAGCTCGATCGCTTCGCGGTGCAGCTCTCGCTCGGGTATCCGCCGGAGGAAGAGGAGAAGCGCATCCTCGTCGAGCAGAAGGGGCGCCACCCGCTCGAGGGGCTGACCCAGGTCGCCGCGCCGGGCGAGGTGGTGGCGCTGCAGCGGCGCGTCGAAGAGGTCGCCCTCGAGGAGTCGGTCTCCGACTACCTGTTCCGCATCGTCCACGCGACCCGGAGCAACGCCAGCATCCGCCTCGGCGTCTCGATGCGCGGGGCGCTGCTCTTTGCCCGCATGGGCCGCGCCCGCGCGCTGCTGCACGGCCGCGACTACGTGCTGCCCGACGACCTCAAGGCGCTGTCGGTGCCGGTCCTGGCGCACCGGCTGGTGCTCGACACGCGCGCGCGCTACGCCGGCACCGACCGGCGGCAATTGATTCTCGACATTTGCAAATCGGTCCCCGTGCCGAGGTAGCGAGGATGCCGCGGCGCCGCTGGCACTTCTTCATGTCGCCGCTCGAGCACCGGTTCCTCCGGTCGCTCGACGACCTGTACCGCGGCCACCTGACGCCGGCGGGCCGCGCCCTCTTCTGGGCCGGGCTCTGCGCCTCGGTGCTGATGCTCGGAGGCCTCGCGCCGCCGCTGGTGGTCTGCTTCTCCTTCTGCGCCGCCTGCCTGCTCGCGGCGGTCCTGCTCGGCGCGCTCTTCCGCCCGCGCCTGCTGCTGTCGCGCCAGTTCGGGCCCTGGCCCTCGGCGGGCGAGGAGCTGATCTATCGAGCGACGGTGAAGAACGCCGGCCGCTTCACCGCCCGCAACGTGCTGGTCGAGGAGCGCGGACTGCCCTTCGACCTGCGCCCCGTGGGCGAGCCGCCGCTCATCGACAAGCTGGCCCCCGGCGAACGCGCCGAGGTCACCTTGCGCCTCCGCTGCGGCGCGCGCGGCGCGTATGAGCTCTCGCGCTTGTCGGGCTCGAGCGCCTTCCCGAGCGCGCTCTTCAAGTGGCCCTCGCGCTCGTCGGCCAGCGACCGGCTGCTCGTCTATCCGCGCTTCACCCCGCTCGAGGGGTTCGAGGTGCCGCACGGCCGCAACTACCAGCCCGGCGGCATCTCGGTGGCGGCGCGCGTCGGCGACTCCACCGAATTTTCCTCGGCGCGCGACTTCCGCGATGGCGACCGGCCGCGCGACATCCACTGGCCGTCGTTCGCGCGCACGGGTCGGCTCATCGTCAAGGAGTTCCAGGAGGAGTACTTCGTGCGGCTCGCGCTGGTGCTCGACGTGCAGGCGCGCACCGCCCGCGAGGAGCCGGTCCTCGAGCGGGCGCTGGCCGCGGCCGCGGGCATCGCCGATGCGCTCGCGCGCAAGGACTACATCATCGACCTGTTCGCCGCGGGCAACGAGGTGCACCACTTCCGCGCCGGCCGCGCGCTGGCCCATTTCGATAATATTTTGCAAATCCTCGCCTGCCTGGAGTCGTCCGACAAGACCGACGTGGCCGCGCTCGAGGCGATGCTGCTCCCCGAGGCGCCGCGGCTCGCGGCCGTGGTCCTCGTGACGATGGACTGGGACGAGCCGCGCGCGAGGCTTCTGCAAAACCTGCGCGAGCGCGGCGTCGCCGTGCGCGTGCTCTCGATGAAAAAGGGCTTGCGGCTCGAAGGCCTGTCGGCCGACGAAGCGGTGGAGCTGCCTTGAGCCCGCCGCGGCCCCCTGCCCTCGGCGCGCGGCTGCTCGAGCTGCTCCCGCTGGTCGCGGCGTTCAACGTCAACGCGGTGGCGCACCACCGATTCGCGCTCGCCCTGCCGCTCGAGGCGGCGCTCGGGTTCATGGCGTTCCGGGGCCTCGGCGCCGTCCACTCGTCGCGCCGGATGCTGCTCGCGGGCGGCGGCCTCGCCCTCATTGCCCTGGTGCTGCAGCTGCTCGGAGCGCTGCCCCCGCCGCCGCCTGGCCCCGTGCCGCCCTTGATCCTCGGTCCGCTCTGCGCCGGCCTGATGGGCCTCGCGGCCTTCTGCGCCCTCTCGAAGAACCTCATGTACAGCTCGATCTACGCCTGGATGCTGGCGGTGCTGAGCGTGCACGTGAAGCCCGACGCGCCGCTCGCGGCCATGCTGATCATCCTTGCCGTCGCCGCCCTGGCCAGCGCGTTTGCAGAGAGCGCGCTTTGGAAGCAAGGAGCCGTTGGCGCCCTGCTCTTCTGCGCGTTCGCCGCGGCGGTTGCCGGGGGCACGGTGGTGCTCACGCGGGTTTTGCTGGCGTCCGAAGGGATGCTGATGCAGGCCTTCGCGAGCCTCGGCCGCGACCTCGAGCTGCGCCCGGGCGTCGGCCTGGAGGACTCGGTGCTGCTGCGCGCGCGCTCGACCGTCGTGGCCTCGCCGCGCCCCATGCTCGAGCTCTCCGGGCCGCTCCCAGCGCGGCTGCGCACCACCGTGCACGATCGGTTCGACGGGCGGCGCTGGACCGCGTCGGCCGAGCTCGACCGCGACTTCCTCTCGGACCGCGGGCCGCCCGGCGCCGAGGTGGAGAACCAGCTGGTGATGCTGGAGGAGCTGGCGCCGTTCCTTCCCGTGCCTGCAGGGACCTTGTCGATCTCGGGCGCCGCGGTAGAGCCTCGCCCGGCCGGGCTCTACCGCAGCGCACGCCTGCGCGGGCAGGTGCTGCGCTTGCGCCGCTCGGCCCGCGAAGAGGAGCCCGAGAGCGCGCCGCCGTCGGCAGCTTTGATCGAGGTTCCTGCCGAGCTGGCCGGCGACCTCGCGCGCCACGCGCTCGCGCTGACGCCGGGGGCGACCACGCCGCGCCAGATCGGCGAGCGGCTCGAGGCGTACTTTCGCGACGGCTTCCTCTACTCGCTCTCCACCGACCTGGCTGCGCGCGGACGCCATCCGCTGCTCGTCCTCATCGAGGACAAGCGGCCCGCGTATTGCGTCTGGTTCGCGAGCGCGATGGCGCTGCTCCTGCGCGCGCACGGCGTGCCGGCCCGCGTGGCGTCCGGGTTCGCGATCGGCGAGGTCAACCCGCTCACCGGCGTGGCCGTGGTGCGCGAGCGCGACGCGCACGCCTGGGTCGAGGCCTGGCTTCCGACCGGAGCGGCGCGCGGACGCTGGACGGCGTTTGACCCCACGCCCTGGCGCAGCCGCGACGCCGAGCTCGGCATCGATCGCAACCCCGGCCTCCTCGCGCAGCTCTTCTCCGCGCTGGTGGCGGGCGGGCGGCGGATCATCGCGGCGCCAGGCGTCCTGCTCGAGGTGGCGCGCTCGCCGGTCGCGCTCGCCCTGCTCGTCCTCTTCCTCTCGGCCAGGCTCTGGCGCACGCGGGGGAGCAAGGGGGCAAAGAGTGCGCGCCTCGTCGAGCGCCCGGTGGACCCGCGCTTGCGGACGGCGTACCGCGACTACCTGCGCGTGCTCGCGAAGGGCGCAAGGCTCGCGCCCCTGGCCGCCGAGACCGACGACGAGCTGCTCGCCCGCCTCCGCGCCGCGCGGGGCGAGACCGCCGCCGAGGCCGCCCGGCGCTTCCTCTCGCGCTATCGCGCCGCGCGCTTCGGATCGGGCCCGACCGGGACCCCGCTCGCGCCCGAGCTCGCCGCTCTGCGCCGCGCGCTGCAGGCGCCTGTGCCTTGACAGCAACATGCTAACCGGTTAGCACATGCAAACCCACTAGCAGGTGCCAATGGGTTCGCAGGAGGGCTTGACGATGCCGGAGCTGGGAGCGCGCGAGCGACAGATCATGGACGTGGTCCATCGGCTGCAGAGGGCCACCGTCGGGCAGGTGCTGGCCGAGCTGGCCGACCCGCCCACCTACTCCGCCGTGCGCGGGATGCTCGGCCTGCTCGAGGACAAGGGGCTGCTCCGCCACGAGCAGGAGGGCCTGAAATTCGTCTACCTGCCGACCGTGAAGCTGCAGAAGGCCCGGGAGTCGGCGCTGCGCCACATGGTGAGGACCTTCTTCGGCGGCTCGGCCAAGGCGGCCGCCGCGGCGCTGCTCGAGCTGCCCGGCGCGGGCATCGGTGGCGAGGAGCTGGCGCGGCTGCGCAAGCTGGTGGACGTCGCGCGCGAGCCGGCCCGGCGCAAGGCCAGCAAGGAGGGCAAGTAGCCATGGACAGCCTGCAAAGCCACCTGCCCGCGCTTGCTGGCGCTGCCTGGAAGGCCTCGGCCCTGCTTGCCGCGGCGCTGCTCTTGCGCCAGCTCCTGCTCGGGCGCGCCTCGGCGGCGCTGCGCCACCTCTTGACCTTCGCGGCGCTGGTCGGCGCGCTGGCGATGCCCTGCCTCGCGCTGCTCGGGCCCAGGCTCGAGGTGACGCTGCCGCGCTGGGCGTCCCTGGCGAAAGAGACGGACGGAGCGGCCCTCGCGCCGGCTCGAGCCGAGCGGGGCCCGCCGACGGCCGTCTTGGAGGAGAGCGTGGCGAGCGCGCCGCTGGGGCTCGATCCTGCCGCGCCGCTGCCGGCACCTGAGCTCGCCTTCGGACCCTCGCTGCTCTTGCTGGCCTGGGCGCTCGGCACCGCGCTGCTGCTCGCACGTCTGGCGCTCTCCCTGCGCGCTCTCGGCCGCCTCGCGCGGGCGGCCACGCCGGTGGTCGATCCGGCCTGGCTCTCGCTGCGCGAAGAGTGCCGCCGCGAGCTTGGCCTGCGGGAGCCCGTCCTGCTGCTCTCGTCCGCCGAGGTGGATGTGCCGCTCGCGTGCGGCTCGCTCCGGCCCGCGGTCATCCTGCCGCCCTCGGCGCGCGGCTGGCCCGAGGAGCGGCGGCGCGCGGTGCTGTTGCACGAGCTCGCCCACGTCGAGCGGCGCGACGGGCTGACCCAGCTCTTGGCCCAGGCGGCGCGCGCGCTGCACTGGTGGAATCCGCTCGCCTGGCTGGCCGAGCGGGCCCTGCGCCACGAGCGCGAGCGCGCGTGCGACGATCGCGCGCTGAGCTGCGGCCAGCGCCCCGCCGACTATGCGAGCACGCTGCTGGAGGTGGCGAGCGCGCTCTCGGGGAGGGGCCTCGCGACCGCCCCGGCGATGGCGCGGCGGAGCCAGCTCGAAGGCAGGCTCCTGGCCGTCCTCGACCCAGCGACCAGCCGCCGTGGGGCGACGCGCCGCCTCGCGCTCCTGGTCGCGCTGGCTGCCTGCCTGATCGTCCTGCCGCTCTCGTCGCTGCGGGCGAACGCCGCCGACCGAGCCGCGCCGGCAGACGCCGACGTGCCCTCGGTTCCCCCGGTGGCCCCGCTCCGCCCCGCTCCATCCCTGGCGTCCGTTCCCCCGGTCGAGCGCCTCGCCTCGCCCAAGGCGGTCAAGCGGCTCGTCGCAGCGCGCGCCCACGGCGACGACGATGGCACGGACCCCGCCGAGCCACCGCAGCCTCCCGAGCCGCCGCAACCCCCGGCGCCACCAACTCCTCCCGCACCACCGGCCCCTCCCGCACCTCCGGCCCCTCCCGCACCTCCGGCTCCTCCCGCGCCGCCGGGCGGAGGCCAGCACATGAGCTGGTCCGACGGCAACGGCGAGGGCGCCGTCTGGACCTCGAGCTGGAACGACCAGGGCGAGCGCGGCCTGCTGGTCGTCCACGGCAAGCTCACCCTCACCGGCGATGGCGAAGGCATCGCCGCCCTCTCGAGCAACGGGCTCTTCGAGCTGCACCTGACCCGGGGCGGGTCGCGGCGCGAAGTGCGCGTCGAGGCCGACGGCCGGGGCGCGCTGCACAAGTCCCTGCGGGTCGATGGCGCCGACAAGCCCTGGGACGCTGACGCCGAGCGGACCCTCAAGGACGCCCTCGTCGAGCTCGACCGGCGCAGCGCCATCGCGGTGGACCAGCGGCTGCCCGGGCTCTACCAGCAGGGCGGCGCGAGCGCGGTGCTGGTCGAGATCGGCAAGCTCAAGAGCGACTACGCGCGCGGCGTCTATCTGCGCAAGCTCATCGAGCGCGACCCGATGGACGAGCCGACCGCCGAGCGGCTGGCGCGGCAGGCCGGCGCGCAGGTTCGCTCCGACTACGAGCTCGCGACCGTGCTGGTGGCGGCCGGGAGCAAGGCGCGCCTCGCGAGCGAAGGGGCGCGCGCGGCCTTCATCGCCGCCAGCGAGACCCTCCAATCAGACTACGAGCGCGGGCGCGTGCTCAAGGAGATCCTGCGCCGGCCGGACCTCTCGCCGGCGCTGGCCGAGGCCGCGCTCCGCTCGGCTTCGTCGATGAAGTCCGACTACGAAAAGGCGAGCGCGCTGGTGACGCTCGCCAGCCGCCTCTCGCCCGCGGCCCTGCCCGCATACCTCGCGGCGGCGCGCTCGCTGCAAAGCGACTACGAGAGGTCGCGATCGCTCAAGGCCGCGCTGCAGGCGGGCCGGCTGCAGTCCGGCTCGCTGGTCTCGGTCGTCGCGGCGGCCGCGGAGATGCACTCGGACTACGAGAAGGCCTCGGTGCTCCTCGCGGTCCTCGACCAGGCCGGACCGGACAAGGACCTGCGCGCCGCGGTGGCACAGGCCGGCCGCCAGATCCACTCAGAATATGAGCGCAAGCGCGTCGTCGCGGCCGCTTCTGAAAGATGAAGCGCGAGGGCTCGCCGCAGCGTGGGGCCTGACGAACTAATTCGTCGGCGCCGCTGCGGTGGAGCGCTCGGGGCGGAGCAGCGCGAACAGCTCGATCTGCACCCTCGGGCTGACCGTGCGGCCGAGCACCGAGGGAGGCTGCAGGCCGAACGCCGCCAGATCGATGGGGAAGGCCGTCTTCACGAAGAGCGTCTTGCCGTCGCGCAGGACCTTCACCGGCACGGCCAGGCGCTGCGAGACGCCGTGCAGCGAGAGCGTGCCCTCGAGCTGCACGGTGAACTGCCCGGTCCGCTTGCCGAGGCTGGCGCTGCCCTCGAAGTCGATGGTGGAATAGCGCTCCGCCTCGAGCGCGTGGCGGAAGAGCGCGTCGACCGCGGGGCTGCCCGACTCGAACGAGCTTGCGGGAACGTGGGCCACGACGCGCAAGCCCGCGCCCGGCAGCTCTTCCACCGCCCCGGCCAGAGCGCGCGAGACGCCGGAGAGCTGCTGCCGGCCGAGGGCGGCCTGGTAGGTCACGAGCACCTGATCCTGCTCGGTGGCGAAGCGCGCGACCTCGCCTGCGTTGCTGCCCGCCGCCAGCGCAAGCGCTGCCGACAGAACGGAGATCTGGACCTTCATGACGGCACTCCTCAGCGCGGCCTGCGAGCAACGACGCGCCCGGGCGAGGCCGGAAGGAACGGCCCGCGTCGCCCGGCCGACAGGTGGATGCCGGGGGCGCTCAAAGGTCGCTAGAACGCCGAACGGTTTGGTTCCCGTCGGACAACCGGTCGAGTCGCAAGCAGCGCTTGAGCTGTCTTGGGCAGCTACTCGCCGGCGCGCGGCGCGCCCTCGATGAGGAGCGCCAGGGTGTCGGCCGGCTCACCTGCGGCAGCGGGGGCGGAGGCGGCCGCGGCGGCAGCTTCGGCCAGGGCGAAGGCCCCGCGCATGGTCAGGTGGTCGGCGGCGGGCGCGCCCGCGAGAGGAGCGACCTTGGCCGCGCCAGGCGCCGGCTCGCGCTCGCCGCGCCGATCGCTCCCGCGGCGCCGCTCCTGCGACAGCGCTTGCCGGGCGGTGCGATCGGTGGCACGGCGGCGCAAGCTGAGCTGCTCGGCGGACAGGACGCGGGCCGCGGTCTGGAGCAGCGCGGCCGGCTCGAGGCTGACGGCGTCCAGGCCTTGCTCGACGATCAGGTCGGCGAGGTCGGCGGGCGCCTGGCCACAGAGGGTGACCTGCTTGCCTTGCCTGCGGGCGGCCTGGACGATGGGGGCGCACGCCTCGGGCTGCCGCAGCTCGCGCGCGTCGATGGAGAGCCCGTCGAAGAGCTGCGCCAGCTCGTCGCTGAGCTCGCCGCTCGAGGGCAGGTGGGCCAGCGCGTGGATCTCGAGGCCGTGCCGGCCCTGCACGAGGCCTCCATCGGCGAGCACATCGAGCACGCGGCGCGCCTCGGCCGCCGTGCCGCAGGCGGGCACCAGGATCTTGAGATTCGTCAGGCCGAACTCTTCGCGCACGCGGCGGAGGGCCGCCACCTCGAGGCGGAAGGCCTCCTGGTAGTCGGGCTGCGAGCCGAGCAGCGCCTTCCCGTCGCGCGGCTCGAAGTGCTTGCCGCAGGCGAGGCCCGCCAGCTCGGAGGAGGAGAAATCGGAGAGGCGCAGGACGACCGGCCGGGGGAAGAAAGCGGCCGCGATGACCCCGATGCCCTGCGCCAGCTTGTCGACGAAGTACTCGGCCTTGTCGGGATAGCCGCGCGTGGCGCGGTCCACCTCGACCATCAGCTCGTGCGGCAGCTCGGCGAAGCGGGTCAACGCCAGGGGGTGCACGCGCACGCTGCAGGCAAAGAGCAGCTCCAGGCGCAGGAGGCCGACGCCGTCGCTGGGGAGCTGCGAAAGCGAGAGCGCCAGCTCTGGATTCGAGAGGTTCAGCAATACTTTGGTGCGCGGCCGCGCGGCAGACCTTGGGTCGAGCTCCTCCACCTCGAAGGGCACCGCGCCCGCATAGACCTTGCCGGTCTCGCCTTCGGCGCAGCTCAGCGTCAGCTGCTGGCCATCGGCGAGCCTGGACATCGCGTCGCCCGTGCCGAGGATCGCCGGGACGGAGAGCTCGCGCGCGACGGTGGCTGCGTGCGCGGTGCGGCCCCCCCGCTCGGTGACGAGGCCCGCCGCGAGCTTGAGCGCGGGCTCCCAGTCGGGATGGGGCTCGCCGGTGACGAGGATCTCGCCGGGCTGCAGCTGCGCGAGATCCTTCGGGCTGGCCAGGACTCGCGCCTTGCCGGTCGCGACGCCTTGCCCGACGGCGAGGCCGCTGACCAGGGGCTGCAGGCCCTGGCTGTCGAGGCGATGGACGCGCCGCCGCTCGGCCCGCGCTGGCTCCTCGCGCACCTGCAGGAGGTGGAGCGCGCCGGTCAGGCCGTCCTTGCCCCACTCGATGTGCAGCGGCGCCTTCTGGCCGCGCGCTTTGCGGTAGTGGTCCTCGACCAGCAGCGCCCAGCTGCAGAGCTGCAGCGCCTCTGCGTCCGAGAGCGAGGGCCGGCGCTGCTCGTCGGCGGGCACGTCCTCGAGCTCGACCTGGTCACCACCTCCCGCGGCGTAGACCAGGCGCGATCGCTTGCGCGCGATGGCCTTGCGCACGAGCGACTTGTGCCCGTCGCGCAGCGTCTTCTTGTGCACCAGGAACTGGTCGGGCTCCACCTGGCCCTGCACCACCGCCTCTCCCAGGCCGAAGCTCGAGGTCAAGAGGATGACGCCATCGTGGCCGCTCTCGGGGTCGCAGGTGAACAGGACGCCCGAGCTGGCGAGGTCCGACCGCACCATCTTCTGCACCGCGACCGCCATCTCGGACGAGAGCAGGTCCTGCCCCCTGTCGGCGCGGTCCCCGAGGGCGCGCGCGCTGAAGAGGCCGCCAAAGCAGCGGCGCACGGCGGAGGCGAGCCCGGCCTCGCCGCGGACGTTCAAGAACGTCTCTTGCGAGCTGGCGACGCCCGGATGGCGCTCGTCGGTCGGCGACGATCGGACGGCGACGTCGGTGTCCTCGCCGCCGGAGCGCCGGGAGAGGGTCCGATAAGCGCCGCAAAGCTCGGCCTCGAGATCGGCCGGCAGCGGGGCTGCCTCGATCAGCGCCTGGACGCGCCCGGCGCAAGCGGCTCGCCCGGCGGGGTCCTTGCCAGCGAAGCCGGCGAGCGCGTCGGCGGCGGGCTGCTCGAGACCGGCTCCCCGGAGGAAGCGGCGGCAGCCCTCGGCGCTCACGGCGAAGCCCGCGGGCAGGCGGAGGCCGCGCGGCGACAGCTCGCGGATGAGCGCGCCGAGCGAGGCGACCTTGCGGCCCACAGCCGCGGTGTCGGCCAGGGAGATTTCCTCGAACCAGCGGATGAACGCCACGCCCTACCCCCTCGCGGCCGCCCCGGCCGCGGACAGCACCGGCGCCAATCTGGGCATCGGGGCAAGCGAGCGGCAGGCTTGGCCGCTTGCTTCGCAGCGAACTGTCCGACCGCGGACAGGATCAGCCGGGCGAGCGCGTTATAACTGGCAGGCCACTCTTCCTCGGAGACCGCTTGCCCTCGCTCGCCGCCCGGATGCTCGCGCTCGCGCTCCTCTCAGGCGCCGGCATCTGCAATGCACGGCCAACCGGCGGCGCCTACGCGCGCATGTCCGACGATCAAGTGAGCGCGGCCATCTCCAGGGCGCATGCCGTCCAGCCGCTCGGCGCGCGGGTGCAGGCCGTCAGCGAGCCGTTCCTCGGCACGCCCTACGTCCTCGGCAACATGGGCGAGGGACCCGACGGCGACGGGCGCGACAAGGACCCGCGCTACAACGTCAAGAGCGCCGACTGCACGACGTTCGTCGAGCACGCGCTGGCCTTCGCGCTCGCGTCCGATCTGGCGCAAGCGAAGGAGCTGCTCGACGAGATCCGCTACGACCACGGCCAGGTCGGCTACGGCAAGCGGCGCCATTGGCCCGAGGCGCAGTGGGTCCGGGGGCTGGAGGCCGAGGGCTTCCTCGAGGACGCGACCGCGCAGGTGGCGGGTCCCGCGGGCGTCCAGACCGAATCGGTGACCATCGACCCCAAGGCGCTCGCGGCCAGCGCGCACGCGGAGCTGAAAGAGAAGCTGCGTCCGGAGGAAGTGCCGGTCGGCACCTTCTCGGTGCCCTACGTGCCGCTCGCGCAGATGGCGGCCGCGGGCGGCGCGCTCGAGGCCGGCATGGTCATCAACGTGGTCAAGGCCGACAAGCCGGGCCTGCTCACGCGCATCTCCCACCAGGGGCTGATCGTGAAGAAGGACGGCCAGGTCCTGGTGCGCAATGCCACCAGCGTCGGCAAGATGGCCGTGGTGGACGAGCCGCTGGCCGGGTTCGTCGAGCGCCAGGGTCGCGCCAAGAGCTGGCCCACGGTGGGCTTCAACTTCCAGCGACTGAGGCCGCGCGCGCCTTGAGTTGCCTTGAGTTGAATTGCCTTGAGTTGACTTGAGTTGCCCTTAAGTTGGCTCCGGGTGCGCGGCGCACCGATCGAGCCAGGGAGTCTCGTCGAGCGATGCCGCGGGGAGCGGCGCCGTGCAAACGCGGCAGCGGCCGATGCCGCCCTTGATGGACCGGTCGATGCGCTCGAGAAAAGCGCGCAGCCGCAGCTCCGGATCGGCCGAGGCCTTGCCCGGGGCCACAAGCGATCCGAGGTCCACCTCCTTGCCGGCGAGGAGCGCCTCGAGCGCGGAGGCGACAGCGGCGCCTTTCTGCAGCAGCGCGCGCCGCCAGAGGGCCGTGCGCGCCGGGTCGTCGAGATGTGCGCCGGACAAGCTCGCCATGCATCGTTTATCCCACGGTCTCGGGCGCGATGAGCGGAGCGCCGGCCAGCCGCGTCTTGCCTTGCTTCAAGAGCAGGGACGCAGGCTTCACCGCCGGCCGGACCTCGATGGACTCCTCGAACGAGGGCCGCATCAGCACCGCCGCCATCTCCTTGACCTCCACCATCGACGAGATGACCAGTGCGCCCCAGGTGAGCCCGACCACGATGGGGATCGTAAGCTCGATGATCTTCTTCATTTGTGCGGTCTCCTTCCGACTCCCTCTGCTCTACAAACGAGCCGCCCGGGTATTTCAGGCAGGGCCGAGGGGACTGCCCGGTCGCGCGCCCGTCGGAACGAGGTGACGCGGCCGCTCGTCTGGTTTCGCGCGTTGACCGCGGCCGGCGAGGCCGTAAAGATGCCCGCTCCATGCGCCTCCTCGTCCTCGCCCTGCTCGCTTCCCTCGGCGCCGCCGCCGCGCCGGCCGCACTTCCCTTTACCGAAGAGACCGCCGCGCGCGTCATCGGCGGCGCGCAGACCGACCCGGTGATGTTCGCGCGCCTGCAAGCCCTCACCGACGTGGTGGGCCCGCGGCTGACCGGCTCGCCGGGCGCGGCGCGCGCGGTCTGGTGGGCGCTGCGCGAATTGAAGGCCGACGGGCTGGAGGCCAGGCTCGAGGCCGTGCAAGTGCCGCACTGGGTCCGCGGCGTCGAGCGCGGCGTGGCGCTGGCGCAGAGCGGCGGCATCGAGCACCCGCTGCACTTGACCGCGCTCGGCTTCAGCGCCGGGACGCCCGACGGCGGCTTGACCGCGGAGATCATCGAGGCCCGCTCACTGGAGGAAGTGGCCGCGCTCGGCGAGAAGGCCAAGGGGCGCATCGTGCTCTTTCAGCACGAGATGAAGATCTCGGCCGACTACGGCATGGCCTCGACGCTGCGCACGCGCGGCGCCAGCGCGGCAGCCAAGGTGGGCGCGGCCGGGATGCTGGTGCGCTCGGCCGCGACCTCGTCGATGACCTCGCCGCACACGGGCGTCACCGTCTTCGACGACGGCCAGGCGGCCATCCCCGCGGCGGCGCTGGCCACCGAGGACGCCGAATTGCTCCACCGGCTGCTCGCGCGCGGACCCGTGAAAGTGCGGCTCGAGCTCGGCTGCAAGACGCTGCCCGAGGTCGAGTCGCACAACGTCATCGCCGATCTGCCCGGCCGCGACCTGCCCGACGAGGTGGTCCTGCTCGGCGCGCACCTCGACTCGTGGGACCTCGCGACTGGCGCCATCGACGACGGCGCAGGCGTCGTGATGGCGATGCAGGCGCTGCGGACTCTCTCGCAGCTGCCGCGCCACCCGCGGCGCACCGTGCGCGTCGTGCTCTACATGAACGAGGAGAACGGCTCGCGCGGTGCGCGCGGTTACGCCAAGGCCCACGCCGGCGAATTGGCGAAGCACCGCGCCGCGCTCGAGGCCGACAGCGGCGCCGGCAGGCCCCTGCACCTGGAGGTGCCGCCGGGCAAGTCGGGCCCCGAGCTGCTCGCGCCCTGGATGGCTCCGCTGCGGGCCCTCGGCGTGACCAGCATGCAAGCGGAGGCGCACGGCGGCGCGGACATCGGCATCCTCGCGCAGCAAGGCGGCGTGCCGATGGTCGGCGTGCGGCAGGACAGCTCGCGCTACTTCGACTGGCACCACAGCGCCGCCGACACGCTCGACAAGGTGGACCCGCGCGAGCTGGCAGAGAGCGCCGCCGCCATCGCCTGGCTGGCCTACGCGCTCGCCGAGAGCGAGGGCGTGATCGATCGCGCAACACCTGACGCCGCGGCCCACTGACGGCGGCGAACCCGCGCGGGGCGTGCTAGATCCCGCGCCATGCTCACGCTGCGCAGCTACCTCGAGGACCGCTGGGTGGAGGGCCAGGGCGCCCACGCCACGCTCGTCAACCCGGCCACTGAAGCGCCGCTTGCGCTCGCCTCCACGGGCGGCATCGACTTCGGCAAGGCGCTCGCCCACGCCCGCGACGTCGGCGGGCCAGGGCTCCGCAGCATGACCTTCGCCCAGCGCGGCGAGATGCTGCGCGCCTGGTCGCGCCTCGTGCACGATCACCGCGACGAGCTGATCGCGCTGGCCATCGCCAACGGCGGCAACACGCGCTCGGACGCCAAGTTCGACATCGGCGGCGCCTCGGGCACCCTCGCCCACTATGCCGATCTGGGCGCGCAGCTCGGCTCCCTGAGAGTGCTGCGCGACGGCGACGCCGTGCAGCTCGGCCGCACCGCGCGCTACGCCGGCATCCACGCGCTGGTGCCACGCGAAGGCGTCGCGGTGCACATCAATGCCTTCAATTTTCCCGCCTGGGGAACGGCGGAGAAGGCCGCGTGCGCGCTGCTCGCGGGCATGCCGGTGGTCTCCAAGCCCGCCACGTCCACCGCGGTGGTCGCGCACCGCCTGACCGAGCTGGCCGTCGAGGCCAAAATCTTCCCGCCGGGCGCGTTCACCTTCTTGTGCGGCTCGCCGGGCAACCTGCTCGACCAGCTCACGCCGTGGGACGCGCTCGCGTTCACCGGCGGCGCGCACACCGCGAAGATGCTGCGCGAGAAGCTGGCGCCGAAGGGCGTGCGCATCAACATCGAGGCGGACAGCCTGAACGCCGCGGTCCTCGCTCCCGGCGTCGAGCAGGGCGGCGCGACCTGGGACCTGTTCATCGCCGATGTGGTCCGCGACATGACGCAGAAGACGGGCCAGAAGTGCACCGCCATCCGCCGCATCTTCGTGCCGGCAGAGGCCGCGTCCGCAGTGCAGGAGGCGCTGGTCGACCGCCTCTCGGCCATCCGCGTCGGCGACCCCTCGCGCGAGGAGGTGACGATGGGCCCCGTGTCCACCTCAGACCAGAAGCGCGACGTGCTCGCGGGCATCGCCGAGCTGGCCAAGGAAGCGACCGCGGTGATCGGCGGCAGCGGCGCGGTCGAGGCGCTGGCGCCCGCGGGCAAGGGCTTCTTCGTCGCGCCCGTGCTCTTCCGCAGCGACGATCCGGAGAAGGCGAGCTGGGTCCACGCCCACGAAGTGTTCGGCCCCGTCAGCACGCTCTTGCCGATCGCCGCGGCGTCGGCCGACTACGCGCGCACCGCCGCGGCGCTGGTCCGGCGCGGGAACGGCGGCCTCGTCTGCTCTGTCTTCGGCGACGACAAGGCGCTGCTCTCAGAGCTGGTCCTGGCCGTCGCGCCCTACCATGGCCGCATCTACGTCGGCAGCGAGAAGATCGCGGGCCAGACGTTTGGTCCCGGCGCGGTCCTGCCGCAGATGGTGCACGGCGGCCCGGCGCACGCGGGCGGCGGCGAAGAGCTGGGCAGCCTGCGCGGCCTGGGGTTCTACTCGCAGCGCGTGGCCATCCAGGGCGAGCGCGCCCTGCTCGACGCCATCGCGCCGGCGGCGTCCGCGATCACGTGATCGTCGAAGTTGACGTGGTCGTGAACGATCACGTCAACGATGAAGGGGCGTTGCTGGCTACTGCGCTGCGCGCCAGGCCTGGAAGAGCGCGGGCGCCTCGGCGACGAAGCTCTCGTGGCGAGGGCGCCAGTCGAGCTCATCGCGGGCCTTGGCGCTGGAGATGCGCTGGCTGAGCGCGAGCGCGTCGGCGAACGGGCCCATCGCGGCGCGGGCCTGATCGATCGGCAGCGCGGTGACGGCGCCGTCCTTGCCAGCCGCCTTGCCGGCTGCCTCGGCCACTTCGCGCATGGTGTGCTGCGAGCCATCGACCGCGAAGAAGATGGAGCCGGCGGGCCCGCGCTCGACGAGGCGCACGTAGAGCTCGGCGAGGTCGTCGATGTGGACCATCGGCCAGATGTTGGCGCCCTCGCCGGCGATCTGCGGCGCGCCGCCCTTGAGCGCGCTGCCGAAGAACATGCCGGGGATGCCGCCCTTGGCGCCGCCATAGACGATGCCGGGCCGGACCACGACGGCGCGGATGCCGTCCTTCTGCGCGTCGAGCGCGAGCTGCTCGTGGGCGGGCCGCCAGGCGACGATCTGCGCGGGGTCGAGCGGCGCAGACTCGTCCACCGGTCCGTCGCCCTGCGTGTTGCCGAGGACCCAGACGCCGCTGGTGTAGACGAGCGTGGCGCCGACGCGGCCGCGGAGCAGATCGCGCGCCGAGGTGACCGTCTTCTTGTCGAGTTCGACCGAGTCAGGGCCGTGGTCCTGGGCCGTGTGCACCACGGCATCGGAGCCATAGGCTGCTGCCGCGTAGCCCGCTGGCTTTCCGAGCTCGCCCTGCACCAGCTTGACGCCCGCGGCGGCCAGGTCCTTCGCCTTCTCCGGCGAGCGCACCAGCGCAGAAACGATGTGGCCCGCCTTCTTCAAGCGCGCTGCCACGGCCGAGCCGATGTAGCCGGTGCCACCCGTCACGAAGATCTTCATGCTGCCCTCCACAAAAACGCCAGGTCGGTCGAGACAAGTGCGCCGTACAAGCGCAGCTGCGCGCCTTCGCCCCCACGGGCGCCGTACGGCTCGGGCGTCCTGTGTACCCGCCCTGCGCTCCGCCGCCAAGAGCAAACCTGCATCGAGTGGCGAGAAGGACGCAGATCATGTCCGCCGTGCAAACGAAGCAAGGCGCGAGGGCGACAGGTGCGTAACGGACTGCGCACCGCAAACCGCGCTACGCAGATAAACCTACCGAAAAGTGAGACAAAAAAAGAAAGCGCCCGGAAATTCTGCCGTCAGGTCGGATGGTTCCTATCGTAACGCGCCGCAACACCCGTGGCCTTGTCCTTGCTACGTCTGGAGACGACCGATGCCCGCACCCGCTCTCCAGCCGAGGCACCCAACGATGCGCAGCAGCTCGATCGAGCGAATCCCGGCACACAAGAGCCACGAGCGCGTCGCCGTCCTGCTCAACGCCAACGCCAAGTCGGTGTCCGAGCGCCTGCGCCGCCAGCTCGAAGATTTCGTCCCGGCCGACGATCTTTTCTATTCGCGCACCTTCGATGATGCGCGCTCCATCGCGCACACGGTGCTCGCGCGCGGCTACCGCACCGTGCTGACCGGCGGCGGCGACGGAACGTTCGTCGGCTTCGCCAACTGCATCCTCGACGCAGCAGCAAATCGCGGCGGCGTCTCGGTCGGCCGCGGCGGGGCTGCCGTGCGGCTCGCTCCGCAGCTGCAGCCGGTCCCTCGCTTCGGCGTCCTCAAGCTCGGCACCGGCAACGCCGTCGCGGGCCTCGCGGGCGCCAGCGGCCGCCGCGTCGGCGTGGTCGAGGACATCCTCCGCGCGCGCTCGGGCGAAGCCTCCGCCACTCGCCAACTGCACCTGTTGCAAGTCGGCGGCAAGCGCGCTCCGTTCGGCGGCCTCGGCTACGACGCCAAGGTGCTGAACGACTACGTGGACTTCAAGAAGTCGGTGCGCGGCGGCCCGCTCGCGTTCGCCGGCATGGGCGGCCTCGGCTACTTCTGCGCCATCGCCGGCAAGACCATCCCGCACTATGTCTTCCAGCGCGGCCTGCCCCAGATCGAGGTCGTGAACCTCGGCGGCCCCTGCCAGCAAGTGGGCCCCGACGGACGCCCGGTTGGCCGCGACATCGAGCACGGCGAGATCGTCTACAAGGGCCCGTGCAAGCTCGCCGCGGCCGGCACCGTCCCCTTCTACGGCTTCGGCTTCCAGATCTTCCCGCACGCCCTGCGCGCGCCCGGCCGCTTCCAGCTGCGCCTGACCGCCATCACCGTGCCGCGCATCCTCGGCAACCTGCGCAAGATCTGGAAGGGCGGCACGCCCGACGGCATCCTCGACTTCCACTGCGACAAGGTGCTGGTGAAGTTCGACCGCGAGATGCCGGTGCAGATCGGCGGCGACGCCGAAGGCTACCGCCGCGAGGTCGTCCTCGAGATGGCGGAGCGCCCCATCGAGCTGCTCGACTTCCGCCCGCAGTCGCTCGCGGCGCGCGCGTAGCCAGCTCGCAAGGATTCAAAAGGCATTCGCCGCCAACACATCCTCGCGGTGTGTGACGCGGTTGCTTGACAGCACCCTGCCCTGTCGCTTGCCATGGTCGCTTCCCAGCTTGGAGGCCGCGTGGCCGAGTTCATGAAGTTCAAGCACCCGTCCGGGCACCTGGTCTCGATCGGCGCCTGCCACCGCGACCCCGTCGATCTCGCAGCGCCGCAGTACAGCGCCAAGCGATGGGAGGCCGACGGCCTGCCCCCGTTCGTGGACCTGCGCGGCCACCTCACGCCGGTCGAGGACCAGGGCCACGTCGGCAGCTGCACCGCCAACGCGCTCGCGGGCGCCTACGAATACCTCGAGAAGCGGACCACAGGGGCCGAGGGCCGCGTCAGCCGCCTCTTCGTCTATTGGAACGAGCGCGACCTGAAAGGCCAGACCGACCAGGACTGCGGCGCGAACCTGGGCCTCGGCATCCAGACGCTGCAAGAGCACGGCGCCTGCTCCGAGGACACCTGGCCCTACGACCCGGACCAGGTCTTCACCGCGCCCGCCGACGAGGCCTACGAAGAGGCCAAGGACCACACCATCGACGAAGCGCACCGCGTGCAGATCGAATTGCACGACATGCGCCATTGCCTGGCCGAAGGATATCCCTTCGTCTTTGGTTTGAACCTCTTCGATACCTTCGAGGCCGATGGCCACCGCGGCGGAGGTCGCATCCGCGCGCCGCGCCCGGGCGCCAAGGGCTGCGGCGGGCACGCCATGCTCTGCGTCGGATATTCGGACAAGGACAAGGTGTTCCTCATCCGCAACTCGTGGGGCGAGGGCTGGGGCGAAAAGGGATACGCCTATATCCCTTATGCTTACTTAGGAGACCCCAAGTATTCGCATGACTTGTGGACCCTGCGCCGGGCGCACAACCTGGACTTCACCGAAGGCGTCTCGAAGGACGAGGAGAGCTCGTTCTACGAAGAGGACGATCCGCAGATCCAGGTCCCCGCCGGCGAAGAGGAGGAGCAGCCGGCCGCGGAAGAACCAGAGGCCGAGCCGGTCGCAGAAGACCAGCCGGTCGCAGAAGACGAGCCGCCGGCCGAAGAACAGGAACAGCCGATCGAGCAAGAGCAACCTGCCCCGCAGCGGCAGGCGTCGGGCCAGGACGTCATCAAGGATCTCGAAGAGCTGGGCAAGGAGCTGGGTGAGCTCGGCGGCGCGCTCAGAGGGCTCTTCGGCAAGTAACGCCGGATTTAGAGATAGAAGACGATCTGCTTCTCCTGGTGGAACGCCTCGTAGACGCGCCGGCGCTGGTCTTCACTCTGCAAGTGCACGTGCGCGCTGACGCTGACGTACTTGCCTTGGCTCGAGGGCCTCTCGACGAAGGCGCCGTCGCCCAAGGGGCCAAGGACGCTCTCGACCAGCTCCCGCACGCGCGCGTTTATCCCCGCCGGACCGACCGCCTTGAAGACGTAGTGGGTCGGATACTCAATCAGCGGCGGGGCCTCGTCGCTCACAGCACGTTGGAGGCGAGCTCGGCCAGCGCGCTCCGCTCGCCCTTGACGAGCGTGATATGCCCGGCGAGGCGCTCTTTCTTGAACTTGTTGACCACGTGGATGAGGCCGTTGTTGGTGGCGTCCACGTAGGGGTTGTCGATTTGGTAAGGGTCGCCGGTGAGGACAATCTTTGTGTTGTCGCCGACGCGGGTGATGATGGTCTTCACCTCGTGGGGCGTCAGGTTCTGGGCCTCATCGACGATGATATATTGATTGGGAATCGAGCGGCCGCGGATATAGGTCAAGGGCTCGATGGCCATGATACCGAGGTCGATCAACTCACGGTGCGATCGGCCGGCCTTCTTGTCGGCCTTGGTCAGGCCCATCAAGAACTCGACGTTGTCGAAGATGGGCTGCATCCAGGGATTCAATTTCTCTTCGACATCGCCCGGCAGGTAGCCGATGTCCTTGCCGAGCGGGAACACCGGCCGCGAGACGAGCAGCTTTTGATAGACCTGCTCCTCCATCGTCTTGTGCAGCCCGGCGGCGATCGCGGCCAGCGTCTTGCCGGTGCCCGCCTTGCCGACCACGGTGACGAGCTTGATCTCGTCATTCATCAATAGATCGAGGGCGAAGCTCTGCTCCTTGTTGCGCGGCCGCAGGCCCCAGGCGCCCTCCTTGAGGTGCTTGATGAGCGGGACGAACTTGCCTTTGGCGGCGTTATATTTACTCAACGCCGTGTGGTTGGGTTGCTCGATGTCTCTCAATAGGGCGAACTCATTGGGGCAGATGCCGTCGGCGTTCTCGGGTGTCAACTCACCCCGGGCGTAGAACTCGTCGATCTGCGCGCGCGAGAGGTTCACCTCGCGCATGCCCATATAGAGATCAGACTCTTCGATCTTGTCGGTTAAGTAGTCTTCGGCCGGGATGCCGAGCGCGTCGGCGCGGATGCGCAGGTTGACGTCTTTGGAGACGAAGACGCAGCGCAGGTTCGGCTCGCGCTCCTTGAGATCCATGGCCATCGCCAGGATGCGATTGTCGGCCAGGTGGGCGTTGGTCAGCTCCCGCGGCAGCTCCTTTTGCGTGAACATCACGCGGAGAAAGCCGCCGCCCTCGAGCGGAACGCCCTCGGTCAGGGAGCCGTGGGTGTTGCGAAAGCCGTCGAGGTCGCGCGACACCTGCCGGGCGTTTCGGCCAAGCTCGGAGAGGTCGCGCTTGAACTGATCGATCTCCTCGACGACGTAGATGGGGATGATGACGTTGTTGTCCTTGAACTGGAAGAGCGCGCGCGGGTCGTGGAGCAGGACGTTGGTGTCGAGGACATAGTTCTTCTTCAAGGAGGCTCCCGGCGGGCGATCGGCCTCGCGCCGCGCCGGCGAGCCTAGATCGCGCGCACCCGCGGTTGAAGCGAAAAAGGCGCGCTGCGTATCGCTGAGGACAGGTCCGGGCCTGGTCTAGGCCGCCGCCTGTGTCCTGGCGCACTCGACGCGGTTTCTGCCCGCCTGCTTGGCCCGGTAGAGAGCCCGGTCGGCCGCCTCGATGAGCGCCTCGAGCGAGCTGCCGTCGCCTGGAGCCGTGGAGACGCCCAGGCTGACGGTGACTCGCAGCGCGCCCTGCTCGGTCGCGTAGGAAGCCGCCGCCACCGCAGCCCGGAGCCGCTCGGCGATGACCCGCGCGCCGGCCGCGTCGGTCTCGGGCAGGACCAGCGCCATCTCCTCGCCGCCGTAGCGGGCGGCCACGTCCGTCGCGCGCGCCTGCTCCTTGAGCACAGCGGCCACGCCGCGCAAGACCGCGTCACCCGCCGGGTGGCCGTGCTGGTCGTTCACTCTCTTGAAGTGGTCGACGTCGAGCAGGATGAACGAGAGCTTGCGCCCGTAGCGCGTGGCCTCGCGCAGCCGCGCCAGAAGCTGCGCGTCCATGCTGCGCCGGTTGACGAGGCCGGTCAGGCCATCGGTCGTCGCCAGGGTCTCGGCGCGATCGTGCAGCCGCGCGCGCAGCAGGGCGCCGGCGGCCTGCGCGCCCAGCAGCGCCAGCTCGCGCTGCGCGCTCTCGGGAAGGGCATCCTCGCTGCGGCTGGCGCAGACCAAGGCTCCGGCGGTCTCTTCGCCGGCACGCAGCGGAAAGATCTTCAAGCTGCGCAGGCCGCGGATGACCGTGCCGGAGTCGAAGATCACCAGCCGCTCCATGGCGCCGGGCGGCCGCGCGGGGAGCGGCGCGGAGAGGCGCACGACGTTGCAGACGAGGCCCGGGTTGTCCGCGAACGACAGGCCACAGAGCGCCTCGTGGCCCTCGCCCGCGGCGGCCGCGATGGTGTGCCGCGCACGGCGGGGACGGCCATGGGTGCTGGTGATATCGCTATCACCAGCCGCGTCCACCAGCGTCAGCGCCACCAGGTCGAGCGCCGGGCAGAGGGCGCGCGCTTGCTCGACCGCGGCCTTTGCCGCCTCGGCCACGGTGCTGGTCTTGTTCAGCTCCTCGAGCGCGCGGAAGAAGCGGGCCTTCTCGTCCTTCTCGCGGCGCACCGCCGCCAGCACGCGCTCGCCGTCGATGGCGCGCGAGATCTGGGCAGCCAGCTGCGCCAGCAGCCGCTCGTCGGCCTCGGAGAACGCCTCTCTTCGATCGGCCGCCAGGACGCCGATGGCACCTGCCGCGCCCTCTACCTTGACGCCGAGGAACGCGCCCACGGGCGCTCTGCCCTCGTAGTAGGCGAGGGCCGCGCCGTCGCCGTGCAGGCGCACGGGGCACTCCGCCGCCAGCGCGGCTCCGAGCGCGCCCTCGCCGCGGGGCAAGGGTCCCCGGAAGAGGCGGTCGCTGGCCGAGAGGCACTCGCGCAGCTGCAGCGTCTCGCCGCCCGGCGCCGCGAGAAAGAGCGCGGCGGTGTGCAGCGCCAGGGCCTGCTCGGCGATCTGGAGCGCGCCGCGGACCTGCGCCTCGACCTCCGAGACGCCGCCGAGCAGCGCGCGGCCCGGGCCCACGCTCCTGGCCTCCGGGGGCTCGGTGCCCGCTTCGGCGGTGGCGACGAGGCGATACTCGCGCGCGCTCAGCTCCGCCTGCGCGAGCCGGAGCGAGACGGCGCGAGCCTCGGCCTTGCGCGCCGCCCTCAGCCTCGCCGCCAGGAGCGCGTGATAGAGCGTGGCAAAGAGCGCGACAAAGCCGGCGTGCGCGGCCAGCACCGGCCACTCTTTGCGCAGCGCGCCCGCGAGCGAGAAGAGCGCGCCGTCGAGCATGAGCGCAAACGAGATCAGCCCCAGCGCCAGCGGCAAGGGGTGCATGAGCACGAAGGCCGCGCCGAGCAGGTAGAGCAGCGCGTAGAGGGGGCTCTGGACGCCGCCGCTCGCCTGGGTCAGGGCCAGCGCGGCGAGGACCAGGAGCGCGCCCTCCTCGGCGGGATAGCGCGACGGCACGAGGCAAGCCCTCGGATCGCGCTTGAGCCGGCGGGCGCCGACGAGCGCCGCGACCTGCGCCAGGAAGGCAAAGGCGACGAGCTGGGCCGCGCGGGGCCTGGGCTTGAGCGCGAAGGCGCCCGAGAGCAGGAGCACCGAGAGCGCCGCCAGCGCCGCCGGGAGCGCCGCGATCACCAGCCTGGGAAGAGCGCGTGCAAAGCCGGTCCGCTCGGTCATCGCAGGCTCCGTGTCACTCGAACTTGAAGACGACCTCGTCGTCCTTGACGAGGCCCAGCTGCTCGCGCACGGCCCGCTCGGCCGCCGCCGACTTGTCGCCGCCGCTCAGCGCCTTGACGGTCCTCTCGAGGGAGAGGTTCTGCTCGCGCAGCGCCGCGTTCACGAGCCGCTGGCGATCGAGGTCGAGCCCGATCCGCCGCAGCTGCCGCACCCCGCGCGGGTCGCAGAGCACGACGAGCAGCCCCACGAGCGACAACAGCGCCGCGATCACGACCAGCCGCGCCTGCCGAGGGTGCAGCGCGCGCAGCGATCTAGAGGAGCTGTCCGGGTCCAAGGCAAACATCGCCGCCCGACGCTACAGGCACTTCACGCGCGCGCAAGAAAACGTCGCCGCCCCGTCTCAAATTGATCAATGACGCTGCACAAGCGACGGCACTTTTTTTCGCAACCCCACAGACGGCGCTCACGGAGCGATAGGCCGCGGATGGGGGGAAGCCTCGGCGAACATCCGCAGCCGGCCTCACGAGGTGCTGAGCGGAAACGCGGAGGGTCGGCGAGGACAGGAGCCGAGGCTTCACCCCTTCCGCGGCCGGTGCTATCTCTCCGTGAGAGACGTCTCCAGCTCCTCCATCATCAGCTCGTAGACGCGCTCGGAGATCTTGTCGAGCATCTCCTCGCCGTCGGGCGGCGTGTCGAGCGGCGCCGTGTCGTCCTTCTTGCTGCGCGTGCGCTTGGCGGTGTGCAGCCCGCTCGACATGCCCTGCCCGGCGCCGTCGGCCAGCATGAAGTCGGGGCGCGGCTGGCCGAGGTTCAGGGTCTGCATCTGCGGCGCGCCGAAGGTGTGCTCCGAGCGGAGGGCCTCGGACTCAGCCGTGCGCACATCCAGATTCTTGCGGCCCATCTGCGTGACGTGCGTGAGCTCGTGGGCGAGCAGCTTCTGGCCCTCGACGCTGGAGGGGTTGAAGCGGCCCGGCGCGAAGAAGATGTGGTCGCGGACGGTGACGGCTTCCGCGTCGTAGCGCTTGGTGATGTCGGCGGCGCCCGGTCCCGTGTGCACGCGCACGCTGGTGAACTGCGAGCCGAGGAAGCGCTCCATGCGGTTCAGCGTGATGACGTCGAGGCGCTGCGGCTCGTCGAACGCCGACCCCATGCGCACGCGGTCAGGCATGCCGCGGCCCTCGAGGCCGTCGCCGCCGCGCGAGGACTTGAAGAGGTTGGCCAGCTTGCCGAAGTGGCCCTTCTCGGCGCCGGCGAACGCCCCGCCCGCCTTCTTGGTGATGCCCGCGGCCGTCTTGAGGAAGCCCTTGGCCGAGCCCATCGCGCCTTCGGCCTTCTCCAGCCCGCCGTGGACCTGCTCGGCGCCGCCTTGCACCTTGTCGGCGAGGCCGCCAACGCCGTGCGCCATCTTCGCCAGGCCGCCGAGGTGCATCTTGTCGAGGAAGCCCTCGGCCTTGCCCGCCAGGCCCGAGACCTTCTCCGCGGCGCCCGAGACCCGGTCGACAAGCCCCATGCCCTTCTCGGCGAGGCCCATCGCCTTGCCCAGGTACTTGTTGCCGAGCTTCATCATTCCGCCGAGCTTGCCGGCGAAACCGGAGAGCTTGCCGAACAGGCCGCTGACGAGGCCGCCCTTCTTGGTCAGCTTGCCCATCAGGCCCGTGGCCATCTTGCCGAGCTTGCCGAAGAGGCCGCCCTTCTTCTTGCCCTTGCCGAACATCTTGCCGAGCTTGCCGCCGAGGCCCTTGGCGAACTTGCCGAGCTTGCCCCCGAGGCCGCCCTTGCCTTTGCCGCCGAGGAGCCCCTTGGCGAACTTGCCGATCTTGCCCGCCAGGCCGCCCTTGCCCTTCATCAGGCCGGAGGCAAACTTTCCGATCTTCTTGCCGATGCCGCCGAGGAACTTCGCGCCCGCGCCGCCGATCAGGTTGCCGATGCCGCCGAGAATGCCGCCGAAGGGCGAGCCGCCTTCTTCGCCACCGCCGGCCCCGTCCTCGGCTCCGTCTTCCGCCCCGTCGCCTTGCTCGCCGCCGTCTTGCGCCTCGTCGCCTTGCTCGCCGCCGTCTTGTGCTCCCTCGCCAGCCTCGCCGCCGGCGGCGTCTTCTCCGCCGCCCGCATCGTGGGTGACGACCTCGCCGTCGGGCGCATCGGCCGCGGCGCCGTGCTCGGCAGCGTCATCACCTGCGGCCTCTTCGCCCTCGCCGCCCGCTGCGTCTGCTCCGCCATCACCAGCGTCACCAGCGTCGGCGCCACCGGCCGCGGCCCCGCCCTCGCCGCCCGCGGTGCCGCCATCGGAGGCCGCGGCGTCGTTTGCGCTCGCGCCCTGGGGCAGCCACTTGCCAAAGACGTCGGCGAAGAACTTGGTGCTCTCGCCCGAGCCGAGCCACGAGTCTTCGGCCGAGGCGTCGAGGTCCTGATCGGGCTCGTTGTGCTCGCCGCGCGAGGCCGAGCGCGGGTTGACGAAGACCTGCGCCTTGCCGCCGCCGTCGCTGTGCGGCGTGTGCTTCTTCGAGCGCTTGCGGCCGCTGCCCGACTTCTTGCCCTTCCGCGCCTTGGTGCTCTTGGACTTCTTCTTCTTTTTCGTCCGAGCCGCTTGGTGCGCAGCAGGGGCCGAAGGCACGCCCATGGCCTTGTCCGCGGCCTTCGCCTGCGCGCCCTTGCCCGCAGCGCCCGCCTTCGCGCCCAGGCCCGCCAGCTTCGCCGAGAGGCCGGCGACCATCTTCAGGACGGTCGGATCGCCCTTGTGCTTTGCCAGCAGCGCCGCGAGCTTCGCCTTCAAGCCGTCAACTTTCGAAGCCGCCTTCTTGCCTGCGCCGGCCGCTGCGCTGTCTGCACCGCCCACGTCGCCGAGCGCGGCGATCTCGGTGGCCAGCGCGTCGATCTCGGCAGCGACGCCGCTCACCTCCGGCGGTCCGCCCTGCTCGGCGTGTTCATCGACCTGGCCCGCGATGCCCGCGAGCGACCCGGCAAACTTGAAGAGGTGGCTGCGGACGTCGAGATACTGCTGCCGCACCTTGCCGATGAGCCCGCCCACGCCGGGGATCTTCGCTCCCAGCGAGACGGCGTTCACCAGCATCCCGCGCGCGCTCTCGCTCTTGTGGCTGAGCGAGACCATCAGCTCGTGCGCCTCTTGCGACTTGCCCGCCTCCATCAATTTCTGGATGGCCGGCATGCCCTGCACGGCGTGCTTGACGAACTCGGTGACGAGGCTCGCCGCGCCGCCTGCCGCCTGGTGGCCTTCGGCGTGATCCTCGCCGCCCGCGCCGCCCGCGTCTTCGTCAGCCGCGGCGTCCTCATCAGCCGCCGCATCGTCGTCCGCGGCGGCGTCGGCGTCTGCATCGCCTTGAGCCTCGGCGTCGTCTTGAGCGTCGGCGTCGTCTTGAGCGTCGGCGTCGTCTTGAGCCTCGGCGTCGTCTTGAGCCTCAGCGTCGTCCTGCGCCTGGTCCTGCTCCTCGTCGTCAGCGGCGGCGTCCGCGAGCTGCTGCTCGAGGTACTCCTTGCCCAGGTCGAGCGCAGCGCTGCCGAGGTGCTTGAGCAACGCCCCGTGCGAGCCGCCCATCATCTTGCCGAGCAGCCCGCCCTTGCTCTTGCCCGCCTTGCCGGCCTTGGGCGCTCGCGGCGCCTTTGCTCGATGCGGCCTCGCTGCCTTCGGCGCCTTGGCGTGGCTGCCCTTGGGGGCCTTGCTCCTCTTGCCACCTGCGGATTTGCCGTGCGAGCCGCCTGACTTCGCGTGCCCGCCCTTGGCCGCTTTTGCGTGCCTGGCCCCGCCTGGCTTCGCCGCGGCGCGCTTGGGAGCCTTCTGCCCGCTGTGCGCCTTGCGCGGCGCTGCCTTGCGCGCCCGCGCCGGCGCCGTGCTGCCCTTGGCCGCCTTGGCGTCAGGATGCGCGGCCCGCGTGCGCGCCCGCTGCGGCAGCCCGCCGGACTTGCCCTTCTTGGTGCCTCCGGCCGCCGCATGCGCCCCGCGGCCGTGCGCGGTCGCCGCGTGCTTGCCGCCTGCCGAAGGCGCCGCGTCCGGGTGCCCGCGCTTCTTGCCCCCGGCGTGCGCCCCAGCGTGCTCGTCGGCCGCCGGGTGCCCGCGCTTCTTTTTGGGGCCCGCGTCGTCAGCCGCGTGCTCGCCCGTCGCGTGGTGCTTGCCGCCCTTGGCCTCGGGCTCGTGGTGCGGCCCCTCGACCTCGTCGGCCTTCTTCTTGCGCGTCTTGCCCGACTTGGCGTCGGCCGCGTTCTTCTCCTCGTGCTTCGCTTGCCCGTGCTCGAGCGCCGAGTGGAGCAGATCCTTGCCCTGCTTGACGCCCTTCTTCGCGTCGCGCGCCTTCTCCAGCACCTCGCCGACCTTCTCGTGCCCCTTGTTGGCCGCGTCGCCGACCTGGTTGGCCATGTGGCCGATGGGCGAATCCTCGCCGAACAAATCGCCCATCTGGTGCGCCATGCCGGCCGCCTTCTCCAGTCCGCCGTCAAGCTTGTCGCCGAGCTTGATGCCCTTCTTGAGGACGTGGCTGAGCGAGTTGAGGTGGCCCTCCATCTTCCCGCCCATCTTCTTGGCGTTCTTCTGCAGCTTCTCGACGCCCTTCATGCCCTTGCCGAGCAGGCCGGGTGAGTCCGCGGCGGCGGCCGGCTCGTGGCTGCCGAGCGCCTCTTCGAGCGCGTGCTTGCCGCCCTTCTTGCCCTTGCCCTTGCTCGCGGGCGCCGCGGTCTCGGCCGCGCTTGCAGAGGAGGAATCGCCCGCTGCATCCGGGTGGCCGCGCTTGCCCTTCTTGCCGGGCGCCTCGCCTCCGTCGGCCTTCTCGCTCTTGCCCTTCTTGCCGCCAGGGCCGCTCTCGAGATGGACGGCGCGGTCCATCGGGCTGTGGTCGTGGACGCCTTTCTTCGACTTCTTGCCGTGACCGCCCGCGGCCTCTTGCGCCGAGGAGATCGAGTCCTGCCCGTGGTGGATCGCGTCCTGGCCCTGGTGGAGGTAGCCCTGGCCCTGCTCGACCGCGTCCTGGCCCTTCTGGATGTAGCCGTGGACGGTCTCGGCGGTGGCGATCCCCTGCTCGACGTAGCCGTGGATCTGGTCGGCGCGATCGGCGGCGTGGCCGAGGAACTGGCCCATCTCGCTGTCGGCACCGAAGATGGCCTGGCCTTGCTTGGCAAGCTCGGACGCCTTCTCCAAGCCGCCCTGGATCTTCTGCGCGCCGTCCATGCCCTTCTGCACAACGTCGCCAAGCTGGCCGAGCTTTGCCGACGCCTTGTCGCCGAGCGCGGAGACCTTGTCGCCGAACTTGGCGACGCGGTTGCCGAGCTTCTTGATCTTGTCGCCGGCCGTGACCGCCTTGTCGCGCAGGTCCTTGCCGCGCTTGACCGCGTTCTCGAGAGCGCCGGCCTTGGGGTGCGCGCCCTTGGTCGCGTCGGCGAGCGTGCCGCCCTTCTTGCTCGACCCGCCCGACGGCTTGCTGCCCGAGGGCGAATCGCCGTGCCCCGCGGCCACCTTGCCCGAGCCCTTGCTCTTGGCCGGATGGTCCTCGCCGCTGGCAGGGTGCCCGGCGCCCTTGCCCTTCTTGCCGCCGCTGGAGCCGCCCGTCGCCGCCTGCTTCTTGCTGTCCGCGTGCGGCGCCGAGTCTCCGTGATCAGGATGCGGTCCGCGCGGCGCGCCCTTGCCAGAGCCCTTGCTCTTGCTGCCCGAGCCGGTCTGCTGGTTGTGGGCGTCGGCGAGCGCGTGGCTCGGCGTGCCGCCGCTGCTCTTGCCTTTGCCGCCCTTGCTCTTGCCACCCGAAGGCGCATCGGCGTGGGCGTCGCTCTGTCCCTTGCCGCCGCCGCTGCTTCCCTTGCCTCCGCCGGAGCCCTTGCCCTTCTTGCCCCCGCCGACCAGCTTCAGGCCCTTGTCGAGGTAGTCGCGGCCCGTCGATAAGTAGTCAGACCCCTTCTGGCCATATTCCAAAGCTTTCGATAATCCGCCCGAGCCGGCGCCCGCGTAGTCGCCCGCCTTGCGCACGGCGCGCGAGAGCGCGTTGTCGCCCATCATGTCGGCGAGCTGCGGCGCGTACTCGTGGGCCTGCTCGAGCGCGCCCTGGACTTTTCCGCCGACCGAGATCGCCTTGTCGAGCAGCTCCTGCGCGCGCGCCGCCTTGCCCGAGAGCGCCTGGCCGGTCTTCATCGCCTTGCCGCCGAACTGCTGCAGCTTGGCCATGGTCTTCTGCACGCCGGGCTTCATCATCGTCTTCTCGAGCATGCCGAGCGCCTTGGCGCTGGCCCCGCCCGAGTGCATCGCCGCCGCTTCCAGCTTCGACAACTTGCCGCCGCTCAATAATTTACTAGCGGCGCCGATGCCCTTCATTTTCGATAACGACTTGAGCGCGCCCGGAGCGAAGTTGTCCATCGCGCCGCCGGCCGCGCCCTTGAGCGCGTCCTTCCAGTTGCCGCCCGACATCACGGCCGAGGCCGCGCCTTGCAATGCTCCGACGCCCATCTTCGCCAGCGGCCCGATCTTGAGGAAAGGGACCGCCGCGCCGAGCGCGCCCGAGCCCGCCGCGAGCAGGACGCCCTTCCAGTCCTTGCCTTCGCTGATCGCGCCGATGGCGCCGATGCCCGCGCCGATCAGCGTCTTCACCACCATGCCGCCGGGGATGAACGTCGCCGCGATCGACAATCCGGTTACCAAAAGCTGTCCGGCGGGGCTCTGCAAGAATCCGCCGACGGCCTTGCCCGCGGACTTGATGCCGCCCCAGGCCTTGCCAGCCAGATCCTTGGTCTTGTCCCAGGTGCGCGAGAGCCCGCCGCCTTGCACCCACTTGCCGGCCGCCATGCCCGCGCGCACCGCCATGCCGAGCGGCGTGTACTTGGCGATGGTGCCGGCCATCGAGATGCCCTTCTTGATCATCCCGCCGACGGCGCCGACCACGCCGGTCTTCTTCGCCCAGTCGAGGCCCCTGCCGACCGTGCTCTTCACCGCGCTGACGGCGTCGCCGAGCTTGCCACCCGCCCAGCGCCCCGCGCTGCCCACCGCGTTGCCGATGGCACCCGCGCCGCTCTTGAGCCCATCCCAGGCGGCCGAGGCGAGGTTCTTGGTCTTGTCGGCCACGAAGTGCACGGTGCGATCGATGACCCCTTCGACCCCGTGCCGGACGCGGCCGATGACTCCGCCGACCTGGCGGCCGACGCGCCTTGCCTCGTTGCCGATGCCCCGCGCCACCGTGCCCACGGCCTTGCCGACCCGGCGGGCGGCCGAGGAGACTCCCGAGCTGACCGCGTGGAACGCCCTCGACGCCGCGCCCGAGACCTTGCTCGCGACGTTGCTCACCGCGCCGCCGACCCTGCGCGCGACGTTGCTCACCGCGCCACCGACGCTGCGGGCGACGTTGCCGACGCTCGAGCTGACCTTGCTCGCGACGTTGGAGACGGTGCTGATGCCGCTCGCGACCGTATTGCTGACCGCGGCGGCGATGTTCTGCACCGGCGCGGCGACGGCCTGGGCGACGTTCGAGACGGCGCTGGTGACGGTGCTGGCGGCGTCGGAGACGGCGCCCTTGAACGAGCTCCAGAGCGAGAAGCGCGGCTTCCAGCCTTCCTTGACGAGGCCCTGGAAGGTGCTGACGGAGTTGTAGAGCTTGTGCGCGCCGCGGTTCTGCAAGTAGTGCGAGGCGGCCTGGTCGAGCGGGCCGCGCAAGGTGCGCTGGGCGGTCGAGACGATGCTGCCGAGCGCGCCGCCCGGAGCCAGCTCGCGCGCCAGTGCGCCCTTGCCGCGGGCGAGGAGGGCCTCGCGCAGCGTGTCGGCGGTGATGGCCGACGCCGAGGTCTTCGAGGCCGCGGCGCCAAGCTTCGCGGTCAGCGCCTTTTGCTTCTCCTCGGTGATCTTCGCCACGGCGCGCAGCGGGCTGGCCGAGCCCGTGCCCATCTTGCCGAGCAGCTTCTGCAGCGTCGCCGGATCGGCCTTGCTGGTGGCGAGGTGGTGCGAGAGCGCCTTGACGAGGCTCGAGCTGCCGCTGAGCCCCATCAGCGCCGCGCGCGGCCCGCCGCCCATGCCGCCGAGGTGGCTCCCGGCCAGCGCCTGGAAGGTGCCGCCGAGCGCGGAGGTGCCGAGCACCTTTTGGACCTTGCCCGCCGCCGCTTGGGTCAGCTTGCCGAGGCCGCCGGACGCGAGCTTCTGCAGCTCGCCCATCCCGCCGTGCGCGAGGTCCTTGAGGAGCTGCTCGCGCGCCGAGCCTGACAGCACCTTGTCGAGACCGGGGTTCGACTTGCGCAGCTTCTCGAGCGTGACCTCGCCGAGCTGCTCGGCCGAGAGCTGCAGCGCCGCCTTGCCGTCCTTGATCACCTCGGCGAAGTTGCCGCCCGGTCGCGCGCCGACGACGCGAGCCACTTCCTCGCGCCGCTCGTCGAGCAGCTTCTTGAACTCCAAGATGGTCGAAGAGCCGCCCGCGCCCTTGGCGATGTTGCCCATCGAGCCGAGCAGCTGGGTGACCTGCTCGGCGCCCTTCATCAGCTCGGCGCCCTTCTGGCCCTTGAGGCGCGAGAGCGTCGCGTCCATCCTGGCCAGCTGGGTGCGCAGCTCGGCGCCCCGGCCGCTCGACATGCCCTTCTGGGCGGCCGTGGCCAGCGAGTTGACGGTCTTCTCGAGGCGATTGGAGGCGCGCTCGCGCACCTTCTCGCGCGTGACCAGCGAGGTGAACTGCTGGTGCCGCCGGGTGGACGCGGCGAACATCTGCGCGCCGCGCAGGGCGACCGAGAAGTCCTTGTCGGGGAACGCAGCCGGCGCCGGCGCCTTGGGCTTCGAGGGAGCAGGAGCCGCACCCTGCAGTGCCTTTTGCTGCGCGAGCGAGCCCTTGGGTGCCGCGGACTTCTGCTCCTTCGGCTTGGGCGCGTCGGTCTTGCCCTTGGCGAGGATGGCCTCGAAGGCGCGCCCGAGCAGCGCCTCGATGGCCGGCCGCAGCGTGGAGGAGAGCGCACGCAGCGGCGCCGCCAGGGCGCTCGCGGCGACGCTGGCCTGGGCCGGGCACATCTTGCGGGCGGCGATCACTCCCGCCGCGGTGAGCTCGGAGTGGCGCGGCGAGAAGCGCAAGAGCAAGCGATGGCGCGTCTGCTGGGCGGTGTTCCGGGGCGCGGGCGAGAGCTGCGCGGTGACCACGACATCGAGCCCGTCGCAGAGGCTGACGCGCGCGGTGGACGAGGTGCCGACGGCGCCCGGATCGCCGACCAGGCCGAACTCGAGCGAGGCCTCGCCGGTGCCGGTGCCGACGCCGTCGCGGGGGCTGATGCTGCCCCAGCTCGAGAGCGGCGAGCTGCCGAGGAGCGTGATGGTGAGCGGCCGCGGCGGAACGCCCTCGGCGCCGCTCTTCGACGGCGGTGCGGCGGTCTGCGGCGCGGCCTGCCCGGCTGAAGCGGCGCGGTACTCGGCGAGGCGTTTTTCGTAGAAGGCGGAGAGCTTGGAGACCCGCTCCTTGGCGCGATCGGCGGCGTCCTGGAAGGGCCGCTCCTCGCGCGCCTTGGTGTCCGGGTGGTCCGCCAGCCGCGCGGCTTTGGTGCCCTCGTCGAAGAGCTGCGCGAGCGGCTCGTGCGCGCGCCGCAGCTCCTCGCCGCCGGCGCCCTCGAGCGCGGTGAGCAGCGCTGGGACCCGCAGCCAGAGCGCGTGCACCTGCTCGGTCTGCGCGGGCTTGAAGGACGACACCGACAGCGAGAGCGCCTGCAGCGCCTTTTGCACCTCGGCCACTTGCCGCTCGTTGCGCCCGCCGCCCTTGACGAGCTTGGGCTCGAGCCGCGCGACCTCGGCGGCCAGCTTGCCGTGCGCGCTCTTCCACTTGTCGAGCGCGGGGCCGAAGAGCTCGGCCGAGGGCCCCCGGGCGCGCGCCTGCTCGAGCCGCTTCTGCAGCGTCTCGCTCTCGGCCTTGTTCTCCCCGAGCTTGCGGAAGAGGCTCTCGAGCTCGGCGTGGGTCGGGGCGCTCATCGAGACGCTCCCGGCGCGGAGGCGGTGGGCAAGGAAGGCTCTCCTGGGGGTGGACCAGTGACCAGGACAGCTTACCTGAGTGGAGGGGGTGACGGCAAGGCGTCACTCGGGAAGGCCTGCCGCCGCGAGTCTACCATGCGGGGCTTGAACGCCAGTGGCGGGCCGGTCCCCGAACCGGAGCCAGAGCAGTCGATCGCAGGCGGAATTGCTACAGGCTAGCGGGCGGGTTTGGCCTGGCAGGTCTTGCAGAGGCCATAGAGCTCGAGCTTGTGGCGCGTGACGGTGAACCCATGCTGGCGGGCGACGACGTCCTGCAGCTCTTCGATGCGCTCGTTCTCGAACTCGACGATGGCGTGGCAGCTGGTGCAGATGAGGTGGTCGTGGTGCGCCCGGTCGAGCGCGGGCTCGTAGCGGGTCTGCCCGTCGTCGAAGTGGCGCGCCGAGGCGAGGCCGCACTCGGTGAGGATCTTCATCGTGCGATAGACGGTGGCCGCGCCGATGTGCGGGTCGCGGCGGAGCACCGCCTCGAGCAGCTCGTCAACGCTCAGGTGGCCCGGCGATTCGAAGAAGGTGTCGACGATGACGTCGCGCTGGCGCGTGGCCTTGAGGCCCTTCTCGGAGATCCACTGCGAGAGCCGCTCGCGCGCATGAAGCGCCGAGTCCGCCGCCTCGGCGGGAGGAGTCGCCGGCGAGGGCGGATGGCTGTGGGAACGTGGGCTCATGGCTGAATGAAATTGATTCTCACTCTCGTTATCAGTGACCCGATTGCTCGTCAAGCCTACTGCGGAAGCCAGGCCCTCCGCCGCGCTTCTTCGCGCCAGGCCTCCCCGGCGGCCCCGCCTTCCTTTCCCGCGGCGACATCGACGCCGCCGCCAAGCTTCACCAGCGCCCCGCTGGCGGCCTGCCGCACGCGGGGCGCGCCGTCGTCGAGGAGCGGGATGAGCGCGGGAGCATACCGCCTCGCGTCGCCCCGGGCACCCGCGGCCTCCGCCGCCACCGCGCGCACCCGGGCGTCCGAGGAGCGCAGGAGCGTGAGCACGTCGTCGTCGCCCTCGGGCAGCGCGGCCATCTTCTGCCGCTGGCCGGGCAAGAGGAGCACCCAGACCAGCGCCATCAGGCCGATCTGGAAGAACCCGAGCAGCGCCGGATAGCGCTTGGCCGCGACCAGCTTGAGGCGATAGACGGCAAAGACGACGAGGAAGATGCCGAACAAGACGGGCGCGGCGCCCGCCCACCACTGGGGCAGCCGCCCGGGCTCGCCGGCGAGGAAGGTGAGGACCGCGCTGGCCGCGAGCAGAACGTAGAGGAGCGGCCGCAGCGTCTGCACGAACGCGAGCCCGACCCGCACGCTGAGCCTGCGCGGCGAGGTGGGAACATCCACATCGGCGGTCTCGTCCGGCACGCGCCGTTTCTAGCATGGATGCGGCGCGCGTGCCGCGCAGGGACCAGGCCCGGGCGCTGGCGAACGGTGTGTCAGGCCCCGCCGGCGTCGAGGATCGCGGCGATGCGGTTCAGGCCCCGATTTGCCCTCTCGTACTGGCCGTCCGAGTAGCTGCCGGTGACGTCGCGGAGCAAGCCCTCGACTTCAGACTTCTGGCCCTCGCGCAGCCGCGCCGCCGCGCGCAAGCTCTGCAGGCGGACCATCTTCTGCTCGACGAAGCGCTGGTCGATGCGCAGGCGGGCGATGCCGCGGCTCAGATCGGTGAGCAGGTCGGAGGCGCGGGCGTAGTCGCCGTTCTTCCGCGCCGCGTGGATGTCGGCGTTGAGGGGCTGGGCCTCTCCGGGCAGGTCGCTGACCAAGAGGCCGCGGGCGTCCATCTCGGCGAGGAGCTTCTTGTGGCGCGACTCGACGACCTCGCGCGAAGGGACCTCGCGAAAGCTGGCCTGATCGACCCGGGCCGCCAGGGGCGCGGCCGCGGCGACGATCGGCTGCGCGGGGGCCGGGCGATCGGCGAGCGCGGCCTCCTTGGCGAGCAGCGCTTTTTCGCGCGCGGCGAGCTCGGCTTCGCGCCCGGCCACCGCGCCCTCGCGCGACGAGAGCCTGGCCTCGCGGGCCGCGACCATCGCCTCGCGCACCGAGACCGCCGAGCCCTGCTGCTCGGGCGCGAGCACCGTGCGCTGCTCCACCATCTGCGCCTTCTGCTGCTGCAGCTTCTGCACGCGCTTGCCAAGCTCGTCCTGCGCTGCCCGGGCGCGCTCGAGCTCGTCGTCGAGCCGGCGCCGGTGCTCGAGATCCGCCGCGGCGCGCCCCGAGGCCAGCTCCTTGATGCGCTCGCTCAGCTGGCTCTGCTCGCCCTTGAGCGCGTCCTCGCGCAGCTTGATGGCCTTCTCCTGCGCGTCGAGCTCGCGCCGGTCGGCCTGCACCACGATGGTCAATTCATCGGCCGAGCCGCTCGGCCGCGGCGGCTCGCAGGCGGCCGCGGCCAGCGCGCAGAGGGCGACGGCGAGGACCCGCTTCATGCGGCCTCCGTACCGGCGCGGCGCAAGCGGCGCACTTCCCAAAGCGGCACCAGCCGCGTCTTGCCCTTCAGCTTGACCGCCTCGCGCGACGTCGCCTCCACCAGATCGGCCACCTTCTCGTAGACGTCCTGCGACACCAGCACCTCTCCTTCGCGCGCCTGCGACTCGAGCCGCTGCGCGAGGTTCACCGCGTCGCCGATCACCGTGTACTCGAGCCGCTCGCTGGCGCCGAGGTTGCCCGCGATCGCCTCGCCCGAGTTGATGCCGATGCCGATGCCCACCGCGGTCAGCCCCTGCGCGCGCCGCTCGTCCGAGAGCGCCCGCGCCGCCTCCTGGATGTCAAGCGCACAGAGCACCGCGTCGCGCTCGGGGTTCTCGGCCGCCTTGGGCGCGCCCCAGATGCACATCGCCGCGTCGCCGATGAACTTGTTCACCGTGCCGCCCCGCGCCTGCACGCAGCGCACGACGCGATCAAAATATTGGTTCAAGAGCGTGAGCACGGCGGCGGGCGGGAGCTGCTCGCTCAGGTTGGTGAAGCCGCGCACGTCGAGAAAGAGCACGGTCACCTCGCGCAGCTCACCGGCCAGCGAGAGGTCGTCGCGCTCGGCCAGGATGCGCTCGGCGACGTCGCCCGAGACGTAGCGGCCGAGCGTGCCGCGCAGCCGCTCGCGCTCGCGCAGGCCCACGGCCATCTGGTTGAAGGCGCGCGACAGGTCGCCGATCTCGTCGCGGCCCAGCAGGGGCTCGTGCAGCACCTGCTCGAAGTTGCCCTCGGTCAGCGCGCCCATCGCCTTCTGCAGCGCCTGCAGCGGCTTCGAGATCTGGCCGCCGATGAGCGCCGCCCCGAGCACGCCCACCAGCAGCGTCGCGGCCAGGACGACCAGCCCGCGCAGGAGCGTGGCGCGCGCCTCGGCGTCGATGGCGGCAGTGGAGACGCCGAGCTCGAGGTGGCCCACCTGCTGGCGCTGGTCGGGCGCCGCCAGCCGCAGCCGGATGGGGTTGATCTGCCCGCGCAGCTCGCCGGCCGCGAGCAGGCGCACGACGCGATCGCGGTCGATCAGATAGAGCGCGGAGAGCCGCGGCGAGCTCTTGTGCAAGAGGGCGGGGTTCGCCGACGAGTCAGAGACCTCGAGCTCTCCAGCGATGTCGAAGAGGAGCGCGTAGACCACCTCGAGCCCGTTGCCCGAGGCGGCCGCGTGCGAGTTGGCGACCAGCGCCTGCACCTGGTTCGCGTTCCAGTGCACGCCCGTGGCGGTCAAGCGCACGATCTGCGGGGCCAGCGCCTGGGCCAGGGCGCGCGCGTTGTGCTCTTGCGCGAGCAGCTTCTGCCGCCAAGGCAGCCAGACGGTAAAGACCGCGAGCGCGCAAGCGCAGAGGGCCATCAGGCCCGCGGCAAAGGCGGCGATCTTCACGCGAAGTGGAAAGCGGGCGCGCGGCACGGCCCACGAGCATCGTCCGTCGAGCGGGTCAGTGCAAGGTTCCACCTCCTCTCCAGCATCGGTCGAGCGAGCCGCGACTTGACAGCGGGCGCTCGCTTGCCCAAAGGTGCGCGGCTTCGTGACTATCCGGGACCAGAGCGAAGTGCCGGGCTCGCTGGTGGCGCTGGTGGGCGAGCTGTGCCGCCGCGCTGGCACCGAGCCGAGCGAGCTGGAGCTGCGCGCGGCGCTCGCACCGCTCTCCCCCGCCGAGGAAAAGGTGCTGCGCCGCTCGCTCAACGCGGGGCCGCTCGGGAAGCCGCTCGGGCCCATGGCCTTCTCCGACATCGCGCGCGGGACCGACCCGCAGGTCGCCGTGGCTCGCGAGCTGTCCGGGTACTACGCGCTGCTGGTCGAGCGCGACGCGCTGGCGGCGATGGTTGGCAAGCCCGCGCGGCCCGCGGAGAAGCCTCGTCCGGCGCCGGTGGCCGCAGACGAGCCGCCGCCGGCCAAGGTGCTCGCGCGGCCGAAGCCAGCGGCGACGCCGACGGCGGCGAAAAAGAAGCAGCCGGCGCGCGTCGATCAGACCCGCGCGAGCCACATCCTCGGCCTCTATGCCTACCATCGCGATGGGCCGAAGGTCGCCCGCGCGCTCGGGCTCTCGCTCGAGGAGCTGGACGCCGAGGTCACCCTCCACGGCGTCCGTCGCAAGGCAGCGCGGCTGGTGGGCGGGCTCGACTCCGATCTGCCCGCGGCCCAGCCGGTCGGCGCGACCAAGAGCGGCCCGCCGCTGCGCCGCCGCGGCGGCAAGAAGATCTCTGCCCCAGAGCCGGTGAAGGCCGAGCCGCCCCCGCAGCCCGAGCCGACCGCGCCCGCGGCACCACCCGGCGCCGCCGAGGCCGAACAGGCCCGCGAGCTGCGCGCGCTGATCTCCGAGGTGGGCCCGCGGCGCAATCTCCTCGCCGCTCGGTTGGGGCACAAGGGCAGCCCGCTGCCCGTCAAGGTCCTGCTCGCGCGCTTTCGCGCCGCCGGCCTCGAGCGCGAGTTCGGCCAGCGCGAACGCGATCTGATCCGCGCGCTCTACTCGCGCCACCGCGGCGCCAGCAAGGCCGTGGCCGGCGAGCTTGGCCTCCCGCTCGCCGAGGTCACAGAGCTGGTCAAGGAGCGCGGCCTCGCCCGCGAGATCGAGGCGCTGCGCGAGGAGAAGCGGCGCGAGGCCCGCCAGAAGCCCTGGCCGCGCGAGCGCATCCACGGCGTGCTTCACGACCGCGACTACCTGGCCGACGTCGGCGTGCTCGCGGAGCTCGAGGTCGAGGTGGGCACCCGCACCCGCCTCGCCTGGGAGAAGCTGGTCGCCGGGGGAAAGTCCGGCCAGAAAGCGGTCGAGGCGTTGGCTCGCGAGCTGTTGTTGAAGCCCGACGACGCGCGCCTGCTCGCGCGAAGACTGGGCCTTCGCTAGCCAGACCGGCTAGAATGAAACCATGCCGATCTATGAATTCGTCTGCGAGGCCTGCGGCCGGCTCGTGGAGCGCCTGCAGAAGCTGACCGACCCGCCCCCTGATGGCTGCCCGGAGTGCGGCGGCAAGATGGCGAAGATCATGAGCCGCAACTCGTTCCAGCTCAAGGGCGGCGGCTGGTACAAGGACCTCTACAGCTCGGCGGGTGGCAGCGGTTCGGGCGGCACCGAGGCCAAGAAAGACGCGACCCCGGCGGCGACCGCTGCCGACAAGCCTGCCGCGGCTCCCGCGGAGAAGGCCGCCGAAAAGCCCGCCGCTGCTGCGCCAGCCAAGACGGAATCGAAGCCGTCGACGTAGGAGATCAGGTCAAGAGCGACTGGCTGCTCGGCTGCTCTTCGTTGCGGAGCAGCGCAGCCAGCCTGCGCGCGCGCTCGACCGCGATGCCGCGCCGGTCGTGCTTGACGAACGCGTAGACGTCGACGCCGCGCCGGGTCAGCGCCGCCAGCCGCTCGGCCCAGTGGTCCCAGAGCGCCGGAGCGTCGTCGTCGCGCTGGATGCGCACGTAGGCGAAGCCGGCCGTCAATTCGATGCGCGGCGCGCCCTCGCCCGTGTCGGTGATGACGAGCGCAGCGTCGTGGGCGCTGAGGATGCGCAGGGTCGCGGGCGAGTGCCACGACGGGTGCCGGAACTCGAAGGCGAGCCTGGGGCCCGCGGGCACGCTGCGCAGGAACTCGGTGAGCGCCTTGATGTCGAGGGTGAAGCTGCCGGGAAGCTGGACGAGCAGCGGGCCGAGGTGGCCGCCGAGCTCCTCGGCCGCCTCGAGAAAGGCGCCAAAGTTGCGGGCCGCCTGCCCCGAGAGGCGCAGGTCCTGGCACAGCTTGCGCGGCACCTTGAGCGAGAACTGGAACCCGGGCGGCACCGCGTCGGCCCAGGCGGAGAGCTGCTCCCCGCTCGGCGGCCGCTGGGCCGAGGAGTTGACCTCGACTGTGCTGAGGACGCGCGCGTACTGCCCCAGCGCGCCCGGCGAGGTCGTCCCGTCCGCGTGCGACACGCCGCTGGTGCCGATCCATGCATCGCCTGGCATGCCCGCAAACTAGTCACCGCTCGGCGCGATGGCTTGCGGGCGGCCGCGGGGGGCAGGCAACCGAGCGATCTCTGGCGCGCTAGGAGGCGGTCGGCGTAGTCGCCAACGCGAACTGTCCTGATCCCGCGCGCACCGTCGCGCGGATTCAGGGCTAGCTGGCCGAGGGAGCGGAGGGCGCTTCGGCCTTGGGCTTGTGCGCGGCCTTCTTGGGGGCGCCCTTGCCGGCCGTCTTCGCGTCTTCCTTGCGGCGCTTCATCCGCTGCTTGTGCTGCTTGCGGCGGCGCATGATCAGGCGGACGTGCTTGCTCTTCGAACGGGCCATGCAGAAGTCTCCCAGGCTGAAAGGGCGCGGACCTTAGCAGGCCGCCCGGAAACTGGCTATCGCGTTTTCGGATCCCCCTTGTGCAGGGTCACGTTCATCATCCCTTCGGCGCCCCGCACGGCCGAGGGCGGCGACTCGGCCACGGTGGGCTCGTCGGCCGGCTCGGCGTCCGGTGCAGGCTGCGCGCCCGCGGGCCTCGCTTCCGCCTGCGGAGGCGGCGCCTTCTTCCAGTAGTCGCGCGGCGGCTTGAAGCGCGCCATCAGCTCCTTGGTCTCGTCGAGCGGCAGCGCCGGCGCGAAGTTGTCGTTCGCGCCCATCATGTCGCGCGCCATGCACAGCGAGTTGAGGATGGCCTCCTCGGTCGCCTCGATCGCCGCCTCGTAGATGGGGTTGAGCCGCGCGTCGAGCAGGACCTTCATGTGGTACATCATCTTCTGCGTCACCCGCGGCACCGTGTTCGCTGTCGAGAACGCGAGGATGATCTCGCCCGAGCCGTGCGCCGCGATGCTCCCTGCGCGCCCCACTCCGAGCGCCACCCGCTTCGCCACGCGGCCCAGCTGGTGGTTGTTGAGCGGCGCGTCCGTCGCCAGCACCGCGATGATGCTGCCGTAGCTCGAGGTGCGTTTCGATAAGTGTTGGTAACGCTCCTCGAGGATCGGCCCGACGGGAAAGCCGGCGATTCGCAAATCGCGCATGTGGCCAAAGTTGTTCATCACCAGGACCCCGACCGTGAAGCCGCCCAGCGCGGGCTTGAGCTTGCGCGACGAGGTGCCGATGCCCGCCTTGAAGTCGCAGCAGAGCATGCCGGTGCCGCCGCCGACGCTGCCTTCCGCGACGGGGCCAGAGCTTGCGGTGTTGAGCGCCTCGAGGACGTTCTCGTGCTGCACGTGCCGCCCGGCGATGTCGTTGAGCCACGAGTCGTCGCACTCGCCCACCAACGGGATGAGCACGTCGTGCTCGTCGCCGATGCCGGGGTACTGATCGACCATCCACTGCACCGCAGCGTCTGAGACCTGGCCGACCGAGAGCGTGTTGGTGAGGAAGATGGGCGTCTCGATCAGGCCCCACTCCATCAATTGGGTGAAGCCGCTCACCTCGCCGGCGCCGTTGAGCACGAACCCCGAGCCGATCACGCGCTGGGCAAAGACGTTGTGCTTGTTGGGCAGGAGGCAGGTCACGCCGGTGCGCACCGGACCCTTGCCGCGCTTGAGCGCGCCCGCGCCGCGGATGATGGTCGAGTGGCCGACCAGCACGCCTTCCACGTCGGTGATGGCGTTCCAGCGGCCGGGGCGGAAGCGGCCGAGCGGCACGCCGAGCTCGCGGGCGCGGTAGCGCTTGCCCGACGGCGCCATCGGAGGGTGGCCGTTGGAGGATTTGCCGCCGGAGCTCATGCCGATCGCTTTATCAAAAGTCGGCGGGCAAAGCACGAAAGCCGCTGGGCGCGCTTTTGCAAATCAATCGTTTTGCAACACGCGCTCCGCGCCCGATTCGACAATGATTCGCCAATCGGCGAGCTGGTGCAGCAGCTCGGGCCGGGGCAGCACGCCGAGCGACTTCAGCTCGTCGACCACCTCCGCGCGCGGGCGGCCATCGAAGCGGTGCAGCTCGCGGAGCAGCCTCGTCGGGATCTCGAGCGCGTCGTAGGGGGTGTACGTGGTCAAGAGCGCCCGCGCGCCGTCGTCGTCCTGCACGTCGTAGTGCGAGACCCGGGGCCTCTCGGGCAGCGCGCGGGCGCCGTCTTGCAGCGCGCGGAAGTGGTCCTGTGTCTCGCGGGCCAGCGCTGCCACTTCGTCGCCGCCGATCGCCTCCACCTCGCCCCAGCTGAGCCCTTCGACGAGCTTCGCCGCGGCGCGATAGAGGTCGCGCGGCCGGCCCTGGTACGGGCCCCACTCATGCTGGGTGGCCCCGAGCTCCTCCGCGCACCAGACCGCGAGCGCCCGCTCGGCGGCGCGGAGCAGCGGGGTCATCCCGCGCCGCCAGAAATCGAAGGCGACGGCGCCGCGCACGTGCTTGCAGAACCAGGTCGAGCAGGTGCCTTCGCGGTGCTTCCAGACGCCGCACAGCCCGCCCTGCCCGGCCAGGTAGTGCGGGCAGCGCAGGTCGTAAGCGCGCCCGAAAGAATGCTCCTTGCCGTACGCCTCGACATATTCGGGGGTCGCGAGCAGGCCCAGCGGCGTGACCGCGTGGCCCGCGTCGATGCGCGCCTCCATCGTGTCGCGCCCGGGGACGCTCGCGGCGTCGGGCTCATCGAGCACTCGCCCGGCGAGGAAGTTGTAGAGCGCGGGCATGTACGTGCAGCACTTGGTGCGCGGGTCGAAGCGCGCTTCCAGATCGGCGTCCGCGTCGCCCGGCTGCGGCACTTGCGGACATTGCGAGCAGGTGGCCCGCGGCTCGCCCGGGATGGCCTCGCCCGCGAGCAGCTCGTCCATCCACGCCTGCTGCAGCGGGGGCAGGCGCGCCGGCTCGCGGACCGGCAGCTTCACTGGATGGCCGGCAGGAGCGCCAACACTCCCCGTGAAGTCACTTCCACCGGCGTGTGCTTGCTCTCGTTGCGCAGGCCGGGCTCGAAGTGGTCCATGTCGTCGAGGTCGATGGTCGCGCGCACGCCCGGCACCGCCTCGTCCTTGAAGAGCACCATGCCGTCGTTCGGCTGCTTGGTCTCGAGGGTGATGATCTTCTCGTTGGCCCAGAGCACGGACTTGGACAGCTTGCGGTGGAACGTCGAGCGGACCACGACCGTCGGGACCTTGCCCGCAGGGTATGGGTGCGCGGCGTTGAAGGCCTGGCGCTGGTCGGCGGCGAGGTTCAGCACCGCGGCGGTCTGGCCGTGGAACACGCCCTCGAAGACGGCCTGCACGGCCTTCTCCAGCAGCCGGTGCTTCGCGATCACGTTGGCCACGGGCGAGCCGCCATACACCGGCTGGATGGCGATGACGCCGGCCACGCTCGCCAGCAAGGACGGGTCCTGCGCCAGCGCCGCCATGGTGTCGGTCGCGCCCTTCGAGTGGGCGAGCAGGATGACGCGGCGGCCGGCCTGGGCCTCTTTGCGGATCTCGCCGGCGATGAACCTCGCGTTGGTGTCCACCGAGTCTTCGGTCTTGATGGCGAGCCGGCGCGCGGCAAACCCCATCGCCGCGAGCGCCGAGACGTTCTCGTCCAGATACGGCACGCCCACCTTGTTCCAGAGGTTGGTCGAGAGCCCCGGCACGGCCAGCGCGGCGAACGACGACGCCGGCGCCGGCAACAGGCAGAACGCCAGCGCGCGCCCCTCGATGCTGGTCGTGTACCCGCCCTTCCCGTCCGGCTTGAGCGTGACGACGCGGCCCTTCTTGTAGGTGAAGCCGGCGAGGCCGCTGCCGGGCCGCGCGCTGCCGTCGCCCTCGTAGGTGAGCGCCTGCTTCTGCTTGCCGAAGAGCTGCAGCGTCGCCTTGACGTGCAGCTTCTTCGGGCCCCCGTCGGTGACGACGGCGTGGCCCGCCAGCTCCGCGCCGGTGATGACGTACTCGGCGGCGAAGGCCGGCAGCGCCAGGAGAGAGAAGACGAGGGTGTAGATTTTCATCTCCGCAAACTCAGCGACACCCGCGCGCCGTGTCAATCAGCTGCCCTGCAGGACAGGAGGGACGTTGGGCCGGATTTCGCTTGCCTGCCCGCTGCTGGCCGCATTGGGCTGGGTGACCGCCGCGGCCACGGCAGGCGGCGCGAGGACCTTGGGGACCTCTCCGAGCACCTGGACGGAGACGCCGCGCAGGCTCTCGCGGCGCTCGCGCTCGCGCTCCTTGTAGCGGCGGATGGCGCCGCTGAGGATTTCGCTAATCAGTGCATTATACTCAATGCCTGCCGCCTTGGCGATGAGGACCAGATCGCTCCAGCCGGGCGCCAGCCCCGGGAGCGGATTGCACTCGAGGAAGTAACAGCGGCCCTGCGCGTCCATGCGGAAATCGACCCGGGCCACGTCGCGGCAGCCGAGCGCGATGAAGCACTCGCGCGCGGCCTTCTCGAGCCCCTTTTGCTGGGCGGGCTCGAGCCTGGCGGGCACGTCGTAGCGGATGCGTGTGGACCAATCCTGCTTGAACTCAAATGAGTAGACGGGGTGCTTCTCTGCCTGGTCGAGAAAGACCACCTCCATCGGCGGCAATACCTTGGGCCTCCGCTCACCCAGCATTCCCACCGTGAACTCACGGCCAGCGATGTAGTCCTCCACCAGGGCCGGCTGGTCGTACTTGGCGATCATCTGCCGCGCCGCCTCGCGCAGCTCGTCTTCATTGTCGGCGACGCTCGAGCCGTGGATGCCCTTCGAGCTTCCCTCGGCGATCGGCTTGACGATGAGTGGAAAGCGCAGCTCCTTGGGGAGCCGCTCCTTGCCGGTGGCAAGAATCGCGAAGTTCGGCGTCAGGATGCCGTGCTGCCGCACGATGCGCTTGGCGAGCGCCTTGTCGAGCGCGATGGAGAGCGCCGCCGGATCGCTGCCTGAGTAAGGGATATCGAGCAACTCAAGCAAGGCCGGCACCTGCGCTTCTCGATTCCGCCCTTTGATTCCCTCCGCCATGTTGAAGACCAGATCCACCGGCGTGGCGGCGAGCACGGTCGGGAGGTCTTGCGTTGCCTCCAGATCAATCACTTCGTGCCCGGCAGCGGCGATGGCTTCGCGAATGGCTTGCAAGGTCGCCGGCGAGTCATACTCAGCCTCGTCGTCTCGCGTGCCGTCGATGTGCGGCTTGACGCGCTTGACGTTGAAGGTGAACCCGACGCGCAGGGGGCCCGTCTTGCGCGGCGGCCGGCGATTGCTGCGCTTGAGATCGCTCAACTCGAACCGCGCCTGTGCGCTCTCGATGACCTTTGCCAGCACGGCGTCCTGGTGCAGCCCCTCGAGCGCCGCGGCGGCATAGATGCCGGCGCCCGGCTCCAATGAGGGGAGCGCGTTGATCTCGATGAAGTAGACCTGGCCGTCCTCGGCGACGCGGAAGTCGATGCGCCCCAGGTCGCGGCAGCCGAGGGCCTTGTAGGCCTTGCGCGCCATGTCCTGCGCCCGCTCGAGGACGTGATCGTCGAAGTGCGCCGGGCAGCGGACATTGACGGCGTTGTAATGGACCGACTTGAGATCATAATCATAGATCCGATAGCGTCGCTTCTTCAGCTCCTCCTCGTCGAAGAGATACTCAACCGGAGTCAAGACGCCGCCCCGCCCCTCGGCCGCCTTCTCCAGGAAGGCCACGGTCAGGTCGCGGCCGGGGATATATTCCTCGACCAGCATTCCCGCGGGGAAGCGCGCAAGCTGCTTCTCTACATAGGCGCGCAGGCGCCCTTTGTCCTCGATGATTGAGTCTTGGGTAATGCCCTTGGACGAGCCTTCGAAGTTGGGCTTCACCATCACCGGATAGCGCAGTGAGTCCGGCTTGAGTTGGGCCATCTCTTCAATGAATTGGCCGCGCGGCGAGACCACGCCGTGCTCGCGCAGCATCAGCTTGGTCAAGGACTTGTCGAGCGTGACGGCCAGCACCCAGGCGTCGGAGCCGGTATAGGGAAACCCAAGCTCGTCGAACAAGGCCGGATAAAAGGCCTCGCGAAAGCGGCCGCGGCGGCCTTCTGCCGTGTTGAAGATCAGGTCGGGCGCGAAGGCCTCCAGGCGCGCCGCCGTGCGGCTGGCGGGGCCCGAGACCTCGATCTTCTCCACCCGGTGACCGAGGCGCTCCATGCCCGCGGTCAGCGCGTCGATGGTCTCCTTGGTGTCGAACTCGGCCTCGTCTTCGGAGTCGGTGAGGCGGAGGTTGTGCGTGAGCGCTAAGCGCATGCGGCGTCCTTCTTGGGTTCTGGCTGGCGGCTGACGGAGGAGGGCTCTACTGCGGCTTGCGTGCGGCGCAGGGGGATCGGCGTCTCGAGCGGCAGGCCGATGCGCGAGTCGATCACCTGGGTGCCGGCGAGCAGATCGCCCAGGCGGCGCTGGCCAAGCTCGCGTGCGAGCGGGCGCAGCGCGACCGCGGCTTCCAGCGCGAGCGAGAGCAAGAGCGCCGTGATGGCGGCGAGGCGCGCATCGACGATGCCCGGCACCAGCGCCAGCGCGAAGAGCGCGTTTCGCGCCAGCGCCCGGGTGACGGTGAGCGGCTTGCCCGACGGCACCTGCACCACGCGCAGCGAGAAGAGGCGCTTGCCGGGCGAGCGGCCGGGGCCAAAGAGCGCGTCGCCGCAGAAGACAAGCGCGGCCGCCAGCGCAAAGGCCTTGCTGTGGCCGAACGGGTCCGCGAGCACCACCAAAGGCAGCGGCAGGAGCAGATCGACGAGGCGCGCGAGGGCCCGGCGGCGCGCGTCGGCCGGGGGAAACCGCGAGCGGTCCTGCCGGGAACTGGGAGGCTCAGCGCTGTCCATCGTCCTCGAGGGCGGGCGGCGCCGCTTCCTTGCGCGTGAAGAGCACGAACACCATGGCCGGCCGCTTGGACGATTCGCGCATGGCAAATTGCATGCCTTCGAAGGTCCAGCCCTGGGCCACGTGCTCGTTCAAGATGTCCTCGAGGCTGTCGTCGGTGACCGTGCTCGATTCGACGACCTTGTAGCGGACGAACGATGGCGCGAGCGGCGGAGGAGTCAAGCGCAAATCGTCTTTCAAGCGTTCAGCCAGCGGGCCGCTTCAGTGGCACTGTACGTGAGGATCAGGTCGGCGCCGGCGCGGCGGATGCCGGTGAGGATCTCGAGGCAGACGCGCTGCTCGTCGATCCAGCCGTTCTGCGCCGCCGCCTTGAGCATCGCGTACTCGCCGCTGACGTTGTAGGCGGCGATCGGCCGGTCGGTCATCCGCTTCACTTCCGCGATCACGTCGAGATACGCGAGCGCGGGCTTGACCATCAGCATGTCCGCGCCCTCGGCCAGGTCGAGCGCTGCCTCGCGGCGGGCCTCGCGCACGTTGGCCGGATCCATCTGGTAGCCCTTGCGATCACCGCTCCTCGGGGCCGACCCTGCCGCCTCGCGGAACGGCCCATAGAAGCCGCTCGCGTACTTGACCGCATAGCTGAGGATGGGCGTTCCAGAATGGCCGTTCTCGTCGAGGCCCCGGCGAATGGCGGACACGCGGCCGTCCATCATGTCGCTTGGCGCGATGATGTCCGCGCCCGCCTTCGCATAGGCGACCGAGGCACGCGCGAGCAGCGGCAGCGTGGCGTCGTTCACCACCTCGAGGTGCCCGCGCGCGTCGGGCGCGAGCGGCCCGCAGTGGCCGTGATCGGTGTACTCGCAGAGGCAGACGTCGGCGATGGTGACCAGATCCGGCAGCGCGTCCTTGAGCGACTTGAGCGCCGTGCAGACCGGCCCGTCTGGATCCCAGGCGGCCGACCCCTGCGCGTCCTTTGCCGCAGGGATGCCGAACAAGATGACCGACCGCACGCCCGCCTTGTAGGCCGAGAGCGCCTCCTCGACGACCAGATCGACGGAGAGCTGGGCGACCCCTGGCATGCTGGCGATGGGGTTCTTGACGCCCCGCCCCGGCACGGCGAAGAGCGGCAGGACGAGGTTCTGCGGCTCGACTCGGGTCTCGCGCACCAGCGATCGGAGCGCTTCTGTGCGCCTGAGCCGCCTGGGCCTGTCGATGGGGAACGCCATCCGCGGAAGCTACAATTCCCGGCAGTGGGCCGCAACGTCCGAAACGGCCCGCGCTGGCCCGGAGCGCGGACTCTAAAGCCTGACTCTAAACCCCAACGTAAAGGCGTACTCTCTCGCCTCGAGGACGAGCGCCTGCCCGGGGCCCGGGTTGTCGAGGATGGTCGAGTTGACGAAGGTGCTGTGCCAGCGCGTGAAGTCGTAGCCGAGCTCGAGCGAGGTCTGGCGGGCAAGGTCTATCGACACCTGGATGCGACCGCGGATCTCGCTGGCGTCGGAGAGATCGCCGAGGTTCTTGTCGGCGCCGTAGGGCAAGGGCGCGACGGCGGCCTCGCCCGAGAAGCTGACGGTGATGATGGGGTAGATGCGCCACTCGATCTCGGCGTTGGCGAGCGCGCCGAAGATGCCGATCGTCGGCGCGCCGCCGTTCGCCGCGCCGTGTGTATAGCGGCTGATGACGCCGAGGCTGGCGATGAAGAGGACTCCCGCCGACAGGCGCGTCGCGGCGCCCCCGACCACGCGGCCGGCGAAGTCGTAGCCGTTGGAGCCGAAGAACTGGTTCTTCTGGTCGGTCTGGAACTCGCCGCCCTCGATCTCGAAGCGGCCGAAGAAGGGCGTGCCTTCCCTGGCCATCACCGTGTAGCGGGCGAGGCCGCGCAGCGGCTGGAAGTTGTCGGACCCGAACTTCGATCCCTGACCGGTGTCGAGCCGATAGGTGAGGATCATCGGCTTCCAGGCCAGCAAGAAGCCCGCGGGCGAAGGCACCGGCACCGGGATGGCCGTCTCGATCGGGGTCTCGGCGGGCTTTTGCGCGTCGGGCGCATCGGGCGCGGCCTGCGCCACGGCGGACCCGGCGAGCGCGAGCGAAGTGGCGGCGAGGAGGCAGGCGAGGCGAGCGTGGGTCACGGTCTTGAATGTACCGGACTTCGCGCCGGCCCGCGCGGTCACTCGTGAGAAGGGTGACGGAAGCCCGCGCCTGGAGCACCGAACGGGTTGAATCCCGTCGGTCCTTCAACCCGATCGGTGCTCTAGCAGCCTCAGTAGAGGCCTTCGCTCCGGATGCGGGCGAGCACCTCGCGGGCGACCAGCCCTCGCGCGTCGCCGCCCGACGCGAGCAGCGCGCGCACCTCGGTCGAGCTGACCGCCGGCAAGATCACGCCAGGGACGCCCGGCGCGACATGGCCCCCCCGCTGCAGCACGATGATGCGCGCGAGCTCTTCGATGCGGTCAAAGCGCTTCCACTGGTGCTTCTCGGCCAGCAGATCGGACCCGAGCACGAGCGCAAAGCGATGCTCGGGGTGCCGCGCGTGCAAGTGCTCGAGCAGGTCCACGGTGCGGCCCTCGCCCTTCAGCTCCTCCTCGGCCCGCGAGACGCGCGCCCGGGGCAGCGCCACTCCCTCGAGCGCGGCCTGGCAGAGCGACACGCGCGCCTCGAACGAGGCCTGCAGCCGCTTGCCGAAGGGATGCTCGAAGACCGGCACCATCCAGAGCTCGTCGACCGGCTCGGTGGCGAGCACGTGCAGGACGACGTACAGGTGTCCGAGGTGGGGCGGGTCGAAGCTGCCGCCGAAGAGCGCGATCTCCATGCGAGCAGTCTACTCGTACAAGAGCGCGTCCTCGCGGCGCGAGGCGTAGGTGATGCGCTCGGCCTCCCAGCTGGCGCAGATCTCGCCCGGAGTGCCGCCGGCCTCGATGCGCTTCCTGAAGTCGGCGGAGCCGGTGAGCAGGTCGATGGCAGGGATGGTGTCGACGAACTCGTAGCGCTCGGTGCGCCAGGCGAAGCGCGAGGGCTCCAGAGCGCGGGCCGTGTGCAGGCAGGCGACGCCGGTGCGCACCGGCTGGAAGATCCGCTCGTCGGTCACGTGCAGCTGGACGCCGCCGCAGCGCTTGCCGGCGTGCTTGTCCCAGGTGGGCGTGAACGCCGCCGGCCGCGCGCGCAGGCCGGGTAGCTCCAGGGCGTTGAGCGCCTCGGCCAGCGCGTTCCCGTCGAGCCAAGGCGCGCCGAACAGCTCGAAGGGCCTGGTGGTGCCGCGGCCTTCGCTGAGGTTTGTGCCCTCGAGCAGGCAGAGGCCCGGGTACACCAGCGCCGTCTCGGGCGTGGGCATGTTGGGCGAGGGCATCACCCAAGGCAGTCCCGTCTCGGTCCAGGTCATCGCGCGCGTCCAGCCCTCGAGCGGCTGCACCAGCAGATCGCAGCCCATGCCGAACCCGCCGAGCGTGGGGCTGAGGTTCAAGAGGCGCGCGCACTCGCCCGCGGTCAGGCCGTGGCGCGCGGCGATGGGCCAGAGGCCGACGAAGGACTCAAATCCGGGGTGTACGATTCCACCCTCGACTTGCACGCCGCCCAACGGGTTCGGCCGGTCGAGCACGACGAAGCGCAGCTTGTGCTTCGCGGCGGCCTGCATGGCGAGGCCCATGGTCGCCAGATACGTGTAGTAGCGGCTGCCCACGTCCTGGACGTCGAACACCAGCGCGTCGAGCCCGGCCAGGTCCTCGTCGCGCGGGGTGAGCGAGGCGAAGTCCTTGCCGTAGAGCGAGTGCGCCGGCAGGCCGGTGCGCCGATCGACGGCGGCGCCGACCTCCTCGAGATACTGGATGTCGCCGCGCACGCCGTGCTCTGGCCCGAAGAGCGCCGTGAGCAGAACGCCTTGCTCTCGCGCGGGCCCGTGCAAGAGATCGGCGAGGTGGCGCAGGTGCTCGTCCACCGAGGTGGGGTTCAAGATGGCGCCGACGCGCATGCCGCGCAGCGCCGAGCAGCCAGACTCGAAGAGAGAGCGGATGCCGAGCTTGACCGCGGGCGATTTCATCCGTGCTCCTAGTAAGCGTTGCGCGAGAGAAAGCCGAAGGCCATGGTGCGCGCGAGGATCTTGAGGTCGAGGAGCAGCGACCAGTGCTCGATGTAATAGAGGTCGTATTCGACGCGCTTCTCGATGCTGGTGCGGCCGCGCAGGCCGTGGATCTGCGCCCACCCCGTCATGCCTGCCTTCACCATATGGCGGAGCTGGTAGCGGGGGATGCGCCGGCGGAACTGGTCGATGAAGACGGCGCGCTCGGGCCGGGGGCCGACGAGGCTCATGTCGCCGACCAGCACGTTCCAGAGCTGCGGCAGCTCGTCCAGGCTGGTGCGGCGCAGGAGGCTGCCGATCGGGGTCGTCCGCGCATCGCCCGCCGCGGCGAAGACGGGGCCCGTGCGCGCCTCCGCGTCCGCGGCCATGGTGCGGAACTTCAGCATCGCGAACGCCTTGCCGTCGAGGCCGACGCGCTCCTGCTGGAAGAGCATCGGACCCGGTGAAGTCAGCTTCACTGCGAGTGCGAGGAGGAGCAGGAGCGGCGAAAGGAGCAAGAGGAAGAGCGCCGAGAGGGTGATGTCGAAGAGGCGCTTCATCACCGCGTTCAGCCCGAGCACGCCGATGGATTGCAGGTTGACGATCGGCAGGCCGCCGAACTCCTCCAGGCCGCCAAAGAGCGTCGCGTACTGGTAGACGTCGGGCACGAGCTTGACGTCCACCGTGGTGTCGCTCAGGACCTCCATCACCCGCGGCAGCGACTTGTGCGCGCGCGACGGCAGCGCCACCAGCACCTGATCGACGCCGCGGCTGTGCAGCACCATCTTCAGATCGCGCAGCGTGCCGATCACCTCGGCGCTGGCGACCTTGCTGCCGACCCGCTTGCCCGTCAGCGAGAGGCAGCCGACGACGCGAAAGCCGAGCTCCTTGTGCAGCTCGACCGCCTCGACCACCTGGCGCGCGAGGCGGCCGGCGCCGAGCACCAGCACGTAGCGCAGGTTGTAGCCGCGGCTCCGCGCGACGATCAGGGCCCACTTGAAGAGGAAGCGCACCGCCGAGACCCCGACGAAGGCGAGGCCGGTGAAGATGAGCAGCGCCGCGCGCGAATAGCGGTTGTCGCGCGCGAAGTAGGTGACGGCCACGAGCAACAGGCCCGCGACCAGCGTGGCCCGAAAGACGGCGAAGATCTCGTCGAGGACCGACTTCTGCCGCTGCGGTCGATAGAGGCCCGAGGCTCGCAGCGAGAGCGGCCAGAGCACGCAGGCGATGGCGCCGACCACCAGGGTCTCGCGCGGCTCGGGCAGCTCTGGATACGGGAACGAGACTGGCGAGCCGAAGCGGATCGAGTACGCGCCCCAGAACGCGACCGCCACGATGACGACGTCGAGCAGGACGCGGAGGACGGTGAAGAGCTGGTGGTGGCGCTTGAACATGGGAGGTCGAGAAGGGCTGCGTAGCAAGAGGCGACCCCGGGCGCAAGGCGCGCGGCCGCCCTGCCCGCCTGATTCCTAGAGCACCGAACGGGTTGAATCCCGTCGGAGAACCGGCCGATTCGCTGCGCATCGCCGCGTCTCTCCTCGGTCCTTCAACCCGATCGGTGCTCTAGAGGCCGCTCTTCGTTCGCAGCCGCGAGAAGACGGCCTCCAGCTCGGGGTTGAAGCGCGCGGCCGCGAAGCGCAGGGCGTTGGCGCGGATGGCGCCCGGGTCCGCCTCGCGCGCCAGGCGATCGATCTCCGGGAGCGCGTCCATGAATGAGCGTTCATTTGTCTCGGCGAAGAAGACCCCGGTCTGGCCTGCGACCACGGTCTCCAGCGCGCCGCCGCTGCCGAGCGCCAGCACCGGGCGGCCCGCGGCCTGGGCCTCGACTGGCGCGATGCCGAAGTCCTCCTCGCCGGGCAAGACGAAGAAGGCAGCGCGCGCGTAGAGCCCTGGGAGCGCCTCGCCCGAGACGGCGCCGAGCAGCTCGACCGTGGGTCCTGCCAGCGCGCGCAGCCGCTTGAGCTCGGGGCCGTCGCCGGCGACGATCAAGCGGCGGCCAAGCCGGGTGAAGACGCGGACCGCCAGATCGACCCGCTTGTAGGGCACCAGCGCCGAGACGATGAGGGCGTAGTCCTCGCGCTCAGAGGCGGCGCAGGGCAGAAAGCGCGCGACGTCTACCGGGGGGTAGACCACCGCGTCCACCTCACGGCTCCAGATGCGCCTGATCCGCTCGGCCACGAAGCGGTTGTTGGCGATGAGCCCCTGCGCGCGCGCGGTCGAGGCCAAATCCCAGCGGCGCAGCGCGGGGGCCACCGCGTAGGCCGCGGCGCGCGTCAGCAGCCCGGCGCGGCCCGGGCCGAAGTAGGCGTCGAACTGGTCCCAGACGTAGCGCATCGGCGTGTGCACGTAGCTGATGTGGAGCGCGCCCGGCGCGGGCCGGCAGCCTTTGGCCACCGCGTGGCTGGTGGAGATGACGAGCTGGTAGCCGCTCAGGTCCAGGCTCTCGATGGCGAGCGGAAAGAGCGGCAGGTAGTGGCGCCACTTGCGGGTCCCGAGCGGCAGGTTTTGCAAGAAGCTGGTGGTGATCGGGTGCCGCTCGATGACCTGGCCGCAGCTGCCCCGGACGTGCACCAGCGTGAAGACGTGCGCGTCGGGAAAGAGCAGGCAGAGCTGCTCCAGCACCCGCTCGCCGCCGCGCAGGCCCGTGAGCCAGTCGTGCACCAGCGCGACCCGGCCCGGCTTCAGGAATGAACGTTCCTTCATCTTCGCGCTCACGCCGCGGCCTCGACTCCCAAGGCTTGCAGATAGGCGTGCACGTGCGACAGCGCGCTCGCTTCCCAGGTGAAGCCGGCCGCGCGCGCGGGGCCGCGCCGGGCAAGGTCGCCGCGCGTCTGGGCAGAGGTGAGCGCCTTCTCGAGCTGTCCCGCCAGAGCGCTGACATCGCCGCGCGGAGCGTGCAGGGCCGCGCCGGCGGCGACCTCGACGAGCGCGGGATCATCGCTCGTCACGCAGGGAACTCCGCAGGCCATCGCCTCCAGCAAAGGAAAGCCGAAGCCCTCGTAGCGCGAGGGCAGGCAGACGGCGGCGGCGCCGCGATAGAGGGCGGGTAGATCCGCGTCGGCGACAAAACCGAGCGCCACCGCGCGGCCGGCGCGCCTGGCTGCGAGCAGCGCCTGGAGCGGGCCGGAGCCGCTTCCTTCCGGCCCCGCCAGCACGAGGCCGTGCGCGCGCTGCACCTCGGCGGGCAGCGCTCCGTAGGCGTTGAACAGATCGGCGAGCCCCTTGCGAGCATCGATCGCGCCGACGAAGAGCAGGTATGGCCCCTTGATTCCCCTGCGCTCCAGCGCGCCCGGCAAGCGCTGCGGGCCGGGCGAGAACTGGGGGCCAACGCCGTGGTGGGCGACGCGGATGCGCTGCCGATCGACGCCGAGCTCGGCCGCCACCTCGGCGCCGATGGCCGCGGTGGGCACCATGACCCGGTCGGCCAGCCTCGCCTTCTCTCTCAGCGCCTGCGCGAAGTAGCGCGCGCGGGCCTTGTCCTGCGTCTCGGGGAACCGCAGCGTCGAGAGGTCGTGGATGGTCAGGACCACGGGGCCGTCGAACTGCGGCGCGGCATGATTGGTCTCGTGGTAGAGCGACAGCCGGCCTTCGCGGCGCATCGCCGAGAGGCCGAAAGCGCGCGCCGCCTCGGCCAGGCCGTAGCCGCCCGGCAAGAGCTTGCCGAGGAAGCGGGCCACATCGAGCGGCGCGAAGCCGACGCGCGGCGTACCCTCTCCGCTGGCCGCGGCAGCCAGCGCCGCCTGGGTGGCGAAGAGCGGCTGGAAGTGCCAGGGGCCGCCCGGTGGCCGCGGCAGGCGGGACAGGCCCGCGAGCAGGCCTGCGATATAGCGGCCGACGCCGGTGCGCGGCGCGAGGAGCGGAGCAGCGTTGATGCCGACCGTGAGCAAGGGAGACGACGGTGTAGCACAGGCGGCCGGACCGCTCGTGCACGCGGTCGTCGTCACCTGGCAGGGCGCGCATCTGTTGCCTGACTGCCTGCGCGCGCTCGCGGCGCAGGCCCACGCGATCGCGCCGGGCCGGCTCGAGATCGTCGTCGTCGACAATGGCTCCACCGACGGCACGCTCGAGCTGCTCGCGCGCGACTTCCCGGGAGTGGTGGTCCTGCCGCTGCCGATGAACCTCGGCTTCGCCGAGGCCAACAACCTCGCCTTCCGCCGCGCGCTGGCCAGGGGCGCGGACTTCGTCGCACTGGTCAACAACGACGTCGAGGCGGGCGCGGGTTGGCTCGAGGCCTTGCTCGCGGCCGCGCGCGACAACCAGGGCGCGGCACTCTTTTGCGGCACGCTGGTCTTTCGCGACCAGCCAGGCAAGGTCAACGGAACGGGCCTCTGCATCGACGGGCTCGGCCGCGCGCGCGACCGCGACTTCGGCGCCGCGCTCGGGACCCTGCAGCGCGCGGCCGGGCCGGTCGAGGGGATCAGCGGCGGCGCCTGCCTCTTGCGCACCTCCCTGCTCCGCCGCATCGGCCTCTTCGACCCCGACTACTTCGCCTACTACGAAGACGTCGAGCTCTCGCTGCGAGCCGCCCGCGCAGGCGCCATCTGCTGGTACACGCCGCTGGCCGTCGCGCGCCATCGGTTCGGCGCGACGTTCGGGCCGGGCTCACCCCGGCAGCGCGCGCTCCTCGGCCGCGGCCACCTGCGCACGCTCGCCCTGCACGGCGGAGGCTGGAAGGCGATGGCGCTGGTGCCGCTGACCGCCTGGTACCGCACTGCCTTCCTCGCTCCGCTCTTCCTCTTGCGCGGCAAGCCCGACCTCGCGCTCGCCGAGATCTCGGCCGCGCTCGAGGGCATGGGCGCCGCCCTGCGGGCCGTTCCCACGCGCCTGACGGGCGGGATTCCGCCGGGCGCCGAGCCATGAGAACCGCCGCGGGTGCGCTGGCAGCGGTCGCGCTGTCGCTCTGCCTTTCGCTTGCCGCACGCGCGGCCAGGACGCGTGCCCTGCGCGCGGAGGACCTGCCCCAGCACACGTATGCGCTGAGCGGCACGCCACGCGAGCTGCTCGAGAGCGAGGAGACGTTCGCGGCGCTGGCCACGGCGCTGCGCCGCGATCTGGAGAAGGACCTGCAGGACTTCGACCTGGCCGACCGCTCGGTCGCGCGCGCCATGCACCGCACGCTGGCGGAGCTGGCGCTGCTCGAGGGGCGCCGCGCGGACGCCGGCGCCGAGCTCGATCGCGCCGCCGCGCTCGAGGACAAGCCGGCCTTGCGCGCCACCGCCGGCCTGCTCGCGCGCGCGCTGGCCCTAGCCGGGCCGGCGAGCGATCGCGGGCGCGGCTTCCGCCGGGCGCTCGACCGCGCGCTGGCGGCGCTCGACTTCGCCGCCGTGCGCGAGGCGCTGGTGGGCCTGCGCGCGGACGCCGCCAACTGGTCCCTGGCCCGGCTCCAGGCCGAGGTCGCCACCTCGGTCGCGGCAGAGATCAAGAGCGGACGGGTCCCGCTCGAGGCGGCCGCCGCGCTGGTCCACCTCCGCTTCGAGGCCAGCCTGCTGGTGCCGGTCCGCGCGCAGATCCGGCAGGCCCTCGCCGCGCTCTTTGCCGCCCACGAAGGCGCGCTGGCAGACCTCTGGCCCGCGCGCGAGGTCTCGCTCGACGGAGAGGCGGGGCTCGCCCCCGTCGTCATCGCCATCTGGGACACGGGCGTAGACGTCTCGCTCTTCCCGGGCCGCCTCTTCGTCAACGCGCACCCCGGGACCAGGCGAAAGCCAAGCGACGGCTGGAGGGGCGATCTCCACGGCATCGCCTACGGCGCCGACAACGAGCGCACCTCCGAGCTGCTCCGGCCGATGACGAGGCAGCGCGCGGAGCTGATGGCGCAGCTCCTGCGCGGCTATGGAGACGAGCGCGCCGGGGTGGACTCGCCCGACGCGCAGATGCTGCAGGCCACGGTTGACTCGCTCTCTGCCGAGGAGATGACGACCTACTTCGACGCGGTGGTCCTGGCCTTTCAGCGCGCCCATGGCACGGCGGTGGCCGATGTGGCGGCCAGGGGCAACCCGGCGGCGCGCATCCTCGTCGCCCGGGCCGAGCTCGACGCGCAGGCGTTTCCGGAGCCGCGCCTTCCGAACGCGCGCCGGCAAGGCGAGCTGCACGCGGCCGCCATCGCCTATTTCAAAAAGCACGGCGCGCGGGTCGTCAACTTGAGTTGGACGCTCTCGCCGCATGAGTTCAAGCAAGCGCTGATCGACGGCGACGTGCCAGGGACGCCGGCAGAGCAGACTGCGCTCGCGCGCGACCTCTGGTCGGCGGTGACACGGCCGCTCTGCGAGGCGATCGCGGGCGCGCCCGGCATCCTCTTCGTCGTCGCCGCGGGCAACGAGAACACCGACGCGCGCGCGGAGGAGGAGGTGCCCGCCTCGCTCTCGCTGCCGAACCTCATCACCGTGGGGGCGGCCAATGAAGCGGGCGACGAGGCGACCTTCAGCAATGGCGGCGCGCAGCTCTGGGCGAAGGGCGTCGGCGTGCTCGCGCGCATGCCGGGGGGCGAACAGATGCGGATGAGCGGCACCAGCATCGCCGCGCCCGCGGTCACCGGCCTCGCCGCCAAGCTGCTCGCGCTCAACCCGTCGCTGACACCGGTGCAACTCAAGGCCTTGCTGTTGCAAAGCGCCGACGAACGAAAGCTCTCCGGCGGACGCGTCCTGCGCCTCTTGAACCCACGCCGCGCGGTCGAGCAACTCAAGGCCGGCAACTCAACCACTCAAGCCAGATAGCCCGGCCTAGAGCACCGATCGGTTTGGTGGACCGAGGAGAACGGTCGAGTCGCAAGCAGCGCAAGGAACGACGAGGCGCCGTACTTTCTGTACGGCAACGAGGAGAGACGCGGCGTTGCGCAGCGAATCGGCCGAGCGGGTTGCCCGGCAACCCGCGGTTATCCGACGGGAACCAAACCGTTCGGTGCTCTAGAGCACCGATCAGGAGAACGGACCGAGCATGCAACGCGGCGGTGCGCCGGTCATCGGCCCTCGGGCGACGGGAGTTCACCTGTTCGGTGCTCTAGAGAGCCACGCTCTGGTCGCCGAGCTGCTCGCGCGCGAGACGCTGCAAGACCGCCAGCAGGGGCTCGCCGGTGCGGTGCAGCCCGAATTGATTGATTGCTTCAATCCAATCGAACTTGAAGCTCGAGAGCCGCGCCGAGACCCAGACCTGCCGCGCCGGCGCGTTGGCGCTGACGACGAAGACAGCGGGCTCGGGCACCTCGAAGCCGATCTTGAGGACGCCTTCGGCCAGGTCGGCCTCGACCCCGTACTTGCTGGAGAGGCGCGAAAAAGCCTGGTCCAGCGACTCGAGCGCTGCCTCGGCGCGCGCGCGGAATGTCGCTTCGTCCTCTGCCATCACTCACCTCGCATAGATGACGATCGCGGCCGTCAGCGCCCAGCCGGCGATGGCCAACAAGAGCCCAGGATCGTGCAAGAGCGCTGAGCCCGGGTCGCCGCCCTTGCCGTCCCTCACCACCCGGTGCTGGTAGCGGAAGAGCGCATAGACCACGAAAGGCACCGTATAGATCAGATTGGTGGTGTGGAAATGCTCGACCGTCCGCGGCGCTTGAGTATACAGGGCATAGGCGACGATGGTGGCGCCGGTGAGCGCGGTCAGCCACGAATCGAGCACGGCGACGCTATATTGGCCCAGCGCCTCGCGGTGCGAGCCGGCCTGCTCGCCGAGCAGGGAAAGCTCCTGGCGCCGCTTGCCGAGCGCGAGGAAGAGCGCGAGCTGGAAGGTGCACGAGAGCAGCCAGGGCGAGATGACCGCGTCGATGGCGGCAGCGCCCGCGGCGGCGCGCACGACGAAGCCCGCGGCCACGGCGATGGCGTCGATGATGAAGACCCGCTTGAGTCCGCCATTATAAGCCGCGGTGAGCGCGAAATAGCCGAGCAGGAACACGAGCAGGCCTTTGGAGACGGCCAAGGACAAGGCCAGCGCCGCGGCCGCGAGCACGGCGGCCGCGCCCAGGGCGAGCCCGGGCGAAAGGCGTCCGGAGGCGAGGGGCCGCGCGCGCTTGGTTGGATGGTGCGCGTCGGCTTCGCGATCGGCGTAGTCATTGACGAGATAGACCGCGCTGGCCGCGACGCAGAAGACCCCGAAGGCGGCGAGCGCGCGCAGGACCAGGGAGGGATCGAAGAGCTTGCCCGCGAAGACGACGCCCGCGAAGACGAAGACGTTCTTGGTCCATTGCCGCGGGCGCATCGCCTCGAGCAGCGCGCGCGCCCCCGTGGGCCCGGCCAGGGCTTGCGCTGGCTGCGCGGCCTCGGTCATCAGCCGACCTTTTTCAAGGACGACGCCGGACGCTCTTTGCTCGCCTCGGGATAGCTCTCGAAGAGCCGGCCCCACTTTGATTGCCTGGTGAACTCATTGACGACCTTCTTGCCGAAGAACGGATACCAAAGGTGGTCGTGATAGAAAAACGAACCAAAGACGAAGGCATAGACGAGCGGCGTGCGGAAGAAGAGCTTCTGCAAGCCCTTCAACGGCCCGAACCAGATCAAGTCACCCACCCGGCTGGCGAGATTGTCGCCGACGCTGAAGTGGAAGTTGACGTTCCTCACGTCCTCGCCGACGAGCTCGATCTCCTCGGGCTTGCCGACCCCCAGGCCCGCCTCGTGCGCGAGGCGGATATAAGGGATGCTCATCGGATCAAAGCCCATCATCTTGGTGGCGACGGCGTCGATGGCCACTTGATCGTCCGACGCGAGCAGATAGTCCTTCTCGACTGGAATCATGGTGCGCGGGCCGGGGCCATTGCCCGCCGTGGTGCCGTCCATCACCGCGAAGAGGCCGCTGTGGATCTCCTTCTGGATGTGGAGCAAGTCAACCAGGGTCTCGTGGATCCACGAGTGGGTATAGTGACGCCTGGTATTCAATAACCCGCCGAACGCGTTCTTCATCGCGCCCGTCGTGGTCGTATAGATGTGGCACTTCATCGTCGGCAGGTGCACCACGTTCTTGCCCACGAAGTACTCGGGGATCTGGATCCCGTCGGGGAAGACCTTGTCCAAGGCCAGCATCTTTGCCTTGGGTTTGTACTCAATCCATTTGATGTGCGAAGGCTCGAAGTTGAAGAGCACCGGAATGTCGTGCTTCTCGAAGAGCGGCGTATAGCGGTTGAGTCGCTCGCCTTTGAAGGGATCGGTGACGACGGTGTCGTTCTGCACGCAGACCAGATCCTTATAGCCTTGTTGGCGCAGGGCCAGCGCCGTCCCCTCGAGCTGCCAGGGCGTGGTGTTCGCGCCCGGATAGGGAAAATGCCACGATATATTGTCTTTCAGGATGGTGGTCGCCGACTTGTCGAGGTGGCGCGAGACCTCGGCCAACTCAAGCAGGCGGGCGTGGTCCTGCAGCACCGTCTCGGGCTTTGTCTTGAGGATGGTGACTTTGCTGCGCGTGGGCATGCGCGGAGTGTAACCCAGTGCCAGGCTGAGAGCGCTTCTTCGGCTGCCTGCCGGCGGCCTGTCGATCTGCCAGGCATTGCTGTTTGAGTCGGCGCTCGACTACTTGCGGAATCTGCCGCCGCTCTCGATGCGCTGCTTGAGCGCGCCCACCGCGTCGCCTGCGCCTTTGGATTGCAGCCAGCGCTTGATGGGTCCGGGCACGCTCCGGCCGATGTCGGCGCGGGTCCGGTACTCGAGCAAGGCGGCGCGGCCGCCGTCGAGCTCCCAGAGCTGCCAGCTGCCGACGGCGCTCTTGATGTCGTGCGGCGCGTCGTCGGCCAGGGTGAACTCGACGCGGAGCGCCGGCGCGTCCCAGCGATAGTCGAGCGTGTAGCGCACGGTGGTGAGCGTGGCGTTCACGGTCTGCGCCACGCGCTCGCCCACCGCCGTCCGCCGCGTCACCTCGACCTTGTCGATGCGGGGCATGAACTCGGCGAACTTCGAGTGGTCGGTGAGCACCTCGAAGGCCGCCTCGGGAGTGGCGAAGATGATGGCGAGCGCGCGCACCGAGCCCTTGCTGTCGCCCTCCTCCGCCGACTCGGAGAGCACCTCGCCCGCGCGCAGCTTCTGCAGGCTCTCGGCGTCGAGCTTGGGCGGCGAGGGTGCGACCAGCGCGGCCGAGAGCAGAGCGGCGATCAGCGCCATCATGAGCGGACCTTCCTCGCCTTGGCGACAAGCTTCCCCGCGGCGGCGCGCGCGAGCTGGAGCGGAGAGGCGGCCGCGAGCTCACCGGGCGCAAAGGACGCCGCCCTGCCCCAGCCGTCGGCGTGCGGCCGGCGCGGCGCCGGGCGGTCAAGGAGCGCGAGCAGCGCCCCGGCCGAGAGGTCCCAAGAATATCCGGCGCGCGCGCGCCCGGCCGCCTCCCGCGCGGCCCGGCGGCGTTCGGGATCGAGCAGCTGTTGCAGCGCCGCGGCGATGGCGTCCACGTCTCCGGCCGGCGGCGCCACCACCCAGCCTTCGGCCTCGCCGCGCGCCGAGAGCTCGTCGCCGGCGGTGGCCACGGCGGGCAAGCCGGCCCAGACGCAATCGAGCAGGCGGGTGCGAAAGGCGAGCTCTGCCTCGAGCGAGGGCCGATGGCAGCTGATGGCCACGGCGGCCGCGTCCAGGGCGGCCCGGCGCTGTTGGTAGGGAATCCAGGCGGGGAGCTGGAAGACGCCGCGGCCGGGGCCCCAGAGCTGCCGCGCGCGCGCCTCGGCCTGCGCGGCCGCCGCTGCCGCCATGGGCGCGGCGCCGGGCCGATTGGCGGCGGGCAGGACCAGCGCGGCCGGGACGCCGCGGCGGCGCAGGAGGTCGATGGCGCGCACGGCGGCGACCGGATCCATCCAGTCCCAGAGGCCGCCCCACCAGAGCACGGGCAGCTCGCCCGGGCCGTGCGCGACGCCAAGCGGGTCGGCCGCGTCAGCCTGCACGCGCTCGGCGGGCGAGAGGCCGAAGGGGACGATCGCCAGCAGCGCCTTCGCCCGCGGATCGGCGGCGAGCTGATCGGGCGTGAGCCGGCCCGCTGCCGAGAGCCACCCGAGCCAGAAGGCTCGCTGCCGCTCGGAGGCGCAGAGCACGTGGTCGGCTGCGCCGATGAGCTGGAGCAAACGGCGGCGCACGACCAATAGGTGGAGTCGCTCGCCCGCGGTGGGCGTGCCGCCGTAGCGGGCCAGCAGCTCGAGCTGGACCGGGTCGTAGAGATCGAGCACCAGCCGCACGCCGGGCGGCAGCGAGAGCGCGTCGCGCAGGGGGAAGCCAAAGCCCTGGGTGATAAAAACATCATCTGCGCCCAGCCTGGACAAGATCGCGCGCAGGCCGCGGCCATCGACCTGGTCGTGGAGCGCGAACGGGACCTCCGAGAGCGCCGCGGCGCCGGGGCAGGCGAGCGCGACCTGGTGCCGGGCCGAGAGCCTCGTGCACAGCTCCACGGCGCGGATGGCAGGGCCTGCCATGGCGGCGCCGGCGCGATCCTCGCAATGCCAGACGACCCTCACAGGGTGCCCGCGCTCCGCCTCGCGGACTCCTCTGATTCGCCGGCGCTGACCGAGGGGCCTGGCGTGGGTCCGCTCTCCAGCTCGCGGTAGCGCTCCCAGGCGGTGTCGATGGCGCCGTCGAACTGCAGCCGACCGTGGTGCAGGACGGCAGCCCGCGGGCAGAGCTCGCGGGCGGCGGCGAGCGAATGCGAGACGTAGACGAAGGTCACGCCGGCGGTGCGGAAGTCGCCGATGCGTGCCGTGCACTTCTTCTGGAAGCGCTCGTCGCCGACGGCGAGCACCTCGTCGATGATGAGCAGATCGGGCTCGACGTCCTGCGCGACCGCGAAGCCGAGGCGGGCCTGCATCCCTGAGCTGTAATTCTTCACGGGCATGTCGATGAAGTCGCCGAGCTCGCTGAAGGCGACGATGCGGTCGAAGCGGCCCTCCATCTGCTTGCGCGTGAAGCCGAGCAAGGCGCCGTTCAAGAAGATGTTGTCGCGGCCGGTGAGCTCGCTGTCGAAGCCGGCGCCGAGCTCGATCATGGGGCTGACGCGGCCGCTCGCCTCGACCGTGCCTTCAGTCGGTTGGAGCACTCCGGCGATGGTCTTGAGCAGCGTGCTCTTGCCGGACCCGTTGTGGCCGACCAGCGCGATGGCCTCGCCGGGCTGGATGTCGAGGCTGATGTGGCGCAGCGCCCAGAACTGCTCCGAGCTGCGCAGGTGGCGGAAGCGGTTGGTCACCGCCTCTTTGAGGGTGGTGACTTTCTCGCGATAGAGCCGATAGGCGATGCCGAGATCGGTGATGCGGATTTGCCCTGTGCGCATGCGCCGCTCTCTAGAAGTGATGGATGTGCCGCGGCTCGAGCTTGACGAAGGTGCGGTAGCCGACGGTGAGCGAGGCCAGCGCAATGGCCGAGGCGACCCCCAGCACCAGCGCGCCCGGCACGTGGCCGTAATAGACCGGGTCCCGGATCAGCGGCACCATCCAGGAGAGCGGGTTGACAGTGAGGCCGATCTCGAAGGCGCGGAACCACCAGGCGTTGTGGGCCTTGACCTGGTCGAACGAGTAGAGCACCGGCGAGAGATAGAAGAGCACCTGGAGCGCGATCTCGGTGAGGTGGCGCACGTCGCGGAAGAAGACGGTGAAGGACGCGAGCAGGAGCGTCACGCCGCTCGCGAAGACGGTGAGCACCAGCGTGCCGACGGGCAGGAAGAGGAGCGCCGGCGTGAAGGGCTGGCCGACCACCGCCATGAGGATGAAGAGCGGCACCAGCGAGAGCGAGAAGTTGACCAGGTTCGACATCACCACCGAGAGCGGGAACACCGCCTGGGGCACGCGCACCTTGCGGATCAGGTCCTGGTTGGTCAGCACCGAGGTGATTCCCTGCATCAGCGCGGTGGAGAAGTAGATCCACGGGAGCAGGCCCGCCAGGAGGAAGATGGCGAAGTTCTTCTGCGTGGACGGCATGATGGTCGTGAAGACGACGGTGTAGACGATCATCAGCATCAAGGGATTCAGCATGGTCCAGAGCAGCCCGAGGATGCTGCGCTTGTAGCGGACCTTGAGCTCGCGGACGACCAGCATCTGGATCAGCTGGTGGAAGTGGAAGAGCTCGGCCAGCGAGCCGTGGCGCGGCGCGGGCCGCTCGGCGTCTGCGCCGCGGCCCTCGGTCGGTTTCACGGCGGCGGCCGGCGAGGACACGGTGGAGGCGGGCTGCATGAGGGGCGACTGGTACTGCCAGAGATTGCCCGCGCTGCCAAGAGGCCACTCTTCGCTGCTAGAGCACCGATCGGGTTAGCTCCCGTCGCCTGAGGGCCGATGACCTGATCGGTGCTCTAGAGCACCGATCGGGTTGAAGGACCGAGGAGAACGGTCGAGTCGCAAGCAGCGCAAGGAACGACGAGGAGCCGTACTTTCTGTACGGCGACGAGGAGAGACGCGGCGATGCGCAGCGAATCGGCCGAGCGGGTTGCACTAGAACCCGCGGTTCTCCGACGGGATTCAACCCGTTCGGTGCTCTAGGGCACGGCGTCCTGGACGCAGCGGAAGCCAACCTCGGCGCCAAAGCCCGCCGAGGGGCGGCTGCCCGTGGACCACGAGCGCTGCTCGTCGTCCGCGTCCTTCCAGTTGCCGGTGCGCACCTCTTTCTGGCCTCCGCCGCCGCTCGAGGTCCAGTCCGTCAGCGTCGCCAAGATGGCGTCCCGGCCCGTCCGGAGCGCCGCGCGCTGCCACTCGTCGGCGGTGGGCACGCGCGCGCGCACGAACTTGCAGAAGACGTCCGCCTCGTCGAACGACACGCAGTTGAGGGCCTGCTCGCCGTCGGTCCCGGCGCCGGTGCAGACCTCCTTGCCCGCGCGCACGTGGTGGCGCTCGAGCGGCTCCTTGCTGCACGAACCGTGGGCGACGCAGCCCCGATAGGCGCGGACTATCACCTGGCCGCGACCGATATATAAATCCTGTTGGCCCCGCGCCGAGGCCGGCAGGGCGATGAAGTCGAGACCCTCGACAGGATCCTTGCGGACATTGCCGTGCTGGCAGCCCGCGAGGACCGCAGCGGCAGAGAGGACCAGGAGCGAGAGGGCGCGCATATCAGCTCTCCTTGCGTTCGGCGAGAAAGCGGTCGAGTTGGGCATCGAGGCCGAGCGGCACCGCGGCGCCGAGCAGCTTCTGGATACGGTCCACCTTGAGCCCGGCCTTGAGCGGCCGCGGCGCGAGCAGCCTGGCGTCGGCGAGGCGCGTCGGCACGATCAGCGCCTCGTCGGCGTGCAGCTTGCGCGCGAGGGCGCGGCAGAACTCGACGCGGGTGACGACGTCCTTGCCGGTCGTGTGCCAGAGGCCCGCCTCGCCGCTCTTCCAGAGCCCGAGGATCATCTCGGCGGCGTTGTCGGCCAGCGTCGGCGAGACGGTCTGGTCGGCGAAGGCGCGCACCTCGCGGCCTGCCAGGAGCGCCTCGACCGTCGATTGCGCAAACGTTCGCTTCGCGCCCGGGAAGCCGCTGTAGACCACGGCCACGCGGGCCACCGCGCTGCCCGGCGCGAGGAGCAGCGCGGCCTCCTCCCCGCAGCGCTTGCTCCGCGCATAGGACCCGCGCGGATTGGGGACATCGGATTCCCCATAAGGACCCGCGTCGCCGTCGAAGACATAATCAGTCGAGATGGCGATCAAGCGGGCGCCGACGCTCCTGGCGCCGAGCGCGGCCTCGGCCACGGCGTCCACGTTCAAGCGCCAGGCGGCCGCGGGGTCGCGCTCGCACGCGTCCACGTCAGTCATGGCCGCGGCGTGCAAGACGGCAACGGGCCGCAGCTCTTCAATCAAGCCGCGCAGCTTGCCGACCTGAAGCAGATCAAGCTCTACATAGCGCGCGCTTGAGTTGGCCCGCCTGGGACCGCGGCCGAGCGCAACGACCTCATGCTCACCGGCCAGCCGCGCGACCAATCGGCTGCCGACGAGGCCGTTGCCGCCGGTGACGAGCACGAGCCCGCTCACGTGCGCGCACCATAGTTCTTTTCGTAATAGGCGCGATATTCGCCGCTGCGCACGCGCTCCCACCAGGGCTTGTTGGCGACATACCACTGCACCGTCTTCTTCAACCCATCTTCAAACGAGATCCGCGGCGCCCAGTCGAGGTCTGCCTTGGCCTTGCGCGCGTCGATGGCATAGCGCCGGTCGTGGCCCGGGCGATCCTTGACATACTCAATCGCAGACTCAGGCTTTTGTAGCGTCTGGAGGATCTTCTTGACGATATTGATGTTGGCCCACTCGTTGTCGGAGCCGATGTTATAGACCTCGCCGGGCTTCCCCTTCTCCAATGCGGCGAGCAAGGCAGCGCTGTGGTCCTCGACGTGGATCCAGTCGCGGACCTGCATCCCGTCGCCATAGACCGGCAGCTTCTTCCCTTCCAGCGCATTGGCGATCATCAGCGGAATCAACTTCTCGGGAAATTGATAGGGACCGTAGTTGTTCGAGCAGCGGGTGACGACCACGTCCATCTTGTAAGTGTGGAAATAGGCCAGCGCGAGCAGGTCGGCCGCCGTCTTCGAGGCTGAGTAAGGCGAGCTCGGCTTGAGTGGCGATGACTCGCTGAACTTGCCCTCGGCGCCGAGCGAGCCATAGACCTCGTCGGTCGAGACCTGCACGAAGCGCTTGACGCCGGCCTGGCGCGCCACCTCGAGCAGGTTCTGGGTGCCGCTGACGTTGGTCTCGACGAAGATGCCGGGACCGAGGATGCTGCGATCGACGTGGCTCTCGGCCGCCAGGTTCAAGATGGCGTCCACGCGGTGCTGGCGCAGGAGGTGCTCGACGAGCTCGGCGTTGGCGATGTCGCCGCGGACGAACAGATGCCTTGAGTCGTCCTTGAGATCACTCAAGGACTCAAGGTTGCCGGCATAGGTCAAGCGATCGAGGTTGAGGAGGGTCCACTCGGGCCGCTCGCGCCGCAGGTACCGCACCAGGTTCGAGCCGATGAAGCCCGCGCCGCCCGTCAATAGCACCGTCTTCATTTCGGGGATCCCGACGGGACGCGGCCCGCGACCAGCTCATTGGCATGATAGAGCGACTCGAAGGTCCCCGCGTCGGTCCACCAGCCCGGGAGCTGGTCGAAGTGCAGCGCGCCCGTGCGCAGGTAATGATTGTTGACGTCGGTGATCTCCAGCTCGCCGCGGCCCGAGGGCTTGAGCGTGCGGATGACCGAGAAGACATCGGCGTCATAGAAATAGACGCCAACCACTGCGAGGTCGCTCTTCGGCTCCTTGGGCTTCTCGACGATGCGCACCACTTTGCCGCCCTCGACCTCGGCGACGCCGTAGCGCTGGGGATCGTGCACCTGCTTGAGCAGGAGCCGCGCGCCCCGGGCCTGCTCGCGAAAAGCGGCGGCAAAGGAGGCGATCGAGCTCTCGAAGATGTTGTCGCCGAGGATCACGCAGCAGAGATCCTTGCCGACGAAGTTCTCGGCCAGGCCCAGCGCCTGCGCGATGCCGCCGGCCTCGTCCTGCACTTTGTAGGTGAAGCGGCAGCCGAACTCCTTGCCGCTGCCGAGCAAGTTGACGACGTCGCCCATGTGGTCGACGCCGGTGACGATGAGGATCTCGTCGGCGCCGGCCTCGATGAGCTTCTTCACCGGGTAGAAGATCATCGGCTCCTGGCCCACGGGCAGGAGGTGCTTGTTGGTGACTTTGGTGAGGGGGAAGAGGCGCGAGCCGGTTCCGCCTGCCAGGACGATGCCTTTCATGCAATCCCCTTTAGCTGCTTTCTCGGCGCAGCGGCTTTTGCCACGCTGCCCGGCCCCCCGCAAGGCCCAGCGCGAGCGCGAACCAGACCGGGTACATCACTTTGGTGTCGTAGAGCACGTCGTGGACCTGGCCGATCACCGCGATGGCCGCGCCCGCCGCCAGGCCGCCCAGCGCCAGCGCTCGCGCACTGACCGCCTCCGGGTCGTCCTGGCCACCGCCCGCGCGCAGCTTGCCGATCAGGCCGCGCGCGGCGGCCCAGGCGACGAGGGCCAGCGCGCAGAGGCCAAGCGGGCCCGTCTCCGCGAGCAGCGAGAGCTCGGTGTTGTGTGCCCAGGTCCGCATCGCGAAGCTCGGGTCCACGCGGTCGTAGTAGGTGCCGCAGACGCGCCGGTAGTTGGCGAAGCCGATGCCGTGCAGCGGGTGGTCGGCGATGATCTCGAGCGCGCGGGACCAGAGGAAGACGCGGTCGAGGTTGCCCTCGACGTCGAAGCCCGAGCGGAAGCGCTGGCGGAGCCCGGGGTGGAGCGCGCCAAGAAGAAGGATCGCGGCGAGCCCGGCCGCGATGGCGAGGCGCACGCGGCGCGAGCCGGCCCCGGCGAAGGCGGCCACCACCGCGGCGGCGGCGAAGAGGCCAAGCCAGGCGGCGCGGTCAAACGTCGCGAGGATGGCAGCGAGAGCGAGGGCGAGCGCGCCCAGCGCGGCCCAGCGCCATTTGCCCGGGATCGCCCCGCCGGCAAGGACGCCGGCCAGCAGCGCCGAGAGGACCGCCGCGCCGTTCGCGAAGGTGAGCCGCGAGACGAAGAAGCCGAGCGCGGCATAGCGGCCCGGAACGCCAGGCGCTGGCACCGCGCGGGCCTCGGCGCGCAGGTGAAGCAGGTGCAGCGGGTCGAAGCCCAGCCGGTACTGCGCGAGGCCGACCAGCGACGCGAGGCAGAGGCCGGCCGCGGCGCACCCGAGCAGGACCAGCGCGCGGCGGCCCGGCGAGGGCGCGAGCGCCAGGCCCTGGTAGACGATCCAGAAGCCGGCGGCCGCGCGCCAGAGGGTTGCCGCCTCGAGGGATGGCGCGCCGTAGCGCGAGAGCAGATCGCTGCCGATCGCCACCAAGGCCAGGGCGAGGAGCGGCCAGTCGAGCGGCGTGCGCACCGGGCGGGCGCCGGCGACCAGGTGCAAGAGCAGCCCCAAACCCGCCACGCCGAGCGCGATCTGCATGCCGGCGATGGAGACGGAGAGAAACGCCGCGTGGGCGCAGAGGCCGGCGACCAGGATCGCATCGGCGGCGCGCCTGCCTCCGAGAGCGCCGTCCACGGGAGCTACTGCTCGCTCGCGGCGATGTCGGTGCGCAGCTGCGCGCCGGGCAGGCCGATGCGCGCCGCGGCGGCGTAGGCCTTCGCGCGTGCCTCTTTCACGCCCGCGCCGAGCGCGGCCACCGTCAGCACGCGGCCCCCGGCGGTCACCGTGCGCTCGCCGTCGCGCCTCGTGCCGGCGTGCAGGATCCAGAGATCGTCGCCTTCGTCGGGGGCCAGCGCGTCGAGGCCGGTGATGGCCTCGCCCGCGCGCGGCGCCGCCGGATAGCCCGCCGCGGCGATGACGACGGCGACGGAGGCGCGCTGGTCCCACTCTGGAGCCAGGCCCGCCAGGTCGCCCAAGGCGGCTCCGCGCAAGAGCGGCAAGGGGTCCGAGCGGAGGCGGATGAAGATGGCCTGCGCCTCGGGGTCGCCGAGGCGGCAGTTGAACTCGAGCACGCGAAGGCCGTTCGGGGTCAGCATCAGCCCCGCGTAGAGCGCGCCGCGAAACGGCGTACCGCGGCGGGCCAGCTCGCGCACGGTGGGCTCGAGCACCGTGCGCACCACCTCGGCGATCAGCGCGGGCGGGGCGTCGCGCGGCGGGCTGACCGCGCCCATGCCGCCGGTGTTCGGGCCCTGGTCGCCGTCGAGCAGCCGCTTGTGATCGCGCGCGGGCGGCAGCGGCAGCACGCGCGCGCCGTCGGTGAGCGCGATGACCGAGAGCTCCGGCCCGGTGAGCCGCTCTTCAATAAGCAGCGGCTCCTTGGGGTGCAGCGCGTGCAGCTCGCCCACGGCGCGCAGGGCCTCTGTGCCCGTGTCGCAGACGATGACGCCCTTGCCTGCTGCCAGGCCGTCCACCTTGACCACGCAGGCGCCGAGGCCCCGCGCGTACTCCGCGGCCTCGGCGGGATCCTCGAACAGCCGCGCGGCCGACGTGGGGACGCGCGCGGCGAGCATGACGTCTTTGGCGAACGCCTTCGAGGATTCGATGCGCGCGGCCTCCCTCTTGGGTCCGAAGCATGGGATCCCATGCTTCTCCAGCTCGTCCGCGATTCCCTCGGCGAGGGAGGCCTCCGGCCCGACGACGACGAGGTCTGGCTTCTCCGCCCGCGCGGCCGCACCGAGCGCCTGGGCCGAGCCGCCGGAAGCGACGCAGCGCGCCTCCCGGGCGATGCCCGCGTTGCCGGGGATGCACACCACCTCGCGCGCCTCGGCCCCGGCGAGCGCCGCGCCCCGCAAGAGCGAGCGCACCAAGGCGTGCTCGCGCGCGCCGCTTCCGATGACGACGATCTTCGCGGCCACGCGGCTCCTCGACTCTTTAGTGGCGGAAGTGGCGGATGCCGGTGAAGACCATGGCGAGGTCGCGGGCGTCGGCGGCGGCGATGACCTCCTGGTCGCGCATCGAGCCGCCCGGCTGCACCACGCAGCGCACGCCGGCGTCGGCGGCGGCCTCGAGCCCATCGGCGAAGGGGAAGAACGCGTCTGACGCGAGCGCCGAGCCTTTGGCCCGCTCGCCCGCGCGCTGGGCCGCGATGCGCACCGAATCGACGCGGTTGGTCTGGCCCATCCCGATGCCGACCGTCACGTCCTTCAGCGCCAGCACGATGGCGTTCGACTTCACGTGCTTGACCACCGACCACCCAAAGCGCAGCGCCTCCAGCTCCTCGGCGCTGGGCGAGCGCCTGGTGACCACCTTCCACTCCTTGTTCTGCACGCCAAGCAGGTCGCGCGACTGCACGAGCAGGCCGCCGGCGATGCTGCGCAGCTCGCGCGCTTCCGGTGTCCAGCCCTTGCGATCTTCGCCGAGCAGCGGCAGCTCCAAGAGGCGCAGCGACTTCTTGCCGGCCAGCGCCGCGCGCGCGGCAGGGTCGAAGCCGGGCGCGATCACCGCCTCGAGGAAGGTCTCGGCCAGGAGCTTGCCGGTCGCCTCGTCCACCACGTGGGTCAGCGCCACGATGCCGCCGAAGGCCGAGGTGGGGTCGGCGTCGCGCGCCTTGCGGTAGGCGTCGGCGATGTTGCCCGAGGTGGCCACGCCGCACGGGTTGGTGTGCTTGACGACCACGGCGCACGCCGCGCCTTTCACTCCCCGTGCATGTTCCTTCACAGCCTCGAGCGCAGCCGATCCGTCGAGGAGGTTGTTGAACGACAGCTCCTTGCCCTGCACCTGCCTGGCGGCGGCCAGCGTCGGCTCGTCGGGCTGGGGCACCGAGCCATAGAAGGCCGCGGCCTGGTGCGGGTTCTCGCCGTAGCGCAGCGTCTGCACGAGCTTGTACTCGCCGATCGGAGGCACCTCCGACCAGGACGCTCCCTCGGCGTGGTCGCCCATGGTGCGGTCCGGATCGTTGGCGTCGCTGCGCGCACCCTGCTCGGCCAGCCAGGCGGCGATCGCTGCGTCGTACGCCGCCGTGTGCGCGAAGGCGCGGGCCTGCAGCCGCGTGCGGGTGCGATTGGTCACCGCGCCGTGCTGCTTCAGCTCGCCGAGGACCTGGTTGTAGTCGCCCGGGTCCACGACCACTGCAACGTGCGCCGCGTTCTTGGCCGCCGAGCGCAGCATGGACGGACCGCCGATGTCGATCTGCTCGATGATCTCATCGGCCGGCAGGCCCTTGGCCACGGCCTCGCGGAACGGGTAGAGGTTCACCACCACGAGGTCGATGGGCAAGACGCCCTGGGCCTGCATATCGCCCTTGTCGCCCGCGTGCTCGCGCCGCGCCAGGATGCCGCCGTGGATCTTCGGGTGCAGCGTCTTGACCCGCCCGCCCAGCATCTCGGGAGCGCCGGTGAAGTCGCTCACCTGCTTGACGGCCACGCCTTCCTTGGTAAGGAGCGCGTGGGTGCCGCCGGTCGAGAGCAGCTCGATGCCGAGCGCCGCAAGGCCCTTGGCCAATTCGACGAGGCCCGTCTTGTCGGAGACCGAGAGCAGCGCGCGCGCGACTTTGGTCGTCATGGAGGCGGTCCATATCACGGGCCGAACAGCTCAAACAGGAAGAGCCGACGCAGAGACGCAAGGAGCGCAGGGAAATCGTTTTCGACGCCCTTCGCGGTGAAGGGTCTTGCTCTTTTCTGCTACAAGCGGCCGCGATGGATGGACAGGCCTGCATCGTCGGCGACGCGCGCCAGGAAGAGACCTTCGCGCGCGCGCTCGGAGGCGAGAGGGCCGCGCTGCTGCTCACAGACCCTCCCTATTGCCTGCTGACGCGGCGGCGCAAGGAGGGCGATCTGCGCGACCCCAAGGGGCGCAAGATCGAGGGCGAGCCCGTGCTGCGCTTCGAGAGCGTGCGCGACTATCGAACCTTTACCGAAGAGTGGATCTCCAAGGCCGTCGCCCACCTGGCCCCCGGCGCGCCGCTCGTGATCTGGACGAACTTCCTTGGCAAGGAGCCGATCCTTGGCGCCGCGCGGGCCGCGGGCTTTCTGCACCTGGCCGGCGAGTACGCCTGGGCAAAGCTGTCCGGCGAGCGGCGCGGTCCGGTGGTCCTGCGCGGCAACGAGGAGCTCGCGCGCATCTTCGAGGTGGCGCTCGTGCTCACGCGCGCGGCCCTTCCGGCGCGCGACCCGGCTCAGCCGCCCATCGCCTGGTCCGTGGTGGGCGGGCCCGACGACGACGGCGAGGCGGCGCGGTTCGGCAGCCATCCGAACCACAAGCCATTCAGTATCGTTGAGCCGCTGGTGCGCCAGTGGTCGCGGCCCGGGGAGCTGGTGCTCGATCCGTTCGCGGGCTCCGGCTCGATCCCGGCGGCGGCGCTGCGCCTCGCTCGCCGCGCGGCGTGCAGCGAGCTCGTCCCAGAGTGGGCGGCCCGGGTCAGCGAGCGGCTGCGGAAGGCCGCGGCAGCACCACCGACAGGCCCGCGCTGAGATAGAACGGGCCGGCGTTGGGTCCGCCCGAATGGATCAGCCCGGCGCCGGCTTCGCCGAAGATGCGGACGGTGTCGCTGACCGCCAGCGAGATCCCGAACGGCACGCTGAGCGCCACCACGTTGTCGCCGGTGCCGGTGACGCGCACGCCGTAGGCACCGCGCACGCCGAGGTAGGGCCGCAGGGCGGAGGCGCCCGAGACCAGCGCCGCGAGATCGCCGCCGACCGAAGTCCCGGTCGTGCCAGTCCCAAACCCGGCGCCGGCGATGAGGGCAAAGTGCGGGTCGAGCTCGAGCTTGTAGCTGGCCTTGCCGCCCCCGAACTGGCCCGAGTACCGCTGCTTGCCGGTGTCCGCGTAGGCGAAGAAGCCCTCGACGCCGACCTCTTGCTGGTGCCCGACGCCGACGCGCACGCGGCCCGCGGCGCCAAATCCGGAGCCATCGAGGACGGCTGTGCCGCCGCCGGCCTGTCCGGTGATAGAAACATCACCCGCGCCCAGCGCAGGCGCCGTCTCGCCGAGCTGAAGCGGAGTCGGCACCAGCACCGGGTTGCAGCCCGCGGCGGCCAGGAGCGCCGCGAGACCGAGCGCCTTAATCGTCGTCATCTTGCGCGGGAGGCACCCTTGGCCCGTCGTCCGCGATGACCCGCAGCTTGACGAGGCCGCGCGTCTCGAGCTGGCGCACGCGCTCGCGAGTCAGGTTCATGATCACCCCGACGTCCTCGAGCGTGATCCCGCCGCGGTCGGCGACGTCGAGGGCGCAGGTGTCCGCCAGCTCGTGCAGCTCCTTGTCGGGGAAGTTCATCTTCACCGACCCGGTGCGCGGGTTGACGTCGACGAAGAGGTTGTACTTGCACGAGACGTAGGGGCAAGGCCGCGGGCCGCTCACGCAGTCCGAGCGCAGCTTGGGCCGGGTGGCCTCGAGCTCGGTCATCAGCGCCGAGAGCTCCGGGTCGACGCCGCCCGAAGCGCTCTGCTGGCGGAACTGACGCGCCATCTCCTTGCGGCTCATGGTGCGTGCGCGCTGCCGCGGCCTGCCGTCGGCGGGCTCGTCGAGCAGCGGTGAAGGTTCGTCGCGCTTCGGCTCGCTCATGGCACCTCCAGCGGGGCTGGTGGCGAACGTTCGCTACTCTTTGTCGCGCGCGGTGACCTGCGCGACCATCTGCTCGATGTCTTTGACGAACTGGGCGGACTGGCGCCGCGCCTCGTGCAACAGCTTCTCCAACTCCTTGCGGCGGGCCGGCTTCATGTCCTGCCGCTCGGTCAGCCCCTTCTCGAGGGCGGCCAGCAGCTCTTCGATGGAGCGCTCGACGCCGTCGAGCTGGCCGCGGAAATAGACGAAGCTGCGCCGGATCTCTTCCAGCGTGAGCCCCTCGTCCATCAGCGACTTGATGAGGTGGATGCGCCGCACCGCGCTCGCCGGATAGAGCCCGTGGCTGCCGCGGTGCTTGCCCTTCTCGCCCACGCGCCTGCTGCGCGGGAGGAGCCCGAGCTGGACATATTTGCGGAACGTGGCCTGCGCGAGCTTGACGCCGCGAGGCGCAAAAAACTCGACGATCTGCCCCGCCGAGAGCCCCTGGGGATGGGACGTCTCGAGCCGCTCGAACTCGTCGGTGTCTCGCTGCTGGGCCATCGTCACCTCGCCCTGCCGCCTTCCGACTGCGTGCCATGCATCGAAGCGAAGATACCGAATCGCGTCGTGTGAATGCAGGACAGCTAGTAGCGTATCTTCAATGGCGTGTCAACAATGGGGAAGCAAAAGAGCTGCTGGAGAGCAGGAGCGCTCGCTTCACCTGCTGGGTCGGCGGTTCGCCCACGGGCTGGTCTTCTCCAGCTGCGCGGCGAGCCTGAACAGCGTGGCCTCGTCGCCATAGCGCGCGATGAAGTGCGCGCCGATGGGCAGGCCCTCGGCGTTCCAGTGCAGCGGGACGCTCATCGCCGGGACGCCTGCGAGGTTGGCGACCGCGGTGAAGGCCGCGAACTCGAAGCCCTGGTCGGCGAGGCCGTCGAGCATCTTGCGCAGCACCACTTCGCTGGGGAAGCGGCGCAGGAGGCGGAGCGCGGCGAGCTCGTGCAGCTTGAGCTTGAGCTCGCCGATGCGGAGCGGCGGGGCGGCCAGCGTCGGCGTCAGGAGCAGGTCGTGGCGCTCGAAGAAGTGCGCCAGCTGCCGGCCCATGGCGTGGATGGTGTGCAGCGCGAGCGAGAGCTCCGCGCCGCGATACTTGCGCCCGAGCTGGGCGAGGAACCAGGTGCCGGGCTCGACCTGATCCGCGGTCGGCTCCTTGCCGACGAGGCGGCCGATGAACTCGAGCTCGGCGGCGCAGGCCGACGCCACCAGGACGAGGTAGGCGCGCGTCAGCTCGCGGCGGTCGAGCTGCGGCGCGTCCTCGACCAGCTCGTGGCCGAGAGTCCTGCACAGCCCGGCGGCGCCGCGCACGGCTGCCACGCAGTCGCGGTGGACGTCCTTGCCGAGCAAGGAGGCGCTGGTGAAGGCGATGCGCAAGCGGCCCGGCTCGCGCGCGATCTCGTCTAGATAGGGCCGCTCCGGCGCGGGGACTCCGTAGGGCGCGCCGAGGTCGAGGCCCTGCGTGGCGTCGAGGAGCGCTGCGCTGTCGCGCACGGTGCGCGAGAGGCAGTGCTCGACAGCGAGGCCGTGCCAGCCGTCGCCGACGTCGGGACCGAGCGGCGTGCGCGCGCGCGTGGGCTTCAAGCCAAAGAGGCCGCAGCACGAGGCCGGGATGCGGATCGACCCGCCGCCGTCGCTCGCGTGGGCAAGCGGCACCATGCCAGAGGCGACCGCTGCCCCTGCGCCGCCGCTCGAGCCGCCGGGCGTTCGCATGGGATCCCATGGATTGCGCGTGGGCGCACCGTACACCTCGGCCTCGGTGACCGGCAGGATGCCAAGCTCTGGCGTGGCCGTCTTGCCGACGATGACGAGGCCGGCCTTCTTGTGCCGCGCGACCAGCTCGCTGTCGTGGTCTGCGACCATCCCGCGGCAGAGGCGCGTGCCGTTGAGCGTGGGCTGGCCTGCGTCCTGCGCGAGCAGGTCCTTGAGCAGGAAGGGAACGCCGCGAAACGGCCCGTCGGGCAGCGTGCCCTGCGCTTGTTGCCGCGCGCGCTGGTAGCTCTTTTGAACCACCGCGTGCAGCCTGCCGTCGCGCGCCTCGATGCGCTCGATGGCCGCTTCCACCACTTCGAGCGCCGACACTTCACCCCGCCGGATCAGCCCGGCGAGACCGAGCCCATCGAACTTTTCGTACTCGGCGAAGGCCACTATTGCCTCGCCAAGGCGGCCTCGACGGCGCGCGCGCTGAAGCCGTCGATGAGGACGCCGTTGACGTCGAGGACGGGCAGCGCCTCGCCCGGCACGCGCGAGCGGATGCGCTTCTGGTTCAGCTCCCGCGCGCCCTTGGCGTCGTGCTCGACGTCCACCTCGGCGTACGGGATGCGCTGCTCGGCGAGCCACTTGCGCGCCTTCTTGCAGCCCTGGCACGAGGCCGAGGCATAGAGCGTCACGCGGCCCGCCGGCGGCGCGGCTTTCACCTGCGCGCCGGCCTGCGACGTCTTGCGCGACCGCTTGCGCCGGTGCTTCTTCTCTTTGGGCGGCTGGTAGTCGGGCGGCGTCCAGGTGCGCTCGCGCTCCTCGGCGCGGGCGAGGAACTCCCTGGCCTGCGCGCTCTGCGGGTCCGCGGCGACCCACCGCCTGGCGTAGGCGATGGCGAGGTTGAACTCGCTCTCGGCCAAGGACCAGCTGCCGAGCAGCTCCAGCGCCGGCCCGTTCACGGAGTCCTTCTTCAGCGCGGTCTGCACCAGCGAGAGCGCCAGGGGCTTGTCGCCGCGCGCGGTCGCGAGCCTGCCCGTCTCGACGAGCACGGCGGCGGCGTCCTTCGCTTCCTCTTTGGGCACCGCGGCCGCGGGCTGCAGCGCGAAGAGCACCTCGTCGAGCTTGCCGGCGGCGAGGCTCGCCCGCGCTCCGTCGAGGGCAGGCGAGGCCAGGAGCAGGGACAGGAGCAAGGCGGGCATCCGCGCAGTCTAGCAGGCTGCTGAAAAACCCTCCCGTCGCCCGGGTTCTTCAGCAACCTGCGAGAGGAAGCGGCCGGCGCGATGAATCCGCAAACCGCCCTACTCGGTGAGATCGATGTGGCGCTCCTCGGAGCGGCCCTGGGCGATGACCACTTCGCTCGCCCTCCAGCGCTCGAGCCGCGGGCTGCCCACGCGCAGCTGGTGGCGCCCGAGCAGGAGCTTGACCGCGAGCGGAGTCACTCCGCGCAAGGTGCCGTCGATGTAGACCTCGGCGCCCTCGGGGGCGCTGCCAATGTGCAGCTCGGAGGTGGGGGCGCTGATGCCCGGCCGCAGCGGCAGCGCGATCTTGCCGACCTCGCCCGCCGAGACGAAGTGCGCCAGGGGCAGGCCCAGCGCCACCGCCGCGCCCACTCCGGCGATCAGGCGCAAGCGGGCCGGATGGCGCTGGGAGACGCGCGCGAAGAGGGCAGGCGTCGGCGGCGGCGGCGCGGACGAGGTGGGCGCCGGATCTTGCGGCCAGGTGGCGAAAGCGCGGCGCGAGGGCGTGGTGGCGCCCGGGCTGGTGCCCCGCGACGCGAGCGACTCGGGCGCGGCCTCGCGGAGCCACTGCGCCAGCGCGGCGGCCGGCTCGGCGGGCGGCGGCACGGCGATGCAGAGGGCCGCGGCGAGGTCGGCGCAGGTCTGGAAGCGGTCGGCCGGCAAGTCAGCGGTGGCTCGATCGATCACGTGTCGCAGCGAGGGCCCGCAGCGCTCCTCGGAGGCCTCGGCGATCACGCGGCCGAGGGCAAAGACGTCGGCCGAGGGCCCGATGGGCCTGCCTGCCGCCTGCTCGGGGGGCATATACCCGCGCTTCCCTTTGGGCTGCGCGCCCGGGTACGTCACGTCTGAATTTCCGGCTGCGTGCGCGACGCCGAAGTCGGTCAGCAGCACGGCGCCGTCGCGCGAGAGCAGGATGTTGTCGGGCGAGACGTCGCGATGAACGATATTCAATGGACGCCCAGCCTCGTCCGTCGCGCGGTGGGCGGCGTCGAGCGCGCGCGCCACCTCGGCGCCGATGTGCACGGCCAGATCCTCGGGCAGCGCCTGGCGGTGTTTGCGCGAGTGGCGCATTGCCGAACGCAGGCTCGGCCCATCGACGTAGTCGAGCACCAGAACCGGACCGATCTCGGTGACCAGGAAGTCGAGCGCCGTGACGATCCCCGGGTGGCGCAAGAAGCCGAGAATCCGCGCCTCGTCGGCGAGCATCTGCTCGATGCGGTCATCGCCCCGGCGGTCCGGGGCCACGCACTTGAGCACCACGTCGCGCCGGAACGCGCCCGCGCCTGAGGCGTGAGCCAGCCACACCTCGCCCATGCCGCCAAGCCCCAAGCGGCGCAGCAGGAGATAGCGACCGGCGATGCGAGTGCCTTCGGTCAGTTGCGTCATGCGGCGAAAATTGCAAGGGGCGTCGTTGACAGGCCCCCTCCCCTGCTTACTGTAGCCCACGTCGAAGAATTCACCGCGATCACACTCTTTTTGGAGCGTAAGCACATGGCGAAAAAGACCATCGGCATCGACCTCGGGACCACCAACTCGGTCGTGGCGGTCATGGAAGGCCAGGACCCCAAGGTCATCGAGAACGAGGAAGGCCACCGCCTGACGCCGTCGGTCGTGGGCTTCACCAAGGACGGCGAGATCCTCGTCGGCCAGGTGGCCCGCCGCCAGGCCATCACGAACCCCGAGAACACGGTCTACTCGGTGAAGCGGTTCATGGGCCGCAAGTTCGACGAGACCACCGCCGAGCGATCGCGCGTGCCGTACAAGGTGGTGCGCGGCCCCAACGGCGACGCCGCCGTCGAGGTCCAGGGCAAGCTCTACAGCCCGCCCGAGGTCTCGGCGAAGATCCTCCAGAAGCTCAAGCGCGCCGCCGAGAACTATCTCGGCGACACCGTCACCGACGCGGTCGTCACCGTGCCGGCGTACTTCAACGACGCCCAGCGCCAGGCCACCAAGGACGCCGGCAAGATCGCCGGGCTCGACGTCAAGCGCATCGTCAACGAGCCCACCGCGGCCGCGCTCGCATACGGCCTCGACAAGAAGAAGGACGAGATCATCGCCGTCTTCGACTACGGCGGCGGCACCTTCGACATCTCGATCCTCGAAGTGGGCGAGAACATCGTCGAGGTGATCGCCACCAACGGCGACACGCACCTCGGCGGCGACGACCTCGACCAGCGCGTCATGGAGTGGCTGATCGAGGAGTTCAAGAAGGACTCGGGCGTGGACTTGTCCAAGGACAAGATGGTGCTCCAGCGCCTCAAGGAGGCCGCCGAGAAGGCCAAGATCGAGCTCTCCTCGACCCTGGAGACCGAGATCAACCTGCCCTTCTTGACCGCCGACCAGACGGGGCCCAAGCACCTCGTCAAGAAGCTCACGCGGGCCAAGTTCGAGCAGATGTGCGACGACCTGTTCCAGCGCGCCATCGAGCCGACCAAGAAGTGCCTGGCCGACTCGAAGAAGACGGCCAAGGAGATCGACGAGGTGGTCCTGGTCGGCGGCAGCACGCGCACGCCCAGGATCCAGCAGATCGTCAAGGAGTTCTTCGGCAAGGAGCCAAACCGCACCGTCAACCCTGACGAGGTTGTGGCCATCGGCGCCGCCGTGCAGGCGGGCGTCCTCACCGGCGAGGTGAAGGACATCCTGCTGCTCGACGTGACGCCGCTGTCGCTCTCGATCGAGACGCTGGGCGGAGTGGCGACGCCGCTCATCCCGCGCAACACCACCATCCCGACCCGCAAGTCGGAGGTGTTCTCGACCGCGGCTGACGGCCAGACCTCGGTGGAAGTGCACGTGCTCCAGGGCGAGCGGCCGATGGCGCGCGACAACAAGACGCTCGGGCGCTTCCACCTCGACGGCATCCCGCCCGCCCCGCGCGGCGTTCCGCAGATTGAAGTGACCTTCGATCTCGACGCCAACGGCATCGTCCACGTCGGCGCCAAGGATCGCGCGACCGGCAAGGAGAACAAGATCACCATCACCTCCTCCTCGGGCCTGTCGAAGGACGACATCGAGAAGGCCGTGAAGGAGGCGCAGGCGCACGAGGCCGAGGACAAGGAGCGCAAGGAGGAGATCGAGACGCGCAACCGCGCCGACGGGCTCGCCTACGCCACCGAGAAGAGCCTCAAGGACCTCGGCGACAAGGTGCCGGCGGAGACCAAGACCGACCTCGAGGCCAAGATCAAGGCCGTGCGCGACGCTCTCGCCGGCACGGACGTCAAGGCAGTAGAGGCCGCTGCGGACACGCTGATGCAGGCCAGCCACAAGATGGCCGAGGAGGCCTACAAGACCGCGGGCGGCCCTCCTCCCGCCGATGGCGCGGCCGGCGCAGGTCAGGCCGGCGCTCCCGGCCAGGCCGGCGGCGACGCCAAGCCCAAGGACGACGTGGTGGACGCCGAGTTTACCGAAGAGAAATAGATTCGATAAGATTCGGTAATCGAAGACTCCGAGGCGCCGCTCCGGCAACGGGCGGCGCCTCGGCCGTTTTTGCACGCCGCGGCTCCAGCGCGGGCCGGTCCGGCCGAAGCGCCTCGACCTGGGTCGCAGCTCGCCTTTGGTGGTGGGAAGGGACGCAGCGCGCCCGCGAGCGAGCCACCTCTGCGCCTTCAGACTTCTCCTCCAGTGCCGATTGTCTCTGGCGTTCCAGCGGCATGGACAGGGGTCCCTCGCAAATGGTCGACGAGGCGGTGCGCGAATTTCTCATCGAGAGCTGCGAAGCCCTCGATCTGCTCGATCGCGAGCTCCTCGCGCTCGAGAAGGCGCCCTCGTCCAAGAACACCCTCTCGTCCCTCTTTCGCGCCATCCACACCATCAAGGGCACGGCCGGGTGCCTGGGCCTCTCCGCCATCGAGTCGCTCTCGCACGCCGGGGAGAACCTGCTCGTGCGCGCGCGCGACGGCGAGCTCTTGCTGACCCCGCCGCGCATCGACGGACTCTTGGCGATGAGCGATGCCTTGCGCGCCCTGCTCTCGTCGCTGGAGGCCGGGCGCGACGACGGGGGCGTCGATCAAGGCGCGACCATCGAGCGGCTGACGGCGCTGGCGCAGGAGAAGATCGAGCCGCAGGGACCGCAGCCGGTCGTGGCCAACTCGCCGGGCGCGGCCAACGAGGTCCAGCCGGCGCCCGCCAATCTCGAAGGACAGGCGCTGGCCGCGGAGGGAAGCAGCCTGCGGGTGGACGTGGGGCTGCTCGACCGGCTGATGAACCTGATCGGCGAGCTGGTGCTCTCGCGCAACCAGATCCTCCAGGTGCGCGCGCGGCTCGACGACCCGGGGCTGAACGCCACCTCGCAGAGGCTCAACTCGATCACCAGCCAGCTCCAGGCCATCGTCATGAAGACCCGGATGCAGCCCATCGGCAACGTCTGGAGCAAGCTGCCGCGCGCCGTGCGCGACACCGCGGCCTCGCTCGGCAAGCAGGCGCAGCTGGTGCTGCAAGGGGCCGAGACCGAGCTCGACAAGACGCTGCTCGAGGCCATCAAGGATCCGCTCACGCACCTGGTGCGGAACGCGGTGGACCACGGCATCGAGGCGCCCGAGGTTCGCGCCGCGCGCGGCAAGCCCAGGGAGGGCCGCATCGAGCTCAAGGCCTGGCACGAAGGCGGCCAGGTGAACCTGGTCTTGAGCGACGACGGCGCCGGCATCGAGCCCGGCAAGCTCAAGGCAAAGGCGGTCGCCAAGGGCTTTCTCGCCGCCGACAAGGCAGCGAAGCTCTCTGATCGAGAGGCGCTCGCGCTCATCTTCCTGCCCGGCTTCTCCACCGCCGACAAGGTCTCGGCCGTCTCGGGCCGCGGCGTCGGCATGGACGTGGTGCGCACCAACGTCGAGCGCATCGGCGGCACCGTGGACGTCCAGAGCACGCCGGGCGCAGGGACCGTCTTCAAGATCAAGATCCCGCTCACGCTCGCCATCGTGCCGGCGCTGATCGTCGGCTGCGGAGGCGAGCGCTACGCGGTGCCGCAGCTCAGCCTGCTCGAGATCGTCCGGCTCGACCGCGCCCAGGCGGAGCGCAGCGTCGAGCGCATCCACGACGCCCAGCTCTTCCGGCTGCGCGGGCGCCTGTTGCCAATCGTTGACCTCCGCGAGGTGCTCGGGCTGGCCGCCGCCAAGGAGCGCGCGAACCTGCACGTCATCGTCTTGCAGGCCGACGGGCAGAAGCTGGGCCTCCTCGTTGACTCCATCGAAGACACGGTGGAGATCGTCGTCAAGCCGCTCGGCCGCCACCTCAAGGGAGTGCCTCTCTTCGCCGGCGCCACCATCCTGGGAGACGGGCGCACGGCGCTGATCGTCGACGTGCGCGCGCTGGCACAGAGCGCCCGCCTGGTCGACGAGAGGCACGCCGCCGGAGCGCGGGAGCCAGCGCCCGCAGAGGTCGAGAGCGATCGGCGGGCCTTCCTGCTCTGCCGCGCCTCGGACCAGGGTCGCATGGCCATCCCGCTCGGCCAGGTGGCACGGCTCGAGGAGATCGCCGCCGGCTCGATCGAGCTGGTCGGCGGGCGCGAGGTGGTCCAGCACCGCGGCGACATCCTGCCCCTGGTGCGCATCTCGCAAGCGCTGCCCGAGCGGCGCACGGGCGAGCGCAGCGTGCACGCGGCGCAGCGCAAGCCAGAGGAGAATCTGCAGGTCATCGTCCACGACGCCGACGGCGCGAGCGTCGGCCTCGTCGTCGACTCCATCGACGACATCCTCGAGGCCTCGCCCCATGCGCGGCGCGCCGCCACCCGGCACGGCGTCGACTACGTCGCAGTCATCGGCGACCGCATCACCGAGGTCCTCGACGTCGGCGCGCTCTGCCTCGCGGCCTCCCAGCAAGCGCTGCGGGAGCTGCCGTGACCACCGCCGCGAACGCCCGCCAGTTCTGCACCTTCCTGCTCGAGGGGCTGCTCTTCGGCGTCCCGGCCTCGCGCGTGCAGGAGGTGCTGCGCTCCCAGGAGATCACGCCGGTCCCGCGCGCGCCCCGCTCGGTGCGCGGGCTCATCAACCTGCGCGGCGAGATCGTCACCGCGATCGATCTGCGCCGCCGCCTGGGCCTGCCGGAGCGCACCTCACAGCGGCCGCCTTTCAACGTCGTGCTCCGCGAAGAGGGGGCGCAGGTGAGCCTCCTGGTGGACGAGATCGGCGACGTCCTCGACGTCGATGAGTCCGCCTTCGAGCGCGCGCCGCAGACCTTGCAAGGACCTTTTCGCGAGCTGGTGCTCGGCGCCTACAAGCTCGACGCCCGCCTCCTGCTCGTGCTCGACACCGACCGGGCCACCGCGCCCGAACACCTGTGATGCAGTTGAAGGAGCGACCTTGAGCACCTCGATGTTCTCCGTACCGCCACTGCCGGGAATGCGCCTCGGGTTGCGCGGCAAGCTGCTCGTCGCCTCGGGGCTGATCGCGCTTTTGGTCGTCGCCGTGGGCCTCGACGGGCAGCGGCGCGTGGCCGAGGCGCAGCGCCGCTTCGACATCTTGCTGGCCGACGATCTCGCCCCCATCGTCTCGAGCGGGCTGCTGCGCCACGCGCTCTCCCGGGCCCGCATCTCGCTGCTCACGCTCGCGCTCGCGGCGTCCGAGGAGAGATCGATCGATCCCTCGGTGGCCGAGCTGCGCGCCGCCGACCGCGCCATCGCCGAGTCGCTCACCGCCTGCGGCAAGCTGTTGCCGGAAGACGCCGCGGCCATCGGCCCGAGCCTGGAGGCCGTGCGCGCCTTCCAGGACATCTACCAACCCTCGCTCGCTCGCCAGGACAGCACGCAGCTGGCCAGGATGGCGGGGCTCTCCGCCGGCCCGTATGGCCGCGCCAACGATCTCTTGTCGAGCGTGAAGGACCGTTGGCGGCAGTCGGCCGCGGAGCTGCACGAGAAGGGCCTCGCGACCTACGAGTCGGATCGGCAGAAGATGCTGCTCGTGCTCCTGGCCGCCGTGGTGGCCGCGCTCTCCATGGGACAGCTCTTGTCGCGCCGGGTGCTGGGCAGGCTCTCGCGCAACGTCTCGGTGCTCGAACGGCTGGCGGCGGGCGACTTCACCGAGCGGCTTCCGCTCCAGGGAAACGACGAGCTCGGCGACATGGGGCGCGCGGCCAACCTCGCCCTCAACCGCGTCGCGCTGGCGATGTTCGAGGTGGCGCAGAAGGCAGAGCGGCTGCTCGGGTCGTCGCAGAAGCTGTCGGCGGTGTCGGCGCGGCTCGGCATCAACGCCGACGGGACGTCCACCCAGGCGAGCGCCGCTGCCGCCGGCGCCGAGCAGGTCTCTCGCAACGTCCAGACCGTCGCCGCCGGCACCACGCAGATGAACGCCAGCATCAGGGACATCGCCGACAACTCGGGCGCCGCCGCGCGGGTGGCGACCGCCGCCGTGAGCAAGGCGCAGGCGACCAACGCGACGGTGACCAAGCTCGGCGAGTCGAGCGCGGAGATCGGAAACGTCGTCAAGGTGATCACCTCCATCGCCGAGCAGACGAACCTCCTCGCGCTCAACGCGACCATCGAGGCGGCGCGCGCGGGCGAGGCGGGGCGCGGCTTCGCTGTGGTCGCCAACGAAGTGAAGGAGCTCGCCAAGGAGACCGCCAAGGCGATGGAAGACATCGGGCGGAAGATCGCCGCCATCCAGGCCGACACCAGGAGCGCGGTGGCGGCCATCGGCGAGATCACCGTCACCGTCGAGCAGGTGAACGAGCTGCAGACGACCATCGCCAGCGCCGTCGAGGAGCAGGCGGCCACTACCTGCGAGATCGGCCGCAACGTCGACGAGGCGGCCAAGGCCACCGGCAGCATCGCCGGCCACATCGCGGGGGTCGCCGAGGCGGCGCGCGGCACCCAGCAGGGCGCGGGCGACACCAGCTCCGCGGCTCACGAGGTGGCCAGCCTCGCCGAGGAGCTGAAGGTCGTCCTCGCGGGCTTCCGCTTCTCCGATCACCCGCGGGCGGAAGCGGTGGCGCAAGGCGCGCAAAGCTCCGCGCGGCACGCCCCCCTCCGGACCGGGCCCACCCCGGCCGCGATCTAGCCGATGCGCCGCATCCGCGCCGTGGTGGTGGACGACTCGTCCGCGATCCGCCGGCTGCTCGCCGAGGTGCTCGGCAGCGACCCCGAGATCGAGGTGGTGGGCAGCGCCGCTGATGGACAGTCGGCGCTCTCGCTCTTCGAGCAGGCCGCGGCCGACGTGGTCACGCTCGACGTCGAGATGCCCGGGTTGAGCGGCATCGATGTTCTCGCCGCCGTGCAGGCGAGGCGGCCTGGGCAGCGCGTCATCATGTTCAGCGCGACCACCAGGCGCGCGGCGGCGGCGACGCTGGAGGCGCTGGCCCTGGGCGCGAGCGACTACGTCACCAAGCCCTCGCAGGCGGGCAGCCAGGAGGCCGCGCGCGAGCAGATCAAGAGCGAGCTCTTGCCCAAGATCCACGCGCTCTGCGACCACCTGCGCGGCGCCCCGCCACGGGTGGCACTCGAGCCGAGCGCGCCCGCGACACCGGCGCGCCTCGCGCCGCACCTCCCGCGCGCCTCCCCCCGCAAGAAGGCCCAGCCCGCGGCGCCGGGACGTTTGCACGTCCTGGCCATCGGCGCCTCGACCGGCGGGCCGAACGCGCTCGACGCGCTCCTCTCGCAGATGCCTGGGGACTTCGCGCTGCCCATCGTCGTCGTGCAGCACATGCCGCCCGTCTTCACCGCCATGCTCGCCGAGCGGCTGGCGGCGCGCTGCCCGTTCCGGGTGGCCGAAGCCAGCGACGGCGCCGACCTCCTGCCCGGACGGGTCTACCTCGCGCCCGGCGACTTCCACCTCGAGGTGCTGGGGGCGCCCGGCGCCGCCCGGCTCAAGCTGCACAAAGGGCCGCGCGAGAGCTCGTGCCGGCCCGCGGTGGACGTGCTCTTCCGCTCGCTCGCCGCCACGCACGGGGCAGCAACGCTCGCGGTGGTCCTGACGGGAATGGGCCAGGATGGCCTGCTCGGCGCCCAGCTCTTGCACGCGGCGGGCGCGCAGCTGATCGCGCAGGACGAGCAGAGCTCGGTGGTCTGGGGGATGCCCGCCCGCGTCGCCGAGGCGGGCCTCGGGGCGCAGGTGCTGCCGCTCTCGGCCATCGCGCCCGAGATCGTGCGGCGCTCGCAGGAGACGGCGCTGCGCTCGCTGCTCCGCGCGGGGGCGCCGTGACCAAGGCGCTCTCCGCCCCGGACTTTGCATTCCTGCGCGAGCGGCTCGCCGCGACCTCCGGCATGCTGCTCGAAGACGCGCGCCAGCAGTTCGTCGAGACGCGGCTGTTGCCGCTGGCCAACGAGGAGGGCGCGCCGACGCTGGACGACCTCCTGGCGCGGCTGCGGCGCGAGCCCGTCCCCGCGCTCTGGTCCCGCGTCATCGAGGCGCTCACCGTGCACGAGACGCGCTTCTTCCGCGACGTGCACGCCTTCGAGGCGCTGGAGGAGAAGATCCTGCCCGAGCTGATCGCCGCTCGGCACGCCGAGAGATCGCTCAGCATCTGGTGCGCCGCCTGCTCGACTGGCCAGGAGCCCTACAGCGTCGCGATGGTGATCAAGTCCTCGTTCCCCGAGCTGTTGCGATGGCGGGTCCGAATCGTCGCGAGCGATCTGTCGGCGAACGCGCTCGCCCGCGCCAGGCTTGGTCGCTACACGCGCCTCGAGATCTCGCGGTGCGGCGCTGCCAGCCGCGTCTCGCCCTGGCTGCGGCCCGCCGCCGGCGGCGAGCTCTTCGAGGTGGCCGAGCCGGTGCGCCGGCTGCTCGAGTTCCGCGAGCTGAACCTGGCCGCGAGGCCCTGGCCACGCCTGCCGCAGTTCGACCTCATCCTGCTCCGCAACGTCCTCATCTACTTCGGCGCGGACACGCGCGCGCGCATCCTCGGGGGGGTGCGCGCCCAGCTGCGCCAAGACGGGACGCTCTTGATGGGCAGCGGCGAGATGCCGACGTCTGGGTCTGGCTTCGATCCGTCGCAAGTGGGCCGGGCGCTCGTCTTCCGCCCCAGCAAAGGAACAGCGCCATGGATCCCCTGAAAGAGCTCTTGAACGAAGAGATCGTCGGCATCACCCGCGTCATCTGGCGCTCGGTGCTGAACCTCGGCCTGCAGAACGAAGAGGGCGCGCCGGGCCACCAGCCCGCGAGCGGGGGCCTGGCGTTCATCGGATCGGTGCAGATCTGCGGCGCCTGGGAGGGCTCGGTGGTGCTCCACGCCGGCGGCGTCCTGGTGCGCCGCGCGGCCTCGATCATGTTCGGCATGGAGGAGCCCGCGGTGGGCTCGGACCAGATGGTCGACGCCCTCGGCGAGCTGACCAACATGGTGGGCGGAAACCTCAAGGCGCTCCTGCCCGCGCCCTGCAAGCTCTCGCTGCCCACGGTGGCCCAAGGCATCGAGCCCAAGCTCACCATCCTCGGCAACCAGGTGGTTCGGCACGTCGATTTCTCGAGCGAAGGCCATCGGTTCGCCGTCTCCCTGCTCAAGCGGACGCGCGCGTGAGCCGATGTACGGGGCCGAAGGAGGCGCGATGAAGATCCTGATCGTGGAAGACAGCAAGGCGATGCGCATCATCATCCAGCGCACGTTGCGGCAGGCTGGAATTGCGCCCGGCGCCACGGTGGCGGAAGCGGAGAACGGCGTCGAGGCGCTCGCCGCCATCCGCAGCACGAGGCCCGATCTGGTCCTCTCCGACTGGAACATGCCGGACATGACCGGCATCGAGCTGCTCGAGGAGCTCTCGCGCGGAGGCGAGCGGCCGCCGCGCTTCGGCTTCGTCACCACCGAGTCGACCCCCGAGATGCGCCAGCGGGCCATCGCCAGCGGAGCCTCGTTCTTCATCACCAAGCCCTTTACACCGGCGTCGTTTGCCCAGGCGCTGGTTCCCGTCGGCTGATGCGCAAGCTCCCTGAAGCGCGCGCCGTGGCCGAGATGCTCTCGGGGCTGCTCGACCGCGAGACGTTGGTCAAGCCCGCGCCCAAGCTCTCGCTCTACTCGCCCGCGCCGCTCGCCGTCGCCCGCTACACCGACGACTCCGGCGCGCTCGCCGCGGCCTGCCTGATGGACCTGCGGTTCGGCTGTGGCGCGGGCGCTTCCTTGACCTTGATCCCGCCCAGCATCGCCCAGGCCAGCGCCGCGGGCCACGCCTTGCCGCCGAACCTGGAGGAGAACCTGCGCGAGGTGCTGAACATCCTGGCGCGGCTCTTCAACGACGGCGGGCCGCACGTGGTGCTGCGATCGCTCGCGGTGCAGCCGCCCCCGCTGCAAGACGACCTGACGCTGCTCTTGCGGCGGCAGCGGACCGACTACGAAGTGACCATCGAGGCCTACGGGCCGGGCTCGCTTTGCTTCACCGGGTGATCACATGAGCGCGCTCCAATTCCTGCGGCGCAAGCCGGACCCGATGGCTGCGGTGCGCTCCGCCTTCGTCGCGCTCGAATCGCTCTTCACCAGGGCGGCCGTCGGCGCCGCGCGCACGGCGCAGTGGCTCAAGAGCGTCGAGCAAGGCCACGGGAGGCTCGAGGCCAGCGCCGCCGAGATCCAGCGGACCACCGAGGCGCTGCTGGCCAGCTTCTCCTCGACGGAGGAAGGCGCGAAGCGCACCGCGGAGACCGCCCGCGAGATGGCCGGGCTCACCCGCGAAGGCTGCGCCGCCAGCGACGAGTCGGTGAAGGCCGTCCGCGAGCTGCGGGCGCAATCGGAGCGCACGGCGAGCCGGCTGCGGGACCTCCTCGGGAAGGTGCAGGAGGTGACGCACGTCTCGCGCGTCATCCGGGACATCACCTCGCGCACCCACCTGCTCGCGCTCAACGCCACCATCGAGGCGGCGCGCGCCGGGGCCGCGGGTCGCGGCTTTGCCGTCGTCGCCGAGGAGGTGCGCAGGCTCGCCCGCGGCACCGCCGACAAGACGCGGCAGATCGATGGCCTCCTGTCGCAGGTGCTCGACGAGCTCGATCCCGCGCGGGCCGCCGTCGATCAGAGCGTCGCCATCGCCATCGACACCACGGCGCAGGTCGAGGCCGTGGGCGCGCGCTTCGGCCAGCTCAGCGCGCTGGCGCAGGTGACCTCGCAGCACGTCGGCGAGGTGGCGCAGGAGGTGGCGCGCCAGACCTCGGCCGTCGGCACGCTCGCAGCCGCGGCGCAGGCCTCGGTCGGCTCGGTGCGCGTGCTCCGCGAGGAGACCCGGCGCATCGCCGAGGACTCGTTCGTGCTCTCGGAGATCGTCGAGGAGGCCCACCTGCACCTCGCGACCGTGGGCTCTTGCACCCTCTTCCACCGCGCGCTGGCGCTGGGGCGCGAGCTCGCCGAGCGGTCCGCCCAGGCGCTGGAGCGGCCGGTCATCGACGGCAACCTGCGCCTGGAGGAGCTGCTCGACCTGCGCTACGAGGAGCTGACCGGCGCCAAGATCGCCTCGCTGCAGCGGCTCTTCGACGTGACGCGCGTGCCGCCGACCGGCTTCACTCCGCCCAAGTACCGCACCGCTTACGATGCGCTGGTGGACACGGCGCTGCAGCCCATCTTCGACGAGATCCTGAGCCGCGAGCAGGCGCTGATCTTCGCGCTCATCATCGACCTCAACTCCTACGGACCGACGCACAACTCGATCTACATGAAGAGCTGCACCGGCGGCCCCGAGGACGTCAGCGGCAATCGCGTCAAGCGCTTCTTCACCGACAACAACGTGCTGGTCCGCGGCGGCCGCGTGGGTCTTGGTCCACCCGCGCGCGCGGTGCCGCAGCGGGCGCAGCGCAGCGACTTCGAGCACGCCGGCTGCCAGCTGGCCGAGACCCCGGGCGCGCGCGATGCCTTCCTGGTGCAGACCTACGCGCGCGACACCGGCGCCATCGTCACCGCGCTCACCGTGCCCATCTTCGTGCGCGGCCAGCGCTGGGGCGCGAGCCTGCTCGGGTGGACCGCGGACGGCAGCAGATAGCCGGACCATCCAGCTCGTCGCGGTGTCTTCGTCTTCATTGTGGACGTTCACGTCCAGGTCAACGTCAGCGTCAGCGGGAACCTGAGCGCGGGTGTTGGAGGTCACTCGCTGCGGAGGGCGACCAGCGGCGACACGCGCGCGGCGCGGCGGGCCGGGAGCCAGCAGGCCAGGAGCGCGGTCAGGGCCAGCAGCGCCGCCACGGAGGCGTGGGTGAGCGCGTCGGCGGGCGCGACGCCGTAGAGCTGGCTCGCGAGCAAGCGCGAGAGGAGCAGCGAGAGCGGTGCGCCGATGGCGACGCCGAGCAGCGCGAGCTTCATCCCCTGGCGGATGACCATGGCCGTGACGGTCTTCTCCTCGGCGCCGAGGGCGCGGCGCACGCCGATCTCGCGCGTGCGCTGGACCACCGCGTAGGCCATCATCGCGTAGACGCCGAGCGCGGCCAGCAAGAGCGCCAGAGCGGAAAAGGCGGCGAGCAAGAGCGCCGAGGCGCGCCGCACGGCCAGCGAGGCGGCCACCACCTGCTCGAGCGGCTGCAGCCCGAAGACCGGCAGGTTCGGATCGAGCGCGGCGATCTCGCGGCGCAGCCCTGACGAAAGCGCGCCTGGATCTCCGGCGCCGCGGACGATGATGGTCACAAAGCGCGCCGGGTCCTGCGCCAGCGGGAAGTAGGCCTCGGGCAGCGGCGCCTCGCCAAGGTCCGGCCGCACGTCGCCGACCACGCCGACCACCAATATCCAAGGCGGCTTGCCGTCACTGTCGCGCGAGAAGCGCTTGCCGACGGCGTCCTGGCCGGCCCAGTAGCGGCTCGCCATCGCCTGGTTGACGAGCGCGACCGGCGCCGCTTTCGGACCGTCCTGCGGGCCGAGCAGCCGCCCTTGCAAGAGCTTGATGCCCATGGCGCTGAAGTAGTCGCCCTCGACGCCTTGCACCTCGATCAGGAAGCGCTCGCCCGGACCGCGCGCCCGGCCCTCGATGCTCATGTCGCTGTTCTCGTTGCTGCCGGCGAACGGCAGGTACTTGACCGCGCCCGCGGCGCTCACGCCCGGCAAGGTGGCGACGCGGCGGAGCAGCTCCGCGTAGAACGGCGCCAGCGACTCCTCGGGGACGTTGGTGCGGGAGATGCGCAGCGTGAGCGCGCCCGCCGGCTCGAACCCTGGATCGGCGCCGCGGAGCGCGAGGAAGCTGCGCACCAGGAGGCCCGCGCCGGCAAGCAGCACCAAGGCGAGCGCGACCTCGGCGACCACCAGCGCGCTCCGCACCCGCGCGCGCCCGAAGCCGGCGGCGCTGCCGTCCTTGAGGCCCGCGAGCGACGACTGCCGCGAGGCGAGCACCGCCGGCGCGAGGCCCGAGAGCAGCCCGGACGCGAGCGCGACGCCGGCGATGAAGGCGAGCACGCCCGCGTCGAGGTGCACCTCCTGCCCGCGCGGCAGCCCCTTGCCTGCGAGCGCGACCAGCGCGTCCACGCCCCAGCGCGCGAGCACAAGCCCGAGCAGCGCGCCCGCGCACGAGAGCAACACGCTCTCGGTCAAGAGCTGCCGCACCAGCTGAAACCGGGTGGCGCCGAGCGCGAGGCGCGTGGCCACCTCGCGCTGCCGCGCCGCCACCTGCGCCAGCTGCAGCCCGGCGACGTTCGCGCAGGCGATGAGCAGGACGAGGCCGACTCCGGCCAGGAGCGCAAAGAGCTGCCCCGTGACGCGGCCGACCACCTCGTCCTGCAAGAGGCCGACGCCCGCGCGATGGCCTTTGTTGTTGTCCGGCCAGGCGGCCTCGAGCCGCTCGCCCAGGGCGGCCAGCTGCGCCCGCGCCTGCTCGAGCGAGGCGCCGGGCGCGAGCCGCGCGATGGCCCGCAGGTAGTGGCTGCCGCGCTGATCGAGCAGGGACTTGGGCGCGCCCGGAGGCAAGGGGATGGCCTCGGGGGCGGCCATCCAGGCCTCGGTGAGGTTGGGATAAGAGAAGCCTGCGGGCAGCACGCCCACCACCTCGTGGCTCTGGCCGTCGAGCGTGATCTGCTTGCCGATGATGCCGGGGTCGCCCGCGAACAGCCGGCGGAAGGCGGCGTCGCTCAGCACCACCTCGCCCCGCGCGCCCGGTCCATACGTGCGCCCGAGGGCCGCGCGCGCCCGCAGCACGCGGAAGAATGAGTCGTCGGTGAGCGTGCTGGCCAGCCGCTCGGGCTGGTCGCGCCCGGTGAGGTTCAGCCCGGCGCCGGTGAACGCCGCGAAGTCGAGCGCCTTCACCTCGGCTCGCCAGTCGCGCAGATCGGGCGCCGAGATCGAGGCCTTGCCCAGCCCCGGCTGCGTCTCCCAGACGACCAGCAGCCGCGCCGGGTCGGGATAAGGCAGGGGCCGCAAGAGCACCGCCTCGACCACCGTGAAGATGGACGCCGCCGAGCCGATGCCGAGCGCCAGGACCCCCGCCACCGCCAGGGCGAACCCCGGGTTCTTCGCCATCCTGCGCATCGCGAGCCTGACGTCGCTGGAAAAGCCGGACATGCCGCCTCCGCCCCAGCGCGCGCGAACCCCAGACGCGCCACAGGCCGGTCGGTAGTGGCACCGGCCGGCCTGCGGTTTCATGTCAAAAAAGCGAGGGCGGAAGCTACTCGGCGTGCTCGAGCGTCTCGCCGGCCTTCTCCTCGGCCTGGCCTTCCTGGGCCTCGTGCCGGCCGCTGCGCACGTTGCTCTTGCCCTTGCCCTTGAGCTGCTTGCCCTTGGCGAACTTGGCCTTGCCCGCGCGCTCCTCGCGGCCGCCCTTGGCGCTCAGCGCGCTGCCGCGCTTCTCCTTGCCCGAGGCCTGGCCTTCCTCGCGGTGGCCCTTGCGCTCCAGGCCCTTGCCCTGCTTCTCCATCCGCTGGCCTTCGGCCTTGAAGCCGTCCTTCTCGAGCGCCTGGCCGGCGGCGACTTCCTTGCTGCCCGCGTTGACGTCGCGCTTGCCCTTGCTCATCTCGCGCTTGCCGGCGTTGGTCTCGCGGCTGCCGCGCACCTTGTCGGCGCGACCCTTGCGGAACTCGCCCCGACCGGCGCGCTCTTCCTGGTTGCCGGCCTTGATCTCGCGGGCGCCCTTCCGGACCTTGCCCTTGCCGCCCTTGACCTTCGCGCTGCCGGACTGCTCGAGCTGCTCGCCGGTGGCGGCGTCATCGGCGTGCGCAACGGCGGGGAAAAGCAGAGCGGCGCCGACAAGACCAGCCATCCAGTTCGAGATCTTCATTGTGAGCCTCTTTGAACCCGGACGGGGAAGGTCCGGGCTTGCAGCGGGTTGGGGGGTGGTGAGCGAGACGAACCGGCATAGAGCAAGCACCGTGCCGGAACGCGCCCCCGAGGATACCGAGGCCTTCCGCGCCCTCGTTTGCGGCATTCATCCCCAGCACATTTGCCGCGCGGGCGCGCAAACACCCGTGCGGGGTGTCACGCCGTGCGCAAGCTCACGCCGCGGGGGCTTGATTGGCGCTCAGGCGCAGGTGGCGTCGCTCGTCGGCACGGGGAATGAGCCGGTGGAGCCGCATCCGCTCGTCTGGATCCCCCGCGAACGCCAGCGTCGCCTTCGCTGCCACCAGATCGAAGTAGGCGCGCAGGGCGCCGTGCGCGGTGTGGAGCGCCGCGGCCTCGTCGCTCTCCTTGGCGCTGCCAGCCAGCTCCTCCAGCTCGTCACCGAGCTCCTTCATGGCGCGCAGGTCCTCCGCCACCAGGCCCGCGTCGGCGGCCGCGGCAGGGAACTGCTCGGCGGCGGCCACCACCTTGCGCAGCGCGCGCAGCACGTGGCGCGGCTGCCGAGGGCTATAGGCGTCGCCGATTCCAAACGCGTGCGCCGCGCGGCGGCCGTCGGGACCCCGCGTGACCCGCAGCACCGCATCGCGCGCGGGCTGCACCAGCGCTGCCGCGTCGGAGACGAGCTCTGCGGCCTCGGCGGAGCGCGCGCGGACTCCCGCGGCGGCAGCGGGCAGCGATTGCAGGTGGTCCTCGATCTCGCGGGCCAGCCCGAGCGCCGCCTCGGCATAGTTCGCGTACAGCCCGCGGCGCTGCAGCTCGGAGCCGTGCGACTGCGCGAACTCGACCACGCGGCGGGCGGCCTGGGCGTCGGCCAGCGGGTCCGAACGGAGGACGCGCGCGCCATTCTCATTCTCCGTCGAGCGGCCCATCAGCTCGGTGCGCGCCTCTGCCGCCGAGCGAGGCGCCGCGGGGCGGGCCGCCTTCTCGACAGCGCCGTCGGACTTTGCCGCGCCGTTGACAGAAGCCCTGGGCGGCGCAGCCGGAGGCGTCGCCGCGATGGCGGCCGCGGGCACCGGCTTCTTGGCCTTCACCGGCGGAGGAGGGGGCGGCGCCTTCTTGGCGACGGGCGCGGCCTTGCTCGGCTTCTTGGCTGCTGGCTGGGAAGCGGCCGAGCGCGTCGACTTGCGGGCCATGGGGCCCTCCTTGCATGAAGTGGATTGGGCGGCTGCGGTGCTGAAGGAGGAAGACGAGGCAGACGAAGGACGGCCCTGCCAGACTCAGACTGGACCTAAAGCGGCCTCCGGTGCAACAACGCCAACGGGCCTCTCTGTCCACCGCCTGTCGTCCGCTTGACAGCGCGCCCCGCTTTTCTGCACCGTGCGCGCCGCTCTCGCGTCCCCGATCGGCCCTCCCAAGAAGGAGCCCTGCATGCCCCGCGTCGTCCGCTCCGGCCTCATCCAGTGCGCCAACGCCCTCGCCCAGGGCTCGGTCAAAGAAATCCAGGAGGCGATGTTCAACAAGCACCTTCCCTATCTCGAGGACGCGGCGAAGAAGGGCGTGCAGATCCTCTGCCTGCAAGAGATCTTCAACGGCCCCTATTTCTGCCCCGCGCAGACTCCTGATTGGTACGACGCCGCCGAGGCCGTGCCGGGCCCCACCGTCGAGCGCCTGCAGCCCTTTGCCAGGAAGCACTCGATGGTGCTGGTGGTCCCCGTCTACGAGCGCGAGATGGCCGGCGTCTACTACAACACCGCCGCGGTCATCGACGCCGACGGTACCTACCTCGGCAAGTATCGAAAGAATCACATCCCCCAGACCAATGGCTTCTGGGAGAAGTACTATTTCAAGCCGGGCAACCTCGGGTATCCGACGTTTCAAACGAAGTACGCCAAGATCGGCGTCTATATCTGCTACGACCGCCACTTCCCCGAGGGCGCGCGCCTGCTCGGCTTGAATGGCGCCGAGATCGTCTACAACCCGAGCGCGACCGTCGCCGGGCTCTCGCAATACCTCTGGAAGCTCGAGCAGCCGGCGCACGCGGTGGCCAATGGATACTTCGTCGGCGCCAGCAATCGCGTCGGCACCGAGCAGCCCTGGAACATCGGCAAGTTCTACGGCAGCTCGTACTTCGTCGACCCGCGCGGCAACTTCCTCGCCACCGCCAGCGAGGACAAGGACGAACTGGTCATCGCCGACCTGGACCTCGACCTGATCGAGGAGGTGCGTCGGGTGTGGCAGTTCTATCGCGACCGCCGGCCCGAGACCTATGGCGACATGGTGGAGCAGCTTCCTTAAGTATGGCGCGCGTCCTGGCGGGCGGCGTCGGCGCGATGCTCGCCACCCTCCTCGCCCACTTCGTCAACGTGGTGGTCGGTGACGCGGTGGCGTCGCTCGCGGGCTTCCTGGTCGGCTACGCGCTCGCGGGCCTGCTCTCTCCCAGCCGCGCCCCGCCTGCTCCGGCGCGATTCGACCTGGCGACCCGCAAGCCTGCCGCGCTCGATCTGCTCCGCCGCCTGAGCGTCGCAGCGGCGGCGCTGGCCTTCTACTTCGGCGATCGCCTCCTCTATGCGCTGGGAATGCATGGGCTCCCACGCAAATTGGCGGCGGTCGCCGTGGCCACCCTGATCCTGGCGGTGGGCTTCTGGCTGACGGAGTGGCCAAGGCCCGGCTCTCTCAACTCACTCTGACTTCCCCGAGCGGACAATGCGAACCCTGATTCAATCCGGCACCTGCGTCACCGCCAGCGACACCTTCAACGCCGATCTCTTGATTGAAGATGGCCGCATCGCCGCGCTCGGCAAGGACCTCGGCAAGGTCTACGGCAACATCGACCAGACCATCGACGCCACTGGCAAGCTCGTGATCCCGGGCGGCATCGACGTCCACACGCACCTCGACATGCCCTTTGGCGGCACGGTCAGCGCCGACGACTTCGAGAGCGGCACCATCGCCGCGGCCCACGGCGGCACCACCACGCTGGTTGACTTCGCCATGCAGCCGCAGGGCGGCGGCTCGGGATCCTTGATGAAGGGCCTCGCCGACTGGCACGCCAAGGCCGAGGGCAAGGCCGCCATCGACTATGGGTTCCATATGATCGTCCGCCAGGTGGACAAGTCCTCGCTCGCCGAGATGGACACGCTCGTCAAGCACGAGGGCGTCACCAGCTTCAAGCTCTTCACCGCCTATCCGGGCGTCTTCTACGTGGACGACGCCAGCATCTTCCGCGCGCTGCGCAAGTCGGGCGAGAACGGCGCCCTCATCTGCATGCACGCGGAGAACGGCCCGGTCATCGACGTCATCATCGAGGAGGCCAAGGCCCGCGGCGAGACCGCGCCCATCTGGCACGCCTTGACGCGCCCTGCCCGCCTCGAGGGCGAGGCCAGCCACCGCGTGCTCGCCCTGGCCGAGGTGGCCAAGGTACCGCTCTATATCGTGCACCTATCGGCTAGAGAGGCGTTGGACCAGGTGCGGGAGGCGCGCGACCGCGGCGTCCGCGCCTATGCCGAGACCTGCCCCCAATATCTCTTCCTCAATCAATCCAACTACGAGGAGCCTGAGTTCGGCGGCAGCAAGTACGTGATGAGCCCGCCCCTGCGCGAGCCCGGCAACGAAGAGTCGCTCTGGCGCGGCCTGGCGCTCGATGACTTGCAGGTCGTCTCCACCGACCACTGCCCCTTCTGCATGAAAGAGAAGCGGCTCGGCGAGGGCGACTTCTCCAAGATTCCCAATGGCGCCCCGGGAGTCGAGACGCGGCTCTATCTGACCTATGACGGCGGCGTGCGCAAAGGCCGCATCTCACTCAACCGCTGGGTGCAGCTGGTCTCGACCGCGCCGGCCAAGCTCTTTGGCCTCTGGCCGCGGAAAGGCACCCTGGCCGTGGGCGCCGACGCCGACATCGTCGTCTGGGACCCGGAGCGCAAGGTGACCATCTCGCAGAAGTCGATGCATATGCGCGTCGATTACAACCCATATGAAGGGCGAGAGGTGGTCGGCGGGCCAACCCAGGTGTTCTCGCGCGGGCGGCTCGTCATCGACAACGACAAGTTCGTCGGCCAGAAGGGCCACGGCCAATACCTCAAGCGCGGGCAGACTCTCGCTTAGGAGAGTTCAGGCGGGTTGCAACAAGGGCCCGCCCGGCCTGTCTTCGTCGAACCGTCCTGCGTCCCACGCCGCCGCAACTTCGCGCTGGCGCGGCGCCGCCCGACGTGACAGGACGGCGCCTCGATGCAAAACGCCCGCGCTCTGACCCTCTGCCTCGCCGCCCTGGCCGGTTGCACCAAATCCGCCCAGCAACCCGACGCGGCCCGAGCGGCGCTGCGCCTTTCTACAGTGGACGAGGCGGCGATCGATCGCTCCAAAGACCCCTGCGACGACTTCTATGAGTTCGCCTGCGGGGGCTGGATCGCGAAGGCGACCATTCCCTCGGACCAAGGGGCGTGGGGCAGGACGTTCTTCGAGATCGACAAGCGCAACGAAGAGCGCGTGCGCACGCTCCTCGAGGCCGCCGCCGCCGGGCAGACAAAAGATGACGAAGGAAAGAAGCTCGGCGCTCTCTACGCCACCTGCCTCGACGAGGAGGGGGCCGAGCGCGCCTCGCCCGCGGCGCTGCGGCAGCAGCTTGCGCGCATCGACGCCCTGCCCGACCTGGCGGCGCTCGGGCGCGAGGTGGCCCGCCTGCACGGCGAGGGCGCGCAGGCCTTCTTCGAGCTCGGCTCCATGCAGGACGCCAAGGACGCGACGCAAGTGATCGCCGGCGCCGACCAGGGCGGTCTCGGCCTGCCCGATCGCGACTACTATTTGAACCAGGACGCAAAGACGGTGGAGGTGCAGAAGCTCTACCTGGCGCACGCCGCCCGGATGCTCGAGCTGGCCGGCGCGGAGACTGCCGCGGCCAACGCGCAGGCACAGAAGATCTTCGCGCTGGAGTCGGCGCTGGCCAAGGCGTCGATGTCGCTCGTTGACCGCCGCGATCCGCAGAAGGTCTATCACCGCCTCGAGCGCGCCGGACTCAAGAAGCTCGCCCCGCATTTTGATTGGGATGGGTATTTCGACCAATCCGCGCACCCTGATCTCCAAGCCATCAACGTCGTCGCGCCGGAGTTTTTCGCCGGGCTCGAGGCGGTGCTGGTCTCCACGCCGCTCGACGAGCTGCGCGCCTATCTGCGCTGGAATGCCGTCCGCGCCGACGCGCCCGCCCTCGGCAAGGCCTTCGTGCAAGAGCGCTTCCGCTTCACTGCAGCGGCGTTCAGCGGCGCCAAGGAGGACCGCAAGCGGTGGAAGAAGTGCGTTGGATTCGCGAACGACGCCATGGGCCAGGCAGTGGGCAAGCTCTTCGTCGAGGGCGCCTTCAGCCCCGAGGCCAAGGAGAGCTCGCTGGCGATGATCAGGGACATCGAGGGCGCGTTTGGCCGCTCGCTTGATTCCTTGAGTTGGATGGACGGCGAGACCAAGGCGCAGGCGCGCCTGAAGATGGACAAGGTGGGGAACCAGATCGGCTATCCCAATCAGTGGCGCGATTACTCGGCACTTCAAATAGACACGACCTCTTATCTGCTCAACGCGCAGCGGGCGGCGCAGTTTGCGCGCAACCGCGACCTTGACAAGGTGGGCAAGCCGCTCGACCGCGAGGACTGGGACTGGCCGCCCTCGATCGTCAACGCGCAATATGATTCCCAACTCAACCGCATGCAGTTCCCGGCCGGGATTCTCCAGCCACCCTTCTTCGACAAGAGCTATCCGCCCGAGCTGAACTACGGCGGCATCGGCTTTGTCATGGGCCATGAGTTGACTCATGGGTTCGACGATCAAGGCCGGCAGTATGACGCGCTGGGAAACCTGCGCGACTGGTGGACCCCCGCCTCGGGCAAGGCATATGAGGAGCGGGGCCAGTGCGTCGAGAAGCAATACTCCGGCTACACGGTGCTCGAGGGATTGCACGTCAACGGCAAGCTCACCGAGGGCGAAAACATCGCCGACATCGGCGGGCTCAAGGCGGCGCTCGCCGCCCTGCGTAAAGAGCGCGGCGGGGCGCCAGGCGACACGGTGGGCGGCTTCACCTCGGACCAGCGCTTCTTCCTGGCCGCGGCGCAGGTCTGGTGCGCCAAGGAGACCGAGCAGTCCACGCGGCTGCGGCTGACCGTCGATCCGCACTCGCCCGAGCGCTTCCGGGCCAACGGGCCGATGCAGGATCTGCCGGACTTCGCCGCCGCCTTTCAATGCAAGCCCGGCAGCAAGATGGCGCCCGAAAAGCGCTGCGAGGTGTGGTGATGATCCGCAGAGTCTACTTACTGGCAACCCTAACGCTTGCCTGCAGCGGCGCCCGCTCGACCAACCGGCAGGAGCCCGTGGCCAGCGTCGATGAGACGTCCCTGGACCGCTCCGTCGAGCCCTGCCAGGACTTCTATCAATTCGCCTGCGGCGGCTGGATGAAGAGCACGCCCATCCCGCCCGATCGGTCTCGCTGGGTGCGCAGCTTCTCGGAGATCGACAAGCGCAATGAAGAGAAGCTGCGCACGCTCCTCGAGGCCGCCTCAGCCAGCAAGACCGGCGACAACGATTCGCGCAAGCTCGGCGATCTGTACGCAACCTGCATGGACGACCTGAGCGCGGAGACCGCCTCGCAAAAGGTGCTGCACGATCTGCTCGCGGCCATCGACGGAATCGACAGCCAGGAGCACCTCGCCGCCGAGGTGGCCGCGCTGCAGCTCGAGGGCATTCCCGTGCTCTTCGGCTTCCGCCAGCAGCAGGACTTCAAGAACGCCAAGGAGGTGATCGCGGGCGCCGATCAGGGCGGCCTGGGCTTGCCCGACCGCGATATGTACGAGGACGCGCGATTCGAGGGCGTGCGCAAGGCGTATCTCGAGCATATCGCCGCGCAGCTACAGCTCGCCGGGGAATCGGCCGGCGACGCCAAGGCCCACGCGGCCAAGGTGATGGAGATCGAGACCGCGCTCGCCAAGGTCTCGCTGCCGCGCGCCGAGCGGCGCAAGCCCGAGAACGTCTATCACCGCATCGACCGCGCGGGCCTCGTCGCCGCGGCGCCGCACTTTGCCTGGACGGCCTATTTCATTGAGTTGGGCCGAGCCGGACAGCAGGCGCTCAACGTCGCCGTGCCGGCCTTCTTTGCCGGCCTGGACGCGCAATTGACCAGCGTCTCGCTCGCCGATTGGAAGACCTATCTGCGCGCGCACGTCCTCGACGCAGCCGCCGACCGGCTCGGCAAGGCCTGGGTGGACGAGAAGTTCCACTACACCTCGGCCGCGTTCACCGGCGCCAAGGAGGACCTGCCGCGCTGGAAGAAGTGCGTCGCCTTCGTCGATGGCTCGATGGGCCAGGCGCTCGGCCGGCTCTTCGTCAAGGACAGCTTCGGCGACGAAGGCAAGGCGGTCGCAAAGCAGATGATCCAGGACATCGAGAAGGCCTTCGAGCAAAACCTCGACACCGTGCCCTGGATGGACGCGGCGGCGCGCACGGCCTCGCTGGACAAGCTCCACAAGGTGTTCAACAAGGTCGGGTTCGCCGACCATTGGCGCGACTACTCAACTCTAGGCGTCGATCGAAAGTCGTATCTCGGCAACGCGATGGCCGCCGCGGCGTTCGAGACCCGGCGGCAGCTGGCCAAGATCGGCAAGCCGCTGGATCGCACCGACTGGGGAATGACGCCCCCGCAAGTGAATGCCTATTACAATGCCGGCTTGAACGAGATGGTCTTCCCCGCCGGCATCCTGCAGGTGCCCTTCTTTGGCCTGAGCCAGGACGACGCCGCCAACTATGGGGCCGCCGGCTATGTCATGGGTCATGAGTTGACGCATGGGTTCGACGACCAGGGCCGGCGCTTCGATGGCGACGGCAACCTGCGCGAGTGGTGGACCCCCGAGGTGGCCAAGGCCTACGAGGAGCGGGCCACCTGCGTGGCGAAGCAATATGAAGGCTATACCGTGCTCGACGACATGCACTTGAACGGCCGGCTCACGCTCGGCGAGAACATCGCCGACATCGGCGGTCTCAAGCTGGCCTATCGCGCCTGGAAGCTGCACCGCGGGGACAGGCCAGCGGGAAACAAGGCCGGCGGGTTCACCGACGATCAGCGCTTCTTCCTCTCGGCCGCGCAGGTCTGGTGCGAGAACACGCGCGACGAACAGGTGCGCACCAGGGTCAAGACCGACTCGCACTCGCCCGGCCGGTATCGGGTCATCGGGCCGCTGACCGACGACCCCGACTTCGCCGCCGCCTTCCAGTGCCAGGCGGGCAGCAGGATGGCGCCCAAGGACCACTGCGAGGTCTGGTAGAGTTGGCTTTTAGTTAGGCTTGAGTTGACTATTGGTGGTGGCGGCGCAGCTTGGAGGCGTCCAGGCGCCGCTTCTGCTCCGCGGGCGAGTGCACGGTCTCGACGCCCGCGGGGCGCAGGTCCGCGTCATAGCGGCAATAGAGGTCGGCCTGCTGCGGCACGGGCCGCAAGAGATACGGGGCGTTCGGGTCGCGGGCGTCGTCGCGGAGCAGGGTCCCGTCGGCAAAGCGGCAATAGGTACGGTCGTAGGGCGAGCAGATTCCGCCCGGCTGCGGTGCGCTCGCCGAGCACGCGATGGTCCTGGCGACCGGCGCCGCGGCCAGCACCGGGGCGGCCAGCAGCGTGGCGAGCGTGACCAGCAAGAGCGCTCTCATCGGGTGACCTCTTCCGCGAGCGGGTGCCTTCCTGTTATCGGCAGATCGGCGCGCGGCAACAACGCGCGAACGTGGTCGCCGAGGAGCACCCACAAGCGCCTTCCTTCGGCGGGCCGGCTTGGTGCAAGAGCAGTCTGCTAGGGCGAGTCCTGGTTTGCCCGCGAAGGCGTCGGGTCGGTCCGATAGGTGAAGGAGAGCACGGGCACGCCGAGGACCAGGCTGCCGGAGTCGGCGCCGATGGGCCGCACGAAGGCCAGGTCGAAGCCGAACTGCTTGCCCGAGAGGCGGATTCCATAGTTGAGCAAGAAGCCCGTGGGGCCGTCGATCTTGCCGTTGCCGATGGCCACCGCGTAGTTCGGCTCGACCATCAGCTTCACCAGATCGGAGAGGTGGAAGATCAAGCCGGCCGCGAGGTAGACGGGCACGAGGTCGTTGGCGCGGTTGTTGATGAACGTCCCGGCGTTGAGCGTCAGGCTCGAGAGGCAGCCGGCCTGGAGGCAGAACTGCCCGATGGCGCCGGCGCGAACGCCGAAGAGGCTGCTCGGGCTCGTCTGCGGCACATAGAGCCCATCGCCGGCCAACTGCAGGGCCGCGCGAAAGGTGTCGCCGCGATAGAGGTTCAGCTTGGCCGTCAGATCGAAGAAATAGGGCTGCTTGTCGACGAGCGGCGGCACTCCCGTCAGCGAGATCTGGAGGTGGTCGGTGATCGCATAGCCGAGCTGCAAGAGGACGATCTCGTAGTCGGAGAAATAGAAGGTGCCGGCCGGGTGCGTCTCGGCCGTCGAATAGAGGATGACGCGGTCGCTGTTGGCGTCGGCGTAGCGGGTGTCGAGCGGGGAGGCGCCGTCCGCCAGCGCAGGGGCCGCCAACGCGAGAGCCAAGAGGGCGGCGGGACAGGCGGCGGCAAAGGGCCGGAGAGAGCTCATTAAAAGCCTCGAGTGGACTGCAAGGAGTTGATGGGGACTCGCGGCGGGCGAAGGCGACCACGGCCGACCGTCCATCGGCCGCATTGTGCTCGCCCGCTTCCTCGCGCTAGGGATGAGGAATGGAGAGTCCAGAGAACCTTCTTCGGCAGCAAAGGGAGCTGCTCTTTCCCAACGTCAGCACCTACTACCAGGAGCCGCTGGTGCTGGAGTCGGGCGCCGGCATGCACCTGAAGGACGTGCAGGGCCGCGAGTATCTCGACTTCTTCGGCGGCATCCTCACCGTCTCGGTCGGCCACTGCCACCCGCGCGTGACCGAGGCCGCCGTCGCCCAGCAGAAGAAGCTCGTGCACGTCTCGACGCTCTACCCCACGCGGCCGCAGCTCGAGCTGGCGCAGAAGCTGGTGCAGCTCGGGCCGATGAAGCCGAACAAGGTGTTCTTCACCAACTCGGGCACCGAGGCCAACGAGACCGCGGTCACGCTGGCAAAGGTGGCGACGGGGCGCACCGACCTGGTCACGCTCCGCCACAGCTACGGCGGCCGCGGCGCGCTGGCGCAGAGCATGATGGGCAACCAGAACTATCGCCCGCTGCAGAGCGAAGTGGCCGGCATCAAGCACGCCCACGCGCCCTACTGCTATCGCTGCGATTTCGATTTGAAGTATCCCGACTGCGGCGTCGCCTGCGCCAAGGACATCAAGAACCTGATCGAGACCACGACCACCGGCCAGATCGCGGGCTTCATCGCCGAGCCGATCCTGGGCGTGGGCGGCTTCATCGTGCCGCCGAAGGAATACTTCCAGATCGCCGTCCCGATTGTCCGCAACGCGGGCGGGCTCTTCATCGCCGACGAAGTGCAGACCGCGTGGGGTCGCACCGGCGGCAAGTGGTGGGGCGTCGAGCAGTTCGGCGTCGAGCCCGACATCTTGACGAGCGCCAAAGGGATGGCGAACGGCCAGCCCATCGGCCTCACCATGGCCAAGGCGAGCGTCGCGGACCGGTGGCGGAGCGCGCAGATCTCGACCTTCGGCGGCAGCCCCGTCAGCATGGCGGCGGCGAGCGCGACCATCGCCGTCATCGAGGAGGAGCGGCTGCTCTTCAACACCCAGATGATGGGCGCGGCCCTGCGCGATGGCCTCGAGCAGCTGCAGCGCGACTTTCCCCGCGTCGGCGACGTGCGCGGGATGGGCTTGATGCAGGCGATGGAGCTGGTCAAGGATCCGAAGACCAAGGAGCCTGACGCGGCGGCCGCGGGTCGGCTGATGGAGGCAACCAGGAAGCGCGGCCTGCTGGTCGGCAAGGGCGGGCTGTACGGCAACACCATGCGCATCGCACCGCCGATGATCGTCTCGCGACCGCAGATCGACCACGCGCTGCGGATGCTCGGCGAGTCGCTGCAGGAGGCCTTCGCGTGAGAGCGTCCCTCTTGATGAGTGCCCTGGCCGCGGCGCTCGCGTGCACGCAAGGCTGCACCACCCGCGCCAAGGTCTCGCTCGGCGAGTCGCTGGCCATCGAGCAGCCCGGCGGCAGCGTGGCCCAGCTGGTCGCGCAAGGAAGCGAGCTGCCGACCAGCGCCACCGAGAGCTTTACCAACGCGAAGGACGAAGACGGCAAGCTCTTCGTCCACGTGCTTCGCGGCGCCGGCCGCACGGCCAGCAAGCTGCACAGCGACGGCTGGTACGCGGTGGACGGAGTGTCGGCGCAAAAGGCCGGCAGCGCGCGCGTGCTGGTGACCTTCGAGGTAGACGCGCAAGGGGCGCTGAAAGTGACGGCGCGCGAGGAGGACAAGAAGCTCTCGGTGCACAAGCTCGAGGCGCTGCCCGAGCGCACGCCCGCGCCGGCGCCGCTCACCGAGCCGGACGACGGCTCCGATCTGGACGACGATCTCGAGTAGACAATCTGAATCGCCGTTCAGATTCCGACGGCGGTCAGCTTGTCCGACGGCCGCAGCCCGAGCCGATGGTTACGGTGCGGGCCATGACCACTCGCACTCGCCGCCTTCTCTCCTTCGTGCTTGCCTTGGCAGGCGCCCTGGCCATGGGCGCGGCCTTCTCTGGATGCACCACCGCGCCGGTCACCGGCCGCCGGGAGCTGAGCCTCGTCAGCGACGACACCGTTAACCAGCTCGGCGCGCAGCAGTACGTACAGACGCTGGGAAAAGCGAAGAAGGACACCAATCTGGAGCACAACGCGCAGGTGGCGCGGGTGGCGGCGCGGCTGGCCGACACCGCCGAGCGCGAGTTCCACCCTGGCTATCAATGGGAGTTCAGCGTCATCGACGAACCGAAGACGGTGAACGCCTGGTGCATGCCGGGTGGAAAGATCGCGGTCTATTCCGGCATCCTGCAGCTCACGCAGGACGACACCGGGCTCGCCACCGTGCTCGCGCACGAGATCTCGCATGCCCTGGCGCACCACGGCGCCGAGCGGCTCTCGCGCAGCACGCTCTTGCAGCTCGGCGAGTCGGGCCTGCTGGCCGCCGTCAACGCGGGCAAGCCCGAGGCGACCCAGGCGGTCGGCGCCGCGCTCGGCATCGGCGCTCAGCTCGGCGTCGATCTGCCCTTCTCGCGCCGGCAGGAGTCCGAGGCGGACCACATCGGCCTCGTGCTCATGGCCAAGGCGGGCTACGACCCGGCCAAGGCGCTCGACTTCTGGCAGCGCATGGCGGAGTACTCGGCGGGCAAGGAGCCGCCGCAGTTCTTGAGCGATCACCCCTCGACGCCGAACCGCATCGAGACGCTCAAGGCCGAGCTGCCCGAGGCGCAAAGCGCCTTCAACCCGGCGGCCGCGCAGCGTCCTACGCCGCCGCTGCCGCAGGGCTCGCAGCCTTCACCGCCGCCCTCGGCGCCGCCCGGAGCACCCGCGCCTCACTAGGGCGTGTCCGCAAACTCCGGACCGAGCCCGAGGGATGAGGACCAAGCAGCGCAAGGCGCGAGGAGGGAGCCGTACTTTCTGTACGGCGACGACGAGCAACGCAGCGATGCGCCGGTCATCGGCCCTCTGGCGACGG